>NZ_JBIUZU010000008.1:0-384017 GCF_044745225.1 Pandoraea sp. NPDC087047
CGCTGCGACGTCCTTTTTGCCATGCTGCGCGACGGCACTTTTTATCAACCCAAAACTGCCACCAGTGCTTGACGAACTACATAGGGGCACCCCCCCCACAGGTTTCGCCCTTTGGCACACGCCGGAGGGAAGACGCGAAAGCGCGAAGGCGCGACACTTTGCCAGGCAGCGCCTGCACCGCCGGAACCGGCGGGCGGCTGCGCGGGTCTGTAAGGTCTGCGATACTGCGCGAGCAGTGCTGGTCGCGCGGGCCTGCGGCCGCCATGGCCGCTCCCGGATGTCGTGCCAGCGCCTCGCCGATTTCCCCGTGACTTCTCAGTGATTTAGCCGAATTCGATATGCGTACTCCCAAAATCGCTTCCCACGCCCCTGTTGCCACCGGCCTGCTGCGTCGCACGACGCAAGGGCTCGCGCTCGCGGCGGCCATCGGTCTAGCTGCCGTTTCGCAAGGCGCCTGGGCGCATGCGCACATCGCGTCGAGCGAGCCGGCGGCGCAAGCCACCGTCGAAGCCCCAAAGTCGGTGCGCGCGACATTCGATTCGCCGCTCGAAGGCGCGCTCTCGAAGCTCACCGTCGTCGACGCGAAGGGCACGCCGGTCACGCAGGCCAAGCCCGAGCTGGACGCCGCACGCAAGACGCTCACGCTCACTGTCCCCACCCTGGCACCCGGTGAATATCAAGCGAACTGGGTCGCGGTGGCGAGCGACGGCCATCGCACGCAAGGCAGCTTCAAGTTCACCGTGAAGTAATGTCGGCGGACCTGGCTGCCGGGACGTGGCAACCCGCGACGGCGGGGCTGCTCGATCTCGCACTGGCGCTTGCCCTCGGCGTGTGGCTGCTGCGCAGCCCGCACGCCGTGCGACGCGGTC
Source organism: Pandoraea sp. NPDC087047 (assembly GCF_044745225.1). NCBI lineage: Bacteria > Pseudomonadati > Pseudomonadota > Betaproteobacteria > Burkholderiales > Burkholderiaceae > Pandoraea > Pandoraea sp. NPDC087047. The sequence goes on from NZ_JBIUZU010000008.1 coordinate 870, forward strand.
TCACGCTGCGCATGCTCCCGGCGTTCGCGGCAGGGTTGGCCCTGCTCGCGTGGATCGCCTACGTGCTCGCGAGCACCGAAGCGATGACCGGCGCAGACTGGGACAGCACGTCTGCCATGCTCGGCGACGTATGGCTGGTCCTCACGCAATCCCATTTCGGCCGCGCGCAGTGGGTCGCCGGGTTCGGTGCCGCGTTGCTGTGCGCGGGCGCATGGGCCTGGTACGACGCGCGGCGTCGACTGCGCGCGGTCATGCCCGTTGCCGACGATCCCCGCGACCGGCACCATCGTCGCGAGCATTTTCAGGAGCGTTACGCGCGGCGGGTCTACGCGGCAGGCGCTGTCATGCTGGCGCTCGCGCGTGCGAGTACCGGGCATGCGGCCGATGCGTCCGTGCCGTGGCTCGCCATCGGCGTTCATACGCTGCATGTCGCGGCGGCCGCCTCGTGGACGGGCGCGTTGCTGGTCGCGGGATGCGCGATCCCCGGCTGGCGTCACTGGCCGGTCGGCGCGCGTGCCGCCTATGGCGAACGGTTGTCGTCGGTTGCCACGCTGGCGATGCTCGTTGCGCTCGTGACGGGGGCGTTCAACGCGTGGCGTACGCTGGGCGAGAACGCCTCGCTGTGGTTCTCCGACCAGAACGCGCCGTATATGACGTGGCTCGTGACGAAGCTCGTGCTCGTTGCCTGCGCGGCATTGCTGGGCGCGTGGAATCGCTGGCATTTCCTGCCGCGCCTGGCGCTCGACACCGGCCAGACACCGCTCGATACGACCGCCTTCGCGCGCGTGGTCGCCATCGAAGCGCTCGTGCTGGTGATGGTGATGAGTCTTGCGGCCAAGCTCGGTACGACCATGCCGCCGGGGGTCTGACGACGCTCGTCGAATTCGATAGCAAGAAACGGAGCGCAGCATCGCGACCGTCTCCCTACACTGAAGGCAAGTCTTCAACCGTCGGGAGAACCTCACGATGCATCCCCATCCAATGACCGCCAAACGTCCGTCTCAACCACGCAGTGATCCCACCGGCCCGCGTCGTGTTCAGGCCGAGGGTCCGTCCGATTTGCCCGCAGATTTGCCTGCCGATCCGCAGTCCGGCAGCCACACCCGCCCGGCAACGTCCCGCTACGCCACCGACGACGCCAAATGGACTGCCGTCGCCACCCGCGACAAGCAGGCGGACGGCGAATTCTTCTACTCCGTGCGCACGACCGGCGTGTATTGCCGACCGTCCTGCGGCGCCCGCCTCCCGCGGCGTGAAAACGTTGCGTTCCATACGGATATGGCAGCGGCCGAGCTTGCGGGCTTTCGTGCGTGCAAGCGTTGCAAGCCGGGTCAAGGCGCGCTCGACGCGCGTCACGCTGCGCTGATAACGGCCGCCTGCCGTCGCATCGAGACGGCCGAGGTACCGCCCCCGCTCGAAACGCTCGCCGCCGAGGCTGGCCTGAGCCCGCATTACTTCCACCGGCTTTTCCGCTCGGTGACGGGGGTGACGCCGCGGGCTTACGCGAACGCCCGTCGCGCCGAGCGGGTGCGCGATGCGTTGCCCGCAGCGCAGAGCGTCACGTCGGCGTTCTACGACGCCGGCTTCAATTCCAACGGCCGTTTCTACGCCAGCGCAGACGCCCTGCTCGGCATGAAACCTGCGGCGTTCCGCGCGGGCGGCAAGGCCGAATCGATCCGCTTCGCCGTGGCGCAATGCTCGCTCGGTGCGCTGCTGGTCGCTGCGACCTCTCGCGGGCTGTGCGCGATTTCTCTGGGTGACGATCCGGAACCCCTCGTGCGCGAATTGCAGGATCGCTTCCCGAAGGCGGAACTCGTCGGGGCCGATGCCCAGTTCGAGCGCTGGGTTGCGCAGGTCGTTGGCTTCGTCGAATCGCCGCATATCGGCCTGTCGCTCCCGCTCGATGTGCGCGGCACGGCGTTCCAGCAACGCGTGTGGCAAGCGCTGCGCGACGTGCCCGCCGGGCAGACGGCCAGCTATGCACAGATTGCCGAGCGCATCGGATCGCCTCGCGCGGTGCGTGCGGTGGCGCAGGCCTGTGCGTCGAACCGATTGGCGGTGGCGATTCCGTGCCACCGGATCGTGCGCAACGACGGAGCGCTGTCGGGATATCGCTGGGGCGTCGAACGCAAGCGTGCATTGCTCGCGCACGAGCGCGACGGGCATGGCGACGACACCGGCCAGGGGACGCTGTGAGCGCTCGCGTGCAGTCGCTCGATTGGGCGGGACTCGAAGACGAACTCAATGGCTTCGGCGCGGCGCGCATTGCGCATCTGCTAAGTGAGCGCGAATGCGCCGCGCTTTGCGAGATGTATGGGCCGACGAACGGGCGCGCCAGCATCACGCCGACGTCCGCGCTGTTCCGCAGCAGGATCGTGATGGCGCGTCATGGCTTCGGACGAGGCGAGTACCAGTACTTCGCCTATCCGCTGCCATCGCTCGTCGCCGAATTGCGCGAAGGGTTTTACGCACCGCTGCGCGACATTGCGCATCGCTGGCACCAGGCCATGGGCATCGATACGCGCTATCCGCCAACGCACCGCGCCTATCTCGCGCAATGTCACGACGCGGGTCAGCGCCGCCCCACGCCGCTGCTATTGCGTTACGAAGCCGGCGACTACAATTGTCTGCATCAGGACCTCTATGGGGAACACGTCTTCCCGTTGCAGGTGGCCATTCTGCTGTCGCAGCCCGGCGAGGACTTCACGGGGGGCGAGTTTGTGCTCACCGAGCAGCGCCCGCGAATGCAGTCGCGTGCCGAAGTGGTGCCGCTCACGCGCGGCGACGCCGTGGTCTTCGCGGTGCATCACCGTCCGGTGAACGGCACACGCGGTGTGTACCGCGTGACCATGCGCCACGGCGTGAGCCGTGTGCGCAGCGGCCATCGGCACACGCTGGGCGTGATCCTGCACGACGCAACCTGACATCACGTCACATGACGCTAGACCTCTTCGGCAACGACGCCGCCGATAACGAACACGCCAGCCCGTCAGCCGACGAACTCGGACCGGGCGCGCTCGTGCTGCGTGGCTTCGCGCGCTCGCGTCTCGCAGCGTTGCACACGGATATCGACGGGGTGATTGCGCAGGCGCCGTTGCGTCACTGGCTGACGCCGGGCGGCAAGCGGATGTCGGTCGCGATGACCAATTGCGGGGAAGTGGGATGGATCAGCGACAAGATGGGATATCGCTACGGCACGCACGATCCGCTCTCGAAGCAGCCGTGGCCGTCGATGCCGGCCTCGTTCGCCGCACTGGCGCGTGACGCCTCGCAAGCCGCCGGCTATCGGGACTTCTCGCCCGACGCGTGTCTCGTCAACTGCTATACGCTCGATGCACGCCTGACGCTGCACCAGGATCGCGACGAACGCGAGTTGGGGGCGCCCATCGTCTCGGTCTCGCTCGGGTTGCCCGCGACCTTCCTGTGGGGCGGCCTGCAACGCGGCGATCGCACGCGTCGTGTGCGTCTGGAGCCGGGCGACGTTGTCGTGTGGGGCGGTCCCTCGCGCCTCGTCTATCACGGCATTGCGAGCGTCGAAGGCAGCTTCGACGCTCAGGCCGTGCGTTACAACCTCACGTTCCGGCAGGCGCGCTGATCGCGCGGGGCGTCGGCACGCGCCCGCCGTCCTGCTACGCTCAGTACCCGATCGTAAAACGCGCACGCGGGTGCTGATTCTTTTCGAGTTCGTCGACCAGCGCGATAGCGTAGTCTTCCATCGAAATCCAGCTCTTGCCATTGGCGTCGACGAGCAGCGTGTCGCCACCGAGGCGGAACTTGCCCGTGCGCTCGCCCGGCTCGAACAGCGCGGACGGCGACAGGAATGTCCAGTTCAGCGCCGAATCCTTCGGCTCGGCGCGCAGCACTTGCAGGAACACGCGGCCGGCGTTCGCTTCCGGCTTATAGGCTTGCGGGAAATCCGGCGTGTCGACCAGCGCCTTGCCCGGTGCGATCTCCAGACTGCCTGCGCCGCCCACAACGAGCAGACGCGGCACGCCTGCGCGCTTCACCGCGTCGATGAGCCTGGCGGCGTCCATCGTGACGAAGCGCCCGGCGCTGATCACGGCGTCGTGACCGGCGAGCAGCGGCGCGAGGGACGACGGATCGGCAGCGTCGCCCTTGACCACGCTCAGGCCTGACTCGGCCTCGACACGCTCGGGATTGCGGGCGATGCCCGTCACGGTGTGACCACGTTGGAGCAACTCATCGGCAACGCGCGTACCGACGCGGCCGGTGATACCAATCAATGCGACTTTCATCAGGACTCTCCTGGGGGTGAGGGGGAATGCTTGAATTCGGGACTCAGATCGCGCAGCCGTCGGGGCCGCATTGCGGCAACGCACCGGCGCCATCGCCGGGCTTGACGTTCACAGCGCTCGCTGCGAGCAGACGCTCGCGAAGCGCATCGCGCCACGCGTCGGCCTGACCGAGATAGCGCCCCGGCTCGAGACGCGCCAGTTGTCCGTCGATCTCCAGCGCGAACGTGGGGAAGCCGCTGCCGCCAACACGGGCAAGCCACGCGCGGCTGTCGCGGAAATGCGCCATGAGCGTCGCGGCGTCCTGCGCGTCGAAGGCCTTGGCGAAGGCGTCGCGGTCGACGCCAAGGTCCGCCGCGAGGCCAATGAGCACGTCGCGATCGGCAATGCGCTTGCCGTCCACATAGTGCGCGTGTTGCTCGGCGGCGAACATGTCGAGTCCGCGCCCGGCCAGCGCCTGTGCGGCCAGCACGGCGGCCGTGGGCGGCGCCGAGTCGAACACGGCGCTGCCATCGCGCAGCAACCCTTCGAAATAGGCGTCGCCGAACGGTTGCCCCGTCAGCTCGGCAATCCGGTGGTCGTGCGGCATGACGTAATTGCGCAGTTGCGGCGTGACGGGCTGTGCGTTCGGGCCGGTCATCATGCCGCCGCCGTGAAACACGACATCAAGGCCCGCCACATCGCGCGCGGCACGCACGAGGGGCGCGGCGGCGTAGCACCAGCCGCACAGCGGGTCAGCAATGTAATGCAAAGTGGCTTGCGTCATTTCGGGGGGTGTCCTGTGTGATGCAGCGCGATCGCGGGGGCGCAATCGACGCGTTCCATGAGTGCCATCGTAGTCGCGCCACTCGCGCAAAAAAAGCCCATAATGACGATCACTTTGTTGCATCGTTCGAGCAAATCATGGACCGTCTGACGGCAATGCGAGTCTTCACCGAAGTGGCTGAGCGCGGCTCGCTCACGGCGGCGGCACAGCGGCTCGATATGTCGCGGGCGATGGTCTCGCGCTATCTGGCGGAGCTCGAAGCGTGGCTCGGCACGCGTCTGCTGCATCGGACGACCCGCGCGGTCAGCCTCACCGATGCCGGTATCGACGCCCTGCCGCGCTGTCGCGAGATGCTCGGCATCGCCGACGATCTGGCCTGCGCATCGAACGCCGACAGCACGCCGCGCGGTCTGCTGCGCGTGGCGTGCAGCACTTCGCTCGGGCAGGCGTTTCTGGCGGCTGCCGTCACGCGATTCATCGTGCGGCACCCGGGCGTCGCCATCGACCTCGTGGTGGCCGATCGCACCGTCGATCTGGTGGACGAACGCATCGATCTGGCGATTCGTGTCACGTCCGATCCGTCGCCCGGCCTCATCGCCCGAAAACTCGCCACGTGCCATTCCGTCGTCTGCGCCGCCCCGGCCTACCTGCAACGTCACGGCACGCCCGAACGCGCCGAGGATCTGGCGCTGCACAACTGTCTGACGTACACCTACTTCGGCAAGAGTCTCTGGCAATTCACGCACAACGGCGCGCCCCTCGGCGTGCCCGTGGGCGGCAATCTGTCGGCCAATGAAGTGAATGTAGTGTTCGCCGCCACGCTCGCGGGTGCGGGCATTTCCATGCAACCGGTCTACTCGGCGCTGCCGCATCTGCGCGACGGCACCCTGCGCGCCCTGTTGCCGGACTACGTGCCGCGCGAGATGACGGTCTACGGCGTGTACATCTCGCGCAAGCAGATGCCCAGCGCCCTGCGCGCCCTGCTCGACGACCTGGTCGAGCAGTTCCGCACGGGCCTGTTCGAGGACACCGGCTACCCCGGACGTCAGGCCAAGCGCGCCGTCTGATTGACACGTATCGAGACACCCGGCACGCTTGCCGCGTTTCACTATGCGTGACGCTTCGACGATGTCACCGAATCGTCACAATCCCCGAGTAAAAACGTCGTCTGCCTCGCCCGCCCGGGCAAGTTTGACGAATTAGTGTGCCGACGCTGCTTACGGTCCCTGTCCGTCAGTCCTTGCCGAACGGTTGCGGGCGCCCACGCGCGCCCAACTGCCCGACACGTCAAACAAGGACATCATGACGCACGACGCCAAGCCCCAACCTCACGATCCCGCGCTCGATGCGCAGAGCACTCTCGACGACAATCCGTCGGACCCGTCGCGCCGCCGTATCCTCCAGGGTCTGGCCGCCATCGGTGCCGCTGGCGCTGCCGGCGCCACCACGGCGCTGACCGGCTGCGCCGCCGAAGGCGGTGCCGGTGCCCCGACGGCCGTCGCCGCAGGCGGCACCTTCGACGCCCAGCTCAAGGCCAATATCAAGACGGTGGTGGTGATCTATCTCGAGAACCGCAGCTTCAACAACCTGTTCGCCGACTTCCCCGGTCTGGAGAAGCCGCTGTCGAAGGTGGCCGCGTCCGCCTACACGCAGCTCGATCGCGACGGCAAGACGCCGATGTCGCTGCTGCCGCCGATCTTCGACGGTCTGGTGCCGCGCTCGCAGATGATTGGCGGCAAGAAGTACCACATTGCCGAGAAGGACATCGCGCGTCAGCCGAACGCACCGTTCATGCTCAAGGACGCCGAAGGCCAGTTGCTGCCGGCGTCCGTCATCACGCGCGATCTGTGGCATCTGTTCTGGCAGAACCAGATGCAGATCAACGACGGCGCGAACAACCAGTTCGCCGCATGGGCCGACTCGGGCGGTCTGGTGATGGGCTATTACGGCGACACCGCCAAGACGCTCGACATGTACAAGATCGCGCAGCAGTACACGATGTGCGACAACTTCTTCATGGCGGCTTTCGGCGGCTCGTTCCTGAATCACCAGTTCCTCGTGACGGGCCGTCCGCCCGTCTACCCGAACGCCTCGCAAAGCCCCGCCAAGGACAAGATCGCCGTGCTCGCCGACGGCCCGCAAGGTGTGCGTCTGGCCGTGGCGGCAGACTCGCCCGCATCGGCCGCCGACGGCAAACCGAAGTTCGTGCGCGATGGCGCCATCACGCCCGATGACTTCGCGGTGAACACAATGATGCCGGCCTACCAGCCGTCGCCGGTCAAGGCTGCGGCCACGGGCGACATGCGTCTGGCCGATGCGTCGAACCCGGCCACGCTGCCGCCGCAGAACTACGCCACCATTGGCGATCTGCTCTCGGCCAAGGGCGTGTCGTGGGCCTGGTACGCGGGCGCATGGCAGTCGGCGCTCGATCACAAGGGCGGCGCGGACAAGCCGAACTTCCAGTACCACCATCAGCCGTTCAACTACTTCGCACAGTTCGCGCCGGGCACGGCCGCTCGTGAGGAACACCTGCGCGATGGTGGTGAAGGCGACAGCCCGATCTCGAATAAATTCATCGCCGACGCCATTGCCGGCAAGCTGCCCGCAGTCACGTTCTACAAGCCCCAGGGCAACCTGAACCAGCACGCCGGATACTCGGATGTGGAGTCCGGCGATCAGCACGCGGCGAACGTGATCGCGCACCTGATGAAGTCGCCGCAGTGGCAGAACATGATGGTCGTGGTGACGTACGACGAGAACGGCGGCTGGTGGGATCACGTTGCGCCGCCGAAGGGCGACCGCTGGGGTCCGGGCTCGCGTATTCCCGCGATCGTCATCTCGCCGTTCGCCAAGCGCGGCAACGTCGATCACACGTTCTACGACACCACGTCGATCATGCGTTTCGTCACGCGTCTGCACGATCTGCCGACGCTCGAAGGCATCTCGTACCGTAACGCCGCCTTCGCTGCACGCGGTGCGAATCCGCCGGGCGACCTGACGAAGACGCTGTCGTTTGCGTGATGTGGGTGTGATGTTGGCGTGATGCGATGGCGACGCCGTCGCCTCTCGTCGAAGAAGAATGGGCACCCTCGGGTGCCCATTTTTATGGCCGTCGTGCGGTGCCGCGTGCCGGGCTCACGTCTGCTCGTCACGCCTGCTCGTCGAGTTCGTCGGAGCGCAGCAGGAGTTTGTCGAGCAGACGCTCATACACGCGCATTTCGTCGTCAGAGAGCGCTTCGAACAACTGGTCGTAATGCGTGCGTGCGGCGTCGATCACCACGCGCCACATACGCTCGCCTTCTGCGCTCAGCGTCACCTTGACGGCGCGCCCGTCGTGCTCGTCCGGCGCGCGACGCACCAGCCCGCGCGCAACCAGCCCGTCGGCGCCGCGACTCGCCTGGCTCTTGTCCAGATTCGCCCGGCGCGCCAGCTCCGAATTCGACAACGCCCCCGCCGTACCAACCGCCGCCAGCACGCGCGACTCCGCCAGGCTCAGTTGCGCCTCGTCGGCATATGTCTGCGCGATACGCCTGTCGTGCTGCTTCATCAGGCGATGCATCTTGTACGTCAGGAACTGATCGAGCGATTTGTGGGATGGCCGCATTTCAGTGTTTTCCCCTAATCGAAATGGGTCGTTATTTGGTTGCTAACGCAACCTTAGCACACGATAATGGTTGCGTTAGCAACCAACTGCTCGATGACGGCCTCCGTCATTCGCGCGCGGTGCAAGCGTCACCTCCGTGCCGATACGGGATTCGCTGCGCGCGCGTCGAGCGGCTTTTCGGGTGTCGCATCGCCATGCATCAACCAGAGACCACCGCGCGCGCGTCGCTGTATCACGCGTACCGCGTCTATCCTCACTTCGCGCCGCAAGCGCAGTCCGCCGACGTGCCCGTCACCATCGTCGGTGGCGGCCCCATTGGCATGGTCACGGCGCTCGCGCTGGCACGTCATGGCATGCGCTGCGTCGTGTTGCAAGCCGAGCAGCAAGTCTCGGAGGGCAGTCGCGCCATCGTTTTCACGCGCCGCTCGCAGGAAATTCTGCAAGCCGTGGGCGTGGCCGACGCCGTGGTCGCCCACGGCCTGCCCTGGACGAGCGGCAATTCGTACTATCGCGGCCAGCGCGTGTTCCGCATGGAGTCGCCGGTCGATGCCGACGATCGCTTCGCGCCGCTCATCAACTTGCAGCAGAACGTGCTCGAGAGCTATCTGGTGGATGCCATCGCGCGCGAGCCGCGCGTGGAGATTCGCTGGGGCAACAAGCTCGTCGGACTGACGCAGGACGATCAGGGGGTTGCGCTGCACATCGATACGCCCGAGGGCGAGTACACGCAACGCACGCACTGGCTCGTGGCCGCCGACGGCGCGCGCTCGACCGTGCGCACCGCGCTCGGCCTGCGCTTCGAAGGCGCGAGCTACGAAGGCCGCTTCGTAATCGCCGACATCCGCATCGATCTCGATCTGCCGACCGAGCGCCTTGCCTACTTCGCGCCGGACTGGAATCCCGGCAACACGGTGCTCATGCATCGCGAGCCGGGCGGTATCTGGCGCGTGGACTATCAGTTACCCGTCGACGAGAGGTCCGAACACGCCTTGCAGCCGGAGACGATTCGCGAGCGCATCGACGCACAACTCGACATGATGGGTCTGGGCGGCAAACCGTGGGAACTCGATTGGTGCTCGGTGTATTCGGCACGTGCGCTCACGCTGCCCGACTACGTGCACGGGCGCATTCTCTTCGCGGGCGACGCCGCACACCTGCTGCCGATCTTCGGCGTGCGCGGGGCCAACACGGGCTTTCAGGACGCCATCGATCTGGCGTGGAAACTCGCGACGGTGGCCCGCGGTGCCGCGCCGTCGCAATTACTCGCGTCGTACACGCACGATCGCGTGGGCGCAGCGCGCGAGATCATCGCGGAGGCCGGCAAGAGCACTCGCTTCATGACGCCCCCCTCGCATGGCTTTCGTGTCTTGCGCGACGCCGTGCTCGAACTCTCGCTCGATCACGCATTCGTGCGGCCCCTGTTTCACTGGCGCACGTCGCGCGCGCACGACTACCGCGACTCGCCGCTCAACAGTCCGAACGACGACAACGCGACGATGACGGCAGGCCCGAACGCCGGCGCACCGGCGCCCAACGTGAAGCTCGGCGAGAACGACTATCTTTACGATCACCTCGGCGCTGCCTTCCATCTGTTGACGTTCGGCGACGCGCCGCTCAGCGATGTCTTGCGTCAAGAGATCGTGGCGTGGGGCGAGCGAGGTGTGCCGGTCAGGGTCATCGCATTGGCGCTGTCTCGCGGCAGCGTTGCCGGCGTCGACCTCACGTTGCCCGACCCGGCGGGGCACGCTGCGGCGAAGTACGGCGCGGAAGATGGCACGGCGTATCTCGTGCGTCCCGACCATCACGTCTGCGCGCGCTGGCGGCAGCTCGACGCGACACGTCTTGCCGACGCCCTCGCGCAGGCAACGGCCCGCGTTTGAGCCCCGGCCGCAACGTCAGTGTCCACGCCGACACCTACCGGCACGTATTCAAGGAAGCCTCGTCATGACCGCTCAACAAACCGCCATCGCCGGACTCGAAGACATCTACGACACGCTCGCGCTGGCCATCGACGCCGCACCGCAAGACAAGCGCGAGTTGCTGCTCGCCAAAGTCGTCCTGCTGCTTGCTAACGAGCTTCGCGATCCGTCGCGAGCGATCGACCTCATTCGTCAGGCCGCCGGTAGCGTGCCGTCCTGAAGGGCCGATGCGGCGATTCGTGCGGGAAAGGCTGGCACCACGGTCGCTGTTCCGGGCCATAATGCAGGACGTCTCAAACGCCTTCGCGCGAATTAAGGAACCCCCGCCATGCCAGTGACAACACCCGTGGCCGCTCAGGGCCCCACACTCGTCGTTCTCATCGACGCCGATAACGCCGCGCCCGCCATCGTCGAAGGACTGCTTACCGAAGTTGCCAAATATGGCGTGGCGAGCGTGAAACGCATTTACGGCGACTGGACGAAACCGAATCTCGACGGCTGGAAGAAATGTCTGCTCGAATATTCGATTCAGCCGATCCAGCAGTTCCGCTACACCGTGGGCAAGAACGCCACCGACAGCGCCATGATTATCGATGCGATGGATCTGCTCTACACCGGGCGCTTCGACGGCTTCTGCCTCGTCTCCAGCGACAGCGACTTCACACGACTGGCGTCGCGCATCCGCGAGCAGGGACTGATCGTGTACGGCTTCGGTGAGCGCAAGACCCCGCAGCCCTTCGTCACCGCTTGCGACAAGTTCATCTATACGGAATTGCTGCGTCAGGACGACGAGCCCGACGACGATGAAGCCCCGGCACCGCGCAAGCGCCGCAGCGCGACGGAGCTCAAGCGCGACACGCGACTGGTGCGGCTGCTGCGCAACGCCGTCACAGGCGTGTCGGACGAAGACGGCTGGGCCACCCTCGGCGCAATGGGCAGTCACATCGCCAAGCAGGCCCCGGACTTCGACGCACGCAGCTACGGCTTCGGCAAGTTGAGCGATCTGGTGGCGACCATCGGTCTGTTCGACGTGGAGCAGCGCTCGGGCAGCGGCGGCAACAAGGGGATCTGGGTTCGCATCAAGCCGAAGCGCGGCACCTCGGAGACGGGCCGGGCCGCCACGAAACGCAGCGAATGAGCACGCCGCCAACTTTTTTCGAGAAATTCGCGCGAAACGCTTGCCAGCTTCGAAAATTGACCCTATACTCGCGGTCTTTCTAGGCTCGTAGCTCAGCTGGTTAGAGCACCACCTTGACATGGTGGGGGTCGTTGGTTCGAGTCCAATCGAGCCTACCAACGAATAAAGCACAAGGCGTCCCGCGTTTTCGCGTGACGCCTTTTGTTTTTTCCCCGCCGTCTCCACGTCGATTCGATTGACGATGCGCGCCCCCGCGACACGTCCATCGGCGTTACAAAACGACACATCCCCAACACACTGGTAGCACCTCCCGCGCGGGGCCGTCGCTAGACTGGCATCAACGGTTCGACGAAAGGCGCACAGCGACGGTAACGCGCCAGGGCCCTCGCGAATCGATCCGACTCACGGGCTTCATTGCCCACGCGCGCGCAGCCAATCGCATCCCGCACCCGCTGCGAGCGCTCATGGAGGACACCATGAAACGCATTCTGATCGTCGCTGCCCTCGGCGCAGCCGCCGCCATCGCATCGAGCGCCGCATCGGCCCACGTGGACGTTGGCGTGTACCTCGGCGTTCCCGCGCCGGTTGTGGTCGCCCCGCCGGTCTACGTGGCCCCGCAGCCGGTGTATGTGGCGCCGCGCCCGGTGTACGTCGCACCGCAGCCGGTCGTCTACTACGGTCATGATCGGTGGTCGGATTGGCGCGAGCGCCGCTGGGAGGCACGTCACTACGATCGCGGCTGGCACCGCGGCTGGTAACACGACAGCCTGATCCGACGAAGAACGAAGCGGCCCGCCGGTTGGCGTCGGCGGGCTTTTTAAGCGGGAAGCGGCTCCGTCGCTTTCCGCGTTCTTTTATCCGGCGTCCGACTTCCCTCGCGTGCGCCTCATAACATCGACACGTCGCGCAACTCCCGCTTCATCCACGCCACGAACGCCCGTGTGCGCGACGGCAACAACCGCGCATGCGGATAGACGATGTTCACCGGCCGCGCCGGTCCTTCGTAATCCTTCAATACACGCACCAGCCGTGCGTCGGCCAGCGGCCCGGCCACCTGATACGACAGAAAGCAGCCGTAGCCCATGCCGTCGATACACGCCTCGACAGCCGTCAGGCCGTGATTGATTTCGAGATTGCCGTCCACCGCAACGACAAACTCTCGCCCGCCCTCCCAGAACCGCCATTGCCCCAGCCCCCCGGCATGCGAGCGAATGCAGCGCTTGCCGACGAGCTCGCGTGGATGCGTCACCTCACCTTGCTCGGCGATGCACGCCGGACTCGCCACCACCACGCGGCGGATCGCACCGATGCCCTGCGCCACGAGCGTGGAGTCGTCCAGCGGCGAGATCCGGATACCGACGTCGATCCCCTCCTCCCACAGATTCACCACGCGATCGTTGAGCAGCAAACGGCATTTGACCGCCGGATACGCACGCAGAAAGCGATATAACGCGGGCGCCACATGAAGCTGTCCGAAAAGGACGGGGGCGGTGACGACGAGCGTGCCGCTCGGCGCCTCGTGACGTGCAGCGAGCCGGGCCTCGGCCTCGTGCAGCTCACTCAGGATCTGGCGGCAGGTGTCGAGGTATGTGCGCCCCTCTTCGGTGAGTGCAATGCGGCGCGTGGTGCGATTGAGCAGGCGCACGTCGAGCGATGTTTCGAGCGCCGCCAGCGTGCGCACCACCGCCGGGAGCGAGGAATGGAGTACGCGCGCCGCCGCGCTCAGGCTGCCCTGATCGACGATGGCGACGAACGTCTGCATAGCGCGAAGTTTGTCCATGCCGCGCATCATTACTCCGATTTATGGAGCAGTCAAATCAGGATTTCACCATTTATCCGGAAATCGGTCGGATAGAGAATGCATGTATCGCGTGACGGTTCCGACTTCAGGACCGACGCCCATCACTCGCCACCGGAGAGGCCCGATGACCCACCCCACCCACGCCCAAGCCAATGCCGTCGTCCGGCCTGCCCGTCCGATCCGTCTGTATCGTTTCGCGCTGTCGGGCCACTGCCATCGGATCGAGCTGATGCTCAATCTGCTGGATCTGCCTTACGAGAATGTGGACGTCGACCTGGCGACCGGCGAACACCGGCAACCGGCGTTTCTGGCCATCAACGCGTTCGGTCAGGTGCCGGCCATCGACGACGAGGGCGTGGTGCTCTCCGATTCGAACGCGATTCTCGTCTATCTCGCGAGCCGCTACGACGCAAACCACGCATGGCTGCCGCGCGAGCCGCTCGCCGCTGCCAACGTGCAGCGCTGGCTGTCGGTGGCGGCCGGGGATCTGGCGTTCGGTCCGGCCGCAGCGCGCGTGGCGGTAGTGTTCAAGCGGCCCGGCGATACCACCGCGATGATCGAGCGCGCGACGCTGCTGCTCACGCGCATGGAGACGCATCTCGCCGCAGCGCAAGCGTCCCCGTTCCTCACCGGCGCGACACCGACGATTGCCGATATCGCTTGCTACACCTATCTGGCCCACGCGCCCGAAGGGAACGTCTCGCTCCAACCGTATGGCGCCGTGCGAGCGTGGTTGGCGCGCATCGAATCGTTGCCGCGCTTCGTGCCGATGGCGTCGACAGCGTGCGGGCTGAACGCCGCATGAATACCCCCTAACACCAGGCAGACGACCATGAACGCGCCCGAGAATCCCGTCAGACAATCACCGTCGCTTGCCGAGTCGTCGCCATTTCACACAGGCGAGATGGCCGTGCAGACGCTGGCCGGCTCCCGGGAAGCGATGGCGGAAGTCGGGGCGCGAGTCATTCGTCTCGCGATGCCGGATCAGCATCGTCAGTTCTTTGCCCAGTTGCCGTTTCTCGTGATGGGCGCGCTCGACGCGCACGGCCAACCGTGGGCAACGCTGCTGAGCGGCACGCCCGGCTTCGCCCGGTCGCCCGACCCGACGTTGCTGCGCGTGAACGCCCTGCCGCCATCGACCGATCCGCTGCATGGCGCGGTGACGACGGGTGCGTCCATCGGCTTGCTAGGACTGGAGCCGTCGACACGTCGTCGTAACCGGGTCAACGGCACGGTTGGCGAAGTCGATGCGCAGGGCGATTCGCAAGGCTTCACGCTGCACGTCGTGCAGAGCTTCGGGAACTGTCCGCAGTACATCCGCAAGCGCGAAGTTACCCCGCAGACGCACGACGCCCCGCCGCTCGCCGAGCCGTCGCAAACATCGCTCGACGACGATGCGCAATGGCAGATCGCGAGTGCCGACACGTTCTTCATCGCCACGCATTACGCGGGAGAGGGCGCGAGCGCGCGCAGCGCAGGCACCGACGTCTCGCATCGCGGCGGCAAGCCGGGCTTCGTGCGCGTGGAAGATGCCACCACGCTGACGTGGCCCGACTTTCGCGGCAACGCCTTCTTCAACACGCTCGGCAATCTGTATGCGAATCCGCGCGCGGGAGTGGTGTTCGTCGACTTCGCCTCGGGCGACTTTCTGCACATAGCGGGCGATGCCGAGATTCTTTGGCATGACGAAGTGCAAAGCGGCTTCGAAGGCGCTTTGCGGCTCGTTCGTCTGCACGTGCGGGAAGTGCGGCGGGTGCGCAGCGCCCTGCCTGCCGCGTGGCGCGAAGACGAGGCCTCACCCAGCCTCGAACGCACGGGCGCGTGGCCAACGGCTTAGCGACACCCTTGCCCGCCGGAAAGACGGCGTGTACAGTGTGTTCACGCCCGTCGAGTAACGGGCGCCTGATATCCCTTCTTCGATCCATGACTGCTGACTCGTCCATCCGCCTCGCCGTATCGCCGCCGCAACGCGGTGTGGGCGCTCGTCTGCGCGGACGTTTTGCGGCAGTCGCGCCTCCCCCACCCGCCGGTGTGGCACCCCCCGCCGTGGTGGTCGCCGACGCCGTCGTGGTCTGACGCCACCGCTGGCGCGCCGGGTGTCTTCACCTGGCACAACACCTTTTCATCCGAATTTCAGAGTCTGTCCGCCTGTCTGTGCGCGATGCGCCTGACGCGTCGATGTGTCGACGTGTCGTCATGCAACGCAGACAGCGTATGCGATGTCGTTGCGCTGGCGACGTTAGCTACGTCATTTGCGCCACCACTCCGCACAGCAGGCCGGGGACTCCGCTCAGGGGAAGATCGATGCAAGTCGAAAGTCTCGCGTGGCGCCGTCATGGCGCGACGCTCTTGTTTGTTCTGCTATGGAGCGGCGGCGCACTGGCCGCCAAATGGGGGCTGACGCACGCGTCGGCGTTTGCGTTTCTCGTGATCCGCCTTGGCGTGGCGCTCGCGGCGCTTACGTTGATTGCGTTGACGCGCCGTCAATGGTGGCCAGCCGCCGGTACGCGATGGCAAGTCGCCGGCACCGGCGTGTTGCTCATCGGCGGCTATCAGGCAGCGTATCTGCTCGCGCTCGCGAACGGCATCACGCCTGGCGCGCTGGCGACGGTACTGGGCGTGCAGCCGATTCTCACGCTCGTGGCGCTCGAGCGCTCGCATAGCGCACGGCGTCTGCTGGGCCTCGCCGTCGCGCTGGCCGGGCTGGCGCTCGTTGTCGCGCAAAGTCTGATGTCGGCGCGTCTGTCCGCGGCAGGCTCGGTGTGGGCGCTCAGCGCGCTCGGTTGCATGACGCTCGGCACCATCGCACAAAAGGGCTCCCGGCAAACACCGCTCGACGTGCTGCCCCTGCAATACGCGGTCGGCTTGGCGCTGGCGTTGCTCGTCGCGCCCACGCAGCCATGGCATGTCGATGGAACGGCGGGCTTCTGGCTGCCGCTGCTCTACATGGCGCTCGTGATTTCCGTCGGCGCCACGCTGCTGCTCTATCGCATGATCGCCACGGGCAATCTCGTCACGGTCACCAGCCTGTTCTATCTGGTGCCCGTCGTGACGGCGCTGCTCGACTGGGGCATCTTCGGCCACCGCCCCACGGCACTCGCCGTGGCGGGCACCGGTGCGATTCTGCTCGGCCTGCGCCTGGCGCTGCGATAGCGAAGTCACGCGCCATCTCGGCTAAGATTGTCGGTCTCAGGGTGACAATGACGACGCCAGCCGGCCCATTGTCATCCATCACCTTCTTGCGACCGGGACCTTGCCGATGGATCTGCTCGACGACATGCGCATCTTCGTCACCGCCGTGGACGAGATGAGTTTTACCGGTGCAGCGAGGAAGCTTGGGCTGTCGAAGCAGTTCGTGAGCCGCCGGATCTCGTCGCTGGAGCAGGCGCTGGGCGTACGCCTGCTGCTCCGCACGACACGGCGGCTCGCCGTGACCGACCTGGGACGGACCTATTACGAGCGTGCCCGGCGCATTCTCGACGACGTGGAAGCCGCGAACCTCGCGGTGAGCAGTCAAGGGGAGCAGGTGCGCGGCAACTTGCGAGTCTCCGCGCCGATGTCGTTCGGCACGATGTTTCTGGGCTCGGTGATCCCGACGTTTCTCACGTCCTATCCGGACGTCACCGTCGAGCTGGAGTTGAACGACCGTACCGTCGACATCGTCGGCGAAGGCTACGACGTGGCGGTGCGTATCGGCGCGCTGGCCGATTCGTCCCTGATCGCCCGCACGATCGCGCCCATGCGCATGGTCACCTGCGCCAGTCCCCGCTATCTCGAAGCCCACGGCGCGCCACAAACGCCGGAAGACCTGCGCGATCACACGGTGCTGCCTTACGGCCATAGTCAGCGGGTGAGCTGGCACTACTCGCGCGACGGCCGTGCGCTGGAGATCCCGGTTGCCGGCCGTCTTCGCGTGAACAACGGCGAACTGGCGCGCGACGCCGCCATGACCGGGCTCGGGGTGACATGGCTGCCGGTGTTCATCGTCGCACCGGCCTTGCTGGGCGGGCGACTGGTGACGGTGCTCGATGAGTTCGAGCCGGCGCCGTCGTCGATTTATGTCGTCTATCCGCAGCATCGTCAGGCATCGCTCGTAATCCGGGCATTTTCGGATTTCCTGGCGTCGGCGTGCCGTGTGGCGGGCGCGCAGTGGTGATCAGACTTGACCATCCATAGCCCGGACGGGGATACTTGACAGGTTAAAAACCCAGCTTTTTCACGCCGATGACCACGATTCTGCAACACATTCCCATGGGACAACGGGTCGGCATCGCCTTTTCGGGCGGTCTCGACACCAGCGCTGCGCTGCTTTGGATGCGCCAGAAAGGCGCGGTTCCCTACGCTTACACGGCCAATCTGGGTCAGCCGGACGAACCCGACTACGAGGAAATCCCGCGCCGCGCCATGGGTTATGGCGCCGAGAACGCCCGTCTGATCGACTGTCGCGCACAACTCGTGGCCGAAGGCATCGCCGCCCTGCAATCGGGCGCGTTCCACATCTCGACCGCCGGCGTCACGTACTTCAACACCACGCCGATCGGCCGCGCCGTCACGGGCACGATGCTCGTGGCCGCGATGAAGGAAGATGACGTCAATATCTGGGGCGATGGCAGCACGTACAAGGGCAATGACATCGAGCGCTTCTATCGCTACGGTCTCTTGACCAACCCGGGCCTGCAGATCTACAAGCCGTGGCTGGACCAGACGTTCATCGACGAACTCGGCGGCCGCAAGGAAATGTCGGAATTCCTGATCGCCAACGGCTTCGATTACAAGATGTCGGTCGAGAAGGCCTATTCGACGGACTCGAACATGCTGGGCGCGACGCACGAAGCCAAGGATCTCGAGCACCTGAATTCGGGCATCAAGATCGTGCAGCCGATCATGGGCGTGCCGTTCTGGCGCGACGATTGCGCGATCAAGGCCGAAGAAGTCACCGTGCGTTTCGAAGAAGGCCAGCCGGTAGCCCTGAATGGCAAGACGTTCGCCAACGCCGTCGAACTGTTCGAAGAAGCCAACCGCATCGGCGGTCGTCACGGCCTGGGCATGAGCGACCAGATCGAGAACCGCATCATCGAAGCCAAGAGCCGCGGCATCTACGAAGCTCCGGGCCTCGCGCTGCTGTTCATCGCTTACGAGCGTCTCGTGACCGGCATCCACAACGAAGACACCATCGAGCAATACCGCGAAAACGGCCGTCGTCTGGGCCGTCTGCTGTATCAGGGCCGCTGGTTCGACCCGCAAGCGATCATGTTGCGCGAGACGGCACAACGCTGGGTGGCGCGCGCCGTGACTGGCGAAGTGACCATCGAACTGCGCCGCGGCAACGATTACTCGCTGCTGAACACCACCTCGCCTAACCTGACGTACAAGCCCGAGCGCCTGACGATGGAAAAGGGCGATTCGGTCTTCACGCCGCTCGACCGCATCGGCCAGCTCACGATGCGCACGCTCGACATCGTCGACACGCGCGAGAAGCTGATGACGTACGCCAAGGTGGGCCTCCTGACGTCGTCGAGCGACGACGCCCTGCCGCAGCTCGAAGGCAAGAAAGACTAAGTCGGCCACCCAACGTATCGCCCTTCGGGGCGGTGCAGCTGTGTTGTCTGCTGCAACAGGCGGCGCGCCCCGAAAGGAGCGCGCCGCCTTTGTTTTTGGCCTGTCACCATTGACGCGTTAAGATAGCGTCCAAAATATCCTGTATTCCAAAAAGATCCACCTCCCGAACTCGGGGTGCGTGATATTCCGGACTCACCGGGAATCGCGTATGCGACGGAGACCCTGCATTGGTACGACTGATTCTCTTATTGCTCGGCGTTGACTATTTGCGCCGCCGGGCCCGTGCGCTGATCTGGATCGGTGCGATCTTCTTCGCCTTCGGATTGGCCCTGGTCGTCGATGCACTCGACGGCGTGGTGCACTTCCCGATCAAAGTGTTCGCCTGGCTGCTGCTGCTCGAAGGGCTCGCGACGCTCGCCATCGTCGGCATCGGGGTCGGTGGCCAGCGCATCGTGCGCGCCCTCAAGGGCGGCACCTTCACCATCGCGGCGCTGCTGGTCCTTTTCTTCCATCAGTACAACGGCAACTTCTGGCTGTCGATGCTGTTCGGCACCCTGTTCCTCGCCGACGGACTGCTGCAATGCGTGGCCGCGCACGTAGTGCGCTACCCGCGCTGGAAATGGGCGGTGGGGGGCGGCGTGCTGGAGATCGCCGTCGCGATTTTCTTCTATCAGCCGTACCCCACGCACTACGCCGGCACGCTGCCGTACGCCATTGGGCTGGGCCTCATGTTCACCGGCTGGAACGTGCTTGTGCTCGCCATGCGCGCGCGACGCATGCGCGGCGACTTCCGCATCGAACAGATTCTCGGCAGCCCGCAGGAAAAGCGCCGCCTCTGGCGTCAACGTCCTGGCGCGCCGCGTTGGAACGGCCCGCCCACCGATACCGAACCGGCGCTGACGGTGCACGTCTGGACCCCTTCGGGCTCGGCCAAGGCCCCTGCACGACGTCACCCGGTGATCGATCGCTACATCGCCGCCGTCGACAAGAACGGCGTGATCTCGACCGGCCACGCCGCACTGGAGAGTCACGAGGGCGTGTATGTGAGTCTGTATCCCGCCCAAGAGATCGACCGCTCTCCGGACCAATTCGGGCAACTGCTGCGCGCCACCCGCGAGAACGACGTGCCCGGCACGTTCCAGCCGAACTACGCCACAGAGTCGCAGGCCTGGTGCCCGTCTACCGTGAAAGTGCGTATCCGCAACTACAGCCCGCAACAGCTCGCCGTCTTTTGGCAGGCGTACCAGCAGAACCCCACTTACAACCTGACGCACCGCAACTGCTCCAGCAGCGTGGCCAAGGCGCTCGAAGCGGCCATCGAAGGCCGTGTGGGCAAACTGCAAAATGGGGAGGATGCCGGCTGGTGGACATTCGTACGCCTGTGGCTCACGCCTGAACTGTGGGTCGCCGCGCAACTGCGCAAGCGCGCCAAGACAATGGCTTGGACCCCCGGTCTCGTGCTCGACTACGCTCGCGCGGTGAGTATGCTCGTCGATCCGCGTCCGTTCGGCTGGATCACGATGTCTTCGCTGGCAATGCGCCGCATGCGCCGGTCGCGCCGTGCATGGCGTGAAGCCGAGCAACAGGCCGCTGCCCAACAACTGCATGACAACACGGTGCCCGACGCACCGAAGCATTAACGCTGCGTTGATTCGCAACGATCGAGACATTCATAAGGGGACGGTGTAACGTCACCCGTATTGGCCAGAGCAATAGCAACAGGCACCCGGGCAGCGCGCGAGCGCTGCCCGTCCGAGCTTCAGCGGCAACCCCCAATACGAGGACAGTTCAACATGTTCAACCGCCTGTGGCGCTATGTCAGCGCCGCCCTGTTTGCCAGCCTGGTCATCGGACGCGCCGCACACGCGATCACGCCCGAGGCCGCTCCCGTCACCATTCCGCACGGCACCCTCGTCGACCGGCAACCGCTCGACGCCGATCACGGGCTGGCCGAAGCCGGCGAACAATTCCGCATTCGCTACAGCTCGATCGACGGCGTAGACGGCATCGAGGCCCGCGAAGACACCGGCGCCGTGTTTCTGCCCAGAGGACCGACACCGCCCGGCGGCTGGCCAGTCGTGCTCTGGGCGCATGGAACGGTGGGGATCGCCAGCGCCTGTGCCCCGTCGCTCAACGTGCGCAGCCCGCGCGACATTCAGTATCTCGACACCTGGCTCTCGCTCGGCTTCGCGGTGGTTTCCCCCGACTACGCGGGCCTCGGCTCGCAGGGACTCCATCACTATCTGAATTCGCGCGCAGAAGCCTATAGCGTGCTCGACAGCCTGCTGGCCGCACGCAGCGTCTTCCCGTTGCAGAACCGTGTGGTGCTCGTCGGACAATCGCAGGGGGCCCATGCCGCATTCGCGGCGGCGGGCTATCAACCGCAGTACGCGCCCGACGTCAAAGTGATCGCCACCGTGCTGACCGGCACGCCGTATTTCAACGCGCAGACGTCTGCCGGCATGCTGTTCGCGAGTCAGCCCGATCCGGGCGCACCGGACCCGAAGATTCCCTACGCGATGTATATCTTCCTGTCCGCCGCCGACCGCGATCCGTCGTTGCAGGCAGCGAAGTATTTCTCGCCGCAGGCACTGCCCGTCTTGAACGAAGCGCGCACGCTGTGCATCGACACGCTGACCGATCACTCGACGTCTGCCGGGCTGAACGCGGGCAACAGCATGCAGCCCGGCATCCAGAAGCTGCTCGATAGGCAGAGCGCGTCGATGCGCTATCCGACGCTGCGCATCAACCACCCGGTGTTCATCGGTATGGGATCGGAGGACATCGACGTGCCGCTCATCATGCAGCAGGCTTTCGCCCGCGATGTGACCAAGGCGGGCACGACAACGCTGGTGCGCGAGTACGAAGGGCTCAATCACGACGCAACGCTCAATCCGTCGCTTCGCGACTCCGTGCCCTTCCTCCTTCGACTGATGGCTACGGAAAAGCGTGCACACGCACAATAACTAGAGGAATGATTCGGGATTCCGGGAGGCAGCTGGGGAAGAGACGACAGGAACCGCGAGATAAGCCATTGATTCAATGTAAGTTATTCAACGTTGCAAGTACGCAACATGCAGACACTTACGTAAAAATACATATGGTGCGTCGCAACACGACGTCCTATACTGAACTCGTCTCCTCCATGTCTCCTCTTGATATGGATTAAGCCCGCAACGCGCGGGCTTTCTTTTTTTCTACGGTCGAAAAACAGTCTGCCTGCCGGCTCGGCAGGGGCTCCCGGCATCAGTCGATGGCAGCCGCACAAGCGTCCGTCGGCGCGGCCAGCACGCCACCAACGCCCGGAATGATCTTCAGCCCTGCCGATGCTACGCGGCACGGCGCCGCCAGCAGTCCACACCCCGCCACCGACGTCACGAACGGCAGAATCGCGAACAGCGTCCACCAGCGACGCAAATTGCGCGGCGCAGGCTTCGACGTGGGCCGTCCGTCATCGGCGACACCGGACTCGCGAGGGTCGTGTTCGTCCGGTTTCACAAAGCGACGGGCGTGCGAAGTGGCGATGGCCTGACGGCTCATCGTAGAAAGCGTAGTCATGGGGACGTCCTGAGTAGATCCTGAGTAGGGCTAGGTACCGGAAGGCCGGCGGTTCGGGTCAGTCGTTGCAGTCAAAAATCCGATGCGGGAGAGCGCGTGAATGCCGTCCCGGAGATGCCTCAGATGGCGGGCGTCGTGTGGCCGATGTAAGTGAAGCGCGGCACCGGGCCGCTCTCCGTCATCACCGGCGCATTCCAGATGCGTAGCAGCCGGGTGCTCATCGGCAGCCCTTCGCGCGGATAGAGTCGCGTGTAGACGACAACGGGTTCGTCCGTCTCATCCGCCCGTGCAATACCGAGCGCGAGATAGCAATTGCCCTTGTAGTGACGGTAGACACCCGGGCGGAACGCCTCGATTTCCGGCGTGGATTCTGCCGACGGCGCTGGCACATTCGAAAACATCGTCTTTCTTCTCCTGCATTCCTGCATACGACTGCCGGATTCGATCCGGCATGCAAAACCCTCACTAACCCCGCGTCTGCACGCATTCAGCGCGACACGTCAACGCGGCGCTACGATTCCTACGGCCTTCGCCAAGGGGCCAGGCGAGATGCCCGACACCCCCCGGAACGGCTCATCCAGGTTGATGATCAGCGCAACCACCATGCCGATCGCCCCCATGTGGATGGCGATGATGAAGTTACTTTTCCACGAGCCTGCGTAACGGCCATTCATCGCCATGGCCGCGAGCAGGAATAGCGAGATGACCCACCAGAACACACCGGGCACGGTCTTCGTCGCATTCTCGAAGCGCCCCTGCCGCGCCTCTTCCAAGCGATCGAGCAGCGTACGAATCGAGCTCGCACTGTCGTCATGTCGCGCGACAACCCGACGCGTTGCACCGACAAATGCGGTCAGCGCCGCCTCCGTGTCCGGCGAGAGATCCGGGTCTGCGGTGCTCAGCGTCTTCCATTCGGAAGTGACGGCAGACGTCACGTAACTACGCAGGAGCACACGCGCCGATTGCGCGTCGGCGTCTCCCACGGCCTTGAGCTCGCGGTCCAGCCGCCGCACCACGGACGCTTCGTGCAACGCCTGATCATCGGCACGGCCCAGATTCGCGCGCACGTCCGTCAACACGTGCGCGAGCACGAAAACGATGAACGCCAGCAAGCTACCGTGAACCACATCGGCAACCGTGCTCCGTACCTCCGACGGATCGCCCAGCCGGTCGAACAACCAGACACGCGCAAGCCAGGCGACGACAACGGCAAGCACCGCCGTGCCGACCGCCATGCTGACGAGCAAGAGCGCCGTCGGCATCAACGTCATCTGGTCAACCAGCCATTGCATCCCTTTCTCCCCGCAGTCTTTTCAACGCGTCTCAATGGGCGTCGATGCGCTTTTACGAAACCTTCCCGGCGACGGAAAACACAATGATCCGCCGCCGATGCGGCGACTATACCTGATGCACGAAAGACAGCAACTTTAGAAAGTTTCCGCGCCTGACAACGGAAACGCGATGTAAGTTTTCCCGATTCGGCGCGACCCGGCGAAAGCGCGCCATGCGGCGTCAGGACCACGCGTTGCGAAGTTTCCTCGCCACGTCGATATGCACGGTGACGTCACCCGCCGGCCCCCGCGGCACATCGTCCTCGCGCGGCTTCGGGAAGATCTCGTAAAGCGGCAGCATGCGCTCGGAGACGAAGCGGCTGCGTGTGCCGTACACATGACGATCGCCCATGCCCGTTTGTTGATGGACGTAGAAGCGTTGCGGCACGACCAGTTGCAGTGACACTTTCGCGCGCGTCATTGCGACATACAGTAGCCGTCGCTCTTCCTCGATGTCCTCATCGTCGCCTGTGCTCATGTCGGAAGGAATGCAACCGTCGACCACGTTGAGCACATACACCGAGTGCCACTCCTGTCCTTTCGCGCTGTGAATCGTCGACAGAATCAGATAGTCCTCGTCGAGCAGCGGCGGCCCCGATTGCGCACTCGTGGCATCGGGCGGATCGAGCGTCAGCTCGGTCAGAAACTGCTCTCGGGAACCATAGGTGCTCGCAATGCGCGCGAGTTGTTCGAGATCGGCCTGACGCACGGCTGCGTCGTCGAAACGCTGTGCGAGCAGCGGCCCATACCAACGCAGCGCGAGATCCACATCGGCCGGCCATGCGAGACGCGTGTCGTGCAGCGTCATGAAGACGTCGACGAACGCGCGCCACTCGGTCGCAGCGGCGGACGGCGGCTTGAAGTCCGCAAGCACTTGTGCGGGCGTGGCGGATTGGGCCATGGCGTCGAGCACACGCGTTGCACTCACCGGGCCGATGCCGGGAATCAACTGCGCGACGCGGAACCCCGACAACCGGCTCGCGGGGTTATGCGCCCAACGCAGAATCGACAGCATGTCCTTCACGTGCGCCGCTTCGAGAAACTTCAATCCGCCGAACTTCACGAACGGAATGTTGCGGCGCGTGAGTTCCAGCTCAAGCGCCGCGCTATGGCTGCCGGTGCGAAACAACACGGCCTGCTGCATCAACCGCGTACCCGCCTCGCGCTGCTCAAGTACCTGATCGGCGACCCAGCGCGCCTGTCCCGACTCGTCGCTCACATTGACGAGCTGGGGCAGCCGCGTCGATTCCCGGTCCGTCCACAGCGCCTTTGCATAGCGCTCGCTCGACTCGGCGATCACGGCATTGGACGCGTCGAGAATCGGCTGCGTCGAGCGGTAGTTGCGCTCGAGCGTGACCACATGCGCGGGCACCGCAAACTGACCGGGGAAGTCGAGGATGTTACGGATCGTGGCCGCGCGAAAGGCGTAGATCGATTGCGCGTCGTCACCCACCACCGTGAGGCCGCGCCCCTCGGGCTTCATCGAGAGCAGAATCTGCGCCTGAAGCCGATTGGTGTCCTGATACTCGTCGACGAGCACGTGATCGAAACGCGCGTCCAGTTCGCGCGCGAGTTCCGGTGCCCCCATCGTCTCTGCCCAGTACAGCAGCAGATCGTCGTAATCGAGCACGTGTTGCGCTTGCTTTGCGCCGACATAGGCGCCGAAAAGCGTCTTGAGTTGCGCCTCCCACTGCGCGCACCACGGGAAATGCTTTGCAAGCACCTCGGCCAGCGGCGCCTGACTGTTCACCACGCGCGAGTAGATCGACAGACACGTGCCCTTGAGCGGGAAGCGCGATTGCGTGGCGGAGAATCCGAGGTCGTGGCGTACCAGCCCGAGCAGATCCTCCGCGTCGCTGCGGTCGTGGATGGTGAACGCCTCCGACAACCCGATGCGCGGGGCGAACTCGCGCAACAACCGTGCGCCGATGGCGTGGAACGTCCCCGCCCATGGCAGCGATGGCGGCTGCGTCGACGGCAGCCCCAGCACTTTTTGCAGCACAGCGCCCACGCGCCGTTCCATTTCTGCGGCAGCGCGCCGCGAGAACGTGAGCAGCACAATGCGGTTGGGGTCGGCCCCGCGCGCGATCAGGTTCGCTACGCGGTGTGCGAGGGTGCTCGTCTTGCCCGAGCCCGCGCCGGCAATGACAAGCAACGGACCGCCGGGCGAGCCATCGTCACCGACGCCAAAATCGACCGCCTCGCGCTGGCGGTCATTGAGTTCGGCCCACGGATCGCGGGCGGGGGCAGCCGTCTGTTCTGACATGCAAGATAAGGGGAGAACCACGGAAATGCGCAAACTAACGCGCCGATTGCCCGTGGGTACGCTCGAAAAGTACTGTATATTTATACATTATAACGATGGGTTAGACGCCCATCGAGCCCCTTTCAAATTTGAGACGAATCCCTCGCTGTCACCCCGTCGACAGCGTTGCGTCCAGCTTCCCATGACGATCCGCACTGGCACATCGTCCTGGACCGACCCGACGCTTATCGCGTGCGGCCGGTTCTACCCGCCGGGCGTCAAAACGCCCGAGGGGCGCTTGCGCTACTACGCATCGGCGTTCGATCTGGTCGAGGTCGACAGCAGCTACTACCGTCTGCCCGACGCCGCCGTCGCCTGGCGATGGACGCAACGCACGCCGCCGTCGTTTCGCTTTCATATCAAGGCGTTTCGCGCCTTCACCGGACACACGACACCGCTCGCGGCGCTGCCGCGGGACATCGCACAGGCGCTGCGCCCCTCGGACGATCTGCCCGCGAGGCAGGAGACTCAGCTCGCACCGGACGATATTCCCGCCGAGTTGCGTGACGAACTCTGGCGACGTTATCTCGAAGCCATCGAGCCGTTGCGCCAGAGCGGGCAGCTCACCGCCATCCACTTTCAGTTCTCGCCGCGCGTGCAAAACAATCGCGCGGGGCGCGCGCTCGTCTTCGAGACAGCGCAACGGCTCGCGGGCGAGCGTCACGCCGTCGAGTTCCGTCACCGGAGCTGGTTCGACTCGCCGTCGCGCGAAGCCGCCACGCTGGCCATGCTCAGGGAGACGGGCGCGGCGCACACGATCGTCGACAGCCCGGCCGGGTTCGATAACACCGTCCCCGCCGTCTGGGCGACGACACGCGACGACCTCTGTGTCGTGCGTCTGCATGGCCGCAATACTGCGGCGTGGAACCGCCGAGGTCTCGCGGCTTCGTCGGGACGCTTCGACTACGAGTACAGCGAGCGCGAGTTGATCGACATTGCGGCCCGCGTTCAGCGCATCGCTGCGCAAGCCGACGATACGCACGTGCTCTTCAATACCAATTACGAGGACCAGGGCATGAAAAACGCGTCGGAATTTCAACGCGCGCTCAACGATCTGGCTCGCGGCGGAACTTAGCGGTGACGGGTATCGTCGGACGGCGCCGACGGCGGCGGCGAACTTGCCCGAACCGCCTTGCGCCACGCGGGCACATCGGCCAGCCGCGTGCCTTCCGGCACCGCCCCGTGCTTGCTGTGCCCGACGCGCTGCGCGCGGTAGATGCCGGTGTGTCCCGAGCACAGATACGCCAGCACGCATGCGATGGCCGCGTAGCCCCCGATCTGGGGACCGAAGATCTCGATCGCCATCAGCGTCGACGCAATCGGCGTATTCGCCGCCCCGGCGAACACCGCCACGAAGCCGATGCCTGCGAGCACCGCAGCCGGTAACGTCAGCACATGAGACAGCGCGTTGCCCATCGTCGCACCGATGTAGAACAGCGGCGTAACTTCGCCTCCCTTGAACCCCGAGCCGAGCGTGATGACCGTGAAGAACGTCTTGCCGAGGAAGTCGTACCACGGCAGCGACGTGTGGAACGCGTCGACAATGGTCGGGATGCCGAGCCCGAGGTACTGCGGCGTGCCCAGCACCGTGGCCGCAACCGCCACCAGCACGCCGCCCGCAAACGGACGCAGGGGTGCATACCCGATGCAACGCTTCATGAACGCGGACATCGCGTGCGTGGCTTGCGCGAAGACCATTCCGACGAGTCCGCAAAGCACGCCCGCCGCCGCGGCACTGAGCGCCCCCGAGAGCGTCATCGACGCCGCGAACGCCGGGGGCGCAATCGTATAGGGGGTGTGATGCACGCCCCACGCGCGCGTGACGGCGTCTCCCACAAGGGCCGCCACCAGACATGGCAGCAGCGCGTCGTAGCGCAGCCGGCCGATGGCGAGCACCTCCAGCCCGAACACAGCGCCTGCAAGCGGTGTGCCGAAGACCGAGGCGAAACCCGCCGCGATCCCCGACATCAACAGCACACGACGCTGCTCACCGGACAGCCCGAACACATGCGTGAGCTGATCGGCCAGCGCGCCGCCCATTTGCACGGCGGTGCCTTCCCGTCCGGCCGAACCGCCGAAGAGATGCGTCATGACCGTGCCGAAGAGCACGAGCGGCGCCATGCGCAACGGCACCACGCGCTGCGGGTCATGAATTTCGTCGATCAGCAGGTTGTTGCCCGCCTCGACGCGTGCACCGAGCCGCAAATAAAGCCAACCGACCGCGAAACCGGCAACGGGCAGCAGCCAGAGCAGCCAGGGGTGAGCGAGGCGGGTATCGGTCGCGAGATCGAGCGCGACGAGAAACAGCGCCGAGGCGCTGCCGGCCATGACGCCGACGAGCGCCGCAAGCCCGCTCGCATGGGCCGCGCGCGGCAACACGCCGAACAGATCACGCAATGGGGAATCGTGGAACATCTTCATGAGGTTCAAACATCGGGACGAGTGACGCCGTCGACAAATTGCCTGAACACGACAGGAGAGAGATCGAGATTTCGAGGGGACGAGAGAATCGCCCGTTCGCATAGCCCGCAACCTCCCGGCACGCCAGGATCTTGCAGGCATCATCAGCCCCGGGGAGGGGCGGTTTGCGAAACGAACGCCGGAGGTATGCCATCTCCGTAAAGCAGTCGTCATGCTATCAGGAAGCACGCGCACTCACAATGCGTGACATTTTTTGCGCCCAAATACCGAACGGTATCGGCGCATTCCGATAAATCGGCGCTTCCGCGTTCTTGCCCGAGGCACGCCTCTAGAATCGGGGCGTGGCTGAAGGAAGACAACACGGCATGACCTCTTCGGCTTAAGGAGATCCCCACATGGAATTACGGAGCATCATTTGCCCGTCGATGGACGGCATTGCGTTTCTTCGGGCGTGGCTGCCCCCTGCGGTTGCCCACTCATCGCGCTTCTTTTGTCCGTCCAACCTGAGCGATGTCCCGTCTACCGCGCGCGACGTCATCTACGTACACCAGCTTCAAACGCTGCTGATTCACAACGCCCACACAACCGATCCGGACCTGGCCGGTGAGCGAGACGTATGTGCCGAGGAGGTGCTGTCAATCAATGCGTCGACCGAACAGTTCGAGATCGCGGTCGTCACGCCCACGCTGTTCGTGATGCTGTTTGAAACGCCGGAGATATTCAAGACGATCTTCGGCGACCGAGCCACCGAATACCTGCATCTGATGGGGAGCTACGATCCCGAGCGCGCGATTCGCGAGGCGGGCATGACTGTGGCCGACATCATCCGTCATCTGAACGACGCCACGCGCGAACGGCTGCGAGCCACCCCCACTGCGCAGAGAATTCTGGAGCGTATCGCCATACTCGACGCGAAGCCGTTCTCAAATGAAAACGGCGGGGACCATGCCGTGCATCGTCGCCCGCCGCAATTGATACGCTGGGATTAGAACACCGACTGCTTCGCGTCCTTCACCGTCTTCTCGATACGCGCCCCGACCTCCGGGTCGATTTGCTTCCAGTACTCGAACGCGCGCTCCAGCACCGGGCTGCGCACGCCGCCGAGCAGCGCGCCGGACACCGTCTCGACCAGACGCGTGCGTGCCGCGTCGTCGAACACGTGACGCACGAGAGCGCCCGGCTGCGAGAAGTCGTCATCGTCCTTGTGCAGCGTGTAGGCACTGCGCACCATGGCGCCATCCGACTCCCAGCCGTCCTCGGCCGCACCGGTCTGATCGGCGTACGGACGGCCACCGCTGTTCGGCACATACACCGGCGCATTGCCGCTGTGCTCGAACGCCATGTGTCCGTCGAACATGTACGTTTGCACCGGCACCTTTGGACGGTTCACCGGCAGTTGATGGAAGTTCGTGCCGATGCGATTGCGCTGCGCGTCGTTGTACGCGAAGGCGCGACCGAGCAGCATCTTGTCCGGCGACAGGCCAATGCCCGGCACGGTGTTGCCCGGCGAGAACGCGGCCTGCTCGATCTGCGCGAAGAAGTTCTCCGGATTGCGGTTGAGCGTCATCTTGCCCACTTCGATCAGCGGATAGTCCTTATGCGACCACGTCTTCGTCAGGTCGAACGGGTTGAAACGATAGTTTTTCGCATCGGCATACGGCATGACCTGCACCGACATGATCCAGCTCGGATGCTCGCCGCGAACGATGGCGTCGAACAGGTCGCGGCGGTGAAAGTCGGCGTCCTGACCGGACATCTTCGCCGCTTCGGCATTAGAGAAGAACTCCATGCCCTGCTGCGTGTGGAAGTGATACTTCACCCAGAACTTCTCGCCCTTCTCGTTGACCCACATGTAGGTATGCGAACCATAGCCGTTCATATGACGCCAGGTACGCGGCAGCCCACGATCGCCCATCAGATAGGTCACCTGATGCGCCGACTCCGGATTGTTCGTCCAGAAGTCCCATTGCATGTGGTTGTCGCGCAGTCCCGAGTCCGGCAGACGTTTCTGACTGCGGATGAAGTGCGGGAACTTCATCGGGTCACGCACGAAGAAGATCGGCGTGTTGTTGCCGACGAGGTCGTAGTTGCCTTCGTCGGTATAGAACTTGAGGGAGAAGCCGCGCACATCGCGCCAGGTGTCGGGGCTACCGGATTCGCCTGCGACCGTGGAGAAACGCGCGAGCATGTCGACCTTGGCGCCCTTCTGGAACAACGACGCCTTGGTGTAACGGCTCACATCTGCGGTGGTTTCGAAAATGCCGAAGGCGCCTGCGCCCTTGGCGTGAGGTTGACGCTCGGGGACTTTCTCCCGATTGAAGTGCGCCATCTGCTCGAGGAAGTGAACATCGTGCAGCAGGAGAGGGCCGTCCGGGCCGACCGACAGCGTGTTTCGGTCGCTTGCCGCCGGTGCACCTGCCCCGGTTGTCGAACCGGTGTCCAGACGTTCTTTCTCTTTGCTCATATTGACCTCCGACATGAAGGTGGGTGGGGAGAGGGAGAGAATAAGAGTCAGTAATTCCGCAAGTCGTTCAAAGCATAATACAAGACGTCGGGACGCACTCACCGGCATCCGGCGCGTTGAATATTCGTCAACTTGCGATGGGTCCATCGCGACCCGGCCTCGCCCCTTCGCCTCCGCTCCCCCTTCCCAACTGCCAGCGTTACAGCATCGAGAAGCCTCCGTCCACCGCGATTTCGGCGCCGAGCATATAGCGCGACTCGTCGCTCGCCAGGAACATCACAGCACGGGCGATGTCCTCCGGCGCACCGAGGTGTCCCACGGGAATGCGCGACGCGATCTTCTGTTTCCTCTGCTCGATTTGCGCCTGCGTGGCGCCCGCGCGCGCATGAATCGGCGTGTCGATCGCGCCCGGGCTGACCGCGTTCACGCGAATCCTGCGCGCCAGCAGTTCGCTCGACCACGTGCGCGCCAGCGAGCGCACGGCCGCCTTGGACGCCGAGAGCAGCGATAACCCCGGCGGGCCGACCTCATGAAGCCACGACGTATTCAGAATGACCGACGCCCCATCGCGCAACACCGGGGTGACCGCCTGCATCGATAGAAACACGCCTTTCACGTTGATATCCATGAGCGTGCCGTATTGCTCGGGTGTCGTACCGTCGAGCGGCGTTGCGTAAGCCACGCCGGCATTGGCGAAGAAGACGTCAAGCTCGCCGAACCTCTGCTGCACGACATCGCGCATGCGCTGGAGATCGTCGACGTTGCGCACATCCGCACGAATCGGTCACACGTGCTCGCCGAGCGCCGCCCCTGTGGCGTCCAGTTTCACCGCATCGCGCCCGACGATGGCCACGCGCGCGCCCTCCTCCACGAACAAACGCGCCGTCGCCAGACCAATGCCACTTGTCGCGCCGGTGATCAGCGCCGTTTTGCAAGCCGCCATCGATGGACACGGCATCGCGCTCGCACGCAGTGTGCTCGCGCGCGACGACCTCGCGGCGAACCGTCTGGTACGGTTCTACCCCGAGGTCGATTGCTCGTCGCCGCTCGCTTACTACGTGGTGTATCGGGCAGAGTGCGCCACGCTGCCCCGGCTCGCGGCGTTCAGGGAGTGGTTGCAGCAGGAGACCGCCGCCACGCCCGATATGGACACGAACACCATCACGGACATCACGCCGCCAACGCCCGGCACTGGCAAACGACGCGCTCAAAGCAAGCCATCGCAAAGTCGACGGACGCCTCGGAAGTAAAACGTCCCAGGCTGAGCCGCACCGTGCGGCTCGCGGCTTCGCTGTCGAGCCCAATCGCGCTCAACACGTGCGACGGTTGCCCCGACGCCGAATTGCACGCCGATGTCGACGACACCGCCAGATTGCCATTGAGCATGAACGTGAAGAAGCCCGAGTGCTTCACCGTAAGACTGAGCGTATGCGGAATCCGCTGAGCGTTCGCTGCGTTGAGCACCACACCGTCGAGCCCCAGCACGCCATCGAGCAGACGCTGACTCAATTGCGCAATGCGCGCGTTGTCGATCGTCATGCCCTTCATGGCCAGCTCGCACGCCGTGCCCATGCCTACGATCTGATGCGTCGCCAGCGTACCGGAGCGCAGGCCGCGCTCGTGTCCGCCGCCGTGCATCTGCGGCGCAATGCGCGCCATCACGTCCTTGTTCACATACAACGCCCCGATCCCCTTCGGGCCGTACACCTTGTGCGCCGACATCGACAACATGTCGATGCCCATAGCCTTCACGTCGATGGGCGTCTTGCCGAGCGCTTGCGCGGCGTCCACGTGCAGCAGCGCGCCCGCTGCGTGCACCACCTTCGAGATGGCGGCGACATCGGTCAACGTACCGAGTTCGTTGTTCACGAGCATGAGCGACACCAGGCCCGTATCGGGACGCAGCGCTGCCGCAACAACCTCCGGCGTGATCTCGCCGGTTGTCGACGGCGTTACGAACGTGACGGGCACACCGCGCGTCTCCAGACACGCCATCGTGTCGAGAATCGCCTTATGTTCCAGGACACTGGTGATCAGATGCGCTCGCGCCTGCCCGAACTCCGCATAGCCCTTGAGGGCGAGATTGTTCGATTCGGTGGCACCGGACGTCCACACGATCTCGGCCGCATCGGCGCCAATAAGGGCTGCGACCTGCGAGCGCGAGCGCTCCACGAGACGACGCGCACTCACCCCCGCCGCATGCGAGCTAGACGCGGGATTGCCGAAAACACCGTCGACCCCCAGGCATTCGGACATGGCGGCGATCACGGCAGCGTCTGCCGGCGTCGTCGCCGCGTAATCGAAGTAATGGAGTGGTTCGTTATCGCGCATGATCGGCCCTTGCTCAAAAAAGTGCATCGATCCTACGCGCCGCGATCGAGAAAAGGCTTGCGAAATCGCTTATGAGAATGACGTTTAAGGGAAAATTTATCCCAGAAAATAAGTAATTATGAAAATTCCTTCTCGTGGCGATCACTCGTCGCCACGAATCGAAAATCGGACGGTGACGGCGAGTCCGCCGCCGGGCGCCTCGCCCAACGTCACGCGGGCGTGATGCTTGCGGGCGATTTCCTTGACGATGGCCAGCCCGAGCCCGGAACCGTCGACCGCTTGCGCCGTTGCACCGGTGTGTTCGCGACGATAAAAGCGCTCGAACACCGCCTCCCGTTCATGCACGGGAATGCCGGGTCCGTTGTCGATCACCTGAAGCACGGGCGTAGCGCCGCCGGCTTCGTCCTCTACCGAGCCCGCACTTTCCGTGCCGAGCCACGTGCGCACCGTAATGACCGCGCCATCGCCGGCATAGCGAATGGCGTTGTCGATCAGATTGCCGCACAACTCCGCCAGCAACTCGCGTTGTGCGAGTACCTCCACCGGGCCGTCGTGCTCGAATCCGAGATCGATCTGTCGTGCGCGCGCCACCGGCGACCAATCGAGCGTGACGTTGCGCGCCACCTCGTCCAGACGCATCGGCACCATCGCCACAGGCGGTCCCCCCTCTGCCTCCAGCCGCGACAACGAGAGCAACTGACGAACGCTCTTCGCGGCCTGCTTCACCGCGTGGTTGAGTCGCTCGACACGCTCGCGCGCCTGCGCGCTGAGCGACTCTCGCAGCGTCAGTTCGGACTCGGCCTGAATGATCGCCAGCGGCGTCTTGAGTTGATGCGCGGCGTCGGCGAAGAAACGTTGACGCGATGCCTGCATGCGCCCCACGCGTCCCACGTATTGATTGATCGACTCGACGAGCGGCTTGACCTCGGTCGGCAGATCGACGTTGTCGAGCGGCGTCGTGTCGCCCTCCTCTCGCGCGGCGACCTTGGCGGAAAGCCGATTGAGCGGACGCAGGCCGCGTGTCACGCCAAGCCACACGATCGCCAGCGCCAGCACCACCAGCAACACCTCTTGCTGAAGCGCGCCGGTAAGAATCTGCCGGGCGAGCTCGTGACGCGACTCCGTCGTCTCCCCGACCACGATCCACACGACACGCGTCTTCGCATTCGGCACGTCGTGCACCGGCAACTGGAGCGCGCCCATGCGCAGTGTTTCGCCGCGATACGTCGCGTCGTAGAACGCGGTCTGGTATGGCTCCGGCGCGAGCCGTTCAGGCGGCATGGGCAAGTCGTGATAGCCCGTCACGGCGCGTCCTTCGCCCTCGCTTGTTTCAGCGTGCTCTCCAGCGCCTGCGCCCTCACGAATCACGTAGTAGATCTTGCCGCCGCGATCCGACTCGAACATTTCCAGCGCGAGATACGGCAGATTGACCTGCACCTCGCCGTCGATCAGTTGCGTACCCTCGCGAATCGACTTGATCGAGAACTCCAGCGAGCGGTCGAACGCCGAATTGGCCGCGCTCATCGCGCGTTGATAAGTCAGCCAGGTGTCGAGTGCGAGCAGTCCGAGCAGCGGGAACAGCAGCCAGAGCGCCAGTTGGCGGCGAAGATTCGGTTGCAGCATTGGGGGGCGGGTGACGGAAATGGCGGTGGGCAGACGTGAGACGTCCCAATCAACCGGCGGACTGCGCCGCGTTGGCCTTCTCTTCGAGCAGATAGCCCAGCCCGCGCAGCGTGACGATCGCGACGCGACTGCCTTCGAGCTTCTTGCGCAGACGATGGACGTAGATTTCGATGGCGTCCGGATTCACTGACTCGTCGATGCCGAAGAGCTTCTCCGAGAGGGCTTCCTTGTTGATCGCGCGTCCACCGCGCAGGATCAGCACTTCGAGCACGGCGCGCTCGCGTTTGGTCAGCGCGAGCAACGCTCCGTCAAGACGAAAGCTGCGCTCCACGCCGTCGAACACCAGCGGTCCGCAAGCCACATCGGCACTCTCGTGATGCTGCGAGCGACGAATCAGCGCGCGGGCGCGCGCCTCCAGTTCGTCGAGTTCGAACGGCTTGGAAAGATAGTCGTCCGCGCCGAGATTGAGGCCTTTCACTCGGTCTTCGAGCGAGCCGTGCGCGGTGAGGATCAGGACCGGCACACGATTACGACGAGCACGCAGCCTGCGCAGTATCTCGAGGCCATCCAGACGCGGCAGTCCCAAATCGAGAATCACGAGCGAATACTCCTGCGTGCGCAATACATGGTCGGCCGCTTCGCCGTCGTGCATGCAATCGACGGCGAAGTTCGCCTGTGCCAACGCCTCGGAAAGCGATTTGGCCAGACTCGGATTGTCTTCGACTAGCAGGATGCGCATTAGGGAAATCCATGACCCGAAAAAGGGGCTTCAGGCCGGATTCGACACGAAATCGAAAGCGAATTGAAAGTTCCGGCAAATTAACATGCGCCACGCGAAAACGACAAACCCCACTCAAGGGGGCATCCGGAGGACGACATGAAGCAAAAGACAACGCTCGGCGCGACGCTCGCGTGCGCGGCGCTTTTCGCAGCGGCCACGCCCGCAGCACACGCGCAGGTGCCCGCCGGCTATCCGGCGAACTATCAGGCCACCATCGACGGCGCGAAGAAGGAAGGCAAGCTGATCGTGTACTCGGTGACCGACACGGCGCTCGTGCGCCCGCTCATCAAGGATTTCGAGTCGCTGTACGGCATCAAGGTCGAGTACAACGACATGAACAGCACCGAGCTGTACAACCGCTACATCAGCGAGTACGCCGCCAACAGCACCAGCGCCGACGTGCTCTGGAGTTCCGCGATGGACCTCCAGGTCAAGCTCGTGAACGACGGCACCATGGCGAGCTACGAGTCGCCCGAGTCCGCCCACATCCCCCAATGGGCGCAGTACCAGAAGCAGGCCTACGGCACGACGTACGAGCCACTCGCCATCGTCTACAACAAGCGTCTGCTGCCCGCGAACGAAGTGCCGCAAACGCGCATGGAGCTGATCAAGCTGTTGCAGGCGAACCCGGCCAAATTCAAGGGCAAGGTCACGACGTACGACATCGAGAAGTCGGGCGTCGGCTTCAACTATCTGACGCAGGACGCGCGCGTGAACCCGGAAGTGACGTGGGAGCTCGTCGGCGCCATGGGCGCGCTCAACCCGAAACTGCAATCGAGCACGGGCGCGATGATGGAGCGTATCTCGTCGGGCGAAAACCTGATCGGCTACAACATCCTCGGCTCGTACGCATTCGCCAAGGCGAAGAAAGATCCGTCCATCGGCTACGTGTATCCGCGCGACTACACGCAGGTCGTGAGCCGTCTGGTCACGATCTCGAAGAAGGCGAAGAACCCCAACGCGTCGAAGCTGTGGGTCGACTATCTGCTCTCCAAACGCGGCCAGACCCTGCTCGCGAATCAGGCCAACCTGTTCTCGATTCGTGCCGACGTGGATGGCGAGACGTCGATGGCGAACCTCACGCAGCAACTCGGCGCGGCGCTCAAGCCGATTCCGATCGGTGCGGGGCTGCTCGTCTATCTCGATCAGGCGAAGCGTCTCGAATTCCTCAAGCGCTGGCAGCAGTCGATCAAGCGCTGAGCGCGGCGCTACCGAACGCGCTGGCACGCTGAGCTGACACGCCGGGGCGTCCCCTCCCCGGCGTCATCGCATCACCCGCAACACCCTTAAGCCCGGCGGCCGCACGAGCGGCCCGCCTCTCCCCAGGCCTTTCTCGACATGCACCCCGCGCGGTGCAGGGAGACCCTCATGCTGTCGTCTTCTACCGCCAACCGCTCTGCGGCGCCCGCCGGACGTTCCAGCGCCGGTGCGGCGCCCCACGTGGCGTCGCCCTGGCGCGCGCTCGCGGCCACCTCGCGGTGGCTCGTCATTGCCGTGCTTACGATTGCGGTACTGCTGCCGCTGTCGTTCATCGTCTTGCAGAGCCTGCTCTCCGCGCCGTTCTTCGACGCCAGCCGCACCTTCGGCATCGACGGCTACCGCTTCATCTTTACCGACCCCGACTTCTGGTCGGCGGTGAAGAACTCTTTCATCATTGCGTTCGGGATGCTGTTCATCTCGATCCCGTTCGGCGGCATTCTCGCTTTCCTGATGGTGCGCACCGACCTGCCGGGACGCCGCTGGCTCGAACCGCTGCTGCTCACGCCGGTGTTCGTCTCCCCGATGGTGCTCGCGTTCGGTTATGTCGTGGCCGCCGGCCCCGTGGGCTTCTACTCGGTGTGGTTCCGCGAACTCACGGGCCTCGACGCCCCGTGGTCGATCTACTCGGTGCTCGCGATCACCGTGATCGTGGGGCTCACGCACGTGCCGCACGTCTACTTGTACTCGTCGGCCGCGTTGCGCAATCTCGGCTCAGATGTCGAAGAGGCCGCCCGCGTGGCCGGTGCGCGCCCTTTTCGCGTGGCGCTCGACGTCAGCCTGCCGATGACCATGCCCGCCCTGCTGTTTGCCGGCGTGCTGGTGTTCTTCCTCGGCTTCGAAGTCTTCGGCCTGCCACTGGTGCTTGGCGATCCGGAAGGCCACCTCGTGCTCGCCACGTATCTCTACAAGCTCACCAACAAGCTCGGCGTGCCGTCGTATCACCTGATGGCTGCGGTGGCCATGTGCATCGTCGCGATCACGTTCCCGCTCGTGCTGCTGCAACGCCATCTGCTCAAGCGCGCCAACAAGTTCGTCACGGTCAGGGGCAAGGCGGGACGTCAGACGGTGCTGCCGCTGGGCGTGTGGCGCTGGATCGCGCTGGCCATCGTCGCCGCATGGCTGATCGTGACGGTCTTCGTGCCGATCTCGGGCATCGTGCTGCGCTCATTCGTCACGCACTGGGGGGAAGGCGTTGCGCTGGTGGAAGTGCTCACGCTGGAGAACTTCACCGAGCTGTTCGAGCAGGACAACCTCGTGCGCGCCATTCTCAACACGCTGGGTATCGGCGTGATCGGCGGCGCAATGGCCGTGGGCTTCTACTCGCTCGTGGCGTTCGCCGGGCATCGTCGCAACGACTGGGCCGCGAAGCTGCTCGACTACCTCGTGCTGTTGCCGCGCGCCGTGCCGGGCCTGCTCGCCGGTCTGGCGTTCCTGTGGATCTTCCTGTTCGTGCCGGGACTGCGCGAACTGAAGAACTCGATGTGGAGCATCTGGGTGGCCTACACCGTGGTGTGGCTCGCCTACGGCATGCGCCTCATCCAGAGCGCGCTGCTGCAAGTCGGCCCCGAACTGGAAGAAGCGGGCCGCAGCGTCGGCGCCACGCGCAGCCGCGTGAGCCTCGACGTCACGCTGCCGCTCGTGCGCTTCGGTCTGCTCGCCGCATGGCTGCTGATTTTCATGATCTTCGAGCGCGAATACTCGACAGCCGTCTACCTGCTCTCGCCGGGCACGGAAGTCATCGGCTCGCTGCTCGTGTCGCTGTGGGCGACCGGTGCGGTCGATCAGGTCGCGGCGCTCTCTGTCATCAATATCGCGATGGTCGGCGCCGGTCTGGGCGTGGCGTTGCGCTTCGGAGTCAAATTGCATGGATAAGCTCATCGTCGACAACCTCTTCCTGAGCTACGGCGCCAACCCCATCCTCAAGGGCGTGTCGTTCGAACTCAAGGCCGGTGAAGTCGTGTGTCTGCTCGGCGCATCGGGCAGCGGCAAGACCACCTTGCTGCGCGCCGTGGCGGGGCTCGAACAGCCGTCGCAAGGCCGTATTTCGCTCGACGATCAGGTCTTTTTCGACGGCGAGCGCGCCATCGACTGTCCGGTCGAACAGCGCTCGCTCGGTCTGGTGTTCCAGTCGTACGCCCTGTGGCCGCATCGCACCGTGGCAGAGAACGTCGGCTATGGCCTGAAACTGCGCAAAGTGGGGGCTGCCGAGCGGCGCGAACGCGTGCAGAACGCGCTCGACCAGTTGGGCCTCGGCCATCTCGCGCAACGCTTTCCGTTCCAGCTCTCCGGCGGTCAGCAGCAGCGCGTGGCGATTGCCCGGGCACTGGTCTACAACCCGCCCGTCATTTTGCTCGACGAGCCGCTATCCAACCTCGACGCCAAGCTGCGCGAAGAAGCCCGCGCGTGGCTGCGCGAGCTGATCGTCTCGCTCGGACTGTCGGCGCTGTGCGTCACGCACGATCAGACCGAAGCCATGGCGATGTCGGATCGCATTCTGCTGCTGCGCAACGGACGCATCGAGCAGGAAGGCACGCCCGCCGAACTCTACGGCTCGCCGCGCTCGCTCTACACGGCGGAATTCATGGGCAGCAACAATCGGATCGACGCGACGGTGAGCGCGGTCGAGGGCGATCTCGTCACGCTCGCCGGCGACGGCTTCGCGCTGCAAGCCCGCGCCCGCGACACGCTCGCACCGGGCCAGGACGCCCAGGCCGTGATCCGTCTGGAGCGCGTGCAAGTCGCCGACGGCCCGGGCCACAACCGCGTGAACGCACAACTCGTCACATCGATGTACCTCGGCGACCGCTGGGAATACCTGTTCCATTGTGGCTCGCTGCGCTTTCGCGCATTCGGTCACGTGCCGCGCGAGCCGGGCGAGCACTGGGTGGAGTTCCCCGCGAACGATTGCTGGGCGTTTGCGCAATCGCTCGCCTGAGGCAGACCCGGCACCGGTTTTTCACGCGACGCGCGGGCGCTCTCCCGCGCAACACCAAGAGAAACAAAAAGAGAGGAGACAGCAATGAAACGAAGCAGTATCGGTCTGGCCGCGCTGGTCGCAGCCGGGACGCTGGCCGGGCAGGCGCAAGCGCAATCGAACGTCACGGTCTACGGGATCGTCGACGCGGGCGTCGAATATGTGAATCACGCGGCCGACAACGGCGGCGCCATGCGCGCGATCTCCGGTGGCAAGAACACGTCGCGCTTCGGCTTCAAGGGCACGGAAGACCTCGGCGGCGATCTCAAGGCCGTGTTCAACCTGGAGAGCGGCATCAACGTCGTGAACGGCCAGTTCGACGACGGTCCGGGCGCGATCTTCGACCGTCGCGCCACGGTCGGTCTGTCGCACAAGCAGTGGGGGCAGGTCACGCTCGGGCGCACGTTCACCACGACCTACGACTACATGCTCCAGTTCGACCCGATGGGCTACGCACCGAACTACTCGTGGGCGACCAGCTCGACGGCGACCGGCGCGCGCAAGGACGGCCTGTTCTCCCGCTCGGCCAACGCCGTGCGTTACGACGGCGAGTTCAACGGCCTGAAGTTCGGGGCGATGTACGGCTTCGGCAACGTGGCGGACAGCATGAAGACGGCGTCGAAATACGACTTCGCCGTCGGCTACGAGAATGGCCCGCTGGCCCTGGTCGCGACGTATGACCGTCAGAACGGCGCGGGCAGCAGCGTCACACCGGCGGACACGACCGACTACATCCAGGGGATTCATGCGGGCGCCAGCTATCGCTTCGGCGGCGCGAAGGTGATGGCGGGCTATCGCAACTACAAGAAGACCTTCGTGACGGCGGGCACTGCGGCGCTGCGCAGCGACATGTACTGGCTGGGCGCGTCGTACGACTTCACGCCGGCGTTCACGCTGTACGGCGCGCTCTACCATCAGAACATCAAGGACGCGAGCGACGCCGATCCGACGCTCATCTCGCTGCGTGCGCAATACGCGATGTCCAAGCGCACGGCGCTGTACCTGTCCGGTGGCTATGCGTTCGCGAAGCACGGTCAGAAGGTCAGCCTCTCGCGTGACCTGACGGGCGCCGCCGACACGCAGATCGGCATGACGGCAGGCATCCAGCACCGCTTCTGATCCGGACAACCAACCGCTGACGCGTTTCCTCAGCGACGACCCGGTGGTTGCGGGGGTGAACCGCCTGTGCCGGGTCGTCGTGTTTTTCGAGTGTCCTCTCTGGCGTCAGGAGAGGGACTCGATACGCGTGGAATGCGCGTAGACCTGACCGAACCGGTTCGCCAGAAAGTCCGGCAGCGCAATCTGTTCCTGACGCACGAAGCCGCGCTGCGGCAGCAGGCCGGCGAAGAACATGTCGACGGCGGCGCAAATGGCCGACGCCGTCGTGATCTGGATCGCACTGGCGCTGTGACCGTTGTTGCGCTGCGCGAAAATCTTGCGTGCAAACACTTCCTGCGTCAGCACGCCGCCGCGCAGCCCGCTCACCACCACGAAGATGAGCACCACGTCCTGCAAGGTGCTCGGTATCGCCCGCTTGAGAATCGTCTTGATCGTTTCCCGATCGTCCTTCAGACGCAGCTCGTTCAACAGCACCTTCATCAACGCCCCGTGACCCGGATAGCGTACCGACTTGTAGTCGAGATCGCGCACACGTCCCGCCAGCGTCTCGCACAGCGTTCCCAGCCCGCCCGAGGTGTTGAACGCCTCGTACTCCACGCCGTCGAGCGAAAAATGCTCCAGGTCTTCTAGCGGCTGTACGGTGAGCTGCACCCCGTCGCGAATCGCTTCACATGGCTGACAATACTCGTTGATGAGACCGTCGACGCTCCACGTCAGGTTGTATTTCAGCGAATTCGTCGGGTACACCGGGAGTGCGCCAACGCGCATCTTCAACGAATCGACCTGATCGAACGCGGCCGCGAGATGATGCGCCGCGATGGCGATAAAGCCCGGCGCCAGCCCGCATTGCGGCATCAGCGCCGTCGACGCCCCCTCGGCGAGTTGCTCGATCGCGTGCGTTGCAGCAACGTCTTCGGTCAGATCGAAATAGTGGCAGCCCGCCGCCACCGCGGCCGTCGCAGCGCTCGTCGCCATGGTGTATGGCAGCGCATTGACCACCGCATCGAAGCCGGAAACCGCGCGTTGCAGCGAGCCGGTGTCATTGTCCGGGAGTTCGACGAACGCGTGCGAGCACTCGCGCACGACGTCATAGGATCGCGCGTTTCGGTCGAACACCGTCACCCGGTAATCGCCACTGTCGTGCAATAAGCGCGTAATGGTCCGACCAATGTGTCCCGCACCCAGCAAGGCGATCTTTTTCATGTTTTTCCCCATTCAGGAACATCGGTCCCTACATCGCCCAGGCATTCGAGCGATGCGCCAATGATTCAATTCTAGAGAGGGGAATGGATGAAATGTAGCGTGACTTCGTCGAAAAGCCAGCGATTATCGTCATAACGACGGAATCCAAAATCGATATGACGCGACACTTCCGGCGAGGTCGATTGGCGATTCACGAGAGCGAGACAGGCTGAGGGGCGTTTGCCGACGACGTCGAAGATCGCCGCCCCGACCACTGCCGGACTTTGCGACCACTTCGTTTATACGACAGTCATGTGTCATCAAAATGAAATTGACGACATTCGCCGCAAAGTCGTGCGATGCGTTGCAATGGCAATACATCCCACGCGTCTTTTCGTTAATACACCTATGGAATTTCGGCGTCGTTCGATATAGTTCGGCCCGAACCCACGGGGCGCCCGTCCACAGGCGAAGGGTTCGATTTGATCAATAGGTTACCGAAATAGGAATCGACCAATGAAAAAGACGCAACTGGCCGCCGCACTGTGTGGCGCTATCGCAGCCGCAGCAGCAGGTGCTGCACACGCACAAAGCAACGTCTCGCTGTACGGTATTCTCGACGGCGGTCTGTCGTACGTGAGCAACGTCGGCGGCAACAAGAACTTCACGACGGCTGACGGCCTGCAATCCGGCAACCGTTGGGGCCTGAAGGGCTCGGAAGATCTGGGCGGCGGTCTGTCGGCCGTCTTCACCCTGGAGAACGGCTTCAACCTCACGAACGGCGGCCTAGGTCAGGGCAGCCGTGAGTTCGGCCGTCAGGCATTCTTCGGTCTGTCGAGCAAGTCGTTCGGTAGCGTGACCATCGGTCGTCAGTACGACTCCGTGGTCGACTACGTGAGCGGCCTGACCTCGGCCAAGCAATTTGCAACGAAGCTCGGCGCACACGTCGGCGATGTGGACAACCTGTACAACTCGTTCCGCATCAATAATTCGATCAAGTACACGAGCGTCAACTACGCTGGCTTCACGTTCGGCGGCCTGTATGGCTTCTCGAACCAGGCCAACAACGGCTCGGCAGGCACGGGCTTCGCGAACAACCGCGCATGGAGCCTGGGCGCCAGCTACGCCAACGGCCCGTTCAAGTTCGGTATCGGTTACCTGGAAGTCGGTGCACCGAACGGTGCGAACACCGGCGGCGCAGTGTCCGGCGACTACAGCGGCGACTTCTACTCGACCAAGATCGGCTCGACGACGTACGGCGTGGACAAGCAGCGCGTGTTCGCCACGGGCGGCAGCTACAAGTTCGGCCCGGCAAACGTCGGCTTCGTCTACAGCAACACGCAGCTCAAGTACGTGACCGGCACCGGCGCACGTGTGTCGAACTACGAACTGAACGGTACGTACAACCTGACGCCGGCACTGTTGC
The DNA here is from genome assembly GCF_044745225.1 of Pandoraea sp. NPDC087047. Taxonomy (NCBI): domain Bacteria; kingdom Pseudomonadati; phylum Pseudomonadota; class Betaproteobacteria; order Burkholderiales; family Burkholderiaceae; genus Pandoraea; species Pandoraea sp. NPDC087047. Next base: position 44,685 of record NZ_JBIUZU010000008.1, read on the forward strand.
TGGGCCTGTCGTACACGTACACGGACGCCAGCACGCGTAGCGCCACGCTCGCCGACCTGAGCCCGAAGTACCACCAGGTCAACGCCGCAGTTGACTACCTGCTCTCGAAGCGCACCGACGTGTACCTGGTCGGTATCTATCAGAAGGCAGCAGGCGACGCCACGGGCGCTTCGATCAATGGCGCCGGCGGTGCTTCGAGCACGAAGACCCAGACGGCCGTGATCTCGGGTCTGCGTCACAAGTTCTAAGCACAAACGTCTTCGCGAGACGTGCAATACTGATTTGAGTGCTCCAGTATTTAAGGGAGTCCCGAAAGGGGCTCCTTTTTTTATTGGGATGCGAGCCGCGCCCTATGCGTGAACCAAGTATGCGCCGCGAAATTTAACCTATTCAACACTTGGCGTGGCCTATGCCGGCGGGTCGGCCATCCTGCTCGCGTTGCTTCTCGGCTCCCTGTGGCGTTAGTACCGGACGATGGGGTCGGTATCGGTCCACGCCATCCACTCTCCCAAGGCGGAAGCGTTCTACTGGGTCACGATCATGGTCTCGCAGACACTGGGCACCGCGCTGGGCGACTGGACCGCGGACACTGCGGGACTCGGATACACCGCCGCGACCGTGCTGTTCGGCGCATTGCTGCGGGTGCTGGTACGGCAGCGCGCTGCGACAAGAGCCCACTAGCCTCCCGCCGGCGTGTGCCCAATGTCCTCGGGCAACGCAATCCGGCCTTGCATCCTGACGGGGTTTGACTACACTCGATACTGTACAAAAATACAGCACCAAAAACCCAATGGAGGACCAGACAATTGAACCATTCTGCGAAAGGGCTTTTCGACGTTCAGCTCGCACCGGAGCGCTTGAGCGCGGTGGCCGAACACACCGGCCTTGGCCGTCTGTCGCTGGACAAGACGTATCACGGCGATCTGACGGGGACCAGTCAGGGAGAGATGCTGTCGTTTCGTGGCAGCACGCCAGGCTCCGCCGGTTATGTCGCGATGGAGACCGTGCGAGGCACGCTTCATGGCCTTAGCGGCACCTTCGTGCTGCAACATAGCTCGACGATGACACGCGGCATACCCGCGCAGTCGATCACCGTCGTCCCGGACTCCGGCACCGAAGCATTGGCGGGCATTACCGGTAATCTAGTCATCATGATTTCCAACGCGCAGCATGCTTACGAATTCACCTACGCGCTGCCCGAGGGCCAGACCGAAGCTCACGCCTGATCCGTCAATGGCAGCGCGACCGTAAGCGTTCGACGCTGCCCCTGTTGTCTGGACGTCACTTGCGCGCGTTGAGCTTGTCGTCGATCTGCGGCACGAACTCCTGCTCGAAGAGCCCGCGCATGACGCTTACGAAGTCGTTGACGATCTTCGATCGCTGTTGGTGCGCGGGAAACACCATCGAGACCTGAAAGGGGATCTCGGGCACCAGTCGGCGCCAGACAGCGCCCGGGAACTTCGTGTACGTCGCGGTAAACGGATCGAGCACTGCGATGCCGAGGCCGCCTGCGACCATCGTGCACGCCGAGTGGGCCAGCGTTGTCTCCACCGGATACTCGCACGTCACGCCTGCGGCATCCATCGCCATCTCCAGACGCAATCGCAGCGGATTGTTCGCGCTCAACGCGATCACGGGCTGATCCTGAAGCTGACGAATACTGACCGACTTCTTTCGCGCGAGCGGGTGGGCGGACGGCAGCACGCACACCGCGTCGACACTCGGCAGCGCCGTCACATCGACGCCCGGATACTCCGTGCCGAGGATCTGCACGAAGCCGATGTCGGCCTGGTTCGCGGCAATCAACTCGAGCACGCCCATCGAGTTCCTGACGTCGAGCGACGTTCTCACGCCGGGACGTGCGTGCGAAAACCGTCGAACGCCTTCGGTCACCACGCTTAGCCCCAACGCCGTCATCGATGCGATACGCAGCGTGCCTGTGCGCATCGACTTCAGGTCTTCTGCGACCTGTTCGATGCGCTGAATGCCTTTGTAGAACCGGTCCACTTCATTGAAGAGCCGCTGCGCTTCCGCACCGGGAATCAACCGGTTGCCTTCCCGACGAAACAAGCGCAATTCCAGCGCCTGCTCCAGATCCTTGATCAGGCGGCTGACCGCCGGCTGACTCACTTTGAGCATCTCGGCGGCGAGCGTCATGCTGCCCGTGACCATGACGGCGCGAAACGCTTCGAGTTGTCGAGGATTGAGCTGCATAGGCCCCCTTGGAACGCAAACGCACGCAGCATAACATTTCCTTATGTGCGTCCAACGCCATGGGGGTTTGATTGTTGATTTTTGGAGCGCAATCATCCCGGTCATTAGCTGGACATTATTTTGGAGGCGCTTTGCTGAACTTCGCTATTCGACGGCTGCTGCTGTTACCGCTGATGTTGCTGGGGGTATCGGTCGCAGTGTTCGTCATGCTGCATGCCATTCCAGGCGACCCGGCGCGCATGGCCGCGGGCCCTGACGCGTCTGAGGAGGACGTCCAACAAATTCGCCTGAATTACGGACTCGACAAGCCCCTCACCACGCAATACGTCATCTATCTCAAGAAGATTCTGCACGGCGATCTGGGCGATTCGTTTCAGACGTACTCGCCCGTGATCGAAGGCATCGAGATCACGCTTCCGGCAACGCTCGAACTGACCGCCGCCGGCATGCTCATCGCCGTGCTGCTGGGCATTCCTTTAGGCATCTTCGCGGCGATGCGTCCCCGCGGGCTCGTGGATAACGCGCTCACCTCTCTCGCGGTATTGGGCATCTCGATGCCGGGCTTTTTTCTCGGCCTGCTGCTGATGATGTTCTTCTCGCTGCGCCTGGGATGGTTGCCGCCGACCGGCCGCGGCAGTTGGCAGCACCTGCTGCTGCCGGCGTTCACGCTCGGCCTGCCCTACGTTGCCACGTTCTCCCGCCTCGCGCGCTCGACCATGCTCGACGTGCTGGGCGAGGATTACATCCGCACCGCTTACGCCAAGGGCGTGCCGCGTTACAAGGTCGTGTTCAAGCATGCACTGTCGAACGCCGCGATTCCGCTTGTGACCGTCTTCGGCATGGACTTCGGCCGGTTGCTCGGCGGCGCCGTGATCGTGGAAAAAGTGTTCGCATGGCCCGGCATGGGCCGCTTCATGATCGACGCCATCGTGGCTCGCGACATCTACGTCGTACAGGGGACCATCCTCGTTTTCGCAGCGATTGTCGTGCTCGTTAATCTCATCGTTGACCTCGCCTATGGACTCCTCGATCCTCGCATCGCCTACGCCTGAGACGGCGACCCCGACGACCCGGGGGCCGCGCGGCGGCTTTGTCGGCTATCTCTTCGCCCAACGGCGCTGGATCGCGCTGCTCGCACTCGCGGTCATCGTCGCGGTGCTTGTCGCCGCCGCACTGGCACCATGGCTCTTCGACTGGAACACCGTGACACGCGTGAACCTGGCGACATCGCTCACGTCACCGAACGCCACCTTCTGGCTCGGCACCGACCAGATGGGACGCGATCTGTTGGGACGCGTGATGTGGGGCGCCCGCATCACGCTCACCGTCGCCTTCGGCAGCGTGGCGATTGCCGTGGCCGTCGGCCTGACGCTCGGCGGCATCGCCGGCTATTACTCGGGCATCGTGCCGGGCGCGATCCTGCGACTTACCGACTTCATGATTGCGTTCCCGCGCACGCTCGTCGCCATCATGGTCATCACGGTTGCCGGCAATAGCGTGCTCAGCCTCACGCTGGCCATCGCCATCTCCACCATCCCGATTTACGTGCGCTTTTTCGCCGCACCGGTCAGAACGCTCAAAGCGCGCGAGTTCGTACTCGCATCGAAGTCGATTGGCGTGGGGGATACCGGGCTGCTGCTCACGCACATTCTGCCGAACGTGGCATCGCTCGTGATCGTTCAGGTGACGGTCTCGATTGCGGAGGCCATTCTCATCGGCTCCGGGCTGAGCTTCCTCGGACTGGGTCCGGCACCGCCCACGCCGGAATGGGGCGCGATGATCGCCGAAGCCCGTCCGTTCCTGTCGAGTCATCCGTATGTGCTGGCAGCCCCCGGCGGCGCACTCTTCTTTGTGATTTTGAGCTTCAACCTCGTGGGTGACGCCCTGCGCGACTACGTCGACCCGAAGTCCCGTCAGGGTCGTTCGTGACCACGCCCGCGACGCCTACCGTACCCAGCATCGGAGTTATTCAAGCTATGAAGCGGTCTCGAAACAAGGCAATGCCCGGCGCCCTGCTTACCGGCGCAGCATTGATTGCCCTGGGGTGCCTCGCGCCCGCAGTGAGCCACGCCACCGACAGCGTGACCTATGTGCAGGGCTCGGATCTCGACACGCTCGACCCCGCGGTGACCCGCAGCACGCCGTCGAAGATCGTGATTGCGCACATCTTCAATCAGTTGGTGAAGTGGGATGGCCCCGACATGAAACAGATCGTGCCGGATCTCGCTGCGTCGTGGACGACGTCGCCGGACGGCATGACCTGGACGTTCAACCTGCGCCCGAACGTCAAGTTTCAGGACGGCACGGCGCTCGATGCCAACGCCATCAAGTTCAATCTCGACCGCATCCGCGACCCGAAACTAGGCTCGCCGAACCGCTCCTACTACGCCGACATTCAGTCGGTTCAGGTGATCTCGGAACTCGTTGTGCAGATAACGACGAGCCATCCGTCGCCCACGCTGCTGGAGATTCTTGCCGACGGATGGTCCGCGATCAGCAGCCCGACGGCGATCAGGAAGTACGGCCGGGGATATGGCCATCACCCGGTCGGCACCGGCCCTTACAAGTTCACGCGCTGGATGCTCAACGACCGCGCGGTGGTCGAGCGCAATCCGTCTTACTTCGGCACACCGCCAAAGCCCGACAAGCTGATTTTCCGCCCCGTGCCGGAAGACTCGGCGCGTGTCGTGGAACTGCAAACCGGGAACGCCGACGTCGCGGGCAATCTCTCGCCCGAGTCGGCGGCCTCGGTCAAAGGCAACAACAAGGTCGAACTGCTGCGCGCGCCCAGCTCGTTCCAGGTGTTCTTCGAGATGAACGTCACGAAGCCGCCTTTCAACGATGTGCGCATGCGGCGCGCGGTCAATCTCGCCATCGACCGGCAGGCCATCGTCGACAAGTTGCTGCTCGGCTATGGAAAGGTGCCGACGAGTCCGTTCGCAAGCGGCGTGCAGGGCAGACGAACGTTCAAACCGTTCGCTTACGACCCCGAAGCCGCCAAGCGACTCATCAAAGCGGTGTATCCGAACGGCTATCCGGGCGTCGTGGTGATCTGGACGACCGCCGGGCGCTATACCAAGGACCGGGAAGTCGCCGAAGTGGTGCAGAGCTACCTGAATGCGGTGGGCCTCAAGACCGAATTCAAGGTCTGGGAATGGGCCTCGTACCAGAAGACGCTGTATCGCCCGCAGCCCGGCGCCGGCACCGGACGCGGCACCAACGACGCGAACATGTGGCTGCTCGGCACCGGCATCACCAGCGCCGACATCCGCCTGCGCCGCAAGCTCAGAACGGGCGATCCGTCGAACCTCACCGGCTACAGCAATGCCCGGGTCGATCAGTTGCTCGGCCTCGCGGCATCGGAAATGAACTACGACAAGCGCATGGGCTATTACGGCGACATCCAGCGCATTGTCTGGGACGAAGACCCCGCGAATATCCCGCTCTTCGATCAGGAACAAGTATTCGGCGTTCGCAAGAACTTGAAAGGTCTGGTTGTTTTCGACGACGGCATCGTCGACTTCAACGGGACGGTATTGACGAGGTAATCACCAATGACTGCACACACCATGCAAAACGAAATGCTCCTGACCGAGGCGCGTCTGAGCGCCCCGCCCTCCAATCGTCTGGTCAAGTATCACGACATTCCGGCGTTGGAGCACGAGCGCCGCCAGTTCCGCGAGTTCGTCGCCGTCGACCGCGCGCATACCGCCATGATCGTCGAGACGGGCATCATCAGCCGCGAAGTCGGCCGCTCGATTCTGAAGCAACTGGAGACGTTGAAAACGCTGCGTCCGGAGGACTTCTCGACCGACGTCATGAAGGGCAGCTTCCTGCTCCAGGTCGAATCGTTCCTGTTCGACGCCATCGGTGAAGACTTCGCCGGCCAGATGCACACGGGCCGCAGCCGCATCGATCAGGGCGCGACGGTGCGACGTCTGTACGATCGCAATCGCATGCTCGACGTGATGGACCGCATGAACGAGCTGCAAGCGGCACTTGCCACGCAGGCCGCCCGCCACGCCCGCACGATCATGCCCGGCTACACCCACATGCAGCACGCGCAGCCGTGGGTCTTCGGCCACTATCTGCTCAGCTTCAGCGCGCGTTTGCACGACAGCTTTGCGCGTCTCACGGAGGCGTATGCACGCGTGAACCGCAATCCGCTGGGCGCCGTGGGTCTGGCGGGCACCTCGTGGCCGCTCAACCGCGAACGCACCACGGCGCTGCTCGGCTTCGACACCGTGCTCGAGAACTCGAAGCTCGGCCGCGAGGCCTGGTACGCCGCCGAGACCATCGGCGCCCTGTCCTTCGTGATGGCCGACCTGAACGACCTCGCCACCGACCTGCACGTGTGGTCGAGCATCGAGTTCGGTCTGGTCGAGAGCGACGACAGCTACAGCGGCACCAGCAGCATCTTCCCGCAGAAGAAGAACCCGACCGCGCTGGAGACGATCAAGAAGGCCGCCGGCGGCGCCGTGACGTGGCTCTCCACGGCACTCGCCACGTTCCGCGCGGAAGGCACGGGCGATCAGGCGATGCGCGACCTGCCGCTGATTCACTCGGCGCTCGAGACCACCGAAGGCATGGTGGATCTGCTCACCGGCGTGATCGAGACGCTGATCGTTCACGAAGACCGCATGGCGTCGCTGCTCTCCGGCAGTTGGGCCACCGCCAGCAATCTCGCCGACGTGATCGTGCGCGAGAGCGGGCTGTCGTTCCGACAAGTGCATCACATCGTCGCGCGACTGGTTCGCAACTGTCTGCGCGCGGGCGTGAGGCCGGATCAGGTCACGGGCGAGTGGCTGGACGAGGCCTCGGTCGAGACCACCGGCGAGAAGCTGGGCTTCACCGACGCGATGGTGCGCGATGCACTCGATGCGCGCCGCTTCGTCGAAACGCGCGTTACGGTGGGAAGCGTGGCGCCGGCCGAGGTCGACCGCATGCTGACGCGCGCCGTGGCGGAAGCCGATGGCGACCGCGCGTGGGTGGCGCAGGCACGCGGCCGTCTGCTGCACGCCGAGCAGGCTCTCGACAGCGCCGTCACGGCGATTGTCGGCTGACGAGAAGGGAACGGGACAAGACATGAGCGAAAACCTCGTAGCCCGGGTCCGGAACCTCAGCGTCGCCTTCGGCCGCGACAAGACAGCGCTGCCGGTCGTGCGCGACGTCTCGTTCGACGTGCGACGCGGGCAGACGCTGGCCATCGTCGGCGAATCCGGCTCGGGGAAGTCGGTGACATCGCTGTCGATGATGCGACTCATCGAGCTGGGCGGCGGCCGCATCGTCTCGGGCAGCATGCATCTCCATACCCCCTCGGGCGAGGTGATCGACCTCGTGCAGGCGCCCGAGGAAAAAATGCGCCGACTGCGAGGCGCCGCGATCGGAATGATCTTCCAGGAACCGATGACGTCGTTGAATCCCGTCTTCAAGATCGGGGCGCAACTGATCGAGGCGATCCGGCTGCACCAGCCGGGCAGTCGAAGCGCGACGCAGGCGCAGGCATTGCGCATGCTCGACCTCGTTCGCATTCCGGATGCGCGGCAGGTGATGGGGCGCTATCCGCACCAGTTGTCGGGCGGCATGCGTCAGCGCGTGATGATCGCCATGGCGCTTGCGTGCGAGCCCGCGCTGCTGATTGCCGACGAGCCGACGACAGCGCTGGATGTCACGGTGCAGGCGCAGATCCTGCAACTCATTCGTCAATTGCAGGACGACATGGACATGGGCGTGGTCATCATCACGCACGACATGGGCGTGGTCGCGCAGGTGGCCGACGACGTCATGGTGATGCGGCACGGCGAAACGGTCGAGCGCGGCACGGCAACGAGCATCTTCAGTTCGCCACAACACGACTACACCCGCGCTTTGCTGGCCGCAGTGCCGCGATTGGGCGCGATGACCGGCACGGATTCGCCGGCCAAGTTTGCGTTGGTCGGCGGCGACGCGCACAACGATCGAGCGACGAAGCCGGCTCCGGCATCGACGCCTGCGGCAACGCCGCGCGACGCCGCGCAACCATTGCTTCGCGTGAAGGATCTGGTGATTCGATATGACCTGCGCGGCGGGATCTTCGGCGGCGTCAAGAAACGCGTGCACGCTGTCGAGCGCATCGACTTCGAACTCAATGCCGGAGAGACGCTCGCGCTAGTCGGTGAATCGGGCTGCGGCAAGTCGACGACGGCGCGAGCCGTCGCAGGACTGATCGATACGCAGGGCGGCAACATCGAATTTCAGGGACGCTCGCTCGCCGACCTGAAGGGCGCCGAGCGCAAGCAGTTGCGACGCGATATCCAGGTCGTCTTTCAAGACCCGTACGCCTCGCTGGACCCGCGTCGAAGCATCGAAGACACGTTGCTGGAACCGTTGCGCGTGCACGGCATCTGCGATCGCTCGCAAGCGCGCCGACGTGCCGGTGAATTGCTGGAACGCGTTGGTTTGCCTGCCAGTCACGCACAGCGCTATCCCCATCAGTTTTCCGGCGGACAGCGTCAACGTATCTGCATTGCGCGCGCGCTGGCGTTGTCACCGAAACTCGTGGTGGCCGACGAGTCGGTGTCCGCGCTCGACGTTTCCATTCAGGCGCAGATCGTGAACCTGCTGCAAGACCTGCAACGAGACCTGGGCATCGCGTTCCTGTTCATCTCGCACGATCTGGCGGTGGTCGAACGTGTCAGCCATCGTGTTGCGGTCATGTATCAGGGGCGAATCGTCGAGATCGGCACGCGTCGACAAGTCTTCGAGACACCTCGCCATGCCTACACGCGCAAGCTGCTCGACGCCGTGCCTCATGCGGACCCGGGCGCACGCAAATCACGCATCGAAGCCGTGCCCGGCGACATGCCCAGCCGCGTATTCGATGTGAGCTATCAGCCTGAGCCGATGCCGCTCAAACAAGTGGCACCGGGACACTTCGTAGCCGACGCGGCGTAACGCACGGACGGTCTTTCACTACAGGGGAAATCGAAAGGGGGTTTGCTAGAGGACTCCCCAGGAGGTGGCAAAAGCGAAAGGCGTCTTTCGTTTTTTCTGGAGACAGCCGTAGGGATACGGCTCATTAAATTAGTACAACTAATATAAATTCAATGAAAAACAAAATCTGTTTCGCCGCGGTGATCGCCGCATGTTCCGGCATGGCTCAGGCCCAGAGCCACGTGAGCCTGTACGGCATCGTCGACAGCGGGCTGACGTACGTCTCCAACTCCGGGGGGAGTCGCCTGTTCGGCCTGGCGAGCGGCGGCATGCAGGCGGCGCGCTGGGGCATGCGTGGTGTGGAAGATCTGGGCGGCGGCCTGAAGGCGACATTCCGGCTGGAAAACGGCTATGACCTAAATACCGGGAAGTTCGGTCAGGGCGGGCTGGAATTCGGTCGGCAGGCGAATGTCGGGCTTTCCAGCCGTTACGGATCGGTACTGCTCGGCCGCCAGTACGACTCGGTGATCGACTATGTCGGACGGTTTGCCTTTTCCAATACGTTCGGGGCGTCCATCAACGCGCATCCCGGAGATATCGACAACTTCAACAGCAGCAATCGCGTCAACAATGCCGTGAAGTTCCAGAGCGCGGATTACGCCGGGTTCAGCGCTGGCGGGCTGTATAGCCTGGGCGGCATCGCCGGACAATCGGGACGCAATCAGATCTACTCTTTCGGGGCCGCTTATGCACGCGGGCCGTTTAGCGTCGGGATGGGTTATCTCAACGTGCGCAATCCGAATGTGAGCTTCTTCGGCAACAGCACGTCAGGGACGGTGTCGGCAACGACGTCCAACATTACCTCGCCGGTGTATGCCGGTTTCGGCTCCGCGAACACTTATCAGGTCTTTGCGGCGGGGGCGAGTTATGTCGTCGGCGATGCAACGCTTGGCGCCACGTATTCGAACGTCCGCTTCTCGAATCTCGGTGCATCGTACGCATCGCCGTTTGCCGGACAGTCGCAAACCTTCAACAATGGCGAAGTGTCGCTCATCTACCGCCTGAACCCCGCACTGCTGCTTGGTGCGACGTATAACTACACGCGCGGCAACAGCCTGGGTGGCAGGTCGGCGGCACAGTACCACCAGGGAGCGCTGGGCATCGACTACTTCCTCTCGAAACGCACGGACCTGTACGCCGTCGGGGTGCTTCAACATGCGAGCGGAGAGACGCTGTCGAGTAGCGGCACGGGTTTCGTGCCCGCCGTCGCGTCGATTGGCGGACTGACAGCGTCGTCAAACCAGAATCAGGTAGCCGTGCGCGCAGGGATACGAACGAAGTTCTGAGCGGCGTCGCCTGCGATACTCCACCGTCACCCATGGTTCTCGCTGGGGGTCACGTTGGCCTGCGTTCCGGTCATCGAGAATTTTTGAACGTCACGGTGGAGGTTCGTTTTCCCTTCGCGGACGAACTTGCCGGCAATCAACTCGTTACCCTTCAACGCTCAAGACGAAAGACGTAGTATTGGTACACCTCGTCTTCCGAATCGAGTTCAAAACCGGATTTCACAAAGCATTTGATGCTGGCCAGATTTTCCTTCTTGATCGTGGCCACCAGATCCACCGATCGCTCGGCAAAAAAGGCTTTCATCGAATCGGAAAGCAATGCGCTGGACAAACCCAGCCCTCTTAGCGCGGGATTCAGGTTGATTGAAACTTCAGCAACCTTCTTGTCGACATCAACGTCATATCGGCACATTCCAACCTTGGTCTGATCTGCCTCAAGCCATCCGACATACAAAAATCTATTCGGATTCAGCAGAGACTTCTCAAACCAGGAACTGTGTGAGTCCCAAGCAACGCTATGCGTAGATATGGACATCGCCCTGGTGGCCTCATCATTCCTCCAGCGCCAAAGGTCTTTTGAGTCATCCAGAGTGGCTTCTTTTATCAGCACCTTTCTCATGTTCAACTCTCACGACTCATATAAAAAGACGGCGTTAAATTCCATCTGTGCACTATAGCAGCCATGACGGCGCAGCATGCCTGGCTGAGCCAGGCACATAACGCGGGGATAGCGGAAAGATCGCCCCGAACGCCGGGGGATTCCGAGGGCGTGCCGCGCATGAAAAAAGCCAACGAGCGAATGCGTCGTTGGCTTCGTAGCGCGCGCCTCTCCGGGAAGAGAGGGCCCTATCCTTTCAGGCGCGTTGAGCCGCGTTTGATGACGCGTCCATTCGTTCCGGAAACCGCCCCCGCGCCTCCTGGCGGGGATTACTCCACTGTCACCGACTTCGCCAGATTGCGCGGCTTGTCGACGTCGGTGCCGCGTGCGCAGGCGGTGTGGTACGCGAGCAGTTGCAACGGCACCACGTGCAGGATCGGCGACAACTGGCCGTAGTGCTCCGGCATGCGAATCACGTGGAGGCCTTCGGCGTTGGCGATCTCCGTGTCCGAGTCGGCGAAGACGTACAACTGACCGCCGCGTGCGCGCACTTCCTGCATGTTCGACTTCAGCTTTTCCACCAGCGCGTCGCGCGGCGCCACCGTGACCACCGGCATCTGCTCCGTCACCAGCGCCAGCGGGCCGTGCTTCAGTTCGCCCGCCGGATACGCCTCGGCGTGGATGTAAGAAATTTCCTTGAGCTTGAGCGCGCCTTCCAGGGCAATCGGGTAGTGCAGGCCGCGTCCCAGGAACAGCGCGTTCTCGCGACGGGCAAACTCCTCCGCCCACGCGATGATCTGCGGCTCCAGCGCCAGCACGCTATTGAGCGCCGCCGGCAGGTGACGCAGTTGCGTCAGATAGTCAGCCTCCTGCCCGGCAGACAGACGACCGCGCAGCTTCGCAATCGTCAGCGTCAACAGGAACAGCGCCGTGAGTTGCGTCGTGAAAGCCTTCGTCGACGCCACACCGATTTCCGTTCCTGCGCGCGTGAGGTAATGCAGCGCCGTCTGACGCACCATCGCGCTCGTGCCCACGTTGCAGATCGCCAGCGTGTTCGTCATGCCCAGCGATTGCGCGTGTTGCAGCGCCGCCATCGTGTCGGCCGTCTCGCCCGACTGGGAAATCGTCACCACCAGCGTCTTCGGATTCGGCACGCTGTCGCGATAGCGATACTCGCTTGCCACTTCGACCTGCGTCGGAATCTGCGCCAGCGACTCCAGCCAGTACTTGGCCGTCATGCCCGAGTAGTAGCTCGTGCCGCACGCCAGAATCAGAATCGAGTCGATGTTGCCGAACACCGCTTCGGCCTTCTCGCCGAACAGCGTCGGCGAAATGCCTTCCACGCCTTCCATCGTGTCGCCAATCGCACGCGGCTGCTCGAAGATTTCCTTCTGCATGTAGTGACGATACGGACCCAGCTCCACCGCGCCCGTATACGCCTGCACCGTGCGCACTTCGCGCTCGACAGCCGCGTCGTTGCGATCCACGATCTTCACGCCATCGAGCGTGAGTTCGACGACATCGCCTTCTTCCAGATAGATGAACTGGTCGGTCGTGCCGGCCAGCGCCAGCGCGTCTGACGCGAGGAAGTTCTCCCCCTCGCCCACGCCTACCACCAGCGGCGAGCCCGCTCGCGCGCCCACCACACGATGCGGCTCCTGCTTGCGGAATACGGCGATGGCGTAGGCGCCGTGCAGACGACGCGTCGCCAGGCGCACGGCCTGATACAGATCGCCCGCCGCGCCGTTCGACAAAATGTGATGAATCAGATGGGCGATGACTTCGGTGTCGGTCTGCGACACGAACTCGTAACCGAGGCCGCGCAACTCGTCGCGCAGGCTCTCATGATTCTCGATGATGCCGTTGTGCACCAGCGCCACTTCGTCACGCGAGAAGATCGGGTGCGCGTTGTTCGTGACGGGAGCCCCGTGCGTCGCCCAACGCGTGTGAGCAATGCCCGTCTCGCCAGCCAATTGGGTCTGCGCGAGCTGCGCGTCGAGATCCGCTACGCGCGATACGCTGCGCGCGCGCTGCGGCACACCGTCTTTCAACACTGCAACGCCGCACGAGTCGTAACCGCGATACTCCAGACGGCGCAGCCCTTCGACCAACACCGGTACTACATTACGTCGCGCTACCGCGCCGACAATGCCGCACATATTCGCTTCCTTCCGTACCGGAAATTCCGGCTCATTCGATCGCTTGAGATCCGTTTTGACTCGCCGGTGCGCACACACGTGTCGCGCACTGGCACTTTGACGCCGATTTTACTGCTTCTGCTTGCGCGGACGGACATAGCCCGCCTTCGCTTGCTGTGTCTTGCCGTTGAGCACCAGCGAATCTTCCGGCGTGTCTTTCCACACGGTCGTGCCGGCGGCAATCGTTGTGCCGCGGCGCACCGTCACCGGTGCGACAAGCTGGGTGTCCGAGCCGATGAAGACGTCGTCTTCGATCACCGTGCGATGCTTGTTCGCGCCATCGTAGTTGCACGTGATCGTGCCCGCGCCGATATTCACGCGCGCGCCCACGGTCGAGTCGCCGACATACGCCAGATGGTTGGCCTTCGAGCCCTTCGCCAGCGTGGCGTTCTTCACTTCCACGAAGTTGCCGATGTGTACTTCGTCAGCCAGATCCGCGCCCGGGCGCAGACGTGCATACGGTCCCACGTGGGCGTCGGCACCGACCACGGCGCCGTCCAGATGGCTGAACGCCTCGATACGCGTGCCTGTGCCGATGGTGGTGTTACGGATGACGCAATTCGCGCCGATGGACACGCCATCGCCAATCGTCACCTTGCCTTCGAACACGCAATTCACATCGATGCAGACGTCGGTGCCGCACTCGATCTCGCCGCGCACATCGAAACGTGCCGGATCGATCAGCGTGACGCCTGCCGCGAGCAACGCGCCCGCCGCATTGCGTTGATAGTCTCGCTCCAGCGCGGCAAGCTGTGCCTTGTCGTTCACGCCATTGGGCTCCCACGCGAACGCGGGTTGCGTGGTGACGACGGGCACGCCGTCCGCGACTGCGCATGCGATCACGTCGGTGAGGTAATACTCGCCCTGCGCGTTCTGATTCTTCAGACCGCCGAGCCAGCCCTTAAGGGCGCGCGTCGGGGCCACGATGATGCCGGTGTTGATCTCGCGAATGGCCAGCTCAAGCTCGTTCGCGTCTTTCTGCTCGACGATGCGTTGCACATTGCCCGCTGCGTCGCGCACGATCCGCCCGTACCCGGTCGGGTTGTCCAGATCGACGGTGAGCACGCCCAGCTTGTCGCAGCCTGCCGCGTCGAGCAGCCCCTGCAACGTCTCGGCACGCGTGAGCGGCACATCGCCGTACAGCACGAGCGTCGGCACCGACTCGTCGAGCAACGATGCCGCCTGCTGCACCGCGTGGCCGGTGCCCAACTGCTGCGCCTGCTCCGCGAAGTCCACACCCTCGCCCGCCACGGCGTCGCGCACGGCGTCGCCGCCGTGTCCGGTCACCACAATGAGCTTGCCCGGTGCGAGCTTGCGGGCCGTCGCAATCACATGCGACAGCAGCGGACGGCCAGCCAGCGGCTGCAACACCTTGGGCAACTTCGAGCGCATGCGCTTACCCATGCCGGCGGCGAGAATCACAATATTCATGGCGTCGTGACGATTCGAAAGTGAGATGCGTGTATTGGGATCTGGCGCCTCCGCCCGATCACGGTGCGGGGGGCGCTGGTAGATAGCGGGTGTGCGACGGTCGAGCGGTCGTCTTAATCGTCTTAGTCGTCGAATTGCGTGATGCGGATGATGCCCGCATCGCTCTCATCGCCGCAGGGCGCTTCGTCGAACGCAATATCGCCGAGCGGATCGGGCTGCCCCGTCGCGCGCAGATTCTTGAAGTCGTGCAGGTTCGTATCCATCAGATGCGACGGCACGACATTCGACAACGCGCTGAAAATCGACTTGATGCGCCCCGGATGCTGCTTCTCCCACAGACGGATAAGCGACTTCATCTCGGCGCGCTTCAGGTTCGGCTGGCTGCCGCACAGCGTGCACGGAATGATCGGGAACTGCTTGTATTCGGCGTAACGCTCGAGATCCGGTTCGCGCACGTACGCGAGCGGGCGGATCACCACGTTCTTGCCGTCGTCCGATTGCAGCTTGGGCGGCATGCCCTTGAGCTTGCCACCGTAGAAGATGTTCAGGAACAGCGTCTCGATGATGTCGTCGCGATGGTGGCCCAGCGCGATCTTGGTCGCCCCGAGTTCGCCAGCCACGCGATAGAGAATGCCGCGGCGCAGACGCGAGCACAGCGAGCACGTGGTCTTGCCTTCGGGCACCACGCGCTTGACGATGGAGTACGTGTCCTGATTTTCGATGTGGAAATCGACACCGATGGCGCGGAAGTAATCGGGCAGCACATGCTCCGGGAAGCCCGGCTGCTTCTGGTCGAGGTTGACGGCAACGATCGAGAAGTCGATCGGCGCGCGCTCACGCAGCTTGAGCAGAATGTCGAGCATGGCGTAGCTGTCCTTGCCGCCGGACATGCACACCATCACGCGATCGCCCTGCTCGATCATGTTGTAGTCGCCGATGGCCTGCCCCGTCAGGCGGAACAGGCGCTTTTCGAGCTTGTTGTTCTCGAACGCGAGCTTCTGCGCCTTCTTCACGCTCTCCGCGGCGGCGTTTCCGGTCGCGGCAAGCGGCGCACCGGTCTCGGGCATGACGGCACTCATCTCACGCATCCTTCATCTGGAACACCTCGATGCCGACCGAGTGGCAATCGGGGTAGACGTCCGGCTTCTCGGTCGACACACCCACCGCGCGCACACGCGGGTGCGCCAGCAGCGCACGCGCGACGTCGTCGCAAAGGGTTTCCTGCAGGTGAATATGGCCCTGCCCCACGCGCTTGGCGATGGTCTCGCGCATGAAATCGTAGTCGACGACTTCGTCGAGCTTGTCTGCCGTGGGCGTGCTCTCCGCGAGCGGGACGAACAACTGCACGTTGATCAGCACGCGCTGCTCGCCACGCTTTTCGTGATCGTGCACGCCAATGTTGATGAAGACCTCGTAGTCGCGCAGGAACATGCGACGGCAGTCCATCAGGCGGGGGTGGGAAAGAGCGCTATGCATTTTGAAGACTCGTAATGACAATCAACGAGACCGGTCGGCATCGGCCGGCTCGGTCAGAAATTTCACGTCGCGCGATGAACTCGCGAGATGCTGTCCGCCATCGACATACAACACCGTGCCAGTGACAGCAGGGGCCTCGGCCAGATAGGCCACGGCCTGGGCAATGTCCTCCGGCGTCGACGACGCGCCCAGCGGGGTCGACGCATGGGCCGCTGCAAAGCCCGCAGGGGTCTGGTCGACGGACAGAAGCGTGACGCCCGGCGCCACCCCGACCACCCGCAGACGCGGCGCAAAGGCCTGGGCCAGCAAGGTCGTCGCTACGTCGAGCGCGGCTTTCGACAGCGTATACGACAGGTAATCCGGGTTCGGATTCGCCAGCTTCTGATCGAGCAGATTGACGACGACACCGCGTCCCGATTCACCCAGCGCTGCGTGCATCTCGCGCGCGAGCACGAGCGGCGCGCCCGCGTTCACACGCATGTGACGCTCCAGCGCCTTGTAGCCGAAATCGCCGGCGCTATCGTACTCGAAGCGCGAGGCATTGTTGACGAGGCACGACGGCACGCCGAGCGCCTCGCTACACCGTGCGATCAGGCCGACCGTTGCGGCTTCGTCGGCCAGCGACGCTTGCAGCGCCACGGCCCGGCGTCCCAACGCCTCGATGGCGGCCACGGTCTCCAGCGCCTCGTCGTGCGAGCGCTCGTAGTGAACGGCCACGTCCCACCCCGTGCCGGCGAGCCGCAGCGCGATGGCGCGGCCGATGCGACGCGCGCCACCGGTCACGAGCGCTACGCGCGGCGCAGTGAGCGTGCGGGCGGCGTCGCTTGCGGCGGATGCGGGGCGTGGCGTCGATGCAACGGTCATGCGGCGAATTCCTGTCAGAGGGCGGCTGGATAGCGGAATGTCGGGCGGCTTAAAACTCGGCCTGTTGCGCGTCTCGATTGTTCGCAGACATCTGACACGCCTCCAGACGGAGGACTCGCGTTGCGCAAATTGGCGAAAAACACGCAAAAGCGATCGAAAACCGGCAAAAATCGGCGGAAAACACGCCGAATTCGCCCGCAGACGCGCTTATATCAACCATAGCAGCCAGTCTGCACTGTCTCCGTTACAATGCCCGCATGAATCAGGCCGCACCGAAACCCCATAGTTTACCCGTTCCGGAGACGGACGCGCTCGAACACTCGCGCCGTCTCACGGCATCTCTCGCCGACGCCATCAACGCGCACGGCGGCTGGCTGCCGTTCGATCGCTTCATGGAACTGGCCCTGTACGCGCCCGGCCTCGGCTATTACGCCGCCGGTGCCGCGAAATTCGGGCGTCTGGCCGCCGACGGCAGCGACTTCGTCACCGCGCCGGAACTCACTCCGTTCTTCGCCCGCACACTGGCCCGTCAACTCGGCGAGATCTTCGAAGAAACGGGCGACGCCCAGGTGCTGGAATTCGGTGCCGGCTCGGGACGTCTGGCTGCTGACCTGCTGCTCGCGCTCGAAGCCGAAGGCACGCCCTGCGAGCAATACTCGATCATGGAACTCTCGGGCGAACTTCGTGCGCGCCAACGCGAGACCATCGAGAAGGCCGCACCGCATCTGCTCGATCGTGTCACGTGGCTCGACCAGTTGCCCGACGCCTTCCACGGCGTGATGCTCGGCAACGAAGTCCTCGACGCCATGCCGGTGCGCCTGTGGGCGCGCCGTCCGGACGACAACCGTCAGCCGGTGTGGTTCGAGCGCGGCGTCGTGCTCGCGCAAGACGGCTTCGCGTGGGAAGAGCACCGCCACATCGGCCCGCTGCCGGAGGCCCTTGAGCACCTCACCGATCTGCCACCGACGCAGGAATATCTGACGGAAACTCACGAAGCCGCTTCGGCCTTTGTACGCAGTGTGGCGCCGCTGTTGGCACGCGGCGTGCTGCTGTTGATCGACTACGGCTTTCCGGCCCGCGAGTATTACCATCCGCAGCGCGCCAATGGCACGCTGATGTGCCACTACCGCCATCACGCGCACGACGACCCGTTCTATTACCCGGGCTTGCAGGACATCACCGCGCACGTGGAGTTTTCCGGGATTGCCGATGCCGGTGTCGACGCGGGGCTCGATCTGCTGGGCTTCACGTCGCAGGCGCGATTCCTGATGAACGCGGGCATCGTCGAGTTGATGAGCGCACTCGATCCGACCGATCCGAAGACGTTCCTGCCCGCGGCGGCGGCGGTGCAGAAGCTGCTCTCCGAAGCCGAGATGGGCGAGCTTTTCAAGGTGATCGCGTTCGGACGCGGCATGGACGAGTGGGCCGGCCTGCGCGGCTTCGCCACCGGCGACCGCAGTCACGCGCTTTGAACCCCGCTTTGAACCCTTTCCCCGGATATTGAGGCCACGCCGATGTTTCGCTGGATGTTCACCATCTTCTTCGCGATCTGCGTCCTCTCGGCGGCCGCCCCCTGGCTCACCAAGCTCGGCATCGGTCGCCTGCCCGGCGACCTGCGCCTGCGCTGGCGCGGCAAGGAGATGGTCTTCCCGTTCGCCTCGACCATCGTGCTCTCGCTGGTCTTCAATCTGCTGATTCGTCTGCTGTAATTCTTCGCCGTATCCGGTCGCCGCATCCGTTTGCTGTATTCACCCGAGGCAGCCTTCTGCCGCGACCTTCGTACGGCACCGCAACACCTGCTGCAACGTCCGCCCCCTCTTCGTCTCCTCATTCAGGCCGCACCGCGCCGTTGCCCCGCTCAAGGCCAGCGGGACTCCACGCGCACGTCCATCGCTCATTCGCCTCAAAACCCTGACGTCGCTAGGGTTAACAATGATTTGATCGTTTGTTGCAAAAAAATTACTATGAAACAAATGATTCAGAAACAAATCAGAGTGAGACCATTTCAGGAGCAGGACATGACCAAGATCCGATTGACCGGGGTGATGCGTGGGGCGCTGTGCGTAGCGATGAGTTTGGCGGCGGGTGCCGTGCTGGCGCAGAACACGTCGGAGACGCTGCAAAAGATCGAGGGCAGTGGCGTGATCTCGATTGGCCATCGCGAGTCGTCAATTCCATTCTCGTACTACGACAACAATCACAACGTCATCGGCTATTCGCAAGACCTGTGCAATAAGGTCGTCGATGCCGTGAAGACCCGCCTGAAGAAGCCCGATCTGCAAGTGCGCTTCATTCCCGTCACGTCGCAGAACCGCATCGCGCTGGTGCAGAACGGCACGGTGGACATCGAGTGCGGCGTGACCACGAACCTGAAGGCCCGTCAGGCGCAGGTCAATTTCTCGAACACCTTCTTCGTCGCCGGTACACGTCTGCTCGTGAACAGGAACTCGGGCATCAAGGACTTCCCGGATCTGGCGGGCAAGCCGGTGGTGACCAATGCCGGAACCACGTCGGAGCGCATCCTGAACAAGATGAACAACGACAAGAAGATGAATATGAGCGTGATCTCGGGCAAGGATTACGGCGAGTCGTTCACCATGCTCCAGGGCGGTCGCGTGCAGGCGTTCATGATGGACGACGTGCTGCTCGCCGGTGCGCGCACCATGGGCCGCAACCCCGACGAGTGGGTCGTGACGGGCACGCCGCAGTCGTTCGAAGCGTACGGCTTCATGATGAAGCACGGCGACACGGAGTTCAAAAAGCTCGTCGACGACACGCTGGCCGGTGTGATGAAGAGCGGGGAAATCAACGGGATGTACAAGAAATGGTTTGAAGCGCCGGTGCCGCCGAAGAACACCAGCTTCAACTTCCCGATGAGCGAGCAGCTCAAGCAGCTTTACGCGAATCCGAACGACAAGGCGTTCGAGTAAGTCGCTCCCGTCACTCAATCGCCCTCGCCGCCCAGTCCTGCGGCTTCGACGGCGTCGATTCGCGCGGCCTGCACCGCCTCGCGAATCTTCGCCGGATGGTCCGCGTACTGACGCGCCACCGCCCCCGCATCGATGCCGCGCGCCGCATCCAGCGCCGCCATCAACCGGTCTCGCTGCGGATAAGACGCCGTGGCGAAGTCGCCGCCACGGCCGCGCGCATCCGCCTCGCAGGCCTGAAGCACTTCGACGAAGCGTTCCGGTTTGCGCAGCGCGTCGCACCGCTCCAGCAAACGCACCAGCGCCCCCGCTCCGAACTTCTGACTCGCATGGATGTTGCCGTGCTCGCGCGCCACGACCTGCGCCAACTCACGGCATTCGACCGGCACACGCAGGCGCACACACAGCGGCCCGAGCAACCCGACGCTGCGGCCCTCATGACCGATGTGACGCGGCAGCACATCTTCCGGCGTCGTTCCCTTACCGAGATCGTGCGTGAGCGCAGCAAAGCGCACCGGCAGCGAGAAACCCTGCTTCGCGGCGTAGTCGAGCACCATCATCACGTGCACGCCGGTATCCACTTCGGGATGGAAGTCGGCACGCTGGGGCACGCCCCACAACTGGGCCAGTTCGGGGAGAATGCGCTCGAGCGCACCCGCCGCGCGCAGCACGTCGAACATGCGCGACGGCCGGTGCTCCATCAATCCGCGCGAGATTTCCTGCCAGACGCGCTCGGCCACAAGCGCATCGACCTCGCCGTTGGCCGTCATCTCGCGCATCAGCGCGAGCGTTTCGTCGGCAACGGAGAAATCGGTGAAGCGCGCGGCGAAACGGGCGCAACGCAGAATCCGGACCGGGTCCTCGGCGAAAGCCTCGCCGACATGACGGAACAGCCTCGCCTCCAGATCGCGCTGGCCGCCGTACGGGTCGACCAGAACGTCCGACAGGCTGTCGTCCGGCAGCACCTCGCGCGCCATCGCATTGATGGTGAAATCGCGCCGGACCAGGTCTTCTTCCAGCGTGACTTCCGGAGCGAAATAGAACGAAAAGCCGTGATAGCCGCGCGCCGTCTTGCGCTCGGTGCGCGCGAGCGCGTACTCGGCCTGGGTCCTGGGATGGAGAAACACCGGGAAGTCGCGGCCTACCGGTCTGAAGCCGCGCCGCACCATTTCCTCGGGCGTCGCACCGACCACAACGTAGTCGCGATCCTTGACGGGCAGTCCCAGCATGGCGTCGCGAATCGCACCGCCGACAGCGTAAATCTTCATGGACGCACGTCGTAGAAAGCGACGCTTTGCGTCTCGGCGCGCCCGGCGGCGACCCACGCCTGCACAGCCGGCACCTCCCGAATGCGATCGGCATAGGCCTGCGCATGCGCCGACAACGCGGGCTCGAAGGTCGCGAATCGCAGCACGACGGGCGCGTAGAACGCGTCGGCCATCGTGAAGTCGCCAAACAGGAACGGACCTTCGTGGCGCGCGAGGCAATCCTCCCAAATCGCCTCGACGCGGCGAATGTCGGTGAGCACCTCGGGCGTCACCCCGGCACCCGGCCAATGGGCCGCCACGTTCATCCACATATTCGTGCGCAGCGCCGTGAAGCCGCTGTGCATCTCGGCGCAGATACTGCGTGCATGAGCGCGCGCCGCGAGCGACTTCGGCCAGAGCGGCAAATGCGGATAAGCATCGGCGAGATATTCGCAGATCGCGAACGAGTCCCAGACCGTCACACCGTTATCGATCAGACAGGGGACTTTGCCGGTGGGCGAATAACGCAGAATCTGCTCGCGCGAGTCGGGCTGTGCAAGCCAGACATTCTTCTCTTCGAACGCGATGCCGAAGTGCTTGAGCACGACCCAGGGACGCATCGACCACGAGGAGTATTTCTTGTTGGCGATGATGAGTTGCATGAGACCTTTCCTTGCACGCGCCACGCGGGGGCGTTGCGCGTCTGAATGGATGTGGCGAGGCCGGTTGGCCGCGCCCGGACGTTACCGTCCGGCGTAGCGACGATAGCCCGCCATCCGCTTCTCCCAATTGCCGCCGTTCAGATAATCGACGGCGATCTCCAGCCCGTTCGGCGTGAGGTCGAGTTCGGGCGCGAGGGGGCCGCTCATGACGTTGTCGACTTGCATCGAATCGAGATTATCGCGCGTGATGATCGGCTCGCCAGGCAGCCTCTCGAAAATCGCCGCCTGAAGACGCGCGGTGCTCTCGGGCAGCGCCAGAATCGGACGCTCGCAACCACACGCGGCGCCAGCGAAACGCACCAGCGCTTCCAGCGTGAAGACTTCCGGGCCGCCGAGCTCGTACGTCTTGCCCATGGTCACGTCGTTGTCGAGCGATTGCGCGAAAGCCTGCGCGACGTCGCCCACATAGATCGGCTGGAAGCGCGCCGTGGCGCTCGCCAGCGGCACGACAGGCAAACGCCGTTGCAGCTTCGCGAAGGTATTGAGGAAGTTGTCGCCCGGGCCGAACACGACCGACGGGCGGAAGATCGTCGCGGCAATCCCGGTCTCGCGAATGGCCACCTCGCCGTCGCCCTTCGAGCGCTGATACATGCTCGGGCCGTTCGAGTCGGCACCCAGTGCGCTCATGTGCAGGAGCCGGGTAATGCCCTGATTCTTGCAGGCCTGCGCGATCTTGCGTGGCAGTTCCACATGGGCGCGCGCGAAAGCGCGACCGTAAGGCGCGCCGCGATCACTGTGCAGAATGCCGACAAGATTGATGACGGCGTCGCAACCGGCGATCACGCGCTCCAGCGCGCGCGGGTCGTGAACATCGCACTCGACGAGCTCCACGCCGGGCAGCACGCCGAGGGCCTTGGCGGCCTCGACGCGCCGCGTCGGCAGGCGCAGGACATGCCCCATCGTCACCAGCCGTGCGACCAGATGGCTGCCGATAAAGCCGGTGCCACCGAGGACACAAACGTTATAGCGCATGCGTCACCTCCGCGTCAGACTGTGGGTTCGCGGCCCCGGTCGCCCCATCACTGCGGCAGAATTACGCCGAGCCGCTCCTTGAGCGATTGCGGACGGCCCGTGATGATGGCCGAGTAATACGTCGTATTCGACAACACGTTCTCGACATACTGACGCGTCTCGTTAAACGGAATCGTCTCCGCGAAGATCGCGCCCTCGACCGGGCGGTCGAGCGTGGCGCGCCACGTGCGCGGACGCCCCGGTCCCGCGTTGTATCCGGCCGACGCCAGCACAGCGGAGCCGTCGAACTTATTGTAGATATCCGACAGGTAACTCGTTCCCAAACGGATATTGGTATCGATGTCGTGCATCATGCCCGGGCTGTAATCCATGCCGATTTGCTTGGCGACCATCTTCGCGGTCGCGGGCATGACCTGCATCAGACCACCGGCACCGGCGGACGAACGGGCATTGATGATGAAGCGCGATTCCTGACGGATCAGGCCATACGCCCACGCTTCGTCGAGATCGACGGCCGCGGCCAGCGGCTCGACCTTGGCGCGGAACGGCATCAGATAGCGCAGCGTGAAGTCGTGCTCGACCTTCGTGCGATCCGCCGTGTTGACGGCGCGATCGAACAGTTCGATGCCATTGGCATACTGCGCGGCGGCGATCAACTGACGGTCCGTCATGTTGCGCAGTTCCCAATTCCACTCGCGGTTGCCTTCGAAGCGCAGGCCCAGGTCGTAGAACTTGGCCGCGCGCAGGAAACCGGCGTTCGAACGGTTGGCGTCGATCTCGGCCTTGGTGACGGTCGTGCGCGGCGGCAGCGACGTCTTGTTGCCCAATTCCTCGTTCGCCAATTGGCCGTAGAAGTTCGGCTGCGACGCGATCTTCTGGAACTGCGCACGCGCGGCGTCCCCCTGCCCGGCTTCACGCAGTGCGCGACCGTACCAGTAAGTCCAGACCCCGTCGTCGCGCAACGACGCCGGCATCGCTTCGATACCCGTGCGCACGAGGTTCCAGTCACCCGCGCGCAGCGCTGCACGGATCTTCCATTCCTGCGCCGTATTCGAGAGCTTGGCGCTGCCCGCCTGGCGATACCACGTGATCGCCATCGGGTTCTGCGACAGCGCGCCGCGCATGCCGATCGCACCCCAGCCGATGGCGCGCTCGTCCGGCGACAGGGTGCCGGCAATGCTGCTGAAGCTGTTCGCGGCGAGCATGGCGTCCGAGCGGGCCATGCGAACGACGGCGAGCAACGCGAGCTGACGCGACGCCTCCGAGCCGTCTACCCCGCGCGCGAGGATCTGCGCCGGGCGCGTCGCCGCCATATCGAGCAGGCTGTCGTCCGGACGCACGGCGCCGAGCGCGTCGGCAATCTGCTTGCCGAGCGAGGTGTAGTTTTCCTCGTAAGCCAGACGAATCTGATGCCAGACTTCCTTGCGCGGCAACTGACCACTCGCGGCCAGTGTATTGATCATGTCGACGCACCCCTCGCCGTAATACTTCGGCGTGGTGAGCAGATCGGTCGCGGCCTGGGTGACGTTCTCGCCGCGCGACGCCCGCGACATCAGCGAGTAGCACTTGACCTGCGTGTCGTCGTCGAGCACGAACTTCGGGTATTCCGCGTCGAACGTCTGCCAGTCGTGCCGCTTGCCGAGCACCAGCAGCCAGTCGTTACGCATGCGATCGGCGATTGCCTGACCGTCATACGTTCGCAAGAAGGCGCGGATATCGTCGTCGGGCGTGTCGATGAGCGCCTTGCCCGAACGGTCGAACATGCGCGACTTGATCTGGAAGTACTGGACGTACGACGGCACGTCGTAGTCCGAGAGCATGGCGGCGAGCGCGGTGGCGCGCGGCGCATCGTTGGTGCGGGCGGCTTCGCGCAACTGGACGAAGATGTCGTCCGGCGAGCGCTGGGAGAGCGTGTCGGCAGACGGGGCCGAACGGCTTGCCGCCGACTGCGCCTTGGGACGACCGGTCGCCTGCGTCGTACTGCACGCCACCAGCGCGGCAGCGGTCAGGGCAAGCGCGGCGGCGCGATATACTCGGGTCAAACGTTCGGACATCTTCGGGGGAGCGTCGGGTAAAAAGTGAATCCAAGCATAGCACGGGACCCCGCCCAATCGGCGGTCGAAACATCCGGAAATGGCGCCGCAGGCGGGGCACAAAACGGAGGGGATGCCGGTGCCGCGAAAACCCGTCTGCGCAAGGCGTTGCTCGACGCCCGCAGCACACTCGCCGAACGCGCCACGCGCGACGCCGCACTCGCCACCCGCCTGACCGCCGAACTGGCGCGCCGCGCGCCGCGCTGCATTGGCTTCTACTGGCCGATTCAGGACGAATTCGACGCCCGCGAGCTCATCTGTGCATGGCTCGCCCAGACGTCGCCCGGCCAGCCGTCCGACGGGCCGCGGCAGGCCGCGCTACCGGTCGTCATCGCCCGCAACGCCCCGCTCGTCTTCCACCGCTGGACCCCCGACACGCCCATGACCGAAGGCCGCTACCGCATTCCCGTGCCCAGCCGCACCGAAGTGCTCACGCCCGACCTGCTGCTGGTGCCTTGCGTGGGTTTTACCCGCGAGGGCCTGCGACTCGGCTACGGCGGCGGCTTCTACGACCGCACCCTGCATTCGATGACGCCTGCCCCGCAAACGCTCGGCATCGCCTACGATTGCCTCGAAATCGAACACCTCAGCGCCGAGGCCCATGATCTGGCCCTCGACGCCATCGTGACGGAATCCGCCACCTTTGTGCGCCCTTGCGGCACCCCACGCTAATTCATGACAACGCTCAAGATCCTGCCGCTCGGCGACAGTGCGCTCGTGTGCGAAGCGGGCGCAACCCCCACGCTCGCCACGCAGCGCCGTGTCTGGCACGTGGCGGCCCTCGCCCGCGACTGGCCCGACGTGCGCGAAGTCGTCCCCGGCATGAATAACCTCACGCTGCTCTTCGACCCGCTCGCCACCGATATCGAGGTGCTGAGCGAGCGTTTGCGCGACGCCTGGCAGACCCAGCCGTCCGCCAGCGAGGTCGGCCGCGACATCGAGATCCCCGTCCACTATGGCGGCAAGCACGGTCCGGACCTCGCTGACGTCGCCAAACACCTGCGTCTGCAACCGAAGACGGTCGTGCAACGCCACACGGCGCCGGAGTACATCGTCTACTTCCTGGGCTTCCAGCCGGGCTTCGCCTATCTGGGCGGGCTGGACGATACGATTGCCACACCCCGGCGCGCGGAGCCGCGACTGTCCGTGCCGGCCGGCTCCGTGGGTATCGGCGGCAATCAGACCGGCGTCTATCCGCTCAATTCGCCGGGCGGCTGGCAGATCATCGGCCACGCCACCTGCGCCCTGTTCGACCCCGCCGCGACCCCGCCCGCCCTGCTGGCGCCGGGGGATCGCGTGCGCTTCACCATCGCGAGTCTCGACCTGTGATCGATATCCAGCGTGCCGGCCTGCTCACTACCGTTCAGGATCTGGGCCGAACCCGTCAGCGTGAATTCGGCGTCGCCAGCGGCGGCGCCCTCGATCCTCTCGCGTGCACGGTCGCCAATCGTCTCGTCGGCAACGAACCGAACGCCGCCACCCTCGAAATCACCATGGGGACGTGCGTGCTGCGCTTCACGTCCGCCACGCTTGTCGCGCTGACCGGCGCCGACTGCCATGCCGATCTCGACGGCACGCCGGTGTGGTCGTGGTGGCGCTTCCCCGTCACGCGCGGCCAGACCTTGACGCTGCGTCCCTCGCGTTTCGGCATGCGCACCTATCTGGCGCTCGCGGGCGGCATCGACGTGCCCGAAACCCTCGGCTCGCGCAGCACCGACCTCGCCGCGGGCTTCGGCGGCTTCGAGGGACGCGCCCTGCGCGACGGCGACCGCATCGCCATCGGCCACCCAAGCGCCGCCGCGCGCAATGTCGAGCCGCTGGGGGTGCGTCCGCCCCTATGGCTGTCCGACCCGCTCGCACAGCGCGTGCGCGTGCTGCCCGGCCCGGAATACGACGACTTCACGGCCGCCACGTACAAGAGCTTTTGGGAAAACCCTTGGCAGGTCACGCCCAACAGCAACCGCATGGGCTATCGCCTGTCCGGCCCGGAGCCGCTCGCACGCAAGAAGAACCGCCTGCACGAGCTGCTCTCGCACGGCGTGCTGCCGGGCGTGGTTCAGGTGCCACCGTCCGGACAGCCGATCATTTTGCTGGCCGACGCGCAGACCACCGGCGGTTATCCCAAGATCGGCACGGTCATCAGCGCCGATCTGTGGCGTCTGGGTCAGGCGCGGCTCGGCAGCACGCTGTATTTTTCGGAATGCACCGCGGCCGAAGCGCGCGAAGCGTTGCGCGAACAACTGCGCTATCTTGACCAGATCGAGCGCGCCCTCGCGTGGCACGATCGCGGCATTCTGAATACGCCGAAGGTGCCGGCCATTACCCGCAAGCGCTGATATCGCGACCGCGCGCAAGCGAGTGAAATGAGTGAAAAAAGGCTGTCCCCGCAGGAGAACACCCCATGAAGATTGATCTGAACGTCGACCTCGGAGAAGGTTGCGATTACGACGAAGCTCTGCTCGCGCTCGTGAGCTCCGCCAATATAGCGTGCGGCTGGCACGCGGGCGACGCAGGCACGATGCAGCAGGTCGTGCGCTGGGCGCTGGCGAACGGTGTGGCCATCGGCGCGCACCCGAGCTTTCCCGACCGCGATAATTTCGGACGCACCGAAATGCAACTCCCGCTCGACGACATTCGCGCAGGCATGCTCTACCAGATCGGTGCGCTCGCCGCGATCGTGCGCGCGCAGGGCGGCTGGCTCACGCACGTCAAGCCGCACGGTGCGCTCTACAATCAGGCCGCCCGCGATCCCGCCCTGGCTGAAACGCTTGTCGAAGCGATCCGCGCGTTCGACACCGACCTCGCGATCTTCGGTCTGGCAGGCGGTGAACTGGTGAAAGCGGCGCGCGCGGCGGGCATGCATGCCGTCGAGGAAGTCTTCGCCGACCGCGGCTACAACCCGGACGGCTCGCTCGTCAAACGCGGCACGCCCGGCGCGCTGATCGAGCGCGAGGAAGATGCGCTGGCGCAAACGCTGATGATGGTGCGCGAGCAGCGTGTGCGCGCCGTCGACGGGACGGTCGTGCCAATTCAGGCGCAAACCGTCTGCCTGCACGGCGATGGCGAACATGCACTCGAATTCGCGCAACGTATCCGCCGCTTTTTGCTGGACGAAGGCATCGAAATCGCCCCGGTGCGGTAACTCGGCACAGGGGCAACGTCCCAAAACAAGAACGCCGTCCGAGGGCATCCCCGGACGGCGTTTTTGCATTCAGCATCGGGGGCCAGTGACCTACACCGGCACCTTTGCACCTCTTACTGACCCAGCGTCGGCATGACGAGCGACGACGTGGCATTGGCGGGACGTCCCTCCGACCAGCGACGCGTCACGACCTTCGAGCGCGTATAGAAACGCACCGACTCCGGCCCGTAGATATGCTGATCGCCGAACAGCGAATTGCGCCAGCCGCCGAACGAGAAATACGACACCGGGACCGGAATCGGCACGTTCACGCCGACCATGCCGACTTCGATTTCGTCTTCGAAACGGCGAGCCGCACCGCCCGACGTCGTGAACACCGCCGTGCCGTTGGCGTACGGATTGCGGTTGATGAGCGCAATCGCCTCTTCCAGCGTATTCACGCGCAGCACCGACAGTACCGGCCCGAAGATTTCGTTGCGGTAGATCGACATCTCCGGCGTCACGTTATCAAACAGGCACGGGCCGATGAAGAAGCCGTTGTCGCGTTGCGCAACCTTCAGGCCACGACCGTCGACCACGAGCTTGGCGCCTTCATCCACACCGGCATCGACAAAACCCTTCACCTTGTCGCAATGCACGCGGGTAATCAGCGGGCCCATTTGCGCGACGGGATCGGTGCCGTCGCCAACCGGCAGCGCCTTCGCTGCCTGTGCGAGACGTGCCACCAGTTCATCCGCCACATCGCCCACGGCGACCGCCACCGAGATTGCCATGCAACGCTCGCCGGCCGAGCCGTAGGCCGCGCCGATAAGAGCGTCGACGGTGAAGTCGAGATCGGCGTCGGGCATCACCACGCCGTGGTTCTTCGCGCCGCCGAGCGCTTGTACGCGCTTGCCGTGTGCCGAGGCCGTGCTGTAGATGTATTGCGCGATGGGCGTGGAGCCGACGAACGACACGGCGTTGACGTCCGGATGCGTGAGCAGCGCATCGACGGCCGCCTTGTCACCGTTCACGACATTGAGCACCCCGTCCGGCAGACCGGCATCCTTGGCCAGACGCACCAACAGCAGCGCCGCCGACGGCACCTTCTCGGAGGGCTTAAGTACGAACGTGTTGCCGCAAGCCACCGCCATCGGGAACATCCAAAGCGGCACCATCGCCGGGAAGTTGAACGGCGTGATGCCTGCGCAGACGCCGACCGGCTGGTGGATGGAATACGTGTCGACGCCGGTGCCGACCTGCGGGGCGATCTCGCCCTTGAGCAGATGCGGAATGCCGATGGCGAACTCGACCACTTCGATACCGCGCGTGACTTCGCCGCGGGCGTCGTCGAGCGTCTTGCCGTGTTCCTGCGTAATCAATTGCACGAGCGCTTCGCGATTCGTCTCGAGCAGTTCGCGGTACTTCATCATCACGCGGGCGCGCTTCATTGGCGGCGTGGCGCGCCAGCCGGGCAATGCGGCACGGGCGGCGGCCACGGCGCTGGCGACGTCCGACGCACCGCCCAAGGCCACCTGACGGATCACCTCACCGGTGGCCGGGTTCGTCACTTCGCCGAAACGCAATTCGGTTTCGCCCGACGCCGCGCTTGCGCCGCCAATCCAATGCTCGATACGTTCGGTGCTCACTCGTTGATTCATGTCGATTTCCGTGAAAACTCTGTCGTTGGCAAACGCCCGCCGTGGCGGGCATCCACCGTTGTTTTACCGTTGACGGCGCAGTGCACTCGCCCTGCACGCCGCCCGTATCTACCGATGCGCCAGCGACGCTTATGCCGTCTCGCGAATGGCTTGCGCCACGATGCCGAACAGCTCGTCGATCTGCGCTTCGCTGATGATGAGCGGCGGCGAGAACGCCAGAATGTCGCCCGTGTAGCGCACCAGCGCGCCCTTCTCGAAGCACTTAACGAACACTTCGTGCGCCCGCGCGCCCGGCTTGCCGTCGCGCGTCGACATTTCGATGCCGCCGACCAGCCCCAGATTGCGGATGTCGACGACATGCGGCAGGTCGCGCAGCCCGTGAATGGCCTTCTCGAAGTGCGGGGCGAGTTTCGCCGCGCGCTCGAACAGGCCATCGTTCTTGTAGACATCGAGCGCGGCGCAGGCGGCGGCCGCGGCCAGCGGATGGCCCGAGTACGTGTAGCCGTGGAAGAACTCGATGGCGCCCGCGTTACCGGCGTCGACGATGGTGTCGTGCACGCTCGTCTTCACGGCGACAGCGCCCATCGGGACAGCCGCGTTGTTCACGCCCTTGGCCATCGTGATGATGTCCGGCGTCACGCCGAAATACTGTGAGGCGAACGGCTTGCCCAGGCGGCCGAGGCCCGTGATCACTTCGTCGAAAATCAGCAGAATGCCGTGCTTGTCGCAGATCTCGCGCAGCTTTTGCAGATAGCCTTGCGGCGGCACCAGCACGCCGGTGGAGCCGGCAAGCGGCTCGACGATCACGGCGGCAATGGTCGACGCGTCGTGCAGCGTGACCAGACGCTCGAGCTCGTCTGCCAGATGCGCGCCCCACGTCGGCTGGCCCTTCGTGAAGGCCGCTTCCTTGATGTTGAGCGTGTGCGGCAGATGATCGACCGCCGGCAGCAACTGGCCCGAATACGCCTTGCGGTTCGGCGAAATGCCGCCGACCGAGATACCGCCGAAGCCCACACCGTGATAGCCGCGCTCGCGACCGATCAGACGCGTGCGCTGCCCTTCGCCACGAGCGCGGTGGTAGGCGAGCGCCATCTTCAGCGCGGTATCGACCGACTCCGAACCCGAGTTCGTGAAGAAGATGCGATCGAGGCCCTGCGGCGTGATTTCGGCGATCTTGCTCGCGGCTTCGAACGCCTTCGGGTGCCCCATCTGGAACGTGGGCGCGAAGTCCATCTCGCCAGCTTGCTGACGAATCGCCTCGACGATCTCGGTGCGGCAGTGACCGGCGTTCACACACCACAGCCCGGCGGTGCCATCGAGGATCTGGCGATTGTCCGACGACGTGTAATGCATGCCCTCGGCCTTGACCAGCAGGCGCGGCGAGCTTTTGAACTGACGGTTGTTGGTGAACGGCATCCAGAACGCCGTCATGTCGAGATTCAGGTCTTTCATGTTCATCGCGGGGGGCTCCAGGGCTTGGCTAGATCGGGATGTCCCGGGTCGGCAACGCTTAGCAACCGCCAGCCATACGCCGCGCCACGGGTGGATGAGATCGATCCTACGAGAGCCAGACCGATACAGACATGTACAGTCACCCGGAAAATGTATATTCTGTATCGGTCAATTGCTTCAACTGTATTGGCAACAGCCGATGCAGCGGGCACCCGGCAGTCCCGCACCACACGGGAAGCGGCCGAAGGGGGTGGCACCGGGATTTACCCGTACACCGCAATTCGACGCATGCTGTCTGTACTGAATTGCGTTGCTGAGCGTTGCTCCCTTCGCCAGCGAAGTCATTGCCGATCGCTTCACGCGCGTCGAGCGAATTGCCGGGCGAGGCATCCGGATCGATTCGACGACACGTTCGTCATTACCACTACGTCCGTTCACGCCATGGTCCAGCCGCTCGCCTTTTCCCTGAACCGCGCCCAGCCGGAAGCGCTCGTCGACCAGATCGTGCGGGAGGTCGAGCGCGCGCTACAGCGTCAGACGCTGCACGCGGGCATGCGCATGCCGTCGATCCGCTCGTTGGCCAAGGCGCATGGCATCAGCACGTTCACGGTGGTGGAGGCTTACGACCGTCTCGTCGCGCACGGCACGCTGGTGGCCCGGCGTGGCGCGGGGTTCTTCGTGGCAGGCGCGGCGGACGCGCACAACGACGGCCCGGCCAGCCCCGGCGGCAAACTGGCGACGAGTGCGACGGCGAGTGAAGTCACCAATGCATGGCTGCTCTCGGAAATCTTCGCGGACGACTCCATCGCCGTGAAAAGCGGCTGCGGATGGTTGCCCGACAGTTGGCTGGACGAAGACGGTCTGCATGGCGCGCTGCGCTCGCTCTCGAAGGGGCCGGGCGCGCATTTCGCGCACTACGGGCATCCGCATGGGTATGGACCATTGCGTCAATGGGTGACGCGACGCCTCGGCGAGTTGTCCATCGACGCGCCGCCCGAGCAGATCGTGCTCACGCACGGCGCGACGCAGGCGCTCGACCTGGTCGTTCGCACGTTGCTCAAGCCGGGCGACACGGTACTGGTCGAGGCCCCGGCGTATTGCAATCTGCTGGCGGTGTTGCGTCTCGCGGGCCTGAATGTCGTGGGCATTGCGCGCACGGAAGCGGGGCTGGACCTTGCCGCGCTGGAGCAGGCGGCACAGACACATCGTCCGCGCGCATTGTTCGTGAATCCGGCGTTGCAGAATCCGCTGGGGACATCTCTCACGCCTTCGTCGGCCCATCGCATTTTGCAGTATGCCGAGCAGTACGGCTTCTGGATCGTCGAGGACGACATCTATCGCGAGTTGGCCCCCGCCGGCACACCGTCGCTGGCCGCGATGGACGGCCTCTCGCGAGTGATCTACGTCTCCAGTTTCTCGAAGACGATTTCGCCGTCGGTGCGCGTGGGTTATCTGGCGTGCTCGCGCGATTTGGCGCATGAGATTGCGCGCAGCAAGATGGTGGCGGGGCTGACGTCTTCCGAGATCAACGAGCGCATCGTGCACGCGATCCTCACCGAGGGGCGTCACCGCAAACACATCGAGCGGCTCTCAGACCGGCTGACGCGTTCGCGCGCGCGTCTCATCACGCAATTGCAGTCGCACGGCGTGACGCTACTGGCGCAACCGGAAGGCGGAATGTTCGTGTGCGGCAGCTTGCCGGACACAACCCAGCCGGCCCGCGAACTGGCCGAAGCCGCACTGCTCGAAAGCATCATGCTGGCCCCGGGTGAATTCTTCCTCGCGCACAACGACCCGTGCCACTGGTTCCGCTTCAACGTCGCGTACTCCGACGATGCGCGTCTGTTCCGCTTTCTCGATCGAGCGGCGGCGGGGAAATTGGCACTCACGTTGGCCTGATGTCCTTCGTGATGATCTTCGTGAGGCCGCTTCTGCCTGAAGGATCGTGGGTACCCGCGCCGGTCTTATCGACGCGATTTTCATCGTGATAGATCTTGGGACCATCGATACTCACACCGACATAAACGCCCAATCGCGACAGCAAATCGAGCCATGCCTCGTCGACGAGTAGCGCGTTGGTCTGCACCGTGAATTGCACTGCTCCGGCATCCCGCAGCCCGGTTTTCAGAATCGTGACGATCTCCTCGAACCGCTCGCGCTTCATCATCAACGGTTCGCCACCGTGAAGATCGATCTGAAACGTCGTCCCCCGGAAATTGGGGGCCGATTGAAGGAACTGCACGAACGCCCTTGCCGTTTCGCTCGACATGTACGGCGGATTCGACAAGTAATCTTGATTTTCCTTGTTGAAGAAGTAGCAATACTTGCAGTCGATATTGCAACGCTCCGAGATTTTCAGGATGACTTCGACGTACTGTTTCACGACACCCTCCTGTAGAAAACGGGCACACGCGAGATGGCGCGTGCTCCGTTCCGAACAGATAACGCCGCGCCTTAGATGGCTCGGCTCCACGTCGCGTTCACGACGCGCTGCGCCATGCGGAGCGCTCCTAACGCCAATCAGGTGCGGGTGGGGAAGAGTAAGAGTATTGACCGCAAGAGGTCCGTTTTGAAATTGGAGAATTCCGAAAGAATGCGGGCGCAGTGCTACGCAACTTGCAGTAGCCGGCCGGGATGAACACTCCCTTGACGATTTTCAGACGCTCACGCCAAACCTTTCCCGATACGCCACCGGCGTCACACCGTATTGACGTTGAAACGCGCGGCGCAGGTTTTGTTCGTCGCCGAAGCCAACGCGCGCGGCAATGCGTTTTAGCGGCACATCCGAATCGAGCAGTGCGAAGCGGGCGGCTTCCAGACGCATGCGTTCCACCGCTTTCGCCGGGGTCGATCCGGTTCGCGCGAGATAGCTGCGTGCAAACGTCCGGGGGCTCATATTTGCCTGCTCGGCCAGTCGTATCACCGACAGATCGCCGTCCAGCCGCTCGGACATCCACGCATGCAAATCGCCGAACGGGGCACCCGCCGCAACCTGTTCCTGCAACGGGGGACTGAATTGCGATTGCCCGCCTGCGCGCTTGAGAAACACCACCAGCCGGCGCGCGGCCTGCAACGCTACGTCGACACCGCAATCGTCCTCGATCAGCGCAAGCCCGAGGTCGATGCCCGCCGTGATACCGGCCGACGTCCACACCGGTTCGTCGCGCACGTAAATCGGATCGGACTCGACCCGCGCCTGCGGAAAACACGTCTGCAACATCGCCGTGTCCAGCCAGTGCGTTGTCGCGCGACGTCCGTTCAACAGCCCCGCCGATCCCAGAATGAACGCCCCCACGCACACCGAACACACGCGTCGCACGTTTGGCGCGTAGTCGCGCAACCAATCGCCCACTGCCCCCGGCACCGCCGGACGATGCGCCACCGCACCGCCCACCGCGACAAGCGTGTCGACCTGCATCTCATTCAGCGCCCGCATCGGCTCCGTATGCAGTGTGATGCCGGACCCCGTCTCCACCGGGCCGCCGTGCTCGGACACCACGACAGTGCGATACGGCGCCTCCTGCCCCCGCTCCGAGAAGTTGCGGATGACGGCGTGGAACGCGTCAAGCGGTCCTGCCAGATCCAGCAGCACAAACGGCGGCACGATGAGAAAGGCAACGAGACGGGGTTGGCTCATGATGAATGGGGTTCCTGACGTCACGCCGCCGCTTGCACCGGACGGCGCTTCGCTTCGACGGCGTACCACACAGTCGCCAGCGCCGCGATCGCCAGCAACGGGAAGGTCGCCTGATTGATGGTGGCCCAGCCGAAGCGAGCGAGCAGTTGCCCCGCGAACAGACTCGAGATCGCGGTCCCGGCGAAGGTGATGAATTCATTCGCAGCCTGAGCCCGCGCCCGCTCCGCAGGTCGATACGACATGGTGAGCAACGTCGTGCCACCGACAAACATGAAGTTCCAGCCGACGCCCAGAAACGCCAGCGCCGCATAGAAGTACGGCAGACTGGTCGACATCAGCGCCAGCACGCCGCACAGGGCGCTCATCGCAATGCCTGCCAGCAGCACCGGCACCACACCCCAGCGTTTGACGAGATATCCCGAGAAGAACGACGGCGCATACATTCCGACCAGATGCCACTCGATGATGTGCGCCCCATCGTCGATGCTGTGTCCGCACGCCACGGCCGCAATCGGCGTCGCCGTCATCACGAACATCATCACCATGAAGCCGATCAGGTTGTTGGCCAACGCGGCCATATAGATGGGCTGACGCATGATCTCGCCGAGCGGACGCGCAGGTAACTCGGCAGCGTTGCCCGTCGCCCCGCCCGCCGCATGCACCGGCAAGTCGCGCAGAAAGCCGACGAGCAACAGCAACGATATTCCCGAGAGCAGCGTGACGACGAGATACGAGCCCGCGAACGTCACCGGTGCGAGCCAGTCCTTGCTGCCCGCCGCCAGCGCCGGTCCGATCACTGCGGCAATCACCCCGCCCGTCAGCACGATGGAGATCGCACGCGGCTTGTCCTCGACAGGCACCACGTCAGCCGCCGCCAACCGGTAGTAACGCGCAAACGCCTGAAACACCCCCACACACGCCGTGCCAGCGCAGAACATCGCGAAATGCCGCTCGTAGATCGCCATCACCGACACCAGCCCGCCGACCGTGCCGAACAACGCCCCCAGCGCGAAGCCCATGCGTTGGCCGAAACGTTGGATCAGTATCGACGCGAAGATCGTCGTGATGGCCGAGGCGACGGTAATCAAGGAGAACGGCAGCGTCGCGTAGCCTTTATCGGACGCCAGCATGTAGCCCACGAGCCCGGTCAGCGTGAGATCGACGGACAACGCCGCGGTGTACAGCGCCTGACAAGCGGCGAGCACGGCGGCGTAGCGCCGGCCCAGACGACGTCGCAGATGCGATGCCTGTTCGGGATCGCTGGGTTCGGAAGGTGGCGCGGCGCGCCCGGCAACGAGATCGGTCATGAGTGTGTTGTCGAACAAGTCGGGAATCGTTGGGAGCCCTCATCTTGCCGTCGGCCGTTTTGGCACGAATGCCAATCATGCATCAAAAAATGCCACGCCGCGAAGCTCAACGCGCCCTCAAAACGCCGTCAACACGCATCACCCCGGCCGATACCCCCATGCACCGCCATGCCCCCCGGCCGCCCCTTCGACGCGAGCGGCCGCGCGCTCACACGGAAGTCGCGCCAAATCGGTGCGCACCAACACAGCGCGCCACCGCACCATCGTGTTTCGCGCGCGTCGTGCCGGCCTCGGCCGAACGGACGATGCCTCGTTCTCGTCACCGCGTCATTGCACGGATGCAAACTTGGATGCAAGTCTGAATACCAAGGTGAATTCAGGGCTTTCCGGGGGCACGCGTCACGTCGGTCAAGGCCGTCTGAAGCTGCCGTCCGTACGGGAGCAAGCGACGCTGGCACGGCCCTTGCGTTAGTCAGTGGATACCGGATCCACCGGTCTAACCAGGAAAGGGGAAGACGTACCATGAAACGACGCACGCTACTCCAGATGGCGGCCCTCTCGGGCGCCGCATCGCTTACCGGCATGGCACCCAACTTGTTCGCGCAGAGCAAGCAGCCCATCAAGATCGGTATCCTGCACTCGCTCTCGGGCACCATGGCTATCTCGGAGACGTCGCTCAAGGACGTCGCCCTCATGACCATCGCCGACATCAACGCCCGCGGCGGCGTGATGGGCCGCCCGCTCGAAGCCGTCGTCGTCGACCCGGCATCGAACTGGCCGCTCTTCGCTGAGAAGGCCCGTCAACTGCTCACCAAGGACAAGGTCGCCGCCGTATTCGGCTGCTGGACATCGGTGTCGCGCAAATCGGTTCTGCCGGTCTTCGAAGAACTCAACGGCCTGCTCTACTACCCGGTGCAGTACGAAGGCGAAGAGATGTCGAAGAACGTCTTCTACACGGGCGCCGCGCCGAACCAGCAGGCGATCCCCGCCGTGGAATACCTGATGGGCAATGAAGGCGGCAGCGCCAAGCGCTTCTTCCTGCTCGGC
The DNA here is from genome assembly GCF_044745225.1 of Pandoraea sp. NPDC087047. NCBI lineage: Bacteria > Pseudomonadati > Pseudomonadota > Betaproteobacteria > Burkholderiales > Burkholderiaceae > Pandoraea > Pandoraea sp. NPDC087047. The sequence continues at coordinate 81,910 of NZ_JBIUZU010000008.1, forward strand.
ACGGACTACGTCTACCCGCGCACGACCAACAAGATCCTGCGCGCCTTCCTGCACTCGAAGGGCGTGGCCGACAAGGACATTCAGGAGGTCTACACGCCGTTCGGCCACAGCGACTATCAGACCATCGTCGCCAACATCAAACAGTTCGCACAGGGCGGCAAGACCACCGTCATCTCGACCATCAACGGCGATTCGAACGTGCCTTTCTACAAGGAACTGGGCAACCAGGGGCTCAAGGCCACCGACGTGCCGGTCGTCGCCTTCTCCGTCGGTGAAGAGGAGCTGCGCGGCATCGACACCCGGCCGCTCGTGGGTCACCTCGCCGCGTGGAACTACTTCATGTCGGTGAAGAACCCGACCAACGATTCGTTCAAGAAAGAGTGGTTCGCTTACGTCAAGGCCAAGGGCTTGCCCGGCGGCGACAAGCGCGTGACGAACGATCCGATGGAAGCCACCTACGTTGGCATGCATATGTGGAAGCAGGCGGTCGAGAAAGCCGGCAGCATCGACGTCGACAAGGTGCGCACCGCAATGATCGGGCAGTCCTTCAAGTCGCCGGACGGCTTCGACATGGTCATGGACGGCAACCACCACCTGCACAAGCCGGTGATGATCGGCGAAATCCGCCCGGACGGTCAGTTCAACGTCGTGTGGAAGACGAAGTCGACCGTGCGCGCCCAACCGTGGAGCCCGTTCATCGCGGGTAACGAAAGCAAGCCCGACAAGGTCTGATCCCCCCTTCCATTCCATGCGCCGGAGCCGCATCACCGCCCTCCGGCGCATGTCGAGGTTTCGCATGATAACGATAAGACGCTGGACCGCCGCCGCCCTTGTCCTGCTTTCGCTGGGCGCTGCGCTGACGATATCCTCCGTGGCCCGTGCGGCGCAACCGGGCATAAGCGACACCGATCTCACTGCGCTCGCGGGCGACGATTTCGACGCCAAGGCGCAAGCCATCGATCATCTCGCAGCAGACGGATCGCCACAGGCTGTTGCACTCCTCAAGGCACTTGCCAACGACTCGGCCGTGATCGTGGGTGAGCGCATTGCCATTCAGAAGGACGACAAATACGTCGATCCGATCACGGGCGCGCCGGTCAAGGCCGATGACGCCGGATCGCTCACGCTCAATAACGTGCTGCGCGCGAAGGTCGCCACCGCAGCCGCCGCCGGCGCCCTGCTCTCGCCGGATCACGACACCCGTGCGCAGGCCATCGATACGATGCTGCAAAACCCGTCGCCCGCCTTCAAGGCGATCATCGAACAGGCGCGTCAGAAAGAAACCGATCCGGCGCTGCGCAAGCGTCTCGATCAGCTTTGGGCGCAAACGGCGCTGCACGATGCCGATCCGAAGAAGCGTCGCGAAGCCATCGATCTGATCGCCGCCGCAGGCGACCCGCAGATGCGCGATCTGCTGCTGCCCATCGTCGCCAAACAGGCTAACGGCACCTATGCGGAGCCCGACGCCACCGTGCGCAGCGCCGCCGACATCGCCCTCACACAGTTGGCATCGGCGCAGCGTCGCAGCGAGTTCTTCGGCACGGTGTTCGCCGGACTGTCGCTCGGCAGCGTGCTGTTGCTCGCCGCGCTGGGGCTGGCGATCACCTATGGTCTGATCGGCGTCATCAACATGGCGCACGGCGAGTTTCTGATGATCGGCGCGTACGCGACTTATGTGGTGCAGACGCTCTTTCAACGTTTTTTACCGGGCGCATTCGACTTCTATCTCGTGGCCGCCGTACCCGTCGCGTTCCTCGTGGCCGCCGCGCTCGGCTTCGTGCTGGAGCGCACCGTCATCAAGCATCTGTACGGCCGTCCGCTCGAGACACTGCTCACGACCTTCGGTATCAGTCTGCTGTTGATTCAGGGGGTGCGCACACTGTTCGGCGCGCAGAACGTGGAAGTCATCAACCCGTCGTGGATGAGTGGCGGCATCGCTGTGCTGCCGAATCTGATGCTGCCGTACAACCGCATCGTGATTCTCGTATTCGCGCTGGTGGTCGTCGCGCTCACGTGGTCGGTGCTCAATCTCACGCGCCTCGGTCTGTTCATTCGCGCGGTGACGCAGAACCGCGCGATGGCCGCGTGCGTCGGCGTGAAGACGGGACGCGTCGACAGCTACGCCTTCGCCTTCGGTGCGGGCATTGCCGGGCTGGGCGGCTGCGCGCTCTCGCAGATCGGCAACGTCGGCCCGGACCTCGGGCAGAACTACATCATCGACTCGTTCATGGCCGTGGTGCTCGGCGGCGTGGGCCAACTCGCGGGGACGATCGTCGGCGCATTCGGTCTGGGCATCGCCAACAAGCTACTCGAACCGGTGTGGGGCGCCGTGCTCGCCAAGATCGCCGTGCTGATCCTGATCGTCCTGTTCATCCAGAAACGCCCGCAGGGCATGTTTGCGCTCAAAGGGCGCAGCGCGGAGGCCTGAATGCAGACGTCGAACTTTTTGCCGGAAGGGACCGTGCCCTCGACACCGCTGGATGTTCCGGCGCGCGCCCGGCTTCTGCCGAAGCACGTTGCCCCGGTGCTCCTCGCGTTCGTGCTGGCCGTGATGGTGATCGTGCCGGTGTGCGCGCTGGTGCTGCCGGCCACGCACCCGTTGCACCTGTCGGCCTACGCCATGACGCTCGTCGGCAAGATCATGTGCTACGCCATCGCGGCACTCGCGCTCGATCTGGTGTGGGGCTACTGCGGCATTCTGAGCCTCGGCCACGGCCTGTTCTTCGCGCTCGGCGGCTATGCGATGGGGATGTATCTGATGCGCGGCATCGGTCGCGACGGCGTGTATCACAGCGATCTGCCGGACTTCATGGTGTTTCTCGACTGGAAGTCTCTGCCGTGGTACTGGACCGGTACCGAGCATTTTGCCTGGGCGATGTTTCTCGTCGTGGCGCTGCCGGGTGTCGTCGCGTGGATCTTCGGATATCTGGCCTTCCGCTCGCGCGTGAAGGGCGTGTATCTGTCGATCATCACGCAGGCGCTCACCTTCGCGGCGATGCTGCTGTTCTATCGCAACGAGACCGGCTTCGGCGGCAACAACGGCTTCACCGATTTCAAGCGCATTCTCGGCTACTCGATCACGTCCGCGAACACACGCACGGTGCTGTTTCTGGTGACGTTCGCCGTGCTGGTCGGCGCGTTCCTGCTGTGCCGGGCGCTGGTGGTGTCGAAGTTCGGGCGTGTCGTCACCGCCATTCGCGATGGCGAGTCGCGCGCCATGTTCCTCGGCTACCGGCCGCTGAGCTACAAGCTGTTCGTGTGGACGTTGTCGGCCATGCTGTGCGGTATTGCCGGGGCGCTGTACGTGCCGCAGGTCGGCATCATCAACCCGAGCGAGATGGCGCCGGTCAACTCCATCGAAATGGCGATCTGGGTCGCCATTGGCGGGCGCGGCTCGCTCATCGGCGCGATTGCCGGGGCGTTCATCGTCAACGGGGCCAAGAGCTTCTTCACGGCTTACTTCGCGGAGTACTGGCTGTTCTTCCTCGGCGCGATGTTCGTGCTCGTACCGCTGCTGCTGCCGCAAGGCGTGTTCGGCCTCGTCGCACAACTCACGCGCAAGCGCGCTCGGCACGCCCCGGCCGCAGCCGAAGGCGATGTGCCCCATCCCGTTTCCGGAGACCGCGCATGAGACCCGATACCGACATCAGTTGGCAGATGGCCGACGCACCGGACGCCTCCGTCACCGTCAATGTCAGCGGCGACACCACGGGGATGTCGCACCTCGTGGTGCCCGGCGAGATCGATACGTCGCACGGTCTCATCCTCTACGTGGAAAACATCTGCGTTTCCTTCGACGGCTTTCGCGCGCTGAACGATTTGTCGCTCTCTATCAAGACCGACGAACTGCGCTGCATCATCGGCCCAAACGGCGCTGGCAAGACGACGATGATGGACGTGATCACCGGCAAGACACGTCCCGACTCGGGACGCGCCTTCCTCGGCCAGACGCTCGACCTCACACGACTGGACGAACCCGCCATTGCGCAGGCGGGCGTTGGCCGCAAGTTTCAGAAGCCGACGGTGTTCGAGCAGCACAGCGTGTGGGAAAACCTCGAACTCGCCTGCGCGGGCGACAAGCGCTGGTTCCGCGCGCTGTGGGCCATGCTCACGCCGGCGATGCGCCATCGCATCGAGGAAGTGCTGGCGCTCACGCATCTGGCGCATCAGGCGCACGTGCGCGCAGGCCAGTTGTCGCACGGCCAGAAGCAGCGGCTGGAGATCGGCATGCTGCTCATGCAGCAGCCGCAACTGCTGTTGCTCGACGAACCCGCCGCCGGCATGACCGATGAAGAGACGGCGCAGTTGGCCGAACTGCTGGGTCGTCTGCGCGGGCATTGCTCGATGATGGTGGTCGAGCACGATATGGCGTTCGTCGCCGCGCTGGCGGGAGAGACGGGACTCGTCACGGTGATGGCCGAGGGACGGGTACTCGCCGAGGGCACGCTCGACGCCGTGCAGCGCGACGAGCGCGTGATCGAATCGTATCTGGGACGCTGACCATGCTGGAAATTCACGCACTCAATCAGTACTACAGCGGCAGCCACATCCTGCGTAACGTGGAATTCACGGTGCCCGATGCGCAACTCACCGTGCTGCTCGGGCGCAATGGGGTCGGCAAGACCACGCTGCTCAAATGCCTCATGGGCGTGGTGCCGGTGAAGTCCGGCAGCATCGCGTGGCGCGGCACGACGCTCACGTCTGCCCCCTCCTACGCCCGCGTGTCGAGCGGACTGGCGTATGTGCCGCAGGGACGCGAGATCTTCCCGCGGCTTACCGTCGAAGAGAATCTGCTGATCGGTGCGGCGAGCCGGCCGTCAAGCGAGGCCAAACGCGGCGTGCCCGACGATATCTACGAACTGTTTCCCGTGTTGCGCGACATGAAGCAGCGGCGCGGCGGCGATCTGTCCGGCGGCCAACAGCAGCAACTCGCCATCGGACGCGCCCTCATGAGCGACCCGCAACTGCTGATTCTCGATGAGCCGACGGAGGGCATTCAGCCGTCGATCATCAAGGACATCGGCCGAACGCTGCGGCGTCTCGTGGACGAGCGCGGCATGACGGTGCTGCTCGTCGAGCAGTATTACGACTTCGCGCTCGAACTGGCGGATCACTATCGCGTGATGAGCCGCGGCGCGATCGTGGCGAGCGGTCTGGGCAAGGACATGGAAGCCGACGGCGTGCGGCATATGGTGGCGGTGTGAGGTAGCACGCCGTGCTACATCCGTCACTCTCTCCGTACGCCTGAATTTCATGTCCAACGCTGGCTTTTCCGCCCCCTCGTCAACGTCCGAGACGACGCAGGCCCCCTCCGTCTCTCAGGGATGGAACGCCTCGCTCACGCTCGGCTTCGAGCTTCGCGGCGAACGCTCGACGTTGGCGACACGACGCCATCAGGGCCCGCTCGTCGTGCAGAAGTCTTTGCACCCGGAAGGCCCCGGCATTTGCCATGCCGTGGTCGTGCATCCGCCCGGCGGCATTGCGGGCGGCGACGCCCTGTCCATCGAGATCGACGTCGGTCGCAACGCCCATGCCGTGCTCACCACGCCCGGCGCGACGAAGTGGTACAAGTCGCAAGGCCGCTTCGGCACGCAGGACATTACGCTCACCGTGCACGACGGCGCAAAGCTCGACTGGCTGCCGCTTGAGAACATCGTGTTCGAACACGCCGACGCGCGTCAGCGCATCACCGTGCGACTCGGTGAAAACGCCACGGCAATCGGCTGGGATGCCACGCTGCTCGGCCGTCAGGCCGCAGGGGAGCAATGGACGCAAGGCCGCTGGCGCTCGAACTTCGAATTGCGCGACGCGCAGGATCGTCTGCTGTGGGCAGAACAGGCCGTGCTCGGCGCAAATGATGCGCAGCGCACCGGCGCGACCGGCCTCGCAGGCTTCCCCGTCTTCGCGGCGCTGTGGGCCGTGGGGCCGGCATGTACGCGCGAGCTGGCAGAGTCGCTCGCCGAAGGGCTGCCGTTCGACGACAACGTTCGCTCGGGCATCACCTGTCTGCCGGGCAATGTGCTCGTGCTGCGCGTGCTGGGCCATGACATGGAGACAGTGCGGCAGTTGCTGATCGCGCACTGGCTCAAGCTGCGTCCCCTCGTTCACGGCGCACCCGCCGAGCCACTGCGCATCTGGTCGACGTGATCTGATCGACGGGAGCATGAAAAAGGGCGGAACCCTTCCGCCCTTCGTGCGCTCGGGGTATTCGCGCCCCTCGCACCTCTTCGCAGCACCAGCCCCCTTCGGGTCAACGCACTGACTTGAACGCCTCACGCAGATCCTTCGTCAACGTGTCCGGCTGTTCCCAGGCGGCGAAGTGCCCCCCTTTGGCGGGACGGCTGTAGTAGATCAGGTTCGGAAAGGCCTGTTTGACCCAGCGCTCCGGTGCCTGATAGAGCTCGTCGGGGAACGCGCTGACCGCGACCGGGATCTTGATGCCCTTGGGCGCGAAGAAAGCGAATTTATTCTCCCAATACAACCTGGCGGACGACACGGCCGTATTCGTGAGCCAGTACAGCGTGATGTTGTCCAGAATGTCGTCGCGCGTCAGACCCTCGCGCTTGCCATCGAACACCCGGGCAATCAGTTGATAACTCCGCGCATCATGGTCGAGCATCCACGCGGCCAGACCGATCGGCGAATCCTCGATCGCGTACAGCGTCTGCGGGCGCGCCGTCATTTCCTGCGCGTATCCCAGCCCGTGCGAGTAGAAGAAATCGAGCTGTTCATAGGCGCGCTTTTCATCGGCCGATAAATCGGCGGGTGCCGGTTTGTGGGCATCGAGCGACTTTTGAATCTCGTCCGGAACGGCACCCGGCATGTTCGTATGGATGGCGAGCAACGCCGGCGGTGCCTGAACTGCCATCTGTTCGGTCACCGCGTCGCCCCAGTCGCCTCCCTGCGCGACAAAGTGCTGGTAACCCAGCCGGCGCATCAACTCCGTCCACGCACGGGCGATGTGCGCAGGATCCCAGCCAAGCTCGTTCGGTTTGCCGGAGAAGCCATATCCCGGCAGCGAAGGAATCACAACGTCGAATGCCTCATCCGCGCTGCCGCCATGCGCCGTCGGGTTGGTGAGCGGATCGATGAGCTTCATCTGCTCGACGATCGACCCGGGCCAGCCGTGGGTGATGATGATCGGCAATGCATTCTTGTTCTTCGAGCGCACATGGATGAAGTGGATGTCGACGCCATCGATGTTCGTCACGAACTGCGGCAAGGCGTCGAGCTTAGCCTCCACGCGACGCCAGTCGTAGTCGTTCGCCCAGTACTGCGCCAGCTTCTTCATCGTCTCCAGTTGCACGCCCTGCGAGTCGTCGCTGACCAGTTCGCGGCTGGGCCATTTAGTCGCGGCAATGCGCTGGCGCAGATCTTTCAGCGACTGCGCCGAGGCGTGGAAGTGAAACGGCCGAATGGACGTGTCGACGGCTTGCGCAGCCGCCGTAGCCGTCGTAGCGGCGCTGGCGGGCTGCGCAGCATCGGCCCATACGGACGTGAACAGCCCCATGGACATGAGCGCGGCCGAGACGGCAATAAGACGGGTGGGACGGACGCGACGCGAGCGTTTTGCGGGTTGCATTTCGATGTCTCCGGAAATTGCGGCAACTGATGCGTTAAACGAGGTTGAGCTCGACGTCGATGTTGTTGCGGATTGCCTTGGAGTAAGGGCAGGTCTGGTGAGCGGCGTCGATGAGCGACTGCGCGACATCGCGCTCGAGACCCGGCAGTCGGACGTTCAGACGCGCCTGAAGGAAGTAAGCACCGTCGGTATTGACCAGGTCGACCTCGGCGTCGACGGCGGTGTCGGCGGGCAACGGGATCTTCAGCTTGGCCGCGGCCAGCCCCATGGCGCCGATGAAGCAGGCGGACCAGCCTGCGGCGAAAAGCTGCTCGGGGTTCGTGCCGACGCCACTTGAGCCGGGCGCGGACAGCTTGATGTCGAGCTTGCTATCGGAACTTCGGGCCCAGCCGTCGCGGCCGCCGGTGGTGTGGGTCTTGCCGGTATAGAGAACTTTGCTTGCCATGATGATTTCCTCTCGGGTGTTGATTTTATTATCATCCGATTAAATCGGATGCGATGCATGTTGCGCCAAGAGAAATCGAAAGTCAACACCTTCCGATTAAATCGGATACGATACATGTCGGAGAACGATCAAGGACACCGGACCATCATGAGCAAATCGAAGACTGCCGACGCCAAGCTGCCTAACCTTTCCGACTTCTTGTGCTTCGCGGTGTACTCGGCCAACCTGGCCTTTGGCCGCGCCTACAAGCCCATTCTGGAAGCGCTTGGCGTGACCTATACGCAATGGATCGCGATCGTCGCGCTCTGGGAAGACGACAATATTTCCGTGAAGCAGTTGGGCGAGAAGCTGTTCCTCGAATCGAACACGCTCACGCCCATCCTGAAGAAGCTCGAAGAACTCGGCTATTTGCGTCGACAGCGCGATCCTGCCGATGAGCGACAGGTCATCGTCAGCCTGACTGAAGAAGGCAAGCGCCTGCGCCAGAAAGGCGCCCAGCGCGATCTGGTCGCGGCGACCGGGTTGAACCCCGAAGAGTTTGAGCGCACGCAAAAAACCATCGCGAAATTGCGCGACAGCCTGCTCAAGCACACCAGCCCCGATCGATAGCTTGCCGCGCGGGAACCGCGAGGATCGGTGCGCCGCGCATCGCAATCCCCCGGTAGTCGAGAGCGAACGCCTGGCGCGTCGTCGACAGAACCACCCCGCTCGTCGCTCCCCCTCCCCGCGAGCACGAACGGTCGCACCCACGAAATGGCGAGTTGGCGCACATCGGCGTCGCGCACCAATACGGTGACGTCCATCGCGCTGCGCCCGGAGCGCGCTTCCGATTTCGCACCAACATCGGGCATACCGCAATCGTCATCGCGTCTGGCAGCCCTTCGGCCATCCTTGGCTGACGTGCCCTTGCGCCTTATCCCGTAAGCCTGCGCACCGGTCGGCAGCGTCGGGCACGATTCCTGCTACTTCACTGTATCGACCGGTCAGACCAGATGAGCCGGCCGCCGGAACACTCCTGTTACCGGAATGCTTCGCCCCCGATTTCCGAGGTTGCCGCCATGCTGCCGTTCACCCGTTCTGTCCCGCCGCTCCTTCGTCATAGCGTCATCGTTGCCACGCTCGGCGCGCGTGCCCGCGCCCGCCGTCTCTTCACCACGTTGATGCTCGCCGCGGGCACCATCGCCGTCGTCGCCGTGGCGATGCCGCGCGCCGCGCACGCCGACGGGCTCGACGACATCGTCAAGCGCGGCACGTTGCGTGTGGCCGTGCCGCAGGACTTCCCGCCGTTCGGCTCCATCGGCCCGGACATGAAGCCCGCGGGCTACGACATCGACACCGCAGCACTGCTCGCCAAGGGCATGGGTGTGAAGCTCGAACTGGTGCCTGTGACCAGCGCCAACCGTGTGCCGTATCTCACGACGAACAAGGCCGACCTCGTCATCTCCAGCCTCGGCAAGAACGCTGATCGCGAGAAAGTCATCGACTTCTCCGACGCTTACGCCCCGTTCTACAACGGTGTGTTCGGACCGAAGGACATCGCCGTATCCAAGCCCGCCGATCTGTCGGGCAAGACCATCGGCGTGACGCGCGGCGCCGTGGAAGACCTCGAACTCTCGAAGGTCGCACCGGCCGACGTCACGATCAAGCGCTTCGAAGACAACAACGGCACGATCTCGGCGTTCCTCTCGGGTCAGGTGCAGCTGGTCGCCACGGGCAACGTCGTGGCCGCCGCGATTCTCGCCAAGCATCCGCCGAAGCTGCCCGAGCCGAAGTTCCTCATCAAGAACTCGCCGTGCTTCGTGGGCCTGAACAAGAACGAGCCGCGTCTGCTCGCCAAGGTCAACGCGATCATCGCGGCCTCGAAGAAAGACGGCTCGCTGGGCAAGGTCTCGCAGAAGTGGCTCGGTATGCCGCTGCCGGCCGACCTCTGATCGCCGACGTCGCGCCGATATCTCCGACTTTCCTGACTTGCGAAGCGTCGCGTCTCACTGACCGCCCCCAATGCATTACGTCCTCGACTTTGCCGATCTGCGGCAATACTTCATGCTGTTCGTACGCGGCGCCGCGCTGACGATCGCGCTCACGGCCATCTCGACGGTCATCGGCGTGATCGTCGGCGCGCTGTGTGCCGTCGCCCGCGAGGAAGGTTCGAACTGGTCCAAGCTCTTCGCGGGCCTGTATGTCGAACTGATCCGCAACACGCCTTTCATCGTTCAGCTTTTCTTCATCTTCTTCGGCCTGCCCAGTCTCGGCATTCATATCGACGAGACGACCGCAGCCATCATCGCCATGAGCCTTAACCTCGGCGCGTACGCGACCGAGATCATCCGCGCGGGCATGCGCGCCGTGCCGCGCGGACTCTCCGAAGCGGGACTCTCGCTCGCCATGACGCGTGGCCAGATCCTGCGTCACGTGATCCTGCCGCAAGCGTTCGCCAAGGTGTTCCCCGCGCTCGCCAGCCAGATCGTGATCGTGATGCTCGGCTCGGCCGTCGTCTCGCAGATCTCGGTGCCCGATCTGTCGTACGCCGCCAACTTCGTGCAGTCGCGCACGTTCCGCGCCTTCGAGAGTTATCTGATCGTCACGGCGGTGTATCTCGTGCTCGCCATTGCGCTGCGTCGTGTGCTGATGCGATGCGCAAGGCGTCTGTTCCGCGGTATGACCAAGGCAGGCGCGCGATGATCGAGTTCTCCACATGGGACATGCTGCGCGGCCTGTTGCTCGCCGGACGCTGGACGCTCGCGCTCTCGGGTATCGCTTTCGTTTTCGGTGGACTGGTCGCGCTGATGCTGCTGGTGGTGCGCGTCGGACGCGTGCAATGGGCCGCGCGCGCCGTAGCGCTTTACATCGAAATCTTCCAGGGCACGCCGCTGCTCATGCAGTTGTTTCTGGTGTTCTTCGGCCTGCCGCTGCTCGGTCTGGAAGTGTCGCCGTGGGTCGCGGCAGCCGTGTGCCTCACGCTTTATACGAGCGCCTATCTGACGGAAATCTGGCGCGGCTGCGTCGACGCCATTCCGCACGGTCAGTGGGAGGCGTCGTCCAGTCTCGCCATGCGCTACGGCGAACAATTGCGCCACGTGATCCTGCCGCAAGCGCTTCGCATCGCCATCGCGCCGACGGTCGGGTTCTCGGTGCAGGTCGTCAAGAGCACGGCGCTCGCATCGATCATCGGCTTCGACGAACTCACCAAGACCGGCACCATGCTCACCAACGCGACATTCCAGCCGTTCACCGTGTACGGCCTCGTCGCCCTGCTCTACTTCGCTGCCTGCTATCCGCTGTCGCTGTGGGCGCGTCATCTCGAAAGGAAACTCCATGTCGCTAATTAAAGTCAGGGGCATGCAAAAGCGCTTCGGCGAGAACCCCGTGCTGCGAGGCATCGACATGGAGGTCGAGCGCGGTCAGGTCGTGTCGATCATCGGCAAGAGCGGTTCGGGAAAGAGCACGTTGCTTCGCACACTCAATGGCCTCGAACGCTTCGACGCGGGTAGTGTGGACGTGGACGGCGTGCTCGTCGGCGCGCGCAACACCGATCTGCGCGCACTGCGTCTGAAGGTCGGCATGGTGTTCCAGCAGTACAACCTGTTTCCGCACCTGACGGCAGGCGAAAACGTGATGCTCGCGCAGAAGGTCGTCAAGAAGACGTCGAAGGCCGAGGCGCGCGAAGTCGCCCGCACGATGCTCGCGAAGGTCGGGTTGTCCGACAAGTTCGACAGCTATCCGTCGCAACTCTCGGGCGGCCAGCAGCAGCGCGTGGCGATTGCGCGCTCGCTGGCCATGCATCCGGCCGTGCTCCTGTGCGACGAAATTACGTCGGCGCTCGATCCGGAGCTGGTCGCCGAAGTCCTCAAGGTGCTCGAAGACCTCGCCGCCGAAGGCATGACGCTGATTCTCGTCACGCACGAGATGCGCTTCGCCCGTCATGTCTCGGACCGCGTGGTATTCATGCATCAAGGCAAGATCTGGGAATCCGGCGATCCGGAGCAGCTCTTCACGCAGCCCGCGACGCCGGAATTGCAGCGGTTCATCTGCCAATGAAGCGGATCGGTGCCGCTGCGCGAAACCAACTCGCACAGTGCGTTTTTTCGCACGCTTGTGGTGCATCGCGCAGCACATACAAAACCCGTTGGCGCGACGTTGAACTCGTGCTTATGATGAGCGGCAGCGGCGTCCGTCCCATGAACCCTTCGCATTGAAATTCACCCCCCACGATGAAGCTCACTCCGCGCGAAAAAGACAAGCTGCTCATTTTCACCGCCGCCCTGCTCGCCGAACGCCGGCGCGCACGCGGCCTGAAACTGAACTACCCGGAGGCCGTGGCCTTCATCAGTGCCGCACTCATGGAGGGCGCGCGCGACGGACGTACCGTTGCCGACCTCATGCACTACGGCACGACGCTGCTCACCCGTGACGACGTCATGGAAGGGGTGCCCGAAATGATTCCGGATATTCAGGTCGAAGCCACCTTCCCCGACGGCACCAAGCTCGTCACCGTGCATCACCCGATTCCCTGAACTTCATACGCGCGTTTGCGTTGCGGGGCTCTACCTTTCGCAACCCACGCGCGTGAGTCATTCGAGTGAGTCAATCGATTTACCTGCCATCGATAACAACACGCTTAGGACGCCCCCCATGGCCCGCCACCAAAACACTCACGACCGCTGCGAAGCAACCCCCGCTTGCGCAACGCCCGCCACCGACTCGCGCCGACGCCTCGCCCGCGCAGCGACCGGCCTCGCACTGCTGGCGACGTCGGGTGTCGCACTCGCACACCCGGGGCATCCGGGACACGATGCCGCCAGCAGCTTCGCCGCCGGTTTCCTGCATCCGCTCACCGGTGCCGATCACCTGTGCGCGATGATCGTTGTCGGCCTGTGGAGTTCGCTCACGTCCAAGCGCGTGTGGGCTGCGCCGCTCGCCTTCGTCGCCATGCTCGCCGCCGGTGGTCTGCTCGGCATGGCGCATTGGTTTGCGCTGCCGGGCGTCGAGCCGATGATCGCCGTCTCGTTGCTCGTACTCGGCCTGATGCTCGCCACGCGCGCGCAATTGCCGGGCTGGGCGGGTGCCGCCATCGTGGGCGCGTTCGCGGTCTTCCACGGCTTCGCGCACGGCGCGGAATTGCCCGCAGAAGCGAGCGCCATGCACTACATGGGCGGCTTCCTGGTCGCGACCGGCATGCTGCATTGCATCGGTATCGCCGCCGGGGTGGCGCTGCGTCATCGCACGGTGTGGGTGCCACGCGTGCTTGGCGCCGGTGTGCTCGCCTACGGCGTGACGCTGCTCGCCGCCGCGACCTGACCCCGGCATTCGCCCCCCCTCTCAGAGACGGAGACGCAGATGATTCCCGGAGAATTGCTACCCGCCGCAGGCGAGATCACGTTGAACGCGGATCGTCCAACCCTCAGCGTGACCGTCGCCAACACCGGCGACCGGCCGATTCAGATCGGCTCGCATTTCCACTTCTATGAAGTCAACGACGCCCTGCAATTCGACCGTGAGGCAACGCGCGGCTTCCGTCTGAACATTGCTGCCGGTACGGCGGTGCGCTTCGAGCCGGGACAACAACGTACGGTCGAACTGGTGGCGCTGGCGGGAGATCGTCGCGTCTATGGCTTTGCGGGCCGTGTCATGGGGGCGCTATGAAGATTTCTCGCCGCGCGTATGCGGAAATGTTCGGCCCCACCACGGGCGACCGGCTGCGTCTGGCCGACACGGAACTTGTCGTCGAGATCGAGCGCGACTACACGATCTACGGCGAAGAGGTGAAGTTCGGCGGCGGCAAGGTGATTCGCGACGGCATGGGGCAATCGCAACGCACCCGTGCCGACGTGGTGGATACCGTCATCACGAATGCCGTCATCATCGACCATTGGGGCATCGTCAAAGCCGACATCGGCCTCAAGGACGGACGTATCTGGGGCATCGGCAAAGCGGGCAATCCCGATATCCAGCCCGGCGTGACGATCCCGCTGGGCGGTGCGACGGAAGTCATCGCCGGCGAGGGCATGATCGTCACGGCGGGTGGCATCGATTCGCACATCCACTTCATCTGCCCGCAGCAGATCGAAGAAGCGCTGTCGTCCGGTGTGACGACGTTGCTCGGCGGCGGCACCGGCCCCGCCACCGGCACGAACGCGACCACCTGCACGCCGGGTCCATGGCACATGGAGCGCATGTTGCAGGCCGCCGACGGCTGGCCGATCAACCTCGGCTTTCTCGGCAAGGGCAACGTCAGCCAGCCCGAACCGTTGATGGAGCAGATCGAGGCCGGCGCCATCGGCCTGAAGCTGCACGAAGACTGGGGCTCCACGCCGGCGGCCATCGACGCCTGTCTGTCGGTGGCCGACGCCACCGATACCCAGGTCGCGATCCACACCGACACGCTCAATGAAGGCGGCTTCGTCGAAGCGACCGTTGCGGCCATCAAGGGCCGCACGATCCACACGTACCACACCGAGGGTGCCGGGGGCGGTCACGCACCGGACATCCTGAAAGTGTGCGGCGAGGCAAACGTGCTGCCGTCGTCCACCAATCCGACACGGCCTTACACCATCAACACGCTCGACGAACACCTCGACATGCTGATGGTCTGCCATCACCTCGACCCGGCCATTGCGGAAGACATCGCGTTTGCCGAGTCGCGTATTCGCCGCGAGACGATTGCCGCCGAGGACATCCTGCACGACCTGGGCGCGCTGTCGATGATTTCGTCGGACTCGCAGGCCATGGGACGCGTTGGCGAAGTCGTCATGCGCACCTGGCAGACGGCCCACAAGATGAAGGTGCAGCGCGGCACGCTCGGCACGGATTCCTCGCAGTCGGACAACTTCCGCGTCAAGCGCTATGTGGCGAAGTACACGATCAACCCGGCGATCACGCACGGCATGGCCCATGAAATCGGCTCGGTCGAAGTGGGCAAGTGGGCCGATCTGGTGTTGTGGGAGCCGGCGTTCTTCGGGGTCAAACCGTCGCTGATTCTCAAGGGCGGCATGATTACGACGGCGCTGATGGGCGACCCGAATGCGTCGATCCCCACACCTCAGCCGGTGCACTACCGCGAGATGTTCGGCGCGCGTGCCGGTGCGCTGGCGCGCACGTGCCTGACGTTCGTATCGCAAGCGGCGTACGATGGCGACGTGGCCGGCCGTTTCGGTCTGGCCAAGCGCATCGTGCCGGTGCGCAATATCCGGCAGGTGACCAAGGCCAACATGATCAACAACGACTGGCTGCCGCAGATCAGCGTCGACCCCGAGACCTATCAGGTCATCGCAGACGGTCAATTGCTGACGTGCGAGCCAGCGACCGTGCTGCCGATGGCGCAACGCTACTTCCTCTTCTGAACCATGCCGCAAGATTCCGAATCGCCCGCGTCTGCCGACAACACCTCGTCTTCGACGGCCCTGCGTCGCGTCGAGAAACGCCTCGACGCCGGACGCATCGCCGCGCCGCTCGCCCGCCGTGCACCTGCCCTGGTGCTGCCGTTCGACGCGCGCAGCAAGAGTCGTCTTCGCGCAACGCTCGCCACCGGTGAAGACGTCGCCCTGTTCCTGCCGCGCGGCACCGTGCTGCGCGGTGGCGACGTGTTGGTTGCCGACGACGGCGGCCTCATTCGCGTGGAAGCCGCGCCGGAGACGGTGCTGCTCGTGACGGCCGCCGCGCCGCTCGCGCTCACGCGCGCAGCGTATCACCTCGGCAACCGTCATACGCCGGTCGAAGTGGGCGACGGCTATCTCAAGCTCGAATACGATCCGGTGCTGCGCGACATGCTGCTGCGGCTCGACGTCGACGTTGCCGAAGCGTTGATGCCGTTCGAACCCGAAGCGGGCGCCTACGGTGGCGGCCATAAACACGGCCACGACGCGACCTATGAGGAGGACTTCGCCCTGGCGCAGCGGGTGTTCCACGAACACCACGGGCATTCGCACGATCACGAACATGGTCACGACCACGAGGGCGGCAACGGACATGTTCACGGTCCGGACTGCGGCCACGATCATTCGCACTCTCACGGCCACGTTCACGGTCCCGGCTGCGGTCACGATCATTCACACGATGCCTTGCACGATCGCGCGCACGGTCCCGGCTGCACGCATGCGCATTCGCATGACGACGGTCACGGCCACGTGCATGTGCACGGCCCCGAATGCGGACACGCCCCGTCGACCGATGCGGGCAGCGCGTCCCTCCCAACGAGTGCGAACGATGACGGCAAGTCTGGCCAGTCCTCTCACTGAGCCGGTCGCAGCGGCGTCGCTCCAGTCGCTCGCGGCGCTGCTGCATCTCGCCTCGCCGGCACTGCCGATCGGCGCCTTCAGCTATTCGCAGGGCCTCGAGGCGGCGGTCGAACACGGCATCATTCACGATGCCCCCAGCGCCGAGCACTGGATCGCGAGTCAGCTCGACGGCGTCTTCACCACCGGCGAAATGGCCCTGCTTGCCCGACAGTGGCGTTACTGGCAGGCGGGCGATGTCGCAGCGCTCAGGCATGCGAACGACTGGTTGCTTGCCAGCCGCGAAGCCGCCGAGCTACGCGCCGAAACCGAACAGATGGGCTGGTCGCTCACGCAACTCGCCCTGTCGCTCGAATGGGGCGACGCTAGCCAGCGCGAGCATCTCGCGGCCATCAAGCCGATTGCATTACCGACGGCGTTCGCCTTCGCGGCGCTGACGCACGGCGCACCGCTGGCGGACACGCTCGTCGCCTACGCATTCAGCTGGCTGGAGAATCAGGTGGCCGGTGCGCTCAAGGCGGTTCCGCTCGGACAGCTTGCCGCGCAACGGGTGATCGTCGCGCTACGCCCTCGCGTGGTCGAGGCCGCGCATCGGGCAGCATCGCTTCCCGATGCGCGGATCAACACGTTTTCCCCGGCGCTCGCCATTCTGGCGTCGCGTCACGAGACACAGTACTCACGGCTGTTCCGTTCGTAGGACACTGGACGTCGCGTCTTCCGTTTTTTGCTGTTTCGTCATTTCGCCATTTCGCTATTTCACCGCCACCCACGACATTCGCCATGACGACATCTGCCAACGCCCGTCGTACCAAGAAGAATCCGCCGCTGCGTGTCGGCATCGGAGGCCCGGTCGGCTCCGGCAAGACCACCCTGACCGAGATGCTCTGCAAAGCCATGCGCGAGCGCTACGATCTCGTCGTCATCACCAACGACATCTACACGAAGGAAGACCAGCGGCTTCTGACGGTCGCCGGTGCGCTGGAGCCTGAGCGCATTCTCGGCGTCGAGACCGGCGGCTGCCCGCACACGGCCATTCGCGAAGACGCTTCGATCAACCTCGAAGCCGTCGAACGGATGCTGGAGCGCTTCCCCGACGCCGACGTCGTCTTCATCGAATCCGGTGGCGACAACCTCGCCGCGACGTTCAGCCCGGAACTCTCGGACCTGACGATCTACGTGATCGATGTGGCCGGCGGCGAGAAGATTCCGCGCAAGGGCGGACCCGGCATTACCAAGTCGGACCTCCTGGTGATCAACAAAACGGACCTGGCGCCGTACGTCGGGGCGTCGCTCGACATCATGCGTTCGGACACGCAGAAGATGCGCGGCATGCGTCCGTTCGTGATGGGAAATATGAAGGAAGGCAAGGGCCTTCAGGAAATCATCAGCTTTATCGAGGCTCGAGGCATGCTGGCTTGAGGAGATGCGTGGGGCGAGGCGTTGCAGCGATGCCCGCTTCCCCCTACCGCTGCGCGACCGAGAAGCCGTGCTCGCGCAGCAGTTGGAGCACCCCGTGCGGGCCACCCAGATGCAACGTGCCGACGGCGACGAAAACCGGCTTGCCCGGGTCCGCCAGGAACAGCATGCGCGCCAGAAAACGCCGGTTGCGCGAGTAGAGAATGCGCTCGTCGATGGCGTCGGCCAGCGCCACGTTGCGACGCACTTGTGCGGCCTTGGTCTGCGACCAGTCGAATACCAGTTCCGCGTCGCCCGCGCGCCACAGGCGGTGCAACTCCTGCACCTGTGCCGTCGCCGTTTTGGGCGTCAGCACCAGTTCCTGTGCGAGCAGTTCATTTTGCTGGGCCGCTGTCAGCCCGGTAAACGCATCCATCTGCTCGGCGAGCGACTCAAGGCCCACAATGCGGCCGCGATAGATGTTCTCCAACTGGTTTTCGGTGCCGTACTCCGTTTGCAGATCGGCACCCATCGAATCGAGTGTCTCGACGAGCAGCGCCGCCAGCCACGGCCGCATATGGCGAATCTCGGAGAGCATCGCCGGGTTGCCCTTGAGACGGTCGCGCAACTGGCGCCATAGCGGCGCCGGGATCAGCCTCGGCAGACAGGCGCGCGCACACATGCCGTATTTCTGCACGTCGTCCTGAGACATCGTCAGATCGTCAGGCGACAGCTCGAACGCCACCACCTTCGACACGCGCAACGCATCGACCACCACTTTGCGAAACGGATAGTCGTCGGGCTTGCCGACGTGCAGGGTGCCCATCACGTAGATGGTCATGTCGCCCTTGCGGGCTTCGTAGAACGGGAGATTGGCGCCCGGCGGCGGCTCGCCGGGCTCCGGTACCACCAGCGGGAAGGTTCGCGGCACCATCGCGCGCGGCGTCGCGCTCGACGCCGCGTCCAGCGTGACGGCAAGCGTCATCAGCAAGCAACCCAGCAGCCAGCCGGTCAATGCAACGCCCCGGCGCACATGCGTCGCGCGTGGTGGTCCACCCAATCTCGTCATCCCTCAATGTCTTCAACCCGATGGCACGCCACCAGACGTCCTTCGAGTTCGCGCAATTGCGGCACTTCCTCACGGCAACGGTCGATGGCATACGGACAGCGCGGTGCAAACGCACACCCGGGCGGCGGACGCAGCGGCGACGGCAGTTCGCCAAACAGCGCAATCTTCACGCGCCGCTCGGACGCCTTGATCGCCGGTGTCGCCGACATCAACGCCTTGGTGTACGGATGCAGCGGCTTGCCGAACACGGCGGCCTTGGGACCGTGTTCGACCGCGCGGCCGAGATACATCACCATGACGTCGTCGGCCACATGCTCAACTACCGCGAGATTATGCGACACGAATACGTAACTCGTCGCGTATCGGTCCTGCAAATCCATGAAAAGATTCAGGATCTGTGCCTGAATTGAGACATCCAGGGCCGAAACGGGCTCGTCGGCCACCACGATGGCCGGCGACAGGATCATCGCCCGGGCAATCGCCACGCGCTGGCGCTGACCGCCCGAGAACATGTGCGGATAACGGGCCACATGCTCGGGACGCAGGCCGACGGTGCGCATCATCGCGGCGACCTTCTCGCCCCGCTCGGCGCGGCTGAGCGACGTATTGATGGCCAGCGGCTCATCGAGCGCCTGCCCTACCGTCTTGCGCGGGTTGAGCGACGCATACGGGTTCTGAAACACCATCTGGATACGCGTGCGCAGCGGCGCCAGTTCGCCCGCCGACGCCGACGTCGTCTCGACCGCGTCGACAAAAAGCCTGCCGGACGTGGGGGTTTCGATCAACGTCAGCACCCGCGCCAGCGTCGATTTGCCGCACCCCGACTCGCCGACGACGGCCAGCGTGCGGCCGGCCTTGAGCTCGAACGACACGCCATTGAGCGCCTTGACACTCGCCTGCCCCCGCATGAAACCGCGGTTCACCGTGTAGAAGCGCGCCAGATCCTGCGCGGCCAGCACCACGCGGCCATCCGGTGCGCCGGCCTGCGGGGCTTCCGGAGGCGTCGCGAAAACCGTTTCACTCATAGCGCCCCTCCCATCGTCTGTCCACCCGCCACCGCATGCGGCAGCGGTTTGAAGCATCGCACCAGCGGCGACCCCACGGCGCTCGGCCCAACATAGGGCGTCAGCGCGGGCCGCACCTCGCGACAGTGATCGTCGGCGTAGGGACAGCGCGGCGAGAGCAGACAACCCGCCGGACGGTCGTCGCGCCCCGGCACCACCCCCGGCAGCGTATGCAGACGGCGCACACCGCGGTTGTGCTCGGGAATCGCGCTGAGCAGCGCTTCCGTATAGGGATGGTGCGGCGCGTCGAACAATGCCGGCACCTGCTGGACTTCGATCACCTGCCCTGCATACATCACGGCCACCCGGTGCGCGACTTCGGCCACGACCGCGAGATCGTGCGAAATCAGCACGAGCGACATGCCGTAATCCTTCTGCAATTGCAGCAACAGCGCCATGATCTGCGCCTGAATGGTGACGTCGAGCGCGGTCGTCGGTTCGTCGGCAATCAGCAGCTTGGGGCGACACGCAATCGCCATCGCGATCATGACCCGCTGGTTCATCCCGCCGGAGAGCTGATGCGGATAGGCGCCGAGCCGGTTCGCGGCGTCGGGAATCTCGACTTGCGCCAGCAGCTCGACGATACGGTCTCGCAGCGCCCGTCCGCGCAGTCCCATGTGACGGCGCAGCACCTCACCGATCTGATAGCCGATGGTGTAGCTCGGGTTCAGGCTGGTGAGCGCGTCCTGAAAGATCATCGATACGTCGCGCCCGACGATATTGCGACGCGCGCGATTCGACGCGTGCAACAGGTCTTTGCCGTCAAAGGACACCTGGTCGGCGGTGACACGGCCGGGTGCGTCGATCAGGCCCATGAGCGCGAGCATCGTCACGCTCTTGCCCGAACCGGATTCGCCGACCACGCCGAGAATCTCGCCCTGGCCGACGTCGAGGTCGATGGCGTCGACCGCGCGTGCGCCGTCGAAGTCGACCGATAGATTTCGAATGGAGAGCAGACTCATGCGATTCGTTTCAGTTTGGGGTCGAGTGCATCGCGCAGGCCGTCGCCGACCAGGTTGATGGCAAGGACCGAGATGACGATCGCAAGTCCCGGCAGCGTCACGATCCACCAGGCACTTTCCATATAGTCGCGCGCAGACGCGAGCATCGAGCCCCACTCGGCGAGCGGCGGTTGCACGCCGAGGCCGAGAAAGCCGAGCGCTGCCGCATCGAGAATGGCCACCGAAAAACTCAGCGTGGCCTGCACGATGAGCGGCGCCGCGCAGTTCGGCAGCACCGTTGAGAACATCAGCCGCAACGTGCCCGCCCCGGCCATGCGCGAGGCGACAACATACTCGCGCTGCAACTCGCCGATCGCTGCCGCACGCGTCAGACGCACGTACGCCGGCAACGTCACAATCGCGATGGCGATGGTCGTGTTGGCGAGCCCCGGGCCGATAACCGCCACCACGGCCACGGCCAGCAGCAGCGACGGCAGCGCCATCATCACGTCCATCAGACGCATGATCGGCGTGTCGAGCCAGCGCTGGAAGAACGCGGCCAGCAGCCCGAGCAGAATCCCGGGAATCAGCGATAGCACCACCGACGACAGGCCAATCCAGAACGACAGACGCGCGCCGTAAATCAGACGCGAAAGCATGTCGCGCCCGGCCTCGTCGGTGCCAAGCAGGAACCTCGCATTGCCGTCTTCGAACCAGGCGGGCGGAATCTTCACGAAGTCGCGATATTGCTCGATGGGGCTGTGCGGTGCGATCAGCGGCGCGAGAATCGCGGCCGCGAACATCAGCAACAGGATGATGGCCGCGGCGGTCGCGCCACGGTTAGCGGTGAAGCTGCGCAGAAACTCCCGGATCAGACGCCCTCGGGGCGTGGCCGTCACAGCGGCGGGAGGCGGCAGCGTAGCAGGCGTGTCACTCATCGTTGACCTCCCTCAGTGCCGAATGCGCGGGTTGACGACGCCATAGAGCACGTCGACCAGCAGGTTAACCAGAATCACGCCCGTCGCGATGAGCAGAATGCCACCCTGCACCACCGGGTAGTCGCGTCGCAAAATGGCGTCGATCAGCCACTTGCCGATGCCGGGCCAGGAGAAAACGTTCTCCGTGAGCACCGCACCGGCGAGCAGCGTGCCGACTTGCAGCCCGATCACCGTGATGACGGGAATCAGCGCGTTGCGCAGCGCATGCACGACAATCACGCGCCACGGCGACAGCCCCTTCGCGCGCGCGGTGCGAATGTAGTCCTCGCGCAGCACTTCGAGCATGGCCGAGCGCGTCATGCGCGCAATCACCGCGAGCGGCACCGTGCCGAGCACGATGGTCGGCAGAATCAGGTGACTGAGCGCCGACCCGAAGGCCCCTTCCTCGCCCGAGAGCAGCGTGTCGATGAGCATGAAGCCGGTCACGCTCGGCACGTCGTACTCCACGCCGATGCGCCCGGACACGGGTGTCCATTGCAGATCGACGGAGAACAGCATGATGAGCAGCAGACCCCACCAGAAAATCGGCATGGAGTAGCCGGTAAGCGCCGCCCCCATCGTGGTGTGATCGAGCATCTTCCCGCGGCGCAGCGAGGCGGCCACCCCGGCCGGCAAGCCGACAACGAGCGCGAAGATCATGGCGCACAGGGCCAGTTCCAGCGTGGCGGGAAAGCGCGCGAAGAACTCGTGAAGCACACCCTCGTTGGTGACGATGGAGCGGCCGAGGTCACCCTGCGCCGCGTGCTTCAGATAGACGAAATACTGCGTGGTGAGCGGCTGATCGAGTCCCAGTCGCTTCATCGCTTCGGCGTGCATGACGGGATCGAGATTTCGCTCGCCTACCAGCACTTCGATCGGATCGCCGGGAATGAGGTGAATGAGCGCGAACGCGAGGATGGTGATACCGATGAACGTCGGGATCACCATGCCTAGTCGTCTCAGGACGAATCTCAGCATAGGAATGTTCCGTGGGGGCTTCGCACGCCGCGCGTCCCCGGCGCAGGAACGAGTGGCGCTTTGCCGCGTTAATCAATCGTGGACAAACGTCTGTCCCGGTGCCGCAAACACCCCCGGGCGCGGCGGCCGGGTCTGTCTGCTTGATACCAACTTGCGCTTCACTTGCCACCAACCGGCTTTCCGTCGCCCGTGCCGGCCCGGTCTTGTGAACCGGGTCGGCACGCCCGACACGTTGCGAGACTGACCTGGTTTTACGTCAGTCGAGTGAAACGCCGGCGAAGCTGTTACGGCTGAACGGGCTGAGCTTGAAGCCCTTCACGTTCGTCGCCATGGGTTTGTACTGCGTGGAGTGCGCAATGGGCGAGAACGGCAGTTGCTGCGCGAAGATGTCCTGCGCCTGTGTGTACAACTTCGTACGCGTTGCCACGTCCGTCGTCTGACGCGCCTGCTTGATGAGGTCGTCGAACGGCTTGTAGCACCACTTCGAGAAGTTGTTGCCGTTCATCGAATCGCAGCCGAGCAGCACGCCGAGCCAGTTGTCCGGATCGCCGTTGTCGCCGGTCCAGCCGATGAGCATCGCGTCGTGCTCGCCCGCCTTGGCGCGCTTGATGTACTCACCCCATTCGTACGTGACGATGTTGGCCTTCACGCCGATCTTCGCCCAGTCGGCCTGAATCATCTCGGCCATCAGCTTGCCGTTCGGGTTGTACGGACGTTGCACCGGCATGGCCCACAGCGTGATCTCGATCCCCTTTACGCCCGCCTTGTCGAGCAGCGCGCGCGCCTTCTCGGGATCGTAGCTGGCCGACTTGATGTTCTTGTCGTAGGACCATTGCGTCGGCGGCATCGGCGCGCCGTTCGACAACTGCCCGGCCGAGCCGTACACGGACTGAAGAATTGCCTTCTTGTTGATCGCCATGTCGAGCGCCTGACGCACTTCCACGCGATCGAGCGGCTTCTTCTGCACGTTGTACGCCACGTAGCCGAGGTTGAAGCCGACCTGATCCGGCATCTTCAGCTTCGACCCCTTGCCTTGCGCTTCGATATCGGCCTTAAGCGCATCCACGTCCGCCGGTCGCGGATAGGTCGCGACCTGGCACTCGTTGCGCTTGAGCTTCTGGATACGCACATTGGCGTCGGTCGTGATCGCGAAGACCAGCTTGCCGACCTTCGGCGGCAGATTCGTATTCCAGTACTCCTTGTTACCGTCCATACGCAGCGTGGCGTCCTTCGTGTAGCTGCGGAAGATGAACGGACCGGTGCCGACCGGCTTGAGCGCAATGTCGCGGGGGTTGTTCGCCGCGAGCAGCTTGTCCGCGTACTCCTTCGAGAGGATCGACGCGAACGACATGGCCAGGTTCTGGATGAACGGCGCGTCGACCTTCTTCAGTACGAAGCGCACGGTGTACGGATCGACGATTTCGATACGGTCGATGTCCGCCTGCAGGCCCATGTCCACGTAGTACGGGAATTCCGCCGGATACGCCTTGCGGAATGGCATCTCGCGATCGCCCATGCGCTCGAACGTGAACTTCACGTCTTCGGCGTTGAAGTCGCGCGTGGGCTTGAAGTAATCGGTCGTGTGGAACTTCACACCCTTGCGCAGGTGGAAGGTGTAGATCTTGTTGTCCGGCGAGATATCCCACTTCTCGGCCAGCGACGGCATGACGCCGGTCTCGCCCGGTACGAAGGCAATGAGGCGGTTGTAGATGGCGTCGGCAGGATCGAAATCGGTGCCCGTGGTGAGTTGCCCCGGATCGAAGCCGGCAGGGCTGCCCTCGGAGCAGTACACGAGGGTCTTGTTCGGGAGTTCGACGGCTGACGCGGGCGGGATCACGGCCGCACCGGCTAGCAAGGTCGCAGCCAAAAGCAAACGCAGGGTGTGGGTCTGTTTCATAGGCTCCTCGGGATTTGAGATGACGCCCGGCGGTGGTTCGCCGCCGAGCCCACGAGGGATATTACTGAAGCTTCACCCATGGAACAACACGCCAAATCCCTAGAGAACCGCCTATTTGTGGTGTTTTTGGTTGGGAAAACACTTAATTATGATCAGGATTGACTTCCTAACCGCCGATCCTTTGGCAAGCGATTGCGCGACGCCTTACAGTCCGAGGCGCTGCCACATCGCTTTGGTCGCCGAAGCGGCGTTGAGCGTGTAGAAGTGCAAACCCGGTGCGCCTCCGGCGAGCAGTCGCTCGCACAGCGCCGACACCACGTCGAGGCCGAAAGCACGAATCGATTCGCGGTCGTCGCCAAACCCTTCGAGACGCTTGGCAATCCAGCGCGGCACTTCGGCGCCGCACATTTCCGAGAACCGCATCATCTGCGAGTAATTCGTGATCGGCATGATGCCCGGCACGATCGGCACCGCCACGCCCAGACGCGAAGCGTCGTCGACAAAACGGAAGTAAGCGTCCGCGTTGAAGAAGTATTGGGTGATGGCCGAGTCGGCGCCCGCCTTCACCTTGTTGGCAAAGTGCTCGAGATCCAGACGCGGCGACTTTGCCTGCGGATGGTATTCGGGGTAAGCCGCGACTTCGATGTGGAACCAGTCGCCCGTCTGCGCGCGAATGAACTCGACGAGCTCCGACGCGTAGCGAAACTCGCCGATCTCGCCCATGCCCGACGGCAGATCGCCGCGCAGCGCCACGATGTGACGAATGCCGTTATCGCGGTACGTCTTGAGAATGTCGCGAATGCTCTCTTTGGTTGAGCCGACGCACGACAGGTGCGGTGCCGCATCCACGCCTTCGCGCTGGATTTCGATGACCGTATCGAGCGTACCCTGCTGCGTCGAACCACCGGCGCCGAACGTCACCGAGACGAACTTCGGGCCGAGCGGGAACAGTTGCTGTCGCGTCGCGCGCAGCTTCTCCGCGCCTTCGGCGGTCTTGGGCGGGAAGAATTCGAAACTGAAAGAAGGTTGCGTCATGATCGTCTGGTTATCGAGAGAGCCGCTCATGCCGCACGCCTGGCGTGCACGAAGAACTCCCGGTTGCCGTCACCCCCGGCGATGGGACTGTCGAGCCATGCGGCGAGCGTCAGTCCGAGCGCTTCGCAGGCGGTGCGGATCTTTGTCTCTACTTGCGCGTATTGCGCGGAATCTTTCACGAGGCCACCGCGTCCGATGTGCTCGCGTCCCACCTCGAACTGCGGCTTGACCAGCATCAGCAGATCGCCGCTCACGCTCAGCAGCGGGACCAGCGCAGGCAGCACCAGCGTCAGCGAAATGAACGACACGTCGCCCACGATCAGATCGAAGCCCGGCTCGGGGACTGCACTGAGTGCACTGAGTGCGGCAGCTTCCGTCAGACGCGCGTCCAGCATCTCTCGCGACAGATGCCGCGCGTTGATGCCTTCGAGCGACACGAGCCGCGACTCGCCGGTCAGACGTTGATGCAACTGCCCGTGACCGACGTCCACCCCGACCACCTGCGCTACCCCGGCCTGCAACAGGCAGTCCGAGAAGCCACCGGTCGAGAGGCCGACGTCGAGCGCCACACGGCCCATCACGTCGAGTCCCGTCTGCGCCAGCGCACCGGCCAGCTTCAGGCCGCCGCGCGACACATAGCGGTCTTCGCCCGGCAAACCATCGGCCGCCGCACGCACTTCGAGGTCTTCGTCGCTGGCCACCGGCTGGCTGGCCTTCTTGAGCGCCGTTTCGGTGCCCGCGTAATACACGCGTCCGGCATCGATAAGACGTTGAGCGACGGTGCGCGATGCGGCCAGTCCTCGCGAAACGAGCGCCTGATCGGCACGAAGAGCTTGCGACATGACTACAGGTTTCCTGCGAAGAACCGTCGACGATCCGGCGTCGACACTTACACGTTGGTGGCGCGATCGCCGCCGAACACCAGCGCCGACAGAATCCACGAGATCAGGCTATACAGCAGCGAACCGAAGAGCGCCGCCCAGAAGCCCGAGACTTCAAATCCCTTGACGACATGCGAAGCCAGCCAGAACAGCAGTGCGTTGATGACGAAGATGAACAGCCCCAGCGTCACTACCGTGACCGGCAGCGTGAGCACAACGAGCAGCGGACGCAGGAACGCGTTGATCAGGCCAAGCACGACCGCAACGATCAGCGCCGTGCCGATGCCCCTGAGCTGAACGCCCGACACGATGTACGGCAAAACGAGAAGCGCGATGGCATTGATGAGCCAAATCAGCAGCAGACGCATGGCGAGCTCCGAAGAACAGGCCGGTGCAGGATTGACGGTCCGGCACCGGCGGTGACAAAAAGCGAACGCGGCGACACTGGGCGACATTGGAGAACACGCAGCGCCACCGAGTTATTGCGTCGCGCTTTACCGGCACATCGCACCCCTCCGTGCTCCGTACCGGCTTAGCGCGGCGGTCCATCAATAACGGTAGTGCGCCGGCTTGAACGGACCGTTCTTGTCGACGCTGATGTACTTCGCCTGCGCGTCGGAGAGCACGGTCAGCTCGGCGCCGATACGGCCCAGGTGCAGACGCGCGACCTTCTCGTCCAGATGCTTCGGCAGCACGTACACGCTGTTCTTGTACTTGGCGCCGTGCACGAACAGTTCGATCTGTGCGAGCGTCTGGTTGGTGAACGAGTTGCTCATCACGAACGACGGGTGGCCCGTGGCGCAGCCCAGGTTCACGAGGCGGCCTTCCGCCAGCAAGATGATGCGCTTGCCGTCCGGGAAGATGATGTGATCGACCTGCGGCTTGATGTTTTCCCACTCGTACTGACGGGTCGACGCCACGTTGATTTCCGAGTCGAAGTGACCGATGTTGCACACGATAGCCTGATGCTTCATGGCGGCCATGTGGTCGTGATCGATCACGTGGAAGTTGCCCGTGGCGGTCACGAAGATGTCGGCCTTGTCGGCAGCGTATTCCATCGTCACCACACGGTAGCCTTCCATCGCGGCTTGCAACGCGCAGATCGGATCGATTTCCGTGACCCACACCGTGGCGCCCAGACCCCGCAGGCTTTGCGCGCAGCCCTTGCCCACGTCACCGTAACCGGCCACGAGCGCGATCTTGCCCGCGATCATGACGTCGGTGGCGCGCTTGATACCGTCGACCAGCGATTCACGGCAGCCGTACAGGTTGTCGAACTTCGACTTGGTGACCGAGTCGTTCACGTTGATGGCCGGGAACGGCAGCACGCCGTCTTTTTCCATCTGATACAGGCGGTGCACGCCCGTGGTGGTTTCTTCGGTCACGCCCTTGATCTGCGACAGGCGCTTGCTGTACCACTGCGGATCGACTTTGATGTGATCCTTGATGGCGGCGTACAGCGCGTCTTCTTCCTCGTTGGTCGGGTTGGCCACGACCGACAGATCCTTCTCGGCCTTGCTGCCCAGGATCAGCAGCAGGGTGGCGTCGCCGCCGTCGTCGAGAATCATGTTGGCGAACTCGCCGTTCGGCCATTCGAAGATGCGGTGGCTGTATTCCCAGTATTCCTTGAGCGATTCGCCCTTGTAGGCGAACACCGGCACGCCAGCGGCGGCGATCGCGGCGGCGGCGTGGTCTTGCGTCGAGAAGATGTTGCACGAGGCCCAGCGCACTTCGGCGCCCAGCGCGGTCAGCGTCTCGATGAGCACGCCCGTCTGGATGGTCATGTGGAGCGAGCCGGCGATACGGGCGCCCTTGAGCGGCTGGCTCGCCTTGAATTCGGCGCGCGTGGCCATCAGGCCCGGCATTTCACTCTCGGCGATGGTCAGCTCTTTACGGCCCCAACCAGCGAGATTGATATCGGCAACGAGGAAATCTTTTGAGTCGACTACGGCGTTCATCACGCCTCCTTTCTCTAAATAAAGACTAGATAGTGGGACGTGAGCGCCGTTCTTGAGGCTCACACGCCATGCGATCCGGGGAAAACCGGCGGCCGGCGCGGCCAATAGGAAGGATCTTGAGCCTGGCAGCACTTCGGCTGTCGCAACGCTCCTCAAGACCACGGCATTGTAGCAAAACTGATACGCGCCGTAGCAGCAGGGGCGACGCGCGAAGGGTTATTTTTTCGTCACACGGGAAGGTGCGCGATCAACGGCGCGGCGAGCACCATGAGCACCCCGTTGATCATCATGACAAGGCTGGCGACCACACCTTCTTCGCCGCCGATCTGGCGCGCCTTGGCCGTACCGAAGCCATGCGCGCCCGCGCCGAACGGTGCGCCACGCGCCATGCGCGTGCGCAACGGCAGCCACGAGAGCAGCGCCTCGCCAAGGAGCATGCCGATCAGTCCGGTAATGATGACGAATAGCCCCACGAGGTCGCGCGAGCCACCGACCTTGTCGGAGACGACCAGCGCGAACGGCGTCGAAATCGAGCGCGCGAGCAGACTGCGCGCCATCTCCGGCGGCAACTCGAAGAGCCGGGCGAGCACGTACGAACTGCTCACCGCCACCACCATCGCCACCACCACACCGAACGTCAGCGCAAAGGCGTGACGGCGAATGATGTCGCGATGCTCGTAGATCGGCACCGCGAAGGCAATCGTCGTCGGGCCGAGCAGCCACACGAGCCAGCGCGAATCGGAAATGTACGTCGTATAGGAGATATCGCCGCCGATCATCACGCCGATGACCAGGATCGGCGCGAGAATCGCCGGGCCGAGCCACACCTTGCCGAAGCGCGCATAAAGACGCTTCGACACGTAATAGAAAAAGACGGTAAGAACGAGCAGCAGGAGCGCCGTATGATTCATGACAAGGCCCCGCGAGCGGTGAGCGCAATGAGAGCGGCGTCAACCCCCGTCATGAGGATGACGCCAGTAGCCATAGTGACGATGGCGTCGCGACGCATCAGCGGGCATCGTGCGCATGCGCACGGCGGGCCGGAATGCGGGCGAACGCGAGCTTCAGACGGCGTTCGGCACGGCAAGCGAAGTCGACCGCCAGCGCCGTCGAGACCATCACGAGCACCGTGCCCACGCCGATCACGGCGAGCAATTGCAGGCCTTCCTGACGCAGCACGTCGGTGTATTGCATGACCGCAGCGACCAGCGGCACGAAGAAGAGAATCATCTCGGCCAGAAACCAGTCGGCGCCGCGCTTGATCTTCTCCGTCTTCAGCACGCCGCTCATGAGCAGCGCCACGACAACGAGCAGGCCCAGCACACCGCCCGGCAGGGGCAGATGGAAATGACGCGATGCAGCATCCGCTGCCAGATAGATCCCCGTCAGGAGCGCAATCTGCCAGAGCACGTCGAGAACGCGCTTGCTGCGGCTGTACAGACGGCTGGCGATCATCTTGGTCATGGCAGACTCCCTAGGGGTTTTCATCAATATGAAGACGAGTATAGGAAGCGGCGCAACATAAATATAATGAATTAGTCGTATCAAAACGATTCCAAATTGGAATAATTTAAGTATTAACCCTAATAGTGCATGAGGAAGCCTTACGGGACGGGGCTTTCCGCCTGATCGCACCATTCGGGTGCAAACGAGAGAACCAAAATGGAACTGCGCGCGTTGCGAGGATTTGTGGAAGTTGTGCGACAGCAGAGCTTCACGGCGGCGGCCGAAGCGCTGTTCGTGACCCAGCCGACGGTGAGCAAGATGGTCAAGGCGCTGGAGGACGAACTGGGCACCCCGCTCATGTTGCGCGAAGAACGCGGCATGGGCCGGCGGCTTCAGTTGACCGATGCGGGACGCGTCGTCTTCGAACGCGGTCAGGATGTGCTCGCCGCCTACGCCCGGTTGCAGCAGGAGCTGGCCGATCTGGAGACAGTTTCTCGCGGCGAATTGTCGATCGGCATTCCGCCGCTAGGCGGCGACCTGTTCATCCCGGTGATCGGCGCGTTCCATCAGCACTATCCGGATATCGAGATGAAGCTCTTCGAGACCGGCTCGCGCGCCATCGAGCAGGCGCTGCTGGCCGGGGAAATCGAGTTGGGCGCGGTACTGCTGCCGGTCGATCCCACGGTACTCGACGTGCTGCAGGTGTGCCATTACCAGTTGCGTCTGATTGCACCGCGCGAATCGCGCTGGGAGGGGCGCGCCTCCGTCGGCCTCGGCGAACTGCGCGACGAACCCTTCGTCTTCTACGGCGAAGGGTTTGCGTTATCGGAGTTCGTGATCGCCGCCTGCCGGCGCGCGGGCTTCACGCCCAAGATTGCGGGACGCTCCAGCCAGTGGGACTTCATTGCGTCGATGGTGGACAACGGCGTAGGGATTGCGTTGCTCCCCGAGCCGTTCTGCGCGCGCCTGGACCCGAAGCGCTTCGTGATGACGGACGTGCGCGATCCGGAGATCCCGTGGGATCTGGCGATGGCCTGGCGGCGGGACTCGTACCTCTCGCACGCCGCGCGGCGCTGGCTCGCGCTCGCTCGCGACATCCTCGGCCCCGGCGGCGACGGTGAAGCAAAGGCCGCCATTGCGGGCGGTGCACGGCGGACATGACCGCGAACGTCACGTCGAACGTGACGCCGCCGAGCACGCATCGCTCGCTCAACGCACGCTCACGATCCGCCGCGATGCGACGATTGCGGTATCCTTGCCGCTGACAAATTTCCCCATGCCGCCCGTGTTCGAACGGTGCGGCACATCGACACACTCATGCGCATCATTACCGCGAATCTGAACGGCGTGCGATCGGCCGCCAAGAAGGGCTTTTTCGAGTGGTTCGGCAATCAGGACGCCGACATCCTCTGCGTGCAGGAGATCAAGGCGCAATTGCCCGACATGACGCCGGACTTTCTCAAGCCGCACGACTATCAGGGCTATTTCCACTATGCCGAGAAGAAGGGCTACAGCGGCGCGGGCGTCTACGTGCGCCGCGAGCCCGACGACATCGTCATCGGCTGGGGCAATCCGGAGTTCGACGCCGAGGGGCGTTACGTCGAAGTGCGCTACGGCAACCTGTCGGTGATCTCGGTGTACATCCCGTCGGGATCGAGCGGCGAAGAGCGTCAGGCCGCCAAGTTCCGTTTCATGGCGGACTTCATGCCGCATCTGCTGGCGCTCAAGGCAGCGGGACGCGAAGTGGTGCTGTGCGGCGACGTGAACATCGCGCACAAGGAAATCGACATCAAGAACTGGAAGGGCAACCTGAAGAATTCGGGTTTCCTGCCGGAAGAGCGCGCGTGGCTCTCGCAGTTGTTCGACGAGCACGGCTATGTCGACGTCTTCCGCACGCTCGACCCGCGCGCGGAGCAGTACACGTGGTGGAGCAATCGCGGACAAGCGTATGCCAAGAACGTGGGCTGGCGCATCGACTACCAGATCGCCACGCAGGCCATCGCCAGCAAGGCGAAAACCACGTCGGTGTTCCGCGACATCAAGTTCAGCGATCACGCCCCGCTGACCGTGGACTACGACCACGCGCTGTAAGCGCGGCTGACTTCGCCCCGTGCGTCGCAGGCACCCCGTTGCCGTCGTCGTCGTCCGCGCCCCAGGGCGCGACCTTCGGTAGCAGCAGCATGCCGGGCACGGCCAGTGCCGTGCAGATGAGGAAGAACGTCAGCCAGCCCACACCGTCCACGATGTAGCCGGTGCCCGCGTTCGCGAACGTGCGCGGCACCGACGCCAGACTCGTGAACAATGCGAACTGCGTCGCCGTATAGCGCGGGTCC
This sequence comes from Pandoraea sp. NPDC087047, assembly GCF_044745225.1. NCBI lineage: Bacteria > Pseudomonadati > Pseudomonadota > Betaproteobacteria > Burkholderiales > Burkholderiaceae > Pandoraea > Pandoraea sp. NPDC087047. The sequence goes on from NZ_JBIUZU010000008.1 coordinate 114,142, forward strand.
GTCGTGCGCGCGATGTAGGCGGTAAACGCCGCCGTGCCCAAGCCCGCCGTGAACGCTTCGAACGCAATCACCGCGCCCAGCCCCGTGATTACCGGTCCGGCTTCCGCCAACCACGCGAAGCCCAGCACCGACACCAGTTGCAGCACGCCGAACACCCACAGCCCACGGTTGATACCGAGCTTGATCAGCCAGATCCCGCCGATGATGCCGCCCGCCACGCTCGCCCACAGGCTCGTCGCCTTGGCCACCACGCCGATCTGCGTCTTCGTGAAACCGAGATCGAGATAGAACGATGTGGCCAGCGACGTCGCCATCGAATCGCCCAGCTTGTATAGAAAGATGAACGCGAGCACCAGCAACGCCTGCGACCATCCCCCTCGCGTTACGAACTCGTGAAACGGCTCGACCACCGCCTCGCGCAATGTCTTCGGCGGGGTGCCGCGTATCTCCGGCTCCTTGACGACGAGCGTCATCACGATGCCGGGCAGCATAAACGCCGCCGTCGCGAAAAACACCTGCGACCACGGCAGATGATCGGCCATGATCAGCGCGAGCGACCCCGGCACGAGACCCGCCACCTTGTAGGCGTTCACATGCATCGCCGTACCAAGCCCCTGCTCGCGATCGGACAGCAGCTCGCGTCGATAGGCGTCAAGACAGATATCGAGACTCGCGCTGAAGAACGCCAGCGCCGCCGCCAGCGCGGCAATCGTCATCAGATCGCGCTGCGGTGAATACGTCCCCATGATCGCCACCGCGCCGGCCACGAGCAATTGCGTGACGAACATCCAGCCGCGACGCCGTCCCGGCTTCCAGCCGAACACGTTGGGCGCGAAGCGATCCATGAGCGGCGCCCACAGGAACTTCCATGTGTAGGGAAACTGGATCAGTGCGAACAGCCCGATCGACTTGAGATCCACGTGCTCGCTGCGCAACCATGCCTGCACGAGATTGAGCAGGATGAAAAGCGGCAAGCCGGAGGTGAAACCGAGAATCACGCAGATGAGCATCCGCGTGGGGTGGAAGACGCGCCCGTCGTCGGGCCGCAGCGAATCTGTCATGGAAAGGACAATTGGGGCCAGCCGCCCGTGCTGCACGGCACCCGGCCCCCGGCGTCTTCTTCCGTCGGGGCCCAGCGCCGCACTGCCCCGCGAGCTGCCGTCGGTTCAGGAACGCTTGACGCGATAGACCGCAAGACTACCACGCCAGTTCGCCCCCACCGACACGAGTTGCCCGTTGTGCAATACGGCGCGATCCAGAATCTTCACACCGACGTCCGGCGCCAGCGCCTCGAAGTCCTTGATCGTCAACACACGCACGTTGGGCGTGTTGTGCCACTGGAATGGCAGACTCTTCGACACCGGCATGCGTCCCTGCAACACCGACAGCCGATGCGGCCAGTAGCCGAAGTTCGGGAACGAGACAATCGCTTCGCGGCCGACCCGCACCGTCTCGCGCAAAATATCCGCCGTGCGGTGGATAGTCTGCAACGTTTGGGAAAGAATGACGGTATCGAAACTCTGGTCTTCGAACAGCTTCAGCCCGTCTTCCATGTTCTGCTGAATGACGTTGATGCCACGCTGCGCGGACGCGAGCACGCCGGCGTCGTCGATCTCGACGCCATAGCCGCTCACGTCAAGTTCGTCGGTCAGCAGGCGCAGCAACGAGCCGTCGCTGCACCCGAGGTCGAGCACCTGCGACGACGGCTCGATCCAGCGGGCAATGACACGAAAGTCGGGACGATCCGCGAGCGACGCCGAAATGCGATTACGCGATGCGGCCAGTTGTGCGGCCTGCGAACTGCCGGCCGGTACCGTGGACTGACTCATACCCCGACCTCCTGGGCGATACGTTCGTAATAGGCGCGCACCAGATTGTGATAGCGCGCATCGGTGAGCAGGAAGGCGTCGTGACCGTGCGGCGCATCGATCTCGGCGTAGCTCACCGTACGGCGCGTGTCGAGCAGCGCCTTGACGATCTCGCGCGAGCGCGTCGGTGCAAAACGCCAATCGGTCGTGAACGACACGATCAGATACTTCGCCGACGTGTGCGACAGCGCCTTCGCCAGATCGCCGCCGACCGTGCGGGCCGGATCGAAGTAATCGAGCGCGCGCGTAATCAGCAAATAGGTGTTGGCGTCGAAATACTCGGCGAACTTGTCGCCCTGATAGCGCAGGTACGACTCCACTTCGAACTCCACGTCGAAGCTGAAGCGGTAGCTGTCGTCACCATTGCCGTTACCTTTCGCATTGGCGCTGGTCTTCACCCCGTCGACCAGCGCTTCGGCGCGCCGCAGGGCACGGCCGAACTTGGTCGCCATGTCCTCGTCGGACAGATAGGTGATGTGACCGATCATGCGCGCCACGCGCAGCCCCCGGCGCGGCACCACGCCGTGCGCGTAATAGTCGCCGCCGTGAAAATCCGGATCGGAAAGGATGGCCGAGCGCGCGACTTCGTTGAACGCGATGTTCTGTGCGGAGAGCTTCGGCGTGGACGCGATCACCAGACAGTGCCCCACCCGCTCGGGATACATGATGCTCCACGCGAGCGCCTGCATGCCGCCGAGACTACCGCCCATGACCGCCGCGAACTTGTGAATGCCGAAGACGTCGGCCACGCGCGCCTGCGCGTTGACCCAGTCTTCAACGGTCACGACAGGGAAGCGCGCGCCATACGGCGTGCCGGTGGCCTCGTCGAGACTCATCGGGCCGGTCGAGCCGAAGCACGAGCCGAGGTTGTTCACCCCGATGACGAAGAAGCGATTGGTGTCGAGCGGTTTGCCCGGGCCGACCATGTTGTCCCACCAGCCGACGTCCTTGGGATTGTCGGCGGCGATACCTGCCACGTGATGCGACGCGTTGAGCGCGTGACAAACCAGCACCGCATTGCTGCGATCAGCGTTGAGCTCGCCGTAAGTCTCGACCATCAGGTCGTAGCCCGCGAGGGTGCTGCCGTTTTGCAATGCCAGCGGCTCAGCGAAATGCATCCGCTGCGGCGTGACGATTCCGATTGAAGATTCCATAAATCCCTGTCCGAAACATGTCGGGGCCAGTGTCGCTGTCAATCGTGATCGACGGACGGCGTCCTGAAGCGTTCTGTGCGGGAAAAGGGGTCGACGGAAAAACGGCGGGGTGCGCGAACGACCTCTTTAGCCGCATTTTTAGTGAATGCCCACTGCCAGGGGAAACCCCGGCCGTGTCATTCGCGCGCCCGCAAGCGAGTCACCAAATCGGCGCGCCAATTATCGCAACGAAGCCGGGCGGAAACGGCGCCAGCCTCATCGCGAGTTGCAAAAGTATAACGTAATCTACGTCGCGGGCGCAGACCACCCGCCTGACGCAGTTAGCGCAGCAATGCCGCGACTTGCGGCTCTGCGCCTTCGGCCGGCGAGCGCTTGAAGCCGCTCTTGGCGAAGCGATGCCAGCGGCCCAGCACGTAGGACACGAGCAGGTTGGCACGCGAGTTGGCGTCGAACGTCTCGGGCAGCGTGCCCTGAGCCACCGCCAGACGCAGCACCTGGCGCAGCGACGCCTCGATGCGGTCGAGCAACTGGTTCATACGCTCTTGCAGACGCTCGTGTTCGCCGACCAGCGCTTCACCGGTCAGCACGCGTGTCATGCCCGGGTTCTTCTCCGCGAAACCGAGCAGCATCAGCACGATCGCGCGCGCTTGCGTCACGCCGTCCTGATCCTGAGCGGAGATCTGGTTGATCAGACCGAAAATGGTCTGTTCGATGAACTCGATGAGGCCTTCGAACATCTGGGCCTTGCTCGCGAAGTGGCGATAGAGCGCCGCTTCGGAGACATCGAGACGCGCGGCGAGCGCGGCCGTGGTGATCTTCTCGCCTTTGGGGGTCTCAAGCATGGCTGCGAGGGTTTGCAACACCTGTACACGGCGCTCGCCCGGCTTGGGGCGAGTGGTCTTCACCGGCGCGGGCGCGGCCTCCAGCGCATCGGCGGTGCCATAGCCGGCGCCGCTCGAAGAGTTTTCCTGCTGCATCGTCTGGTCGTTATCGGTTGGGATTTGATTGTCGGACGGCCTTTACGCGTTTCGCGCCTTCCCCGATCGCCAGGCACGCCCGTAACTCGCGCAGAGATTGTACTTTGATATCCACGTAGTGTGGGCGGCCACTTCGCGGCATTACCTTGCCAAAGCTGTTTCTCGCCGGCAGATGCCCCGTGATCCAGACCGTCTTGATGCCGAAATGCCGGAGGTGTTTCAGGTGCGAGCGCGTGTCCTCGACCAGCCACGTGCGCTCGGGCGCCAGACCCTCGCGCACGAGCAGGCGTCGCAGCATGGTCGCGTCGGGTTTGGCCCGCCAGGCACGCCGGTCCGCCATGTCCTCGATACTCACGCAACGCTCGAAATGACGCCGAATGCCCAGCGCCTCGACAATCGGCATGGCGTAATGCGCCGGCGCGTTCGTCAGCAGAATCTTGCGTCCCGGCAATCCGGCCATGAGCCGGGCGACGCCCCGCTCGGCGCGCAGCACCTCGGCCAGCGGCGGCAACTCGTGCACCCGGGCGAGGAATTCGTGCGGATCGATGGCGTGATGCCGGATCAGACCGAGCAGTACCGCACCGTACCGCTCCGTATAGGCGAAGCGCAGCCGGTTGGCCTCGTCATGCGGCAGTCCGAGCTTCTCGACGATATAGGCGGTCATCGCACGATTGATGCGCGGAAAGATCGCGTGAGACGCGCGATGCAGCGTGTTGTCCAGATCGAACAGCCAAACCGGACCGCGCGTGCCGTGCTCGCTGCGGGCGCGATACGCCCGGCGTCGCCGGCTCAAAACATGAGAAGAAGACACGGAGATAGCGGAATTTTGCGAGGAGATACCGTGGATACGGGGAAATGACCGAAGCCGCCGGCCAGATGCCCTTTGGGCAGAGAACGCGGCGCAGCCTCAGCAAGGCAAGATGCTATCGCGCGGTGCCCGCTTTGACAAATCGGTTCGGCGAGGCTTCGGCGTCATCCTATCGCGCTTCTCTTCGCGCGTCCGATGGCGCGCGGTTTCCCCCACCGATTCCCATACATTCCCCATACAAAACCCCCTCCAGCGCAAGGTCGACCCCGCAACCCTGTGCCGTCACCCGGCCCGCGCCTTCGCACGCGCGCGCAGCAGGCTCACCCCGCCGCCCAGCGCAGCCAGTACGGTGGCACAAACCATCGCCGCGCGCGCCCCGCCGTCGCCATAAAGATCGAACAGCAGCGCCACGACGGCGGCGCCATATAACAGGCGACCGACGTGAGCGACGAGAGCGTCAGCACCGGCACGTGCATCAGGTCGAGCGGCAGTAGCGGCGTCTCCCGGCTGCGTTGGTAACGCACGAGAACCACGGCGACGACCAGCCCGAGCACGATCTGCGCCACCGCAACGTCGGGGTGCCATCGGTCGGGTCATACGTAAGACGTTGAGGAGAAAAAATCACGGCCCGGGATTCGCTTCTCGCGAGCCAACATGCGTGTTGGCATCATAGCCCGGGCCGGGCAGGAAAATCATGCGCAATGGCGCAGCTCGGGGAATGTTCGGCTGCGCACGGCCACGCCGCACGACGTCTGCCGGATCACTCTCTCGTGGTGCGCGGTATGCCACCACGACATTCGCCGCGCAACAGGGAGTGACGCAGCACCGCGTCACGCATGAATCGTCCCCCCGGACGTGTCACACGTGCTCGACATACGCGATGCCGCGCTTTCTGGCTTCCTTGCCGACTGCTTTATGAAGTCGGTACGTCGCGCGACGCCCTCACGGCATCGACGCGACGCCAGATCAGAACGTGTGCTGAATACCCAGCATCGTGCCGAACTGATTGCCACCGGTCACGACCGTGCCGCCTGCCGCAATCGCCACCGCACCGTTCTGGCTGTTCGCCACCCAGCCGGCCATGCCGTACAGCGACGTGCGCTTGGACAGCGAATACGTGGCGCGGCCGATGAGCATCGTGGCGTTGGCACGGCTCTTCAACTGATAACGAATGGCCTGCGCATCGAATGCCCAGGTAATCGTCGGCAGATAGGTGAAGCCGATGAAGTAGATGTCCGAGCGCAGCGATGCGGCGTCGGCGCTCACGTTGCGGTGAATCCAGCCGCCGCCCACGCGACCCGTCGACCACTTGTAGTACGCGTTGATGACCGAGTGCGAATCGGTGTAGTTCGAGCTGGTCAGCGGTGCGGCGGCGCCGGTGTTGCCACGCATCTGGTCATACGACGCCGAAATACCGAAGTTCTCGTAGTCGTAACCCAGCAGGCCGGTGAATTGCTTGCACGCCTGATAGTTGCCTGCGACCTGACCCGCGCAGTTCGTGGCCGACGGGCCGCCCGCCGCCGAACCGTCACGCCCGAAGCTGTACGTCGCGCCGACGGTCACGCCGGAGAACTTGCCCATGTACCCGATGGCGCTGTCGCTACGGGCGTTGGCGATGTACGGATCGATACTGGCCAACGAAAAGATCGACGGTCCGATCACGTCGGCGTTGCCCGTCACGTAGAACGTCATGTTGTTCTGACGACCGATGAGCAACGTACCCCACGAGCTCGACAGCCCCACGTTCGCCTGACGGCCGAACAGACGTCCGCCGTAGTTCAGACCGCCCGTGCCCGGCTGAAAGCCGTTTTCCAACGTGAAAACGGCCTTCAGGCCACCGCCCAGGTCTTCGACACCCTTGAAGCCGAAGCGCGACGGCACCTTACCCGTGAGGGTCGGCTCGCCGATGAAGCTGCCACCGTTGGCGGCATTGTTGTAATAGGCGATGCCGGTATCGACGATCCCGTACAGCGTCACGTTGCTTTGCGCGTGCGCCAGGCCCGCACCCAGCAGCAGGCCAGCGGCCAATGCGTATTTCACTCTCACTTCTGTCCCCTTGTTTTAAGTACACAGCAACTACAGACTTCAACCTCCGGAGCGGCGGCAATGTCGCCAATCCAGTCTTTTTTGGGACGGCACTTCGGCCGTCTCCGGTACTGCCCCTTCTTGCTCGTTCGGGTGATCGCCGCCGCCTCCTGTGCTGCGTCCGGCATGGATCCCCGCTGTTTTATGGCGCGACGTGAGGTGCTGTTTTTGCCTCACGCCTCGCGTACGAAAGTGAAACGCGCCTCGCGACGGGCAATGCGCCAGCCCTGTTCCGTGCGCACGAACGTGTCTTCGAATTCGCCCATCACCTGGCGGCCCTGCGCCGGGCGCCCGAACGGCCCCGGTGTGTCCTGTGCCGATCCGCTCCAGAGCAGCACGGTGCAGCTGCCGATCGCTCCCGTCGCCGAGGTGACGTCGATCAGCACATTGCCGACGAGATGCCGCGTGAGCCGATCCGCAGGGCGCTCGGCATACGCCGCCGCAATTGCCGCCGGCCCCACGAGCGTCTCGCCGTTGGGACGCACCAGCACCCCCTTCGCCGCAAACAACCCCGCAAGCCCCTGCGGATCGCGACGGTCGTTGCATGCGACGAAGCGCATCACGAGGTCGTAACAGGCCTGCTTGGCCAGCAAGGCGTCGAGCGTTTGCTGGTCGACGTCGTCGGCACGCGGCGGCTGAATGTCTTGCGTCATCGCGAAAGTCCCTCTTCCTGCGCCGACGGGAGCGGCAACGACAACCACGCACGCATGGCATCGGCCACGGCCTGCGGGCGCTCCATCGGACTCATATGTCCGCTGTGCTCGACAACGCTCAGCACCGCGCCGGGAATCAGCGCGGCCATGATTTCGTGACGTGCGAGCGGGCTCCACGTGTCCTGGCGAGCGCACAGCACGAGCGTCGGGCAACGCACATCGCTCAGTTGCGCGCTCGCATCGGGACGCCCGAGCAGCGCATGAATCTGCGCGGCGAATTGATCCGGATCGCTGCGCTCGATCATGTCGAGAATTGCGTCGAACAGCGGCGTGCCGATCTGGTCGGGATGCACCATGCCGGTCGCCCACACCTGCCCCATCGCGCGCATGCCGTGCGCTCGCGAACGCGCGAGCAATGCCGCGCGGGCGGCGCGCTCCTTCTCCCCCGCCTCGCCTTCCGGCAGCGCCTGATAGCCGGTGTCGAGCAACGCGAGACGACTCACGCGATGCGGTGCGCGGCGTACCACTTCGAGCGCCACGCGTCCGCCCATCGAATGGCCCGCGAGGGCGAAGCACGGCTCTGGCGTCGTGGCGAGCACGTGCTCGGCCATTGCGCCGATGGTGTCGAGCGAACCCCATGCCGGAATACGGCAATCGCATTGCGGCAGCAACGTTGCCGTGGCGGCCCATGCGACCTGATCGCAAAGCAGGCCCGGAAGCATGAGCAGTGGTGAACGTACGGGACTCATGATTTCGCTCCTTGCGCCCAGACTCGCGCGGGGATGCACACGTCGCCGTCGAAGAGCCAGCGCGCCGTGCGCAGCAGGCCGGCGCCGGTCACATCGGGCGCGCCGTCGGCATCGCGACCGAGCGCCAGACGCACCGTGAATTCGCCGGTCGGATGTTCAATGGAAAGTAGCGGCGCATCGCCCGGCGGCACCACCGCCATCTCATGACAGACGGTGCCCGACAGTGCTGCTGCCGTCGCCACGCTCACCGCCGCCAGCACGCCGATGGACGAGTGGCAACGATGCGGAATGAAGCAACGCGTCGCGAGCGCACCGCCGGCTTGCGGCGGCGCAACGAGACACATCTTCGGCACCGTGCGCGAGCGTACGTCGCCAAGGTTCATGCGTGGGCCGAGCGCGAGACGAATCGCCTCGATCCTGTCGCGCATCGCCTGAAAATCCGCGCCCGCGTCGAGCTGTTCGCAGGACTCCTCGCCGGTACACCCCAGGTCCGCTGCGCGCATCAGCACGAGCGGCATGCCGTTGTCGATGCACGTCACCGCGACACCTTCCACGACATCCTGACGTTGTCCGGTCGGAAACAGCGCGCCGCAAGACGAGCCTGCGGTATCGCGAAACATCAGCGGAATCGGTGCAGCCGTGCCCGGCACACCGTCGATAGCCACGTCGCCGTCGTACTTCGCCACGCCCCCCGGGGTCTGCACGGTGGCAACTGCCACCTGTCCCGTGTTGCGCATGTGAATGCCGACGTCGGTCACATCGCCCGTTGCGGCTACGAGCCCCCGCTCGATCGCAAACGGCCCCACCCCTGCGAGGAGGTTGCCGCAGTTCTGTCCGTAGTCGACACGCGCTTCGTCGACCACGACCTGCGCAAAGAGATAATCGACGTCGGCGTCCGGCCGGGTCGCACGCGAGACGATCGCGACTTTGCTCGTGAGCGGGTTCGCGCCGCCCATGCCGTCGATCTGACGCGCGTCGGGCGAGCCCATCGCCGCGAGCAGCACGGCGTCGCGCGTGGCGGCGTCGGCAGGCAGATCGTCGGCGAGGAAGTACAACCCTTTCGAGGTGCCGCCTCGCATGACGGCGGCGCGAATGCGCGTTTGGGAATGCTTCATGTCGGCCAAGTCGCGATCCTCACTTGCCCTGCGAGTCGTTCAATTCGCGCAATTCGTCGAGCGAATCGACATAACGCAGACCCTTCGCGGCCAGACGCTCGCGCATCTTGTAATAGTCGAGTCCCAGCGTGCCGCCTGCGAGCACACCGCGCTTGTAGGCTTCGTCGGCACCGCGTGCAGCTGCGGCCCTGGCCACCGCCTGCGCCGTGGCGAACGGCACCACGACCACCCCGTCGTCGTCCGCGACGATCACGTCGCCCGGGTTCACGATCTGATTGGCGCACACGACCGGCACGTTCACCGAGCCGAGCGTCTCCTTGACCGTGCCCTGCGACGAGACGGCCTTCGACCACACCGGGAATTTCATCTCGGTGAGCGTGCCGATATCGCGGCAACCGGCGTCGATAATCAGTCCGGCCACGCCGCGCGCTTTCATGGACGTGGCGAGCAGATCGCCAAAGTAGCCGTCGTCGCATGGCGAGGTCACGCCGACCACGACGATATCGCCCGGCTGCGCCTGCTCGACCGCAACGTGCAACATCCAGTTGTCGGACGGTGGCGCGAGCACCGTCACCGCGCTGCCTGCAACGGCGGCACCCGCATAGATCGGGCGCAGATACGTCGCCATCAGGCCCAGACGACTCTGCGCCTCATGGACGGTGGCGCTACCGGCGCTGCGCAGAATGTCGAGCGTAGCGGCGTCGACACGAGGAATTTGACGAACGACGACGCCGCGAATCATGACAGTTGCTCCGTCACCGTGGGCGTGAGGCGCATCAGCCCTTCCGCGTATTTGATGTCGCGCGTGGCCGTGATGCCGATATTGCGCTTGGCCTGCACGCCGCGTTGCAGCGCCACGCGCGTGTAGTAATCCCAGAGGTGTTCCTGACCGGCCATGCATTCGATGGCGGCGCGCTTCTTGTCCCACACCGGCGTGATATCCACGAAGGTGTTCGGAATCCACTCGCACTGCTCGGTCTGATGCGGCTCGAACGCCAGCACGGCAGGGGCGCCGATGATCTTCGCGCCCGGCTTGTGACCTTCGGCCTGCGCGATCACGCGGGCTTCCTGTGTGACGTGCATCGCCAGCGGATGATCGAAGTTGTACGGGTCCTTCTCCGAGTGGCTCAGCACGAACGACGGCTGCAACTCGCGATAGATGTCGACGAGTGTGAAGAGCGTCTCGTCCGACACGCGCATCGGGTAGTCGCCGACGTCGAGGAATTCGATCTCGGCACCGAGAATGTCGGCAGCCCGCTGCGCTTCTTCGCGACGCGCGGCCTTGACCTTCGCTTCGGTCATCTCCGCGCCCTTGCGCCAGAGCTTGGCCGACTCGCCGCGCTCGCCGAAGGACAGGCACACGATCTTCATGCGATAGCCCTGAGCGACGTGCGTGGCGATCGTGCCCGCCGCGCGCCAGACGAAATCCGCCGAATGGGCGCTGACCACGAGGCCGGCAAGACCGGACGTTGTGCTGCTGTTGGTGTTCTGTGTTGTGCTCATGTGTTTGACGTTGGTACGTGTTTCACGCTGCCCGCGCAGACGGAATAACGCGAGGTAGGACGGAATCGGCGGCCCGATGCAGAGGCATGCGCCCGGGCAGACTCATGCGCTTTCCAGACCGACCAGCGTGCCGAGCAATTCCGGCGACGCGGCGAGGTCGCTGCTGCGTCCCGCCCAGACCTGACGGCCCCGGTCGAGCACCAGCGCACGGTCGGTGAGCTCCAGCCCAAGTTCCGCGTGCTGCTCCACGAGCACCACGCCCATGCCGCCGTCCGCGCGCAGCTTCCAGAAGGCGTCGACCAGTTGATCGACAATCACCGGCGCGAGCCCTTCGAACGGTTCGTCGAACAGAATTACGCGGGGATTGCCGATCAGCGCGCGGCCAATGGCGAGCATCTGCTGCTCACCGCCCGAGAGCTGGTTGCCGAGGTTGCGACGGCGCTCTTTCAGTCGCGGGAACAGGTCATACACCCGCTCCAGCGTCCAGGTGCCGCCATCGTTCGTCGCGGGTGCGCCATCGCCCATCGCCGACACTTGCAGGTTCTCTTCGACGCTGAGCGACTTGAATATCTCGCGCTCCTGCGGCACCAGCGCGAGTCCCGCGCGGGCGCGTTTGTAGGCGGGCCACGCCGTGATGTCCTCGTCTCGATAGCGCAGCACGCCGCCGTGACGCGTAGTCAGCCCCAGCAGGCTGAGCAGCAACGTGCTCTTGCCCACGCCATTGCGACCGAGAATGGCGACGGCTTCCCCCGCCGCCACGCGCAGACTCAGGTCTTCGAGCACGATGGTTTCGCCATACCCGGCGCTGAGCCCGCCGGCTTCGAGCAGAATGTCAGTCATGATGGCGACGCCCCAGATAGATATCGCGCACGCGCGGATCGCTGCGCACTTCGTCCTTCTCGCCTTCCATCAGCACTGCGCCTTCGACCAGCACCGTGATACGGCGCGCGAAGCGAAAGACCAGATCCATGTCGTGTTCGATGACCATCACCGCAACGTCCTGCGGCAGACGCTCGAGCAGTTCGAACAGTTTTCGTCCCTGCCCCGACGGCACGCCGGCCACAGGTTCGTCCAGCAGCAGCACCTTCGGGTCGAGCGCGAGGCCCAGGGCGATTTCCACCTGACGGCGCTGACCATACGCAAGCTCGTTGATGCGCTTGCCCGCAAGATCGAGCATGCCGAGTTCGCGCAGACGTTCCGCCGCCTCCTCCACGACCGCCGGACGGCTCGCCAGCGGACGCCCGATGCGCCCGTCCAGACCGCGCCGCGACGTGAGCGCAAGCGCCACGTTCTCGGCCACGGTGAGCGCATCGAACAGCGTGTTGAGCTGGAACGTACGCGCCAGCCCCAGCTTCACGCGCTTGTGCGACGGCATCGACGTGACATCCGTGCCACCCACGCGCACCACACCGGCGTTCGGCTTGAGCACGCCTGTGAGCAGGTTCATCAGCGTGCTCTTGCCTGCGCCGTTCGGCCCGATCAGTGCATGACGTGCGCCGACCGGCAGCGAGAGGCTGACGTTGCGGGTGACGTCCAGTTGGCCGAAGCGCTTGGACAGACCTTGAATTTCGAGTGCAGCGCTCACGGCGTCACCTCCTTGTCCGTGGACGATGCTGCGGCATTGCCGGCCTGCGACGACGACGTCGTCGTCACCTGACGCGGACGGCGCACGCGCGCGGCGAAGCGATCCACGACACCGATCAGTCCGTCGGGTGCGAAGCGCACGACAACGATCAGCAGCACGCCGAGTGCCGCGAGCCAGTTCGTCGGATCGATGGCGGCAATGCGATCGGACAACACCATGAAGACGACGGCCCCGAGAACTGCGCCATAGAGGCGCCCGGTGCCACCGAGCGCAAGCATCACGAGCACGTTGGCGGAGAGCGTGAACGACAGTGTGTCGAGCGCCACGATGTTGTTGACCTGTGCCGAGAGCGCGCCCGCAACACCGGCCACGGCCGCCGCAATCGTGTACAGCATCAGACGACGCAGCCCCACGCGAACGCCCAGCAACGACATGCGCATGGCGTTCTCGCGAATGCCCTGCACCGTCAGTCCGAACGGCGAGTTCACCAGGAACTGCGTGAAGAGATAGACGACGAGCAGCACCGCGAGCGCATACAGATACGCCGTGTGACCGTAGATATCGAACTCGAACCAGCCGAGCACCGGCGCAATGGTGTAGCCGGTCAGACCGTCGTCGCCCATCGTGATCGACTTGGCGATGTTGCCCGCTTCGTAGAGCAGCGTGGCGCACGCGAGCGTGAGCATGATCTGCGTGAGTCCGCTCACGCGCAGCACGACAACGCCGGTAATCAGCCCCACCACGGCGGCAACCACCGCTCCCGCAACGAGACCGAGCAACGGATCGGGCGACACGTGCAGCGCGAAGAGCCCTGCGGCGTAAGCGCCGCTACCGAAGAACGCCGCGTGTCCGAGCGTCTCGATACCGCAGTAGCCCTGCACGAGATCGAGCGAAAGCGCGAAGACGATCATGATCAGCACGCTCGTGGCGAGCGCGAGATACAGATCGGCGAAGAAGTACGTGGCGACAGCGCCGAGCAGCAACACCGCATCGAGCACGCCGAGGCGTTTGCGGCGCAGCGCGGGCGCCACCGGCGAGCGCACGGCCGTCGAGGGCGAAGGATTCGTTTGAGACATCGTCACCCTCCGCTCAGGCACGCCCGACCAGCCCTTGCGGGCGGATCAGCAGAATGGCCAGCACGGCCAGATAGATCATGAACGCGCCGAGCGCAGGCACGTAGTAGCGGCCGAGCGTGTCGATCAGGCCGAGCAGCAGCCCCGCATACAGCGAACCGCGCAGACTCCCCAGACCGCCGGCGGCCACCACGATCAGCACGAGCACCAGATACTTCAGGCCGTAATACGGCTCCAGCGGCAGGATCTGGCTCGACAGCGCGCCGCCCAGCCCCGACAGACCGCAGCCGATGGCGAACGTGATCGAGAACACGAGCGGCACGTCGATGCCCACGCACCGCGCCATGCGCGGATTGTCGACCGCCGCGCGCAGCTTCGCGCCGAACGGCGTGCGCTCCAGCCCCCACCAGATACCGAGCGCCACGACCGCGCTGCACACCAGCGCGAAAATGCGGTACACGGACACCGAGAACGCCCCGAAGTCCCACGTGCCGCGCAGACCCTGCGGCACCGGAATCGTCTGCAACTCCGTGCCCGCCATGTGCTTGGCAATCGCGCAGATGATGAACGCGAGCCCGATCGTCATGAGCAACTGCCCCAGACCGTTGGCCGTGTAGACCCAGCGATACAACGTGCGCTCCAGTACCGCGCCGAGCAGCATCGTGCCGAGCACGCCCACGAGCAGGGCGACGAAGAAATCGAGCCCGGCACGCTGCATGGCCCACAAGGTGAAATAACCGCCGATCATGGCGAAGGCGGAGTGCGCGAGGTTGACCACGCGCATCACGCCGAGCGTGACCGTGAGGCCCACGGAGATGAGAAACAGCAGCATCCCGTAGGCCACACCGTCGATCGACAACGACAGGAAAGTGGCAAGCGATTGCGTCATGACGAATTACCGGAACCGAACGAACAGAACCAACCGAGCGACATCGCCCGCGTTACTTGGCGGCCACTTGCGGGTGGCTGATATGCCACGGCTCGACCACCGACTTGTAGGTATCGATGGGCTTGTTGCCGAGCTTGCCGTCGATGGTTTCCACGCGACGGATGTACACGTTCTGCACGATTTCGCGCGTCTTCGGATCGATCGACACCGGACCGCGCGCGCTCACCCACGAGTAGCCCTTCACGGCGGCGATGGCGCGATCGGCGTCCTTCTTGCCCTTGGTGGCCTTGATCATCTGTGCAATGAGCGTCATCGAGTCGTAAGCCGACACCGACGCGATCGACGGCAGTGCGCCCGGACCGTACTTCGCCTTGAAGGCCTTCACGAACGCGACGTTTTCCGGCGTCGTGAGGAACGGCGAGTAGTGCAGCGCGGTGATGGTGCCCAGTGCGCTGTCGCCAATGGCGGGCAGGTCGGATTCCATCGTCTCCGTCGTAGCGAAGAGCTGGATACCGGCCTTGTCGAGTTCGCGTTCCTTGAACGCCTTCACGAAACCAGCCGACATCGGGCCGACGGGCATGAACATGAAGACGGCGTCCGGCTTCGCGTCACGCACCCGTTGCAGGTAGCTGGAGAAGTCCGTCGTGCCCAGCGGCACCTTCACTTCGACGGCAACCTTGCCGCCGGCTTTCTTGAAGGTCTCGCTGTAGGCGTCGATGGCGTCGTAGCCGGTGGCGAAGTCGGCGACCACGATGGCGGCGTTCTTCACACCCTTTTTGGCGGCGTATTCGACGAGCGGCACGCTCACGGTCCACTGCGTGAAGCCCGTGCGCACGAAGTACGGCGATTTGAGCGTCACGCTCGACGTGCCCGAGTTGCCGATGACCAGCGGCGTCTTGGTCTGGTTCACGACATCGGCCATGGCCAGCACGTTCGGCGTGAACGAGCCGCCGAACAGGTACTGCACCTGATCGCGCACCACGAGTTCCTGGGCGAGCTGACGCGTGCGCTGCGGATTCACGCCGCCTTCGTCGCGCTCCAGGATCACGAGCGTGTCGTCGCCGACCTTGTTCTTGTTCTGCTCGAGCCACAGATTGATACCGCGACGGTATTCCGTGCCCCACCACGACGCCGAGCCGGAGAACAGACCCAGCACGCCGATCTTGATTTCGTCGGCGCGGGCCGGGACAGCGGTGAATTGGCAAACGCTCGCAAGTGCCACAGCGAGCCAGAGATGGCGCTTCATCATGGTGTCGTCTCCTCGTCGGCGTCGTAGCACCGATCCGTTTTGATGAGGTCACGCCGGGGGTTGGCGTGCCTTTTCATAGTGTCCGGAACAGCTTAGGCAGCCGAAATGAAGACGTCGAACGACCTTCTCGCGTCGAGCGTTGCGTTTTTCGTATATCCCCGAGATTTCCCCTACGTTTCGAGATGATTTTTACGAGGGGAATTTCACGCTGCGCGACGCACCGCGCGCCATCCACGGAACGCCCGCCGCACAAGGCGCGGCGGGAGGTCGTCAGCCGGTGACTCGCGACGCGCAAATCGCGTGCGAGCCAGTGAGGCGAGACATGCAAGTCATGGCGAATCCGGCATTTTTCGCCGCGCGCGCCGACACCGCGGCGAACGGCGCAGCGAACGATTTACGCGCCTCGCGCGTTACGCCGGATGCTGCATCGTCGGCGCCAGCGCGCGCAGTTCGTCGAGCAGTTGCTCTGCCGCAGGCGAGAGCAGACCGTCGCGACGCGTGGCCACACCGATGGAGCGGCGCGCGTGTTGCAGCGTCACGGGCACGACCGCCAGTTCGCCCGTGCGCAGTTCCGAGGTGATCTGTATCGGCGAGAGCAGCGCGAGACGATCGCTCGACGACAACAAGCCGCGCACCACCGGCGAGCTGCTCGCATGCACCTGCGTCTGCGGCAACGGGAGGCCCTCCGCGTGAAACACGCGCTCGAACACCCCGCGCGCCGGCGTGCAAGGCAGCGGACTCACCCAGCCGTACTGCGCCAGTTCCGCGAGCATGGGCGTCTTCCCCGACGTCAGACACGGGTGATCCGCGCGGGCGACGACCGACAGATGATCTTCGAACAGCGCTTCCTGACGGATATCCGGCGGCACGTCGTTCGCGCGCAGAGCGCCGACGATCATGTCGACGTCCGCCTGACGCAACTGACGCACCAGCGCCTCGTACGTGCCGTCGACCACCGTCACGGTGAGATACGGCGACTTGTACAGCAGGCTGTCGATGGCCTTGGGCAGCAGGAAGCCGCTGGAGAGCGGCAGCGCGGCCACAATCACCGTGCCCTGCTGACGCCCGCCGAAGGGCGCCAGTTCGTCTTCGGCAATCGCCAGTTCCGCCAGCGCCCGCTTGACGGGGCCGAGCAGCGCCAGCGCCTCGTCTGTCAGACGCGTGCCGCGCGGCGTGCGTCGGAACAGCTTGATGCCGATGAGGTCTTCGAGCTGATCGAGATTGCGCTGGATCGTGGGCTGCGAGCATTGCAGACGGCTCGCAGCCAGCGGCCCGCTGCCCAGCTCCGCGACCGCGATGAAGCTCGTGAGTTGCTGCGGCGCGACCACGGCAGCGAAACGGCTCGCCGCACGCGCACCGCCGTCGGCTTGCGACGCCGTGGCGGCAAACGCCTCGCGATAGCCGTTCGCCAGTTCGGCCAGCGCGCGTGTGGCGCGCACGCCGAGCCGCTGACCGGCCGCGTTCGGAATCAGACCGCGGGCGCTGCGGTGAAAGAGCGGAAAACCCAACTCCGCCTCAATGTCGGAAATCGAACGAGCGACCGCGGATTGCGAGAGATGCAGCATGCGTGCGGCGCGTGCGACCGAATCGCACTCCAGCACGGCGACCATCGCGCGCAGGCCGCGCAGCTTCCGGCACAGCAGCGTCGCTTCGTTGCTCTGCGGCGCACGGCTCCACGTGCCGCGTTCATGGCACGCGAGCCTGGGTACTCCCGGCGCGTTGGTCAGACTGATGGCAGTGTCGATCGCCATGTCAACGCATGGTCGGCACGCGACGCGTGGCCATGAACTCGTCGAGCGTTTCGCCGCGCATGAGCGCATAGACTTCGAGGTTGGTCTTGCGCACCACGCGGGCAAACTTCTCCAGCACGAAGAAGTTCACGCCGTGACGCACCAGCCCGATCCAGTCCTGCGCCTGCACCATCGTCTGCTCCTCAGCCGTGAGCCCGGCGGCAGTCATGGCAGCAACGGGATCGCTCAGGAACGTCTCGCGACTCCCGGCGCGAATCATGTGCCAGAAGAAGCGATTGAGCTTGAGCGTGCGGTTGCTCACGCGCAGATCGAATGCGTAAGTGCCGGTGATGGCTTCGATACCTTCGAGTTGCGGATTCATGCGACGTCTTCCTCGTAGAGCGCGACGGTCATGGCGGTCGTCGTCGCGAGGTAGTAGTTCAGATGCAGACGCCTGATACGCGAGCCCATTGCGCCGCGCATCGACAGCCACATGATTTGTTCCACGCTCTCGGCGCCGCCACGCTCGACATAGTCCACGTGCTTGAGCTCGGTGAGCTTCTCGGGCTGGTGTTCGAGCAATTCCAGGAATTCGCGATCCCACGCTTCGTCGTTGTAGCCCGCGCGCTCGCCGTGAATCTGATGCGAGAGTCCGCCCGTGCCCACCACGACCACGCGCAGATCTTCCGGATACGACTCGATGGCGCGCCGCACCGCCTGACCGAGGCGATAGCAGCGGCGGCCGGTCGGCAGCGGGTATTGCAGCACGTTGATGGCAATCGGCACGACAGTGCCCGGCCAGTCCGGCGTGTGGGGCCAGAGCAACGGCAGCGGCGACGCGCAACCGTGGTCGATCGGCTTGTCCTGGAACACGGTGATGTCGAACTCGTCGTTCACGAGCGACTCGGCGATATGCGCCTGCAACGCCACGTCACCGCGAATCGGCGGCAGCGGACGCAGCCCCGCGCCTTCGTCGGCAATCGGGAACGACTCGCCCACGCCGAGCGCGAACGTCGGATACATGTCGAAGAAAAACGTGGTGGCGTGATCGTTGTAGAAGAACACGAGGACGTCGGCCTGCTTCTCGGCCAGCCACTTCGCCACGGGCTCATAGCCCTGAAACAGCGGTGCCCACGCGGGATCCTGTTGCTTGCCCTTGTCGTACGCCACGCCGATGGTCGGCACGTGCGACGTTCCGATCCCGCCAATGATCTTTGCCACGCTTTCGTCTCCGTCTTTTGTTTTGTCATGCCTGGGCAGCAGAATGAAACCACCCGCATTTATGCAGCGCCGAGTCTATCCGGGATCCCATACCCACATAAACAAGGGTATTTACTAATGCGTTTACGAATTATGGGATCCCATAATGAAAAAAAGCCGGATCGGGCAGCGTCCAGAGCATCCGACGGCATTCCTGCGAACGAAAGGAGACGCATGCTGCATCCCACGCCGACCACGGTTCAATTGCGCGAGATGATCCTCAAGGGGGAACTCGCGCCGGGCGAACGTCTGGCCGAAGCCAAGCTCGCGGAGCAACTCGGGGTGTCGCGCATGCCGGTGCGCCAGGCACTGCCGGTGCTCGCAGAAGAAGGACTCGTGGTGCGTGCCGGGCAGCGCGGCTACGCGGTGCGTGCGCATACGCGAGAGGAGAGTATTGAAGCCCTGCATCTGCGCGGCGCGCTCGAAGGTTACGCCGCGCGATTGCTGGCCGAGAAAGGCGCGAGTGCGGCGTTGCTCGGGCAACTGCGCGACCTGCTGGCGGAGGGCGACGCCCTGCTCGCCGACCATACGATGACGCCCGAAGTGCAGATCGGTTACGCGTCGCTCAACGCGCGCTTTCACGATCTGCTCGTGACCGGTGCGCACAACCCGCTGCTCGAAGGCTTCATCGCGCGCTGCAATCGGGTGCCGTTCGTCGCACCGCGCACGGTGGCGTTCGGACATGAGGACCGCCGTCAGTATGTGGACATCATCGCGTACGCGCATCGTCAGCATCACGCGATCGTCGAGGCCATTGCCGCCCGGCAGCCCGATCGCGCCGAATTCATGTGCCGCGAGCACATCGTGACGCAGGAACACAGCATGGGCGCGCAGTTGCTCTAACGCGCGCGGCCCGAATTCATCCCGACCATTCCCTATCGAAACGAGAGCGTGCCAATCGAAGGCGCGCCAAGGAGACAAACGATCATGTTCCTCAAAAACACCTGGTACGTCGCGTGCACGCCGGACGAGTTCGCCGACAAGCCGCTGGGCCGCAAGGTCTGCAACGAAGCGATGGTGTTCTTTCGCGATGGCAACGGCAACGTCGCCGCGCTCGAAGACTTCTGCCCGCATCGCGGCGCAGCGCTGTCGCTGGGCTTCGTCAAGGACGGCCACCTCGTGTGCGGCTACCACGGCCTGACGGTCGATGGTGGCGGCAAGTGCACGAAGATGATCGGTCAACGCGTCGGCGGCTTCCCGAAGACGCGCGCGTTTCCCTGCGTCGAGCGCTACGGCTTCGTGTGGGTCTGGCCGGGTGACGCCGCGCTTGCGAATCCCGACGAGATCCCGTATCTCGAATGGGCGGTGAGCGAACAGTGGGCGTATGGCGGCGGGCTGTATCACATCAAGTGCGACTATCGCCTGATGATCGATAACCTGATGGACCTCACACACGAGACTTATGTCCACGCAACGAGCATCGGTCAGGAAGAGATCGAAGAAGCGCCGCCGAAGACGACCGTCGAAGGCGACATGGTGATCACCGCGCGTCATATGGAGAACATCAAGGCGCCGCCGTTCTGGGCGGGCGCACTGCGTGCGAATGGTCTGGACGATCAGCTCGCGTGCGATCGCTGGCAGATCTGCCGCTTCACGCCGCCGAGTCACGTGATGATCGAAGTGGGGGTTGCGCACGCCGGTCATGGCGGTTACGACGCCCCCGCCGACAAGAAGGCTGGCAGCATCGTGGTCGACTTCATCACGCCCGAGACGGATGAATCGATCTGGTACTTCTGGGGCATGGCGCGCAACTTCAAGCCGCAGGATGCCGAGTTGACGGCGGCGATCAAACGCGGCCAGGGCGGCATCTTCGCCGAAGACCAGGAAGTGCTCGAGGCGCAGCAGCGCAATTTGTCCGCGTATCCGGAGAAGAAGATTCTCAAGCTCAATATCGACGCGGGCGGCGTGCAGTCGCGCAAGGTGCTCGACCGTCTCATGGAAGCCGAGCGCGCAGGTGCGGCGGCGGCCGGCGCGGAGAACGCGGCATGAAAGTCCGGCTGGCGAACAAACGCGATGTCGCCACCGACATCTGCGAATTCGAACTGGTGAGCCTCGACGGCAGCGCGCTGCCGGCATTTACCGCAGGCGCACACATCGACGTGCATGTGACCAACGGCATCATTCGCCAATACTCGCTGTGCAACGCGCCGGGCGAGACGCATCGCTACTGCGTGGGCGTGCTGCGCGACCCGCAATCTCGGGGCGGCTCCGTCGGCATGCACGCGCTCACGGTCGGCACGGACATCGAGATCAGCGCACCGCGCAATCACTTCCCGCTCGCGCCACAGGCGAAGCACAGCATTCTGCTCGCGGGCGGCATCGGCGTCACGCCGATCCTGTGCATGGCCGAGGCGCTTGCGTCGGAGGGCGCGTCGTTCGAAGTGCATTACTGCACGCGCGAACCGGCGCGCACGGCGTTTCGCGAGCGCTTCGCATGCGAAGACATCGCTGCGAAGACACATCTGTATTACGACAGTGAAGGCGAGCGCGCCAACCTCGACGCGATTCTCGCGCAACCGTCCGGCGGCAAGCATCTGTTCGTGTGCGGCCCGGCAGGCTTCATCGACGCCGTGCTCGCGCGTGCCGAGGCGGCGCAGTGGCCGGAAGGCAACGTGCATCGCGAGTACTTCGCCGCACCCGTGCCAGCGAGCGCCGACGGCGACGACGACAAGCCTTTCCAGGTCAGGCTGCATTCGAGCGGACGCGTGATCGAGGTGAAGGCGGGCGAGACCATTGTCGCTGCGCTCGCCGCGCACGGTGTCGAAGTGCAGATGTCGTGCGAACAAGGCGTGTGCGGCACGTGTCTGACACGTGTCGTCGACGGCACGCCCGACCATCGCGACGTCTATCTGACCGACGATGAGCGCGCCGCCAACGATCAGATCCTGCCTTGCTGCTCGCGCAGCAAATCGGCCGTGCTGGTGCTCGATCTCTGAGTCGGCGCCCGCCAGCACGAGGAAGTAGACGATCACCGGCCAGATCTGACCGTGACTCCACGCCAGCAGGCTCGCCGCGATCATGGGTGCCAGGCCGCCCCCCAGCACCGTGCCGATCTGCTTGCCGAGCGACACGCCCGAGAAGCGCACCCGCGCATCGAACAACTCCGAGAAGAAGCTGCCTTCCGGGCCGAACATCATCGGATGAATCACACCCGCGCCGATCACGATGGCGAGCACGACCCATGTCGTCTGCAGGCTGCCCATCATCAGGAAGAACGGGTAGATGAAGAGCGCCGTGGCGGCCAGTCCCATCAGGAACATGGGGCGGCGTCCGAGCTTGTCGGAGAGCATGCCGAGCGCGGGGATTCAGACGCACGTAAGTGCCTAGCGCCACGAGCAGCAGACTCACGAGGAACGGCACACGCCAGCCCCACGTCAGCAGATCGTCTTCCGGCAAACGCGTGATGAGCACGATGGGCGCGAGAAAGCCATAGACGAAAAAGTCGTACCACTCGATGGCGGTGCCGAAGCAACTCGCCGCCACCACGCGACCGAAGTTCGGTGCGGCGATGGCCGGAGCATCGGTGTGGCCGAGCGCGGCGGATGCAGCGCTCGCGCTGCCACAGCGGCAGCACGGCCGTCATGCCCGCCGCAGTGCACACTTTCTCTTCCCAATCGCGATGCGGCTGAAGATCGATATCGCCGAACAGCCCGTGCGTGATGCCCTCGGCGCGCATGGCCTGCAACCGTGTGACGAACGTCGCTTCGTACTCGCGCCAGTTGGCCAGTTCGATGTCCAGCGCAATGCCGAGCGCGTCGGCCTGCGCCTGCATCAGATCGCGCGGCAAGCCATGCGAGCGCGAGCTGTCACCGGTTTCGTCGAACATCGCCAGCAATCGCCGCACGTCGAAATGCGGTGCGCCGCTCGTGTCGCACGACAGCGCGTGATGCAGGGCAAGGCAGGAGTCCTTGCCGCCACTCCAGGAAAAGAAGGCATGGGTAGGCATGGTGGCTTGAGAGGTTATCGATGCACAAATGCAAAGCGGACCCCGGAGGGTCCGCCGCTTCAAACTTGCAGGCTGCCGTGTGGCTTCGTTGGCGAGCGCATGACATCGCGCTCAGTGCGAGCGGATCATCGTGCCGAACGGCTGCTCCGTCAGAATCTCCAGCAGCACCGAATGCTCGATGCGGCCGTCGACAATGTGCACCGACTTCACGCCGCTCTTCGCAGCATCGAGGGCCGACGAGATCTTCGGCAGCATGCCGCCCGAGATCGTGCCGTCTGCGAACAGTTCGTCGATCTCGCGGGCCGACAGATCGGTCAGCAGATTGCCGTCCTTGTCCATCACGCCCGGGATGTTGGTCATCATCACCAGCTTCTCGGCACCCAGCACCGTGGCGAGCTTGCCCGCCACGAGGTCGGCGTTGATGTTGTACGCCTGACCGTCTTCACCCACGCCGATCGGCGAGATCACCGGGATGAAGGCGTCGTCCTGAAGCGCACGCACCACGGCCGGGTTGATCGAATCGACTTCACCGACGTAACCGATGTCGAGGAACTGACCGGCGTGCTCGCGATCCGGCATCAGCATCTTGCGAGCGTTGATGAGGCCGCCGTCCTTGCCGGTAAGACCCACCGCCTGACCGCCGTACTGGTTGATCAGCATGACGATGTCCTGCTGGACTTCGCCGCCGAGCACCCACTCGACCACTTCCATCGTCTCTTCATCGGTCACGCGCATGCCCTGGATAAACGTGCCCTGCTTGCCGATCTTCTTGAGTGCCTGATCGATCTGCGGGCCGCCCCCGTGCACCACCACGGGGTTGATGCCGACGAGCTTGAGCAAGATGACGTCGCGCGCGAAGCCTCGCTTCAATCGCTCTTCGGTCATGGCATTGCCGCCGTATTTGATCACCACGGTCTTGCCGTGATATTTGCGGATGTACGGCATCGCCTCGGCCAGGATTTCAGCCTTGAGTGCGGGCGCGATGTCGTCGATGGAAGACAGTTGCAGATCGGACATGGCAGGAAGGTTCTTCTCGCAGGGGGAGCAGGTGGACCAGGAAACACGGCGAATTGTACAGCCAAGAAGCCCGTGCGTGCGGGGCTTTGACCGCTTTCGGAAGGGTCTGGGACTTGCATCGGCCAATGCCCATGGCTACCCTTTGTCACACACGGGGCGGCAACCGCAAAAGCGGCGATTTTCGCCCCGTCAGCGGTACACCATAGTGCGTGCGTATCACCCCTTTCACTCATTCGCGGACGCCCGTCAGTGGCCGATTTTTACCGCATCGCCGCCCACCGCCCGATTTGCGCGCCGCGCCCGCCCGCTCGTGGCCGGCCGATGACAGCGTCTGCGCTGTTGCAGTTGTGCAACTTGGGGGAGGGAAGACGGCTGGGGACAGGGGATGTGAAGGCGTGCCGTCTCTCACGAGATGGAAATCGCGCAGCGAGGTGCGGTAATGGATGACGAATCGATGGCCGGAAATCGGCAGGCCGGTGACGGCCCCGAACCGTCGCGCTGCCCGCGCTGCGGAGCCGCGGTGGCTTGCGGGGTGGTCGCTTCGGCGAAGGAAGGACGGGACACGGTGGGGCGCGAGCCGGGGAGCAAGACGGGCGAGGTGCATTGCTGGTGCCTCGACTGGCCGCGTCTGTCCGCGTCGCTCAGGCTGGGTGCCGGGGCGTGTCTGTGCCCGGCTTGCCTGCGCGCGGCGCTGATCGCCGCCGGTGTGGCGATCGACGGCACCGCCGCCGACCCCGCCGCCACCGGAGCGGCCAGCTAAGCCTCGCCGGTTACTGGCTATGCGCGCCGTGCGCCATGCCGGACATGGCGCCGCCCGCCGGAGCGGCTGCCGTCAGGTCACGCACGGTGGCCTGAACCTGCTGCTCGGACTTCTTGTGATCGGCAGTCTCGAACTTCAACGTCAGCGGCACGATGTCGCCCTTCTTGAGCGGCCCCTTCAGTTCCGTGAGCATGATGTGATAGCTGCCCGGCTTGAGCTCCACCGGTTTGTTGGCCTCGAGCGGCAAGCCCTTGGGCAACGCACGCATTTTCATGAGCGTGCCTTCGAGCTTCATTTCGTGGACTTCCGCATTGGCCGCCGCCGGGGTGCTCACGCTGACAAGCGTGGTGGCCTGGTGCGCTTGGAGCGTCATATACACAGCGGACGAGGTCTGGCCCGGAACGGTGCCGCGCGCCCATGCGTCAGAGACATCGACCTGCGCGGTTTGCGCGAAGGCCGAAGCCGACATCATGCCGAGACCGAGTACGGCCGCCACCAAAAGCTTGTGCTTCATGCAAACTCCTTTTTATTGTCTACGGGCTGGATAGCGCGGGCTGTTCGACGAAAACGTGCGCGACATGATGTCGCGCAAAACGTGAACGACCATTGTAGTCGCGCGCCGCGGAACGCGTGTGCACACAATGCAATGCGCGGCGTTGCATCGATGCGGCAGAGTGTCGCAGCGCCCCGCCGCGCCGGATGGCCCGTGACCCGGACTTGGTACACTTGTCGTATGACTCATTTTCCCATCGAGCGAACCAACGTCGTCCAGCTCTTCTGGCTGCGCTGCCTGGCCATCGTCGGTCAGCTGGCCACTATCGGGGTCGCACAACTCTGGCTCGGCGTGCGTCTGCCGCTTGAGCCGATGCTCACCATCGTTGCCCTCGAAGTGCTGTTCAACGTGCTCACGTGGATACGCGCGCGGCGCGGCGTCGAGCGCGCGAAGCGTCGCACCGATCTCGATCTGATGGGCCAGTTGCTCGTTGATCTGGCCGCACTCACCTCGTTGTTGTTCTTCTCGGGCGGGGCGACCAATCCCTTCGTCTCCCTCTTCCTGCCGGGACTGGCCATTGCCGCCGCCGTGCTGCCGTGGCGCAATGCGTCGCAGTTGGCGCTGCTCTCGCTGGTCGCTTACGGCGCGCTCAATTTCCAGTACGTGCCGCTCGATCTCGCCGATCCGGGCAACCTGCTACGTCTGCATCTTGCAGGGATGTGGGTGAACTTCGTGGTCAGCGTGCTGGTGATCGCGTGGTTCGTGTCGCGAATGTCTCGTGCGCTTCGTGCCCGCGACGCGCAACTCGCTCGCGCGGAACAGCGTCTGTTGCGCGACGAACGGATGGCCGCGCTCGGCGCGCAGGCCGCGAGCGTGGCGCACGAACTCGGCACGCCGCTCTCGACGATGGCGGTGGTGGTCGGCGAACTGCGCAGCGAGAGTCTGGGCAACGCCGCACTCAAGCCGTTCGAGCCGGACCTTCAGACGCTCGAACAACAGATCGCGCTGTGCAAGAGCGCCATCGGCCACGTGCAGATGCGCGCCGCCGCGCCGGTGCGTCAGGCGTTGTCCGAATGGCTGCCGGCGTTCACGACGCAGTGGCGTCTGCGACATCCGCAGGTACAGTTCCAGTTACGCGTGCCGCCCGAGTTGACGGTGCGAATCGAAGACACCGTGCAGGTCGGGCAGATTCTGACGATCCTGCTCGATAACGCGGCTTACTTCAGCCCGTCGTCGGTCACGCTCGATGTCGCCGTGGCACCGGACTACGTGCGCTTCACGGTATGCGACGAAGGCCCCGGCATGAGCGCCGAACTTCGCACCCGGCTGGGGAATTCTCCCGTTATGAGTACGCATGGCGGGCATGGCATGGGGCTGTATCTCGCCTTTGCCAGTGCGCAGCGCCTGGGCGGCGACATCGCCCTTACCCCCAACACGCCGCAAGGCACGCGCGCCGAGTTGCGCCTGCCGATGGCCACCTTCTTCTTCGGTTCGCGGAGTCAGACATGAACGCCTCCCATTTTCTTCTCATCGATGACGACGTCGTCTTCGCCGAAACGCTTGCTCGTGCGCTGACGCGTCGCGGCTACGACGTGCAGATCGCTGCCGACAGCGCCGCCGCCTTGCTCGCGGCGCGCACGCGTCAGTTCGATCTGATCTCGGTCGATCTGCATCTGGGGCACGACTCGGGACTGCCGCTCATCGCGCCGCTGCGGGCATTGCAACCGAAGGCGCGCATGCTGGTGCTCACGGGCTATGCGAGCATCGCGACGGCCGTGCAAGCCGTGAAAGATGGCGCCGACAACTATCTCGCCAAACCGGCGAACGCGGATACCATTCTCGCGTCGCTGCGCAACGACGCCAGCGAAACGCAAGCCGACGAGGCCTTCGAGAACCCGTCGCCCCTGTCGGTGGCGCGTCTGGAGTGGGAGCACATTCAACGCGTGCTCGCCGAGCACAATGGCAACATCTCCGCCACGGCGCGCGCGCTGAACATGCATCGACGCACGCTGCAACGCAAGCTGCTCAAGCGCCCGGTCAAGCAGTAACACCGCTGCGATCTCAGGGCCAAGCGAAGCCACTGCCCGGAACGAGAAACACCCCAAACGTTGGACGTCAGTCCAGCCTTTGGGGTGTTTTTTCATGGGTCTGTGGCCTGCGCACATGACGGAGAAAGCGTTGACCGGTTTTCACCGAATGAGCCGCCGCCCGTGCACTACGAGGTATGGCCTGTCGACGCGCTGGCTTGCATGAGTTGAGCCGCCACTGCGGCAAGGGACTTTCGATCGATCTTTCCCCAGACATTTCGGGGAATGCTTTCGACGAAGAATAGGTGCTCCGGGATCTTGTATCCGGCCAGCTGCGCTTCAAGTTGTGCCCGCAATGCCGCCTCGGTACATGATTCTCCAGCACCGTTTCGCACGACGAGGGCCGCTACCCTTTCGCCAAACTCCACGTCGGGCAATCCGAATACGGCGGCTTCACGGACGTGGGCATCCGACAGCAGTACGCGTTCGATCTCGGCCGGTGCGATGTTTCGGCCCGCACGCACGATAATATTTTTGGTTCTCGCGACGTACCGTAGATCCCCGTCTTTCTCCAGGCGCATCAGGTCGCCGGTGCGGTACCAACCATCGACTTTGGGATCGTGGATCACACCGGGGGACACCCAGTACCCCTTGAAGATGTTATCTCCCCGCACTTGCAGCTCGCCTATCGCACCTGGCACCACACTGCCCCCCTCGCTATCGACCAGACGGGCACGCGCCGGGTCCGCGCGATAGGTACCGAACTGGCTTCCCGGGCCGACGCACATGCTCGTTTCGGTCGTACCGAAGACAGGCTGAGGCTTCCAGCCGAAGACTTGTTGGAAGTTATCGATCAACACGGGGGCACACGCATCCCCGCTAACCGTGCAGGTGCGAAGAGACGAGACATCTCGCTTGCGGGCGCGCTGAGCGCGAGTCAGTTCGGCCAATCCGTACGGCGAGCATCCCAGACGAGTACAACGATGCCGTTCGATCGCGTCGAGAAATACGTTGGCATCGAAGGCGGCACACTCGGGGAGTGCGATGGTTCTGCCCAAATGGATGCATTGGACGATCGCGAGGACAGACGTCATGCAGAAAATCGGCGTGGGCACGAGCTCGATCCAATCATCGGGCGCAGACGAGCGCGGCGTCACCATGGCGCCAAGAGTTCGCTGGGTATGGACGACAAGCTTTGGCTCCGCCGTGGTACCCGACGTCGCCATGATGACCAAAGGCATATCGTCCGTTAAGGTGTCTGCGACAAACGGTGTGTCGTCTTCGCTTTGAAGCACCGTCCAGTCATCGACTTCACACGGCGCGTCATGCTCGCCGACACTAAACCACTGTGCCGGGGGAAGGAGTCCGTCCAACGCACGGGCCGTCAGCGCGTAATTCTCGATGTGAAACAGAAAGAGCGACGGTTGCAGCCGTTCGACCGTGCGCCTTGTCTCATTTGCCGTATAGCTCGTATTGATGGGCGCCACAATGGCACCAAGACACATCGCCGCAGCCACCGTTACGACACCCGCCGCGCTATTGCCCAGTTGCATCGCGATGCGATCGCCGGGCTGGATACCCCGAGCGGCAAGTCCGCGTGCCAGGCGCCACACCTCGCTGCCGAGCCGCGCGTGATCCCAGACCTGCTCGCCGAAAATCAACGCGGGTACCGACGCAGACGCAATTGCGTTTTGTTCCAGCGCCCGGGAGAAATGGGTCGCGCCGACGCGGGGCGCGACGACGGCTTCCGATGCATGTTTCATGATGTCCAAGACCTCACAAATCGATAGTTGTGACCGGTCTCGACATCGCTTGAAAAGCAGGGGCGAGACCGTCCCTGCGTTTTTAGCATGCGGGTTTCGTGGCCTGATGCCCCCGCCCGTTCATTTGGGAAAAGCACTCGCCTAGCGGCGTCTTATCCGTCTCAAACGAAACGGGCCGGGTTCTGTGCGATACAGAACCCGGCCCGCCATTGATGGATTGGACGGCTACGTGAACCCGACGCGCCAACTTTCCGGGGTCGGTTCACAAAGCACCTTCTATCACCTTGCGGCGAATGTCACGACCTCACAGCACGTAGCGCGACAGATCTTCGTTCTGCGCCACTTCCTCAAGGAAGCGATTCACGTACTCGGTGTTGATCGTGATGACTTCGTCAGCCTGCTTGCCGGCGTTGTACGAAATGTCTTCGAGCAACTTCTCGATGACGGTGTACAAGCGGCGCGCGCCGATGTTTTCCGTCTTCTCGTTGACCGAGAACGCGATTTCCGCGAGACGCTTGATGCCGTCCGGGGCGAATTCGAGCTTCACGTCTTCCGTGGCGAGCAATGCCTGGTACTGCTTGACGAGACTCGCGTCAGTTTGCGTGAGAATCGCTTCGAAGTCCTCGACCGACAGCGATTCGAGTTCGACGCGAATCGGGAAGCGGCCTTGCAACTCCGGAATCAGATCGCTCGGCTTGGCCAGATGGAACGCACCGCTCGCAATGAACAGAATGTGGTCCGTCTTGATCATGCCGAACTTCGTGCTCACGGTCGTGCCTTCGACCAGCGGCAGCAGATCGCGTTGCACGCCCTGGCGCGACACGTCACCACCGCCCACTTCGCTGCGCGTGGCGATCTTGTCGATTTCGTCGAGGAACACAATGCCGTTCTGCTCGACGTTGCGAAGCGCGAGTTGCTTGACCTCCTCGTCGTTGAGCATCTTCGACGCTTCTTCGTCGGTCAGGATCTTGAGCGCGTCCTTGATCTTGAGCTTCTGACGCTTCTTCTTCTGGTTGCCCAGATTCGCGAACATGCCCTTGATCTGCTCGGTCATTTCTTCCATTCCCGGCGGACCCATGATTTCCATGCCCTGTGCCGGAATTTCCACTTCGAGCTCGATTTCCTTGTCGTCGAGCGCACCCTCGCGCAAACGCTTGCGGAAGGTCTGACGCGTAACGTTGTCTTCGCCGCTCGGCTCCGTGTCGTGCGACGCCGCACCGAATCGGATGTCGCGCGACGATTCGCGCCCCGTCGGCAGCAGCAGATCGAGAATGCGATCCTCGGCCAGATCTTCAGCCTTGGTACGCACCTTCTTCATTTCGGCTTCACGCGTCTGCTTGATCGCGATTTCCGCGAGATCGCGCACGATGCTGTCCACGTCGCGCCCCACATAGCCGACTTCCGTGAACTTGGTCGCCTCGACCTTGATGAACGGCGCGTCGGCCAGCTTGGCCAGACGGCGGGCGATTTCGGTCTTGCCGACACCGGTCGGACCGATCATCAAAATGTTCTTCGGCGTGATCTCCTGACGCAGAGGCTCGGCCACCTGCTGACGGCGCCAGCGGTTACGCAACGCCACCGCAACGGCCTTCTTGGCCTTGTGCTGGCCGATGATGTGTTTGTCGAGTTCGGAAACGATCTCGGAGGGGGTCATATGGGTCATGACGTTCGCCAGATTAGGGGGTTCGCACAGAAGGTGACGCCCGGCCGGTCAATCCCCGGCCGGCAAGTCGCGCCGCAGGAGTTCGCCTCGCGGCGCGCGCGTCATCCGTCGTTACTTCGCTGCCTTCGGCGGCAGCGACTCGATAATGTGATTGCCGTTCGTGTAGATGCACATTTCGCCCGCGATCGTCAGCGCCTTCTTGACGATTTCGGCCGGCGTCAGGTCGGTATTCTCGACCAGCGCGCGCGCCGCGGCCTGCGCGTACGATCCGCCCGAACCGATGGCAGCCACGCCGCCTTCCGGATCGAGAACATCGCCGTTACCGGTAATGACCAGCGTCGTCTCGGCGTCGGCAACGATCATCATCGCTTCGAGACGGCGCAGCATGCGGTCCGTGCGCCAGTCCTTCGCGAGTTCGACGGCCGAGCGCGTGAGATGCCCCTGGTGCTTCTGGAGCTTCGCCTCGAAACGGTCGAGCAGCGAGAAGGCGTCTGCCGTGGCGCCCGCGAAGCCGACCATGACCTTGCCGTCATAGATGGTGCGGACCTTGCGCGCCGTTCCCTTCATCACGATGTTACCTAGCGTGACCTGCCCGTCACCGCCGAGCGCGACCTGATCGCCGCGCCGAACGGAGACGATGGTGGTGCCGTGGTATTGCTCCATGCCTGTTCCTTTTCGGGGGACGCCATGCGCCCCGTAACGATTGTCCCGGATGCCGCACCGCACGACTGTGACGGCACGCCTTTCCGGGCGAGACGTGACTGTAGTTTAGGGCAATCGAAAGAATATCAAGAGGCGTCGACGGCGGCGTGCGAGGCGCGCCGTAGACGACCGGCCGACACCGCTCGATGGGTATGGAAAGCGGCATGGATCGAGGCATTCGCGCGGCGTTGCGCCGCGCGAATCGGGGGATGCGAAACAAACTCTCGGAATTTGCTTCGTTTTTGCGGCGCTACGCCGTTCAGAACGTGGTGCGCAACCCGACGCGGACCGCGCGTCCACCCTGCGGCGCAATGTCGCGCAGGACTGAACTGGCGAGGCGCACCTCCTGATTGGTCAGGTTCTCGCCCTTCAGATACGCCAGCCACTGCGCGCCGCCCGTCTTGAACTGATACGTGAGCGCCGCACCGAGCGTGGTGTAGCCGCGCGTCGTCAGATCGTTCACCGGCACGCGCCCCTGGTTGCTCGCATGCACCATCTCCAGACGCGCCCCCCAGTGCCCCAGACCGTAGACGAGCGCCGCCGTCAGGCGTAACGGGGCGATGCGCGGCAGCGGTTCGCCCGTGTCGCGATTGCGGCCGATGGTGTAGTCGCCGCGCAGCTCGACATCGAGGTTGCCGTAGCCCTGCCACACGCGCGCGCGGCCTTCGGCTTCGAAGCCATAGAGATCCGCCGGCACACCGGCGTATTGATAGACCGGCAGCGACTTGTCGTCTTCCTCGACCGTCTGGCCCGTGTTGTTCAGTGCGATGAAGTTGGTGAAGCGGCTGTAGAACACCCCTACGCTGCCCTTGTTCGGGCCGCGCTCATAGCGCAGCGACAGATCCGTCGAGAACGCCTTTTCCAGCTTGGCCTGCGGATTGCCGATCTCGAACACCCCGGTCGCAAGGTGCGGGCCGTTCGCGTACAGCTCGTAGAACGTGGGCGCGCGCTCGGTGTACGACGTGTTGAGCGCCACCGACCATGCCGGCGCCAGCGCGAAGACCGCGCCCGCCGACACGCTGCCCGGCGTGAAATTGCGCAACGGCAGGTTCTCGAAGCGATCGTTGCCACCGGCACTCGGCTTCACGCTCGAGTGCTCGATACGCGCACCGAACGAGAGCTTCACAGCCTGATTGACGGCCCACTCTTCGAGCGCGAACAACGCCACGTTATCGGTGTCGCTCTTCGGCACGAACGCCTCTTCGCCGAGTGCCGAGAAGGTGCTCTGCGAGAACTGCACGCCCACGGCTCCCTCAATCGGCCCGATCTTCGCGTGACGCGCTTCGATACGTCCCTCGTAACCGTGATGCTTGAAGGTCGTGCCCGTCTGTCCGTTCTCGATTTCCTTGTGCTCGTAGTCGGTGTAGCCAAAGTCGAACTTGAGCGCGGTGAACGGGCCGCTCAGGTTGCGCACTTCACTTGCGAGCGCGAGACGCTGCTGGCGCAAACGGATGCGCGTGTTCTCCTCGGCGACGGTGCCGTAGTCGGCGTCGTAACCGGAATAGGAAAGGCCGGCGTAACCGTTGGCCCACGTCCATGAGGCGCCCGCGGCGGCGCCGCTCGTCTGGCCGTCGCTGTTGGGCAGGGTGCCCGACGCTTGCGGCGTGTCTTCGTCGTCGCGAGCACGTTGCTGCGCCGACCGGGCGAAGCCAGGAATGCGCAGGTCTGCGCTCTTGCGCGCAAAGCCGTCGATGTGGAGCGCGAACTGGCCGTTGCCGAATTCGAGTTGTGCCGCGCCCGCGCGCTCGCGGTTGGCGCCGCCGTAGCTGACGTCCGTCGCCCCCGAAACGCCCGTGAAGGACTCGCGCGGAATGCGGTTGTCGATGGTGTTGACCACGCCACCGACGGCATTGCCGCCATACAGCAGCGCCGCCGGGCCGCGCACGATTTCCACGCGCTCGATGCTCAGCGGATCTTGCGCGACGGCGTGGTCGTAGGACAGCGACGAGGCGTCGAGCGATGCCGTGCCGTTTTGCAGCACACGGATGCGGTCGCCGTCGAGGCCGCGAATGATCGGGCGGCTGACGTTCGGTCCGTACGACGTGGCCGAGACACCCGGCAGGCCGTCGAGCGTCTCGCCGAGCGTGGCGGCGCGGCGCAGCGCCAGCGCGCGGCCGTCCAGTTCGGTGACGGGGGCGGCCAGGTCGGCGGCGGCGCGTCCGAGCGGATTGCCCGTGACGAAGGTGGTCGGCAATGCGGCTTCGAACGACGTCGCCAGTTGTGCGGGCGCGGCAGTCGCGGCTTGCTGCGTGGAAGACGCTGAAGACGTCGAAGACGTCTCATCGGCCTGCGCGCACAGGCTGGTCATCGCGAACACACCGAACGTGAGCGCCGCGGCGAGCGGCAGCGGGGCGAGCTTCAGCGAGGTGCGGCGGTTGGAAGCGGAGAAAGTGGAGAAAGCAGAGGCAGTGGACGAAGCGAGGGCGAGCGAGGACCTCACGCGATCACGCGCGA
This sequence comes from Pandoraea sp. NPDC087047, assembly GCF_044745225.1. Taxonomy (NCBI): domain Bacteria; kingdom Pseudomonadati; phylum Pseudomonadota; class Betaproteobacteria; order Burkholderiales; family Burkholderiaceae; genus Pandoraea; species Pandoraea sp. NPDC087047. Next base: position 147,665 of record NZ_JBIUZU010000008.1, read on the forward strand.
CGTGCAAGGAAGGAGTTGTCATGTCGGTCTTGTTTCTATTCGGTCTGAGGGGGCCGGTCGGGGGCGTCGTCAAACGTCGCCCGGGCACCCCGTGAATCGGCACGAACGAACGCGCGGCAGCACGCCGACGCCGCAGACCGAAAGGCTGCGCACGTCAGTGCGGATGCACACGGGAATTCGTTGAAAACGCCAGAAGCGTTGCCGGAAGTTTGTGAAGCGCGCGAAGCCATTCGCGCGTCGGATCAGACCGAAACCGGTGGGGCGCGGGAGTCGAACGGGAGGACAACGGCGCTGGCGTGACTGCGTCCGTTGGCGCGCAACGGAGCGTCTGACGCATCGGCGCCACCTGTCCATTGCAGCACCGCCACGGCCATGGCGGCCGCGAGCGTCGCCCCTTCGAAAAGATGGCAATGATGATGGTGACTGCCGAAGCCGGAGTGCGACGTGGGCGCCGATGCCACGGACCAGGCGGCGGCAATCGCGGCGTCCGAGTCAGCCGCGTCGTCGGCGTCGGTGACATTCGAGGCATTCGCCGCGGGCGACGCACCGTTCTGCGCAGCCGCCGGTACCGCGCTGCCGGATAACTCGCGGGCGTGCGCGATCTCGTGCTGCAAGCCCCACATCTGCACGCAAAGCAACGCGGCGATGAGCCACGCGATCCAGCCGCTGCGTCCACGGCCGAGTGACGCACGCAAGCGCGTACGCCAAGGGCGAGCAGCAGGATCGATGGACGGCATGGGCAGATGAAATTGCAACTGAGTTGCAATTTTGCCATAACGCCGCGGTTCTCGCGAGCCTTACCTGCCGTTGCGCGCAGACGACAGTTCGAGACGGAAAGATCGTGGCCGGCCGGTCGACATCAAAAAGAAAATAAAAAAGGCATGTCGCGAAGACATGCCTTTGATCACCCAGATGGCCCGCCCCGACTAAGTGCCGACCTGCTGTGCACCGAGTGCGGACTGAATACCGCCACCGCGCGGCATCGGGCCTGAGCGCTCGACGATCAGTCGCCGAACAGCTTCTGACGCAGTTCGCGGCGCTCTTGCGCTTCGAGCGACAGCGTGGCCGTCGGGCGAGCGAGCAGACGCGGCACGCCGATCGGCTCGCCCGTCTCTTCGCACCACCCGTAGTCGCCCGACTCGATGCGGGCGAGCGACTGTTGCACCTTCTTCAGCAGCTTGCGTTCGCGATCACGCGTACGCAGTTCGAGGGCGTGTTCCTCTTCGATCGTGGCGCGGTCGGCCGGATCCGGAACGAGGATGGTTTCCCTCAGATTTTCAGTTGTCTGACCGGCGTTACGCAGAATCTCCGCCTGTAGCTCTTCCAGACGATTCTTGAAGAATTCGAGTTGAGCCGCATTCATGTAGTCCTTGTCGGACATCTTCAGAATTTCGGCCTCGGTCAAAAGTCGTTGCTTGCTCATGGGTTTCTGTGGCGTCTCTTTCGGATGATCCGGCGATGCCCCTGTAGCGGGTGGCACGTTTTGCTTACCGGCAATGCCGCGGGCGGCTTCCTGGGTTACTTTCCTGCCGGACGATTTGGCGGGCCCCTTCTTGGCAGCGGCCTCGTCGCCCGTCTTCGATTTGCCTGCTGGAGCACGCTTGGCGCCCGCTTCCGGCACCGGTTCAGACCGGCGCGTGGGGCGTGCGGTGGCAGTCTTGCGAGAGGCGGTGGCCATGGCGGTGCTCCCCTGCCTACCCTCCGGAGTGCCGCGTCAGTTCGCTGGCGGCAGTCCCAGTGGGCAGGTATTGTAACCGAATCGTTCGACAGTCCCGCTTAAGGGCTTTCCCGTCACCCGATTCGGCGATTCCGCTCAGACCAGACAGCGCTCCAGCCCTTGCAGGATGATGTCTTTCGGCAGCTCGGCACCGATGAACACCATCTTGGTGTTCGGCGTTTCGCCAGGTTGCCACTTGGCGCCCACGTCGCTCCCCATCATCTGGTGAACGCCCTGGAACACGACCCGGCGGTCGATACCGCGCATGTTTAATACGCCTTTATAACGCAATAAGCGTTCGCCGTACACCTGTAGGATGCTCCCGAGGAAATCCTCCAGCTTGGCCGGATCGAATGCCTTTTCGCTGCGGAAGACGAACGACTTGATGGCGTCGTCGTGGTGAACGTGAGGGTGATGATGGTGCCCGTGGTCGTGACCTTCGTGGTCGCACTTGCCGTGATCGTGGTCGCAATGCGAATGATCGTGGTCGTGGTCGTGACCGTGCTCATGATCGTGCGCATGCTCGTCGGCGGCGAGGAAATCCGGATCGATGTCGAGCTTGTCGTTCAGGTTGAAGCCGTGAATGTCGAAGATCTGCGTCAGATCGGCCTGACCGAAATCGACCACCTGCTGCGGTGCACGCGGGTTCATGTGCGCGAGGCGATGCTTCAGGTCGTCGAGCGCTTCCGGGTTGACCAGATCGGCCTTGGTGATGAACAGACGGTCGGCAAAGCCCACCTGACGCTGCACCACTTCGTGCTGATCGAGCTGCTGCTGGCCGTGCTTGGCGTCGACCAGCGTGATGATGGCGTCCAGCCGGTACGTGTCGGCCACTTCGTCGTCGATGAAGAAGGTCTGCGCCACGGGACCGGGGTTGGCCAGGCCGGTCGTCTCGATGACAACGCGGTCGAACTGGATCGAGCCCGCGTCGCGCTGGCTGTTCAGATCGGAGAGCGCCTGCACCAGATCGCCACGGATCGTGCAACAAATGCAGCCGTTGCTCATCTGCACGATCTGCTCGGCGTTGTCCTGCACGAGAATGTCGTTGTCGATGTTCTCTTCACCGAATTCGTTCTCGATGACGGCGATCTTCATGCCGTGCGCTTCGGTCAGAATTCGCTTGAGCAACGTGGTTTTGCCACTGCCGAGAAAGCCGGTCAGGATGGTGACGGGAGTCATGAATGCAATGTCCTGTTATGAAGCGGCATATCCGGCGACGCCCCGATGCCGTCGCGACCGGCCGAATATGCGTGATGCGTGAGGCGTGGATACGCCCGAATGTCGCTCACTCTACCCGAGGTGACAAAAGAGTGCCGGCAAGCTGAGCGATGTTCGGATAGCGCCGGGTAGGCGTTGCGTCAGTTCGTGGCGCCCGCGCACTGCGCGCAGGTGCCGTGAATCAGTAGCTCGACTTGTTCGCCCACGAAACCCTTGGGCAGGCGCTTGAGTTCGCGCTCACTCAATTGGGGATGCTGGGGCCAATCGTCAAGGCAGAAAGTTCGATGACAGCGTACACAGCGGAAATGACCGTGCTGCGTATGCGGACGCGGCGCGCTGGCGCGTTCGGGATCGACGTGTTCAGCCATCACGAAGCGGAAGATGCGATCGTCGCCTGCCTGCTTGATGGCCCAGCCCTGCGCGACCAGCCAGTCGAGTACACGGTAGGCCGTCACGCGGTCGAGCGGATCGGCGTCGGTGGCCAGGTCGGCCAGCACTTCCTGATGCGTGAGCGGCCGGCCTGCCTTGAGCAGCAACGCCAGCACACGGACACGCCCCGAGGTCACGCGGCCCGACTGCTCCTGCAGGCTCGTGCGGGCGGCTTCCAGATACGGTTGTAGTTGAGTAAGGCTCATGAATCGATTTAAGCACAGCGCCGTCAGCGCTGCAACCGAGTTGCAAAAGTGGATCGCTGATGCACTCGCTTCCGGGACCGTTTCTGGGATGTTACACAGCGGTTGACGTAAAGTGACCGAAAGTCGACGGGCAATGCGTCATACAATTGACACAAAAAACACCCTCCGTCATGTCGCTCACTGCCCTCGCTCTCGTCGTCACCGCCGCTTTCCTGCATGCCACGTGGAATTTCGTCGCCAAACGAATCGATACGCGCGAAGGTGGCGGCGCGCAACTCGTCTTCCTCTACGCCCTGCTGACCGTCGTGCTGTACACGCCGCTGGCGCTGTACTTCCTGATCGGCGCGCAAGCCGATTGGCCGTCACCGCTGGGCTGGGCCGTGATCGCGCTGAGCGCCCTGCTGCATTACGGCTACACGCTGGTCTTGCAGCGCGGCTACCGCGTGGGCGACCTGTCGGTTGTCTATCCGCTCGCGCGCGGCACGGGGCCGTTGCTGTCCTCGCTGGGCGCCATTGTGCTGCTCGGCGAGCGTCCCGGCTGGCTCGCGCTGGCCGGTATCGGTCTGGTGGTCGGCGGCGTGCTGGTCATTGCCGGCGGTGAGCGTCTGTTGCGCCGCGGCAGCATGCACGCGGGGGCGGGCTGGGGGGTGCTCACCGGCGGATTCATCGCGGCGTATACACTGGCCGACGCCTACGCCGTGCGCTCGCTGATGCTCGCACCGCTCGTCTATTACTACCTGGAGAACGTGCTGCGGGTGGGGCTTTCGGCGCCGGCGGCGTTCACGCGTCCGTCGCGCATCGCGATGCTCTGGCAAGCCAACTGGCGCAAGATCATGCTGATCTCGACGATCTCGCCAATGTCGTACTTCCTGATCCTGACGGCGCTCAAATACGCGCCGGTGTCGCACGTCGCCCCGGCGCGGGAGATGTCGATGATGGTCGCGGCACTCCTCGGCGTGCGGGTGCTGGGAGAAGGCGAGATGCACCGCCGCGTGGGCGGTGCCGTGCTGATCGCTCTCGGTGTGGTCGGTCTGACGCTGGGCTGACATCACGGCCACACACAAAAAAGCAAGCACTTACATACGTTGCAACCAAAGTCCCTTGAGGTATTCGCCTTCGGGGAATTGCGTGAGCATCGGGTGATCCATACCTGCGGACAGGCGGCGCAGGATACGCGCGTCGACCCCCGCGTCGACGGCGGCACCGGCCACGATCTTCTGGAAGAGGTCCGCATCGATCGCGCCCGAGCACGAGTAGGTCAGCAACTGGCCGCCCGGACGCAGCAGCTTGAAGCCCGCCATGTTGATGTCCTTGTACGCCCGCGCGGCACGGTCCACGTGGTGGGCCGACGGCGCGAACTTGGGTGGATCGAGCACGATCATGTCGAACGTACGACCCTCTTCGCGCAGGGCGCGGAGGGTCTTGAAGACGTCGGCGTCGCGCCACTCGGCACGCGCAGCGTCGAACCCGTTCAGCGCAACGTTGCGCGCCCCGATCGCCAGCGCCTCGCCCGACGAGTCGATGGACAACACGCTCTGCGCCCCGCCCGCCAGTGCCGCCAGCGAGAAACCGCCGGTGTAGCAGAAGCAGTTCAGCACGTCGCGGCCCTTGGCCTGTTGCTGCACCAGCAGACGGTTATCGCGTTGATCGACGTAGAAGCCGGTCTTGTGCCCATTGCGCACGTCGACGTAATACTTCACGCCGCATTCGTACGTGGTCAGCAACTCGGGCGCTTCGGGCGGCTCGGCCCCGGCCAGCACGCCGGTAATGCTCGGCAGGCCTTCGCGCTCGCGCACCGCGGCGTCGGAGCGCTCATAGACGTTCGGGCAGCCGGTCACGCCGACCAGTGCTTTCGTAATGGCGTCTTTCCACGCTTCCACGCCCGCCGCCATGAACTGGCAGACGAGTTGGTCGCTCGCCGGCTCGCCCGGCGCGCACTGATATCGGTCGACGATCAACCCCGGCAGGCCGTCGGCCTCGCCGAAGATTAGACGCGTGGCGCCCGTGTCTCGCACCATCGCTTCGCGATACGCGAGCGCCGCCGACACGCGACGCTTGAAGAACGCATGATCGACCGGCTCGTTTTCGTTGAACGTCCACACACGGGCACGGATGGCCGAGACCGGGCTGAACGCGGCGCGCGCGAGGAAACGTCCGTCGGCCGCACGCACCACGACCGTTGCGCCGGATGCCGGATTGCCGTCCACACGTGCCACGGCGGTGGCGTAAATCCAGGGGTGACGGCGCAGCAAGGACTTTTCTTTGCCGGGCTTGAGGGTCAAGGTATTCATGCGGGACGGACCAACGGTTGCGTTCGGAGTGACGGCAAGTCTCGCGGCACGGCGCGGGGAGCGGCACGGCCACACGCGGGCGGCGTCCGGGAGGCGGACGGACTAGGCACCCTACGGGACTTGCTGGGAAGGACGCGATTCTACACCGACTCGGCACGCCCGCCGCAAAGCACCGGGCAACCGTCAGGCGAGCTCAGGGCTTCTTGCGCGAGCGCGGATGCGCCTGATCGTAGACCTTGGCGAGATGCTGGAAGTCGAGCTTCGTGTAGATCTGCGTCGTTGAAATATTGCTGTGACCGAGCATCTCCTGCACGGCACGCAGATCGCCGGACGATTGCAGCACATGCGTCGCAAACGAGTGACGCAGCATGTGCGGGTGCACGTGCGTGGGCAACCCGGCGGCCAGCGCATGATGCGCCAGCCCCTGCTGCACCGCGCGCGCGCCGATGCGCTTGCCGCGCGCCGACAGGAAAAGCGCGTACGGCTCGGCCGTCGCCAGCGGGGCGCGCATCTCCAGCCATTGCGCGAGCGCCTGCGCCGCTTTCTCGCCGACCGGCACGCGACGCCGCTTATTCCCCTTGCCGGTCACGACGACCTCGCGCTCCGGCAGATCGAGCCAACTCGCAGAACGGTAGCCGTCGGCCCCCGCCTCCACGTAGTGATGGTCGAGCCCGGTGAGTTCCGACAGACGCAGACCCGACGAATACAGCAGTTCGAACATGGCCCGGTTGCGCACCGCCTCGGCGGAGGTACCCGTCGCAAACTCGACAAGCGCCGACGCCTGATCGGGCGACAGCGCTTTGGGCAACGGTTTGGGCTGTTTCGGCGCTCGCACGCCTTCGACCGGGTTCGCGGCCAGTTCGGATCGCCCGGCGAGCCATGCGAAATAGCCTCGCCATGCTGAGAGCTTGCGCGCAATCGAGCGGCCGACGAGCCCCTCGCTGTGCATCTGCATGACGAAGCGCCGGATGTCGCCGTGCTGCAGCGATTCGAGCGGACGGCCGTTCGCCAGACGCTGCAATTGACGCAGGTCGCGGGTGTAGTTCTCGAGGGTGAGCGCCGCGAGCTTGCGCTCGCTGTCGAGCGACGTGAGATACGTACGGATGGCGGGGTCGAGCGGCATGTCCTCAAGCCCGTCGTGCGACTTGTCTGCCGGCGGCTGCCCGCGACCCGCAGCGCCTGCGGATCGGGCGGCAGATGGTTTTCGCTTCGTCTCCTTCGTCCGCGTCACGGCCTTGCCCCCCCTCGCCCCCTTGGCGGCGGGAACACTGGAGGCGCCGGAAGATCGAGGCGAACGGGGCGACATAACCATAAGGCGCTTCGCGGGTATCGTCGTTGGATCGCCGTCGATCCGAGCGGCATCAGTCGTGAGCGCGCAGCTTGCCGAGGGCGGCCCCGGCCAACTCGCCGATCTGCGTCAGGAAGTCGGTCGCCATGCCTTCGTGGAAACGGCGGGCGTCTTCCGACCCCATGACGAGCAGGCCGAAGACTGGGCCATCCGCCACTTGCGGGTCACGCAGCGCGAGCAAGGCGACGGATGCCGGATCGCTCGGCGCGCCCAGCCACGTCACCGCTTCGAAGCCGGTGTTGGCACCGCAATACGGCGTGGCGAGGCTCGACGCGAAGATCTTCACCTCTTCGCTCACGCTGCGGGCGAACTCGGCCGGCTGGTACGGCGCGGCAACATTCCACAGACGCACCGCGGCGTACGGGACGTTGAAAACGTCGCGCAATCCACGGGCGATCGCCTCGGGCAACGCGTGAGGATCGCGCTCGCCGAGCAGGCCGAGGGTCCAGCGGTGCAATTTGCCCGAGATATCGTCGTTTTCGTGGCCGTAGCGCATCAGTTCGGCGAGGCGTCGCTCGATCTGCTTGGTCTTCTCGCGCTGCATCTCGATCTGACGCTCCTGCAACGACACCGCCCGCTGACCATGCGGGCTGGTGAGCCGCACACCGGCCAGCAATTCGGCATGGCGCTCGAAGAAGTCGGGATGCGCGATCAGGTATTCCGCAATATCTCGGTCGTTCATGAATGTCCGTCTGCTGTTCGTCAACTGCCACCGGCCGCGCCTTGAGCACAAAGCGGGCCTGCGGCCGCCTGGGTCGCTAAATCAGAATCCGTCTGAAACCAATGCCGTACTGCCCTGCTGCCCGTCCTGACGCGCGGCGTCAGATCTCGATGGTGCCTTCGAAGACCGTGGCAGCCGGCCCCGTCATGATGACCGGACCGCTTGCGCCGTCCCAGTCGATGGTGAGTGTGCCGCCGTGCGTCTCGATGGCGACGGGCGCGGTGAGCAGGCCGCGACGGATGCCCGCCACCGCTGCCGCACAAGCGCCGGTGCCGCAGGCGAGCGTTTCACCCGCACCGCGCTCGTACACGCGCAAACGCGCTTCGTGCCGATTCACCACTTGCAGGAAACCGGCGTTCACACGGCGCGCAAAGCGTGCGTGACGCTCGACCAGCGGGCCGTGTGTCTCGACCGGCGCGGTGTCGACGTTCTCGACCACCTGCACGGCATGCGGATTGCCCATCGAGACCACGGAAACCCAGGTCGTGCCGCCCGCGATGTCGAGCGGCCAGAGCATGTCGTCGCCCTCGCGACGGCCTTCCAGGCCGCTGGCGTCGAACGGCACGTCGGACGGCGTCAGGACCGGTGCGCCCATATCCACGCTGACCTGACCGTCTTCACGCATCGTGAGCGTAATCACGCTGTTCTGTACCTCGACACGCACCGTCTGCTTGTCGGTAAGGCCGGTGTCGCGCACGAACTTCACGAAGCAGCGCGCGCCGTTGCCGCAATGCTCGACCTCGCCGCCGTCGGCATTGAAGATGCGATAGCGGAAGTCCACGCCCGGCAGTGCCGAGCGTTCGACGAGCAATAGCTGGTCCGCGCCGACGCCAAAATGACGGTCGGCAAGCGCACGCCACTGTTCGGGCGTGAAATCGATGGTCTGCGAGATGCCGTCGATCACGACAAAGTCGTTCCCGGCGCCTTGCATCTTGGTGAATTTGAGCTTCATGCCGCTATTGTAGTGGAGAAGGTCGACGCACATCCGGTGGCGGTCAATAGACGCCCGGCTGGCCCTCCGGGCGCGTCTTGAAACGCTTGTGCACCCAGTAGTACTGCTCCGGCATTTTCAGAATCTGTTCTTCGAGGAACGCATTCATGCGGCGCGCGTCGGCGTCTGGGTCGCCGCTGGGATAGTTTTCCCAAACGGGGAACACTTTCAGACGGTAGCCCTTGTAGTTCGGCAGCACCTCGCCGATGAACGGCAGAATCTGGGCGCGGCCGACTTCGGCCAGTCGCGACACGGACGTCAGCGTGCAGGTCTCAACCCCGAAAAACGGCACGAACGTGGAATTTCGCGCGCCGTAGTCCATATCGGCCGCCAGCATGACGGGCTTGTTCTTGCGGAACATGCGCAGCACGTCGCGGGCGCTGTCGCCGCGCGGGATCATCTCCGCATCGAAGCGGCCGCGCTGCTCGCGGGCCATCGCGTCGAACGCCGGGTTCGACATGGGCGTGTAGAGCGACGCGCACGGCCGGTGCAGCGAGTAATTGATGAACACCGACCCCGCCTCGATTCCCACGAAGTGAAAGCCGAGCAGGATCGTCGGGGGCATGTTCGGGTCGCGCAGGTCGACCGCCGAGTCGAGTTCGATGAGCCGTTCGAGCTTCTTGCCGTCGGCAAACCATTGCACGCTGCGCTCGGCGTAACTGCGAATCGCGTGCACGAACGACGCCTTGGCGACGCGCTCGCGGGTCGCCTCGTCCCAATGGGGGAAACACAGGCGCAAATTGGTGTGCACGACTCGCTTCCGGGAGCTGGGAATCAGGTACAGCAAATGCCCGAGGCCCGCGCCGAACCGGGCGACCCAGCTATAGGGCAGCAGGTTGAGACCACGCAGCAGACCGACGCTGAGGTAGTACCCGAGGGATTTCTTGGGAGTGGTTGCCATGTCGCAAGCAAGATTTCTTTAGGGGCGTATAATAAGCGACATCGCCGAGTTAACTGACAACTTGCGGGGCGATTCGAGTGAGCCACCATACATAGGCAGCCCATTCGACCAACTTTCCGCTAAAGCGTCGCCGCTTCCCCTCCGATGACGGCTACGTGAGTCGCCAAATTCATTTGAGGAGCCAGAAGTGGCAAACGACTATTTCTTCACTTCCGAATCAGTTTCCGAAGGCCACCCGGACAAGGTCGCCGACCAGATCTCGGATGCCGTTCTCGATGCCATCCTGACGCAGGACAAGTACGCACGCGTTGCCGCGGAAACGCTTTGCAACACGGGTCTCGTCGTGCTCGCCGGTGAAATCACCACGACCGCCACGGTCGACTATCAACAAGTCGCACGCGAAACGATCCGTCGTATCGGTTACGACAACACCGACTACGGTATCGATTACAAGGGCTGCGCCGTGCTGGTCGCCTACGACCGCCAGTCGCCGGACATCGCGCAGGGCGTGGACCGCGCACACGACAACAACCTCGATCAGGGCGCTGGCGACCAGGGCCTGATGTTCGGTTACGCATGCGATGAAACGCCGGAACTCATGCCGCTGCCGATCTACCTGTCGCACCGTCTGGTCGAGCGCCAGTCGCAAGTGCGCCGTGACGGCCGTCTGCCCTGGCTGCGTCCGGACGCCAAGTCGCAGGTCACCATCAAGTACGAAAACGGCCGTCCGCACAGCATCGACACCGTTGTGCTCTCGACGCAACACCATCCGGACATCGGTCTGGACGCGCTGCGCGAAGCCGTGATCGAAGAAGTCATCAAGCCGGTGCTCCCGGCCGACCTGATCAAGGGCGATATCAAGTTCCTGGTGAACCCGACCGGCCGTTTCGTGATCGGTGGCCCGCAGGGCGACGCCGGCCTCACGGGCCGCAAGATCATCGTCGACACGTACGGCGGTGCTGCACCGCACGGCGGCGGTGCGTTCTCGGGCAAGGATCCGTCGAAGGTCGACCGCTCGGCAGCCTACGCCGGCCGTTATGTCGCGAAGAACATCGTGGCCGCCGGTCTGGCATCGAAGTGCGTGATTCAGGTCTCGTACGCCATCGGTGTGGCCCGCCCGACCTCGGTCATGGTCAACACCTTCGGCACGGGCAAGATCAGCGATCAGCGTATCGCCGAACTGGTCGAGAAGCACTTCGACCTGCGTCCGAAGGGCATCATCCAGATGCTCGACCTGCTGCGTCCGATCTACGAAAAGACCGCCGCTTACGGCCACTTCGGCCGTGAAGAGCCGGAATTCTCGTGGGAAGCCACCGACCGCGCCGCCGCCCTGCTGGCCGACGCCGGCCTGCGCGCCGTGGCCTGATTCGGGACACGCTCACGACCGACGCCAGCGCCAGCCGGCGTCGGTCGAACAAAACCCCCGCCCGGGTGACCATAGATTGTTTTGGGGCGACGTCCCGTGCCGCGCGTGCGTCCGACGTCAGCGCAGCAACAGACGCATCATCGTCGTAAAGACCTTGCCGTAAGGCGGATTGAGCAGTCCCGCGCCATTCCAGCGCGCCTGCCGGAAGATGGGTTTCTCCTTGGAGAACGTCCGGAAGCCGATTTCGCCGTGATACCCGCCCATCCCCGACGGCCCCACGCCGCTGAACGGCAACGTGTGCTCGGCGACATGCAGCAGCGTATCGTTGATCGTCACGCCACCGGAAATCGTGCCGTCCACCACCTGATCGATGCGCGCATTGTCGGTGTCGAACACATACAGCGCGAGCGGACGCGGGTGCTCGTTCACATACGCGATGGCCGATTCCAGATTGTCGTAAGGCACCACCGGCAGCAGCGGCCCGAAAATCTCCTCTCGCATCACGCGCATGCCGTCGTGCACACCGGTCAGCACCACGGGCGGCAGACGTCTGCGCGTCGCTTGCGCCGGAGTGTCGAAGAGTTCGTGGGACGTGGCGCCCTGCGCCACCGCCTCGCTCGCGAGCCCGCTCAGACGCTCGAAGTGACGTGCCGACACGATGCTCGTGTACTGCGGATTGTCGACGGCCTGCGGGTACAGCTTCGCTGCCGCCTGCCGCGCGCTCGCCACAAAAGTGTCGAGCTTTTCGCGCGGCACGAGCACATAGTCGGGCGCAATGCAGGTTTGCCCCGCGTTGACCAGCTTGCCGAACATGATGCGCTCCACCGCGTGCTCCCAGCGCGCGCCGGGGCCGATGATCGCGGGCGACTTGCCGCCGAGTTCGAGCGTCACCGGCGTGAGATGTTCGCTCGCCGCGCGCATCACGTGATGGCCGATCGACGTCGCACCGGTAAACAGCAAATGGCCGAACGGCAGCGTCGAGAACGCGCGCGCGACTTGTGCATCGCCGGTCACGACCGTCACCCATTCCGGCGGGAACGTCTCGGCCATGGCCGACGCGAAGACTTCCGCGAAACGCGGCGTCACCTCCGAGACCTTGATCATCACGCGATTCCCGGCGGCCAGCGCATCGGTGAGCGGCCCGATGGCGAGCAGCAGCGGGTAATTCCACGGCACGATCACGCCTACGACCCCCAGCGGCTGTGGGATCAGGGCACGACGCCCCGGTAGCATCCACAGACTCGCCCAGCCGTGCGAGCCGCGCATCCAGCGACGCGTGTGCCTCAGCGCATGCTTCAGGTTGCCCAGCGACGGAAACACTTCGAGCATGTCGGTTTCCAGCGCCGAGCGGCCGCCGAAATCCTCGTCGATCGCCTTCGCGAAGGGCTCGCGATACTTGTGCAGCATCGTTTGCAACGCCCTGAGCTGACGTTTGCGCGTTGGCCAGTCGACTCGCGGCGAGGCGTCGTGAGCGCGGCGCATCGCGTCGAAACGCGGCAACAACAAGGCGCGCGCGACATCGTCGTCATGCGCCGCGTGCAATGCCGCGGCGTCGTGCAGACCGCCCGCTTTGCTCACGTCCCCCACTTCACCCATTCCACCCACTCCACCCACTTCGTCTTTGTGTCCCATGCCGTTCCCCCTTGCGTGCGCCGGCGCATCGCTGCGCCGGCCGCCGCCGTCGATAGGTTGTCGTTATGTCAGGGTGATGCCGTGCAGTCCGCTTGATGCAAACGCGGCGCATCGACCGAATCAACCAAGAAAAGCCCTGTCGAGCCACGCGCGCTGCACGGCGACGGAGAGCGTGTCCGGCATCACGCCGTAGACGCGCCCGCCGGCGTTGGAAAACCGGCTTTCGATGAAACCGTGCGCCAGCTCGGACGGCGCGTGTTCGAGCAGCAACGCGGCCTGCGCGAGCAACACGATTTGTTGTGCGATGGCACGGGCTCGCACCGCATGCGTCGCCGGATCGGCAGCGAGCCAGCCGTGCAACTGGGCCAACGCGGCGCGCAATGTCGCATGCGACGCGACACGTTCGCCAAGCCACTGGAACCAGCTTTGGGCGACGTCCGGCTCACGGCTCATGGCGCGCAGCACGTCGAGACACATCACGTTGCCCGAGCCTTCCCAGATCGAGTTGACCGGCGCCTCGCGATACAGTCGCGCGAGCGGTCCCATCTCGACATAACCATTGCCGCCCCACACTTCCATGCACTCGCCCGCGAGTTCGAGCGCGCGCTTGCACACCCAGAACTTCGCGGCAGGCAACACGATGCGCCGCCATGCGCGCTGAGTGGGTGAATCGTCGTCTGCGGCGCTCGCATCGAACGCCTGCGCGAGACGCATCGCCAGCCACGTCGCCGCCTCCGACTCCAGCGCCAGATCCGCGAGCACCGTCGTCATCAAGTCCTGATCGACGAGCTTCGCGCCGAACGCCGTGCGATGCCGCGCGTGATGAATCGCCTGCACCACCCCCGTACGCATCATCGCCGCGCTGCCGATCACGCAGTCGAGCCGCGTGTACGTCGCCATCTCGATGATCGTGGGCACGCCGCGCCCCGGTGCGCCCACGCGCGTGCCGTAAGCGTCCTGAAACTCGACTTCGCTGCTGGCGTTGGAGCGGTTGCCGAGCTTGTCCTTGAGACGCTGGATCTGCACCGCGTTCTTGTGGCCGTCCGGTGCATGGCGCGGCACGAAGAAGCAGGACAGCGCATCGCTGTCGCTCTCGCGCGCGAGCACCAGATGGGCGTCGCACTGCGGCGCGGAGAAGAACCACTTGTGGCCGACGAGCGAGAACGTGCCGTCGCCCCGGTCGGTCGCCGTGGTGGTGTTGGTACGTACGTCGGAGCCGCCCTGCTTCTCCGTCATACCCATACCGATGAGCACGGCGTGCTTCTGCGCGAGCGGCACGTCGCGCGGATCGTGCTGCGGGGCGAACAGTTTGTCCTTGATCGTTGCGAAGAGCGCGGGCTCCCGGGCAAGCACGGGAATGCTCGCGAAGGTCATCGTCGTGGGGCACAGCGCGCCGGCCTCGTTCTGCGCGTGCAGGAAGTACGACGCCGTGCGCGCCGCCATCGCCCCGCCGCGAGGATACGCCCACGGCAGCGATTGCAGTTCTGCGCCGCGTAACAGCGCCATGAGCGAGTGCCATGCGGGATGAAACTCGACGCGATCGATGCGATTGCCTCGAGCATCGAAAGATTGCAATTCCGGCGAGTGACGATTGGCCGTCTCCGCCCATTGCTGCACTTCCGTCTCGCCCAGACGCGCGCCCTGCCGGTGCAACGCCTTCGCATGCCAATCGGCGTCGAACGTGGCGACAGCGGCTTGCAGCGCGGTGTCGGTGGCGTAGAGGTTGTAATCCGTGAGCGGCGGCACCTGATTGGTGACGTCGTGCGTCTGCCAGGCTTCAGTCATACTCATCTCCCTTCGATCCCCGCCACCGCATCTCCCGTGCCAAGCATAGGACGGACATGCCAGTCGATCCTTTCATCATAGCGCCCGGGCCCGCTCGCTCCGCAGAATTAGAGGAATGCTTCACTTCGCCCCCGGGCACAAGCATTGTCTGCCTACAATGAGTGCCGCTGCGAGGTTACGTCCATGAAGTCACGCCCGTGAAGCGACATTCACGATGTCCGGCACGCGCAGCGAGAGACATTGGCATCGCAAAAAAGATAAGCAAAAAGCAGCGAACCCGCATTCAACACCACAGTTGAAGCAATGCCATCCAAGGGAGGATGACAGCATGGACTATGACTACGTCATCGTCGGCGGCGGCTCGGCCGGTTGCGCGGTGGCCGCGCGTCTGGCCGACGCGTTGCCCGGCAGCACGATCGCCCTCCTCGAAGCGGGGCCGCCCGACAACAGCTTTCTCGTGCGTCTGCCGCTCGGTCTCGCGGCGCTCGTCCCCTTCGCGTCGCGTCGCAACTACGGCTATCGCACGACACCGCAAGCCGGGCTGTCGGGGCGTCAGGGCTATCAGCCGCGCGGACGCGGTCTCGGCGGGTCGAGTTCGATCAACGCGATGATCTACACGCGCGGCCATCCCGACGATTACAACGACTGGGCGCAGGCCGGCTGCACCGGCTGGGGATGGGATGACGTGCTGCCGTACTTCCGTCGCAACGAACATAACGAGCGCGGCGCAAACGAATGGCACGGCACCGGCGGCCCGCTTAACGTGGCCGACCTGCGCACGATCAATCCCTTCTCGCGACACTATCTCGACGCGGCGCGCGAAGCCGGATTTCCCGTGAGCGACGACCTCAACGGTGCGCAATACGAAGGTGCGGGCATCTATCAGGTGACGCAGAAAGACGGGCAGCGATGGAACGCCGCGCGCGCCTATTTGCACGGCAAATCCCGCGGCAATCTGCATGTGATCACCGACGCGCTCGTACAGCGCATCGTCTTCGGCGGCAAGCGCGCGGCGGGCGTCAAATTGCAACGGCACGGCGCGCTGGAGACGATTCGCGCGCGCGCCGAAGTCGTGCTGAGCGCCGGCGCATTCAACTCGCCGCAGTTGCTGATGTGCTCGGGGATCGGCCCCGCCGGGCAGCTTCGCGCGCATGGGGTGGAAGTTCGCGTCGATGCACCGGGCGTCGGGGAGAACTTGCAGGATCACATCGACTTCATCATCAACAAGTACGTCGCGCATCGCGATCTCGTCGGCTACACACCCGCCGGGCTATGGCATCTGCTCACGCAGGGGTTGGACTACTTGCGCGAGCGGCGCGGCCTGTTCGCGAGCAACGTGGCCGAGGCGGGTGGCTTTCTGAAGAGCGATCCGACGCTGGCGCGCCCCGATTTGCAGATGCACTTTCTCGTGGGCATTTGCGACACCCATAATCGCCGTCTGCATTTGCGACGCGGTCTGTCGTTGCACGCGTGCGTGCTGCATCCGAAAAGCCGTGGACGTGTCACGCTCGCCTCCGCCGACATGCGCGACGCCCCGCGCATCGACCCCGCATTTCTGCAAGCGCAGGAGGACGTCGACACATTGCTGCGCGGCGCGCGCGTGATCCGCCGCATTCTCGCGGCGCCGTCGCTCGCGCAGTACGGCGGCGAGGAATTGCATAGCCGGGGTGTGGAATCGGACGAAGCGCTCACGGCGCTGATCCGGGCGCGTGCCGACACCATCTATCATCCGGTGGGCACCTGCCGAATGGGGAGCGATGCGGCGTCGGTCGTGGATCCCGCGTTGCGGGTGCGCGGTGTCGAGGGGCTGCGCGTGGTGGATGCGTCGATCATGCCGTCGCTCATCGGCGGCAACACCAACGCGCCGTCGATGATGATCGGTGAAAAGGCGGCGGATCTGATGCTGGGGCGTGCGGCGGCGTCGATACAGAACGTGCACATGGCGTGCGTGGATCGCACGCTTCACGAGACGGCGCCGTTAGCCGCCCGTACGCAACCACAAGTCTAGAAAGCGCTCGCCCCATAGCACGCTCGCCAATGCCCCCAGCACCAGCCACGGACCAAACGGCAGCGGCTCGCGCAGCGCGCGCCCGCGCACCAGTCCCAACACGGCGAAGGCGAGCGTCGCCGCGAGCGCACCGAACGCCAGCATCAGCGGCACGCCCACCCATCCGAGCCACGCACCACACGCGGCAACGAGCTTGGCGTCGCCACCGCCGAGTCCGTCCTGACCGGTCAGCGAACGATAGCCCGCAGCAATCGTCCACATCACGCCGTACCCCAGCGCCGCACCGATCACCGCCTCGTCCAGGGGCAACGTCAGCCCCACCACGCTGCACAGCAGGCCGCCCCACAGCAGCGGCAGCGTGAGCCAATCGGGCAGCAGGCGCGTGTCGATGTCGATGAGCGTGAGCGCAAGCAACATCGCACCGAAGCCGCACCATGCGAACATCGTGGCGAATTGCTTCATCGGCGCGAACTTCCATGCGACGGCGGCGAACAGCACGCCCACGATCAGCTCCACGAGCGGATAACGCATGGAAATCCCCGTGCGGCAATCGGCACATCGTCCGCGCAGCAGCACATAGCTGAACACCGGGAAGTTGTGACGCGCCGCGATGCGCGTCTCGCAATGCGGACACCGCGACGGCGGCCACGCGAGGTTGAAGACAGGCGTGACCGGCGGCATCTGCCCGGACCATGCGGCGACTTCGTGCGCCCAGTGCGTCTCCAGCATGCGCGGCAGACGATACACGACCACGTTCAGGAAACTCCCCGCGAACAGCCCGAGCACCGCCATTGCGGCGGCCACCGCCTCACGCGGCAGCGCCCGGAATTCGCACCACAGAAAATCGATGAGAGATGCCATCGTCAGAACATCGATTGGGCGTATTCGCCCGCCGCGTGGCCGATCTGCAACATGCCGCCGACGGTGAAGATGATCGTCAGACCGACCATCGCGAGCAGTGTGGAGCGCAGCATGGCGGAGCGTTGCTTGACACGCTCCGCCACTTCTTCGACGGTCATCAAACCGATCTTGCGAATGCCGGCGTCGAAGTTCGTCCGTCCCGAATACTCGACCAGTCGATCGAAGATTTCCTCGTTGAAAATGCCCGTGTCCATCGCCTTGATCATGCTGCTCTCGCTCTTGAGCGACGCGCGCATGCGCAGCAGATGCGAGCGCATCCACGGCGTCGCGCCCGACATCAGCAGCGAAATGGCGTCGAACACCGATGTCTTCGCGCTGGTCAGCGCAGCGAGCGAGACGAGCAGCTCACCGGCGCGCACGTCGCGATACACGGCGTAGGGCCCGAAGTTGTCGAAGCGGCGACGCAGCGGCCCCGTCCAGCGGTTGAGCGACATGGATACCGCCACCACCAGGGCCGCAGGCACGCCGTAGAGCAACGGCCACCAGTCCGCCACGAAGCCCGACATCGCGTACAGCCCCGCGCCGACCAGCGGGAAATGCTCCGGCGGCATGACTTCGGTCATGATCGGCATCATGCCGTAGGCCACCCCCAATTGAATCGCTGCGAGCAGCACCGACATGAAGATCGGCAGCGTGATGGCCCCGGCAATCGCGGCGCGCGTCTGTTGCTGCAACGTCACCACACGCGCGAGAAAGCGCAGTGTCTCGGCCAGATCGCCCTTCTCACCAGCGGAAATCACGATCAGATCTTCGTTGGGTATCGTGCCTTCCCACGACTTTCTCAGGTTCTTCGAACTGGCCCGATCGCGCCATATCGCATAGAGCGGCGCCATCGGATTGCGCCGCTGCTTGGCGCGCACGTAGCGCCGCGAAAACAGTTCGAACGGATTCGCGCCGTCTTCGATCGCGTCGGCGAAGTCGCTATAGAACTTCGCGCGCGTCTTGCGAAAGCGGCGCTTGGCTTTGGCCAGTCCCGGATACGGATCGCGAGCGGGCGAGAGTCTGGCGAGCAGACGGTTGACGGCTTCGAGCATGGGCTATTGAGTCGCGCGTTGGATTCGGACAGCTTTCGAGAAAAGGGAACGTCACACGCTGGCGAGCCGACGTGGCGGCGGGGTCGTGGTGGCGCCTCCCGTCCAGCATTGAAACTTCTTGAGCTTATAGAACGCCGCTTCGATGTCGAGCGGATCGATGCGGCCCTGCGTCATCTTGTAGATCGCGTGTTCCATCGCCGACTTGCCCAACATGACGGGACTCATCAGATCGCCGTCGTGATGCGAGCGCCAATAGCGCTGCGCGTCCCAGAAGTTCGCCTGACGCAGCAAGTCGAGCAGTTCGTCGGTCATCTCGCACACTTCGGCAACGACGGTCTGGCCGGACGTGCCACGTCCGCTGCATTGCTCGCAACCGGGGCCGGTCACGCGCACACGCGTCACGTCGATCCCGAGACGCTCGATCACCGCGAGCGTCGCCTCGTCGAGATTGCCCACCGCCGGGAGTTTGCAGGCGTCGCACAACACGGGCATGAGCTTCTGGTAGACCATCGCCGTCAGGAAGTTGGGCGACGTGACGGCCGAGAGCGGCATGCCGATTTCGTCGCTCACCAATCGGGGGACGATGCCGAAAGCGCTCGACGCGTGCACGGTCGAGAGCACCTGATGGCCGGTCTCGGTCATCGACTTCGCGAACGAGCCGGTTTCGACATCGCGAATTTCGCCGGGCATGAGCTTGTCCGGATCGCCGCGCAGCAGCACTTTGGCCGCCGCACCGAACGCCGACTCTCCGAAGCCGTCTTCGGCGCGCCGCTGAATCGGAATCTGCGTCACATGCGGCTGGATGTATTCGACGGGATCTTCGATGGAGAAGAATTTCTTACCAGCGTCGCGCTCGTACATCATCATCGTGCGCAGCGTGGTGGATTTCCCCGACCCCGTCTCGCCCGCGATGATCGTGAGACCGGGGCTGCGGTACACGGCGTTCTCCAGCACCTCGACCTGATCCTCGGAATAACCCAGCTCGGAGAGCGACAACACGTCGTCGTCGACGACTTCGTTCACGAGCAATCGTAGGATGACGTCGACGCCGCGATTCTCCTTGACGCTCTGCAAACGCAGTTGATACTTCCGATTGCGCAACGTCATCGGAATCGAGCAGCTCTGATGCTGATCTTCGTCGAAGTGGTTATGACTGCGGCTGCTGGGATCGGCGCGCGAGTTGTAAGCCGCGGAGACGGCGTCGAGCATCGCGTGATAATCGCGCGAGAGCCGGTCGGTCTCGTTCGCAACGCGCAGCTTGCCATGAATGCGCATGCGCACTCGCACGTGCCGTCCTTCGCGAAACTCGAAGTGGATGTCGGAGGCGCGCGCGTCGATGGCGCGCTCGATGATCAGATCGAAGTTGCGATAAGCGCCGGTGCGTTGCTCGTCCGAGCGCACTTCCGTGTCGCCGGGCTGCTGGAGACGCGACTGCATCAGCAGAATTTCTTCTGTCGTGCCGACGTAAATGCCTTCGAGATCGAGCCGGTGCGTGGCCTTCACGGCATGCTCGAAACGCGTGAGCAGATCCGAGCCCTGCATGCGCACGAAGCTCGTGTGTTCGAGCAGCACCAGAAAGAGTCGCGGCTTCATTGCGACCAGCACAAGCGACCCGCTCTCGGCCCCGGCTAACGTAATACCCAGGTCCTGACGCCAGCCGAGCGACTGAATGTCCTCGGGGCGCAGGTCGGCGATCGGTCGCGCCACCGATCCGATGTGCGCGCTGTCACGCGCAAACGCTGCCTGAAAGCGCTCAGTAAACGTCGCCATCGCGTCTCCCCGGTGGTGCCAGCCCGGCACGGCTTTCGGTCACCGCATTCGGCAACAGTAGCCGGCGCGGCTTGCCCGCACGCGTCACGTCGACGAAATCGCTGCCGATATTGACCACGCGCCAGTCCCCGAAGCGATCGCCCGCGCTCACGCTGTAGCCATATCGACCGTCAACGCGCAAATAGGCAACCGTCGTGTTCTCCACGGCATGAATGAAGAGCAGCTCGGGCGGCACCTCGGGTGTGGCCGGTTTCGCGGGCGCCGGGGCCTCGGCGGTGTCGGATGTGCGTTTGGCGTCCAGCGCCTCTTGCGAGGATTTGAGATGCGCGCGAGCGAACGCGTCGATCGTCTCGTCCGCGCACGCCAACTGACTCGCCATCGGCAGCAATACGGCGACCATCATGGCCCTCGGTGCCGTCCGGCGGAGCTTAGTGAACATAGTAGGTTCCTTGTGCGGTGAAGACGGGTTTGTTGTCGTCGATCACGACCTTCAGTTCTTGCAGCGACATGTTGCCGGCACGCATCATCAAACCGGCCACCGAGTCGATGAACGCGAGATGACCGGCGATCTTCCACTCGCCTTTAGCGATGGGCGGCGGCACGTCCGGGCGCGCGGTCACGGCGGGCGGCGCGTTGACGAGTGGCGTGGGCATCGACAGCGAGATGTCCATGCCGTAGTCGCCGAGCGATTGCAGACGCGCACCGGCCGAGCGCAGGAATTGCGCGCGCGGCACGGGTGTCACGCGGGCATCGCCGTCATCGAAATCCTCCAGGTCCTCGAAGCCCTTGTCGTCGACGCGCACCACGCTGCCACTCGTGGGCGCGGGGGCGGCTGTCGCCGCAGGCAGCGCCGACGGGATCAGCACTTCCGTCGCGTTATCCAGATCGACAATCTGCGCTTGCGGACGGTGCGAGAGCAGCAGATCGAAGGTGCCGCCCTCCTGACGCTGCCACCGAATCTCGCACTGCCGGGTATCGCAATCGATGCCGGCCGGACGCCAGCCGCCCGCGCTCGCGGGCAAGGTCTGAATCGCCGCTTGCAGACGTCGCGCATACGACGCCCCGGCCGAGAACGGTTCCGCCGCAATGGCTCTGGCCAGCGACGACTTGTAGGCGTCCACGGGATCGACACGATTCGCGGCGGCGAGCTTCGCCTGTTCCCGCTCGTCGTACCAGCTCCATCCCCACCATCCGGCACCACCGATCATCGTGACCGTCGCGAACACAACGGCCGCGATCTTGACTTGCCGCGCCGGCAACCGCTTGCGCACGACACTCAGACGTCCGTCCCGCGGTCGTTCCTTGCGAACGTAGGCAACGATGTCATCGAGCGAGAGCGTTACGTCCGCACCGGGACAACTCAGCGGCGCGATGCCCGCGATCTGCACGGCCCCGTCGATCTCGCTGCCCCACTGCTCGAGCAGCGCGCGCACTTCCGCTGCGGGCACGACCCGGTCGAGCTGGGGACGGCGATCGCGCAGCGTCACGAAGAGCGACGCGGCGGGATCGTCGGGATCGGGATGCACGAACGCCACGTTCGGCGCGTCGACCAACGCGGTGAGCGCGGCGGCGAGCGCGTAAGGCGGTGACGCGTCGGGTGTCGGCGCGACATCGGGCAACGAGAACAACCCGGCCGTGCGCGTGCCCGCGTCGTCATCGGCCACGGCGTAGTGCGACGCGTCGCGGCTCCGGGCGAGCGTTCGAATCTCAGTCAGCTCTTTTTCCAGACCGATCAGCGTCTCCCACTGTGCGCCGATGGCAAGCTGGTTCGCCAATATGCGGGCCATATCACACGCCCTCGGTCAGTTCGGGCGAGATCATGATCACGACTTCCTTCAATCCCTGCGAGGCCTCTTTCGTCCCGCCCTGATAATTGAAGATGCCGTCGCGATCGGTCTTGTCGTCCTTGCGCCGGAAGCCGCTGAGCACCAGCGTATCGCCGGATTTGAGCGACGCGCGCTGCATCGTCTGGATCGACGCCGTGATCGGCAACTGCATGAACGTACCGACACCCAGACCGTCGTCGTCGCGCCCGCGCTTGTCGTCGCCGATCGAAACCTTCGCGCCGCCGCGATCGCTGCCGACTTGCGCGCTCACCGAGGCGCCACCGTCGTCATCGGAGCCGCCCGTCCCGCTGGGCGCTTCCTTCCCCGTGCGTAGATTGATCTTGTCGAGTTTCTTGAGATCCGACATATCGATCTGCACCTGCAACATCACACTGCGGTTATCCATCAGCGTGGGCAGCAGATTCATCACGAAGCCGGTGGTCAGCACCGACTGTTCGGCCGTGACCACTGCCTGTCCCCCGTAGTTGCCGGGCGTCATCTTCGTCTGCGCGACGAAGCCCTGATTCTGCGTGACGGCCACCGGCGCGGGCTGATTGTTCAGCGTGACGACGGTCGTGTCGATCACGGTGCTCACGCGCCCCTGCTGACTGAGCGCTCTGACGAACGCGCTGGAGCCGGCGAGTCTGCCATTCGGAATCTTGCCGATGCGCAGGCCACCGGTGCGCGCCATCAACGCGCCGCCTGCAGCCGGGCCGGCGAGGTTGGCCACGAAACCGCTGGCCGACTGATACGCCAGATTCCAGTCGATGCCCGTTGCCGAGTTTTCATCGAGCGAGACGGAATACACCTGCACGCGCAGCTTGACCTGACGGCCCAGCACGGCGTTCTCCGACGCAATGTATTGCGCCACGCGCTCCATCACGTCTGCGGTGTCGGTCACCACCAGCGAGCTTGTGCCGACGGACGGCACCACCGTGCCGCCCTCCGAGAGCATGGTGCCGACCGTTTTGACGAGGTCCGACCAGTAATCGAGTTCGGACGACACGCTGACGTTCGCATCCGCATTGAAGCTGAGGTCCACGCCCCCCGCCGAGTTGCCCGCCCCGCCGCCACCCGACGACCCGCGATTCGCCTTCATCTGCGCGCCCTTGCCCACCGACGCCTGATACGACGAACTGCCCGGCATCATCTTGATCTGGAAAGTCCGCGTCACATAGCGGGCGAAATGCACGACACCTTCGCGGTAGGTCCAGTGCGTGCCGGTGCGATGCGCCATGGTGTCGAGCAGACCGCCGAGCGTGCCGGTGTAATGCAGCGGCACCGTCGGCTCGCCGGCATCGGAACAGTTGAGCTGGAAGAGATTCGCGGGACCGCCACCGCCCCCGCCGCCGCCAGGTCCACCGCCTGGTCCACCGCGTGACATGCCGCCGCCGGTGGCGCACGACACATCCGAACTCATGCGGATCGTCAGGCCGTTGCCTCGCGAGATCTGCGCCAATATCACCGACATCGGCAGCGGTGCGCCGGTCGCGAAGCGGACATTGCGTTTGAACAGGTCGGGCAGGGCAACCGTGGCGTCGAGCGGCACGGACTGCTTTGCCAGCCATGCGCCGTCCACGCGTTCGATGGCGCGCACGGGCGCGGCCGAATGATCGTCGAATGCCGTCTTCGCTTCAGACTGCGCCTGCGAGACATTCGCATCGGTCTTCGAGAGCATGCCGGGCGTTCCGCACGCCGTAAGGAACGTGGTAGCGCACAACGCGCCGAGTCGCTTTCTCATGGATTACCGCTTTCGTGATGATGGCCGCGCCCCGGGGGGAGCGCGGCGCTTGTTATTGTGTGGCGTGCACGACACGCAACACGCGATTGGCCTCGTAGACTTTCACGCGGATGGGCGCATCGGAGTTCTGCAACGAGACCACGATTTGCTCGACGATGGAGAAGAAGTCGCCCGTGAAGGTCGCCGGGTATTCGATGGGGAAGTCACGGTCGATTTCCCACGCGAGTTGCCAGCCCTCTCGCGAGGCAAATTCGGCCAACTGCTCCGACACCCGGCTGCCCGGCGAAAAGCTGAGCGCCGTTCCCGAGACGGGCGTGGCCGGCGCAGGCTCGATCACATCGGCCTGCGCGTTTGCCACGACTTCAGGCGCATCCACGGCTTCGGCATCCAGATCTGGCAACGCAGACGCCAGCGGCATCAATCTCGCGTGCTGAACCGAGGCGAAGGTGGATGGCATCGTTGTCGCAGGCATGTGAGGCACACCCGCAAAGGCTGCGAAGCTCACCGATATCGCGACTAGCCCTGGCACACATCGAAAGGCAATCATGGCGTCTCCCTGTCGTCAGGCGCAGTGCTTAGCTGGCAATGGTGAAAAGGATGTCGGCGCGACTCGCCGGCACGTCATTCGACGCATCCTTCGCGAGATCCGCCTTGCCCTTGCACATGCGCGAAACCTTATCCATGCCTTCCGACTTGGAGCGATTCTTGAGCAGAACGTCGTTGATGTAGATCTCGGTAAAGTTCGATTCGAGGCTGGCCACCATCTTTTCGCAAGCCGACACGGGAATCATCGTGTACTTGAGCGCGTAACCCGCCTTGATCGCTGCATCCTTGGGCGCCTCAACGGTCACTTCGCCGCCGAATCGATTCACGTATGCGTTGGCGGTCGTCCCGGTCGTGAGCGAATCGAGCAGATTCAGATCCGTGACGTCCTGAGCATTCGCGACCTTCTTCAGGGTTCCCAGTGTGATGGCGTTCTGCGTGTTGACGACCGCCTGCTGCAACGCCTTTATTTCCTGCGTCGTGCGCACACCGTCCATCAGCTTCGGCACACCGACCAGCGCACCGGCCATGATCAGGCCCATCACCGCCACGGCGACCGAGAGTTCCACCAACGTCACGCCGCGCTGCTTGCCCTTTTGCAATCGCCCAGCCGTTTTGCGCTTCATCTGCACGAGCGCGCTTTCGTTCACTTGCATGTCCATATCCCTCATCCAAGGCAAATCGATTGGAAAAAAATCGCGGCTGGGCAATGTGAGCCCTGCGCCGCGACAGGGGCGATTTATGCCCGAATGCCAGCCACCCCGTTGTCGGTTGCCATCCGGTTTTTTTGCAAATTGACAATCGGGGTGGGCAAGAAAGTGCCTAAGCGCGCGCCAATTCCGATATCTCGGTGCGCATCGCCAAACGACGAATTCGGATCGTCGACGCAGCAGAAAGCGAGGGAGGGCGAGGGTCGCCGGGAGCCGGCGCGATAGAGGGGTGCCATCGGGCCTTCGGAATTTACCCAACCGCAACAAGAGTATTCCCAACGACGTGCGCCGACGTCGTGATTCAGCCGTTTCACAAGGCACATTGCATGCCGTGCGTAGAGGGATCGAGCCCGCACTTCACGTTCCGAAGGCGGGCGCTGCGCGGGAGTTTGCGAGGGCGCCTTCGGTATTCGGACGTCAAACGCTCAGTGTGCGGCCCCCGCCTGTGGGCCGTCGACGCGTGCCGCACCGTGTCCGGTCGCATCGGAACGATCTGCGTCGCCGCCATCGTTCGCCGCTTTGTCGCCGGGCAGCACGAGCGGCCCCTTGCCTGCGAAGCGGTCGAGATACAGATAGATCACCGGCGTGATGTAGAGCGTGATCACCTGCGAGAACAACAGCCCGCCGACCACGGCCAGCCCGAGCGGCTGACGCAGTTCGGCGCCGGCACCGAGACCCAGCGCAATCGGCAACGCGCCCATGAGCGCCGCGAGTGTCGTCATCATGATCGGACGGAAGCGCATCGCGCACGCCTGACGAATCGCCTCAAGCGGTGTCAGGCCGCCATGGCGCTGCGCGTCGAGAGCGAAGTCGATCATCATGATGGCGTTCTTCTTCACGATGCCGATCAGCATCAAGATGCCGATCACCGCGATGAGCGACAGATCCATGCCGAACAGACGCAGCGTAATCAGTGCCCCCACTGCCGCCGACGGCAGGCCCGCCAGAATCGTGAGCGGATGGATGTAGCTCTCGTAGAGCACGCCGAGCAGCACATAGATCACCAGCAGCGCGCCGACGAGCAGCACGACCTGACTCGACTGCGACTTCTGAAACGCCGCTGCATCGCCGCCCCAGCTCGTGATGATGCTCGGCGGGAAGCCCAATTGACGCTGGAAGCCCACGATCTTCTGCGACGCATCGCCCAGCGCCGCGCCCGGCGCGAGGTTGAACGACAGCGTCACGGCCTGCAACTGGCCCTGATGGTTCACCGACACCGGCCCCATCTTGCGCTCGACGGTTGCCACGGCCGAGAGCGGCACCAGCGCACCGCCCTTGCCGCGCACGTAGATCTTGTCGAACGCCCCTTCGTCGCGACGGTCGTTGTCATCCGCCTGCAGGATCACCTGATAGCTGTCGCTCGGTGTGTAGATCGTCGACACCTGACGCTCGCCGAACGCGCTGTACAACGCGCTGCGAATATCGCCAATCGCCACACCCAGCGTGTTCGCTTTGTCGCGGTCGATGGTGAGCTGCGCTTGCAGCCCCTTCATTTGCGCGTCCGTCGTCACGTCGCGGAAGATCGGATCGGCGCGCATGAGGTTCATCAGCCGGTCGGACCACAATTGCATCTCGCCCGGCTTCACGCTCTGCATCACGTACTGATAGCGGCTCTTGCTCTGCTTGCCGCCCAGTTGCAGGTTCTGCACCGGATTGAAGTAGACGTTCAGCCCCGGCACCTGTTTGACGTCGCGCCGCAATGTTTCGAGCACTTCGCTCATGTGCGGACGTTCGTCGTGCGGCTTCAGGTTGATGAACATGCGGCCCTGATTGCTGTCGTTGGCCGACACGATCACCGTTTCCACCGCCGGATTCGCGCGAACGATGTCGCCCGCCTGACGCAGCAGCGCGGACATTGCCGTAAACGAGATGTCCTGCGCGCCTTCGGCCGTCACCTGCACCTGACCGATGTCTTCGCTGGGGAAGAAGCCCTTGGGAATGGTGGCGAACAGCACGCCCGTGGCGATGAACGTTGCCGCAGCCGCGCCCATCACCCATTGGCGATGCGCGAGACACCAGTCGACGCTGCGCACATAGGCGTTCAGCACCCACCCGAAGCCGTCTTCGAACCATTGCGTGGCGCGCAGCCCCAGCCCTTCGTCCTGCTCATGCCTCAGATAGCGGCTGCACAGCATCGGAATCAGCGTGAGCGACACGGCCGCCGACACCAGAATCGCCAGCGACACCACCACCGCGAACTCGTGGAACATCAGCCCGATCACGCCCGGCATGAAGAAGATGGGGATGAACACCGCGACCAGCGAAATCGAGATCGAGAGAATGGTGAAGCCCATCTCGCGCGAACCCACGAGGGCGGCGCGCAGCGGCGGCACGCCGTTCTCGATGTGGCGCACGATGTTCTCGAGCATCACGATGGCGTCGTCGACTACGAGGCCCACGGCAAGCGTAATGCCCAGCAGCGAGATGTTGTCGATGGAATAGCCCATGCCCTTCATGAGCGCGACGGTGCCGATCAGCGACACCGGCAGCGACATCACCGGGATCAGCGTCGCGGCCAGACGTCGCAGGAACAGGAAGATCACCAGCGTGACGAGAATCACCGTGAGCGCGAGCGTGAACTGCACGTCGTCGATGGATTCGCGAATCGACACCGACCGGTCGTTGAGCAGCTTGACCTGAATCGACTGCGGCATCTGCTCCGCAAGACGCGGCAGCGCCGCCTTGACCTGATCGACCGTCGCCACCGTGTTCGCATTGGGCTGACGCAGCACCGCGAGCACGATCGAGCGCTCGCCGTTGACCCAACTGCCGGTCTTCACGGACTCCACGCTGTCCTGCACGTCCGCCACATCGCGCAGATAGACCGGATTGCCGTTCACGCTGGCGATGATGAGGTTCGCGAACTGTTCGGCCTTCGTCATCTGACGATTGGCCTCGATGGTCAGTGTCTGGCGATTGCCGTCGAGCGTGCCCACCGGGCTGTTCGCGTTGGCCGAGGCGAGCGCGCGCGCCACGTCGTCGAGCGTGAGCTTGCGGGCGGCGAGCGCGTCGGGCCGCGCCTTCACGCGCACGGCAAAGCGCTTCTGCCCGAAGATCAGCACCTGCGCCACGCCGGGCAGCGTGGAAAGCGTGGGTGAGACGAGGTTCTCGGCGTAGTCGTCGAGCTCGGCGAGCGACATCGACGGCGAGTTCATCGCGAGGAACAGAATCGGCGCATCCGCCGGATTGACCTTGCGGTACGACGGCGGCGTGGTCATCTCCACCGGCAGCTTGCGCTGCGCGCGGAAGAGCGCGGCCTGCACGTCGACGGCGGCCGCATCGATGTCGCGGTCGCTGTCGAATTCGATGATGATCGACGTGCTGCCCTGCGTGTTGGTCGAACTGATGACCGCCACGCCCGCAATCGTCGAGAACTGCTTTTCCATCGGCGCGGCCACCGAGGCGGCCATCGTTTCCGGACTCGCGCCGGGCAGCGTGGCAGTGACCTGGATGACCGGCGAGTTGTAGCTGGGCAGGGCGGAAATCGGAATCTGGCCGTACGCGATCAGGCCAGCCACGACGGCGGCCACGCACAGCAGAATCGTCATGACCGGCCGGCGGATACAGAGTTCTGAGAGGTTCATGGGGCCTTCCCTGAGCTACCTGTATCGCCATCGCGCGACGCCACGACCGTCACCTTGTTGCCCGGACGCAGGTTTTCCGCCCCCTCCTGCACGACCTTCGCACCGGCAGGCACGCCCTCGACGACCGCGAGCTTCGCTTCCACGTAGCCGACCTTCACGGGCTTGGCGCTCACCTTGCCGTCGTTGCCGATTACGTAGACGAACTTGCCGTCCGGGCCGGTCTGCACCGCTTGCGGCGGCACCACGCTCGCCTGCCTGAGCACGCGGCCGATGACCGCGACGTTCAGGTACATGCCCGGCCACAACTTCGCGTCGCGATTGTCATAGGCGGCCTTCAGGCGGATCGTGCCCGTTTGCGAATCGACGGCGTTATCGATGAAGCTGAGTTGGCCGGAGGCGGTCACGCCGGTGGTGCCGAGCGTGGCCGTCACCGAAACCGGGCCGCCCGCGCGCGCGGCTTGCAACTCGGCCAGCGCGCCTTCGGGCAGCGTGAAACTGATATCGATCGGATCGAGTTGGGTGATGCTCACGAGCGCCGCGCCGCCCGGGGTCACGAGACTGCCCGGATGCACGTTGATGGCGCCGGTGCGGCCATCGATGCCCGCGCGAATCTGGTTGTAGTCGACGGCCACCTGACTGGCGGCAATCGCGGCGCGGTCGGCAGCGACCTGCGCGGTGAGGCTGTCCACGCCGCTTTGCGCCGTGTCGAGCGCGCTTTGCGAGACGAAGTGCTCGGCGATCAGTTGCCTGGTGCGCGCGAGCGTGCGACGCGCGTTGGCGAGATCGGCTTCGTCCTTCGCCAGTTGCGCCTGCACCTTCTTGAGGTTGGCCTCGTCCATGCGCGCATCGAGCGAGAACAGCAACTGCCCGGCTTTGACGAAATCGCCTTCCTTGATATGAACCTGACGGATCGTGCTGGAGATCTGCGGGCGCACGTCGATGGTCTGGCGCGCCGTGACCGTGCCATTGGCAACGAGCCGCACAGGCACGTCGCGCACCTCGACGCTGGCCGCCGTGACGGACGGGGCAGCGGCGGCCCTGACGGGCTTCTCCGCGCCGCGCGAGCGCAGCCAGACGCCCGCCCCAGCGACCACTACGACGGCCAGCAAGCCCGCGCCCCAGCGGCGCGAGCGCTTTCCCCTCACCGCGCCCGCCGCGCCCTTCGCGTCCGGCGATGCGCCGCCTGCGCCGCCCCTGGCGGCCTGTGCCACGGTCTCGTGCCCGCGGACAGCCGCGTCCCCCGGCAACGGCCGGCGGGCGTTCTCGTCACTCATCTTCTTCCCCGTTCCCCATGCGACGCCGACGACCCGGCAAGCCCCCGCTCGCCCGGCTGCGCCTGTTTCTACTGTTAAAACGGCCGTGGATCGCCACGGCCGTTCACGTCATTGCTGTTTTTGCTTTTTGCTGCGGTGCTGCGCTGCGTCATTCCACCTTCATGCCCGTCAACTCGGGTCTGCCGGGTGGATAGGACAACTTCAGTTCGCTCAGCGCGTGCACCAGCAACTCTGCCACCATCAGATTACGGTGGCGTTTTGAGTCGGAAGGCACGATATACCACGGCGCATGTTCCGTCGAGGTAGCCGATAAAGCCGCCTCGTAGGCCTTGGTGTATTGCGGCCAGAAGCTGCGTTCCTTGAGGTCGCCAAGCTCGAATTTCCAGTGCTTGTTCGGATCGTCGATACGCTCCTGGAGACGCTTGCGCTGTTCTTCGGCGGAGATGTACAGGAAGCACTTGACGATGTGCGTGTTGTTGTCCGCGAGCAGTTGTTCGAAATTGTTGATGTGCGTGTAGCGGCGCTTGCACTCGTCGGCGTCGATCCAGTCGTGCACGCGCGTGATGAGCACGTCTTCGTAATGGCTGCGATTGAAAATCGCCAACTCGCCCGCCGCGGGCACGACCCGGTGCACGCGCCAGAGGAAGTCGCGCGCCAGCTCGATGGGCGTGGGCGATTTGAAGTTGGCCACGCGAATGCCCAGCGGGTCCACATTCTGAAATACCGCGCGTATGGTGCCGTCCTTGCCGCTGGTGTCCATGCCCTGGAGTACGAGCAACACACGGTGCTTGCTGTTGGCATGCAAAATGGTCTGCAATTCGTCGAGCTTGAGCGCCAGTTCGGCCAGACGTGCCTTGTCGTCGTCCTTGCTCTCACCCGAAAACGGCTTCTCGGCCGGGTCAAAGGCGGAGAGGTCCAGCTTCTTGCCGAGCGGTACGCGGTATTTCTCGAACATCGCCAACTCCTTCGTGAAAAGCTAGCTGGCAGTATCGCGCAATTTGCGGGGGGCGCAAAAAAAGCGGATGGCATAAGCGAAGCGTCGGGCGAGATAAGGAACGGTGGCGCACGCGGGCGGTGTACCGTCGCAGGACAAAACAAAAGGCGCGGTGCCGAAAATCGGCGACCGCGCCTTTTGCTTCGAACGTCTCACCGTTCGCACAGGTCGCGAGTGCGGCCCGTGCGAACGTTCAGCCCGCGTCAGGCATCGAATCAGGCACCGAGCTTCTTCTTGAGCAACTCGTTGACCTGCGCCGGGTTGGCCTTGCCCTTGGTGGCCTTCATCGCCTGACCGACCAGCGCGTTGAACGCTTTCTCCTTACCCGCGCGGAACTCCTCGACGGACTTGGCGTTGGCGGCGAGCACTTCGTCGATGATCTTCTCGATCGCGCCGGTGTCCGTAATCTGCTTGAGGCCCTTCGCTTCGATGATGCGATCGGCGGCGCCCTCGTCGGTAGCGCGCTCTTCCCACATCAGTTGGAAGACTTCCTTGGCGATCTTGTTCGAGATCGTGTTGTCGGCGATACGGGCGAGCAGGGCCGCGAGCTGCACGCTCGACACCGGGCTGGCTTCGATGCCGATGTCTTCGCGATTGAGCAACGACGACAGCTCGCCCATGATCCAGTTGGCGGCGGGTTTGGCGCTCGCCTTGCCGGCCTTGGCGACCACGGCTTCGAAGTAAGTGGCTTGCGCCTTCGATTGGGTGAGCACCGCGGCGTCGTAATCCGACAGGCCGTACGACTCGACGAAGCGGGCCTGCATGCCGGCCGGCAGTTCGGGCAGCGCTGCGCGTACGCGCTCGACCCACTCGCTGTCGATCACGAGCGGCATCAGGTCCGGGTCCGGGAAGTAGCGGTAGTCGTGCGCGTCTTCCTTGCTGCGCATCGAACGCGTTTCCTTCTTGTCCGGATCGTACAGACGCGTTTCCTGCACCACGGTGCCGCCGTCTTCGATCAGTTCGATCTGACGGCGCACTTCGTACTGGATCGCCTCTTCGAGGAAGCGGAACGAGTTCAGGTTCTTGATCTCGGCGCGCGTGCCGAATTCCTTCTGACCGACCGGACGCACGGACACGTTGGCGTCGCAACGGAACGAGCCTTCCTGCATGTTGCCGTCGCAAATGCCGAGCCACACCACCAGACCGTGCAGCGCCTTCGCGTACGCCACGGCTTCGGCCGCGCTGCGCATTTCCGGCTCCGTCACGATCTCGAGCAGCGGCGTGCCTGCGCGGTTCAGGTCGATGCCGGTCATGCCGGCGAAGTCTTCGTGCAGCGATTTGCCTGCGTCTTCCTCAAGGTGCGCACGCGTGAGCGTGACGACCTTTTCATACGCTTCGCGGCCGGTGCGGGCGTCGGCTTCGACCTGAATCTTCAGCGAGCCGCCCTGCACCACCGGGATTTCGTACTGGCTGATCTGATAGCCCTTGGGCAGATCCGGGTAGAAGTAATTCTTGCGCGCGAAGATGCTGCGCGGCGCAATCGTCGCCCCAATGGCCAGACCGAATTCGATCGCGCGCTCGACAGCCCCGCGATTGAGCACGGGCAGCACGCCCGGCAGCGCCAGATCCACGGGACAGGCCTGCGTGTTGGGGGCCGCGCCGAACTGCGTCGAAGCGCCCGAGAAAATCTTGGAAGCGGTGGAGAGCTGCGTGTGCGTCTCCAGACCAATAACGACTTCCCATTGCATAAGGTTCACCCTGTCTCAACTTGTCGGCACGGCACATTCGCCCTGCCTTTGCCGCCGGTCGCCGCCCCCTTGGCGACGGCCCGGCCTGTTTCCTGTTCGTCGATGCCTGCCGGCGATAACAGCACGTGGCGGCATCATCGGCACCGTTGGCCTAACCGCCCGTCTGCCCTTATCTGCGCGTGTCGGCTGCGCAAATGCCCGAGTGCGGATCGAAGCTCACCGGCCATGCGTTCTCATAGATGCCCGGCGTGCAATACGCCTCGCAGTTCGCATGCCCGATGGTCACGTTGCCCGGATCCTGCCAGATGAGCAGCTTGCAGCTTCCGCTGTTCGCCCGCAGCTCAATGCTCGGACGCCACTGCGTCTGGTGAAAATCCGCCAGATTGAAGTGGCAGCTCCCGCGCTTGCCCACCCACAGACGCCAGTCCAGCGACTGCACCTGATTGGCCGATACCTTGAGCGTCGCCTGCTCGCGAAATCCGTCTTCATCGGTCTGCGAGCAGTAGCCCGACAGATTGATTTCGCGGTACGCGATCGGCGTCGGGCGCGAGAACGGCAGCGAGCACGACGCGAGCGTGAGCACCATGCCGGCCAACGCCAGTCCCCGGGAGACGAAGGCCAGCGCGGCAGTGCGCGAACCGGCCGGAGCGAGAGACGTCATCACGCGCAGGCGGCCCATGATCAAACGCCCGCCGGTGCGCGCTTGTGCCAGTCGGTCGCGCGCTGGAACGCGTCGGCCACTTGCAGCAGGCGGGCTTCGTCGAAATAGTTGCCGATCAGTTGCAGACCGACCGGACGCGCTTCGCGTCCCGGGCCCACCGGCAGGCTCATGCCCGGCAGACCGGCCAGGCTCACCGACAGCGTGTAGATGTCGGCGAGATACATCTGCACCGGATCGGCGCTCTTCTCGCCGAGATTCCACGCCACCGACGGCGCGACCGGGCCCATGATGACGTCGCACTGGGCGAACGCGTTCTGGAAGTCCTGTGCGATCAGACGGCGAATCTTCTGCGCTTGCAGATAGTAGGCGTCGTAATAGCCGTGCGAGAGCACGTAGGTGCCCACGAGAATCCGGCGCTTGACCTCGGTGCCGAAGCCTTCGGCACGCGACTTCTTGTACATGTCGAGCAGATCGCGGTATTCGGCCGCGCGATGGCCGAAGCGCACGCCGTCGAAACGCGACAGGTTCGACGAGGCTTCCGCCGGCGCGAGCACGTAGTACACGGGGATCGACAGCTCCGTCTTCGGCAGCGACACCGGCACGCGCACGGCGCCTAGCTTTTCGAACTCGGCCAGGGCGTTCTCGATGGATTCGCGCACATCGGCGTCGAGGCCTTCACCGAAGTACTCGGCGGGCAGGCCGATGCGCAGACCGGCCAGCGGCTTGTCGGCCGTTGCACCGTCGAGCGGCTTGCCCAGACCGCGCGCGAAGTCTTCGTCGGCGCGCTCCAGACTGGTCGAATCGCGAGCGTCGAAACCAGCCATGCCGTTGAGCAGCCATGCGCAATCCGCCGCGCTGTGACCGAACGGGCCGCCCTGGTCGAGCGACGAGGCGAACGCGATCATGCCGTAGCGCGACACGCGGCCGTACGTCGGCTTGATGCCGGTCACGCCGCAGAATGCGGCCGGCTGACGGATCGAGCCGCCGGTGTCGGTGCCGGTGGCGACCGGCGCGAGGCGCGCAGCCACGGCAGCGGCCGAGCCACCCGACGAGCCGCCGGGCACGGCGCGCTTGTCCCACGGGTTCTTCACCGGGCCGTAGTACGAGTTTTCGTTCGACGAGCCCATGGCGAACTCGTCCATATTGGTCTTGCCCAGCGTGACCATGCCTGCGTCGGCCAGACGCTCGACGACGGCGGCGTCGTACGGGCTCACGTAGTCCTTGAGCATGCGCGAGCCGGCGGTGCTGTGCCAGCCACGCGTGACGAAGACGTCCTTGTGCGCGACGGGAATGCCCAGCAGCGGCTGGTTCGCGCCGTCACCGGCGGCGATGCGCGCATCGGCGGCGCGCGCCTGCGCGAGGCTCGCCTCGGCGTCGACGTGCACGAAGGCGTTCAGATCGGCGGCACCGGCAATGCGGTCCAGATAGTGCTGCGTCAACTCGACGCTCGACACGCGCTTGGCGTCGAGCGCGGCGCGCAAATCCTGCAAATGAATCAGATCTTGTTCCATGGTGGCTGCTGTACTGGGTAGCGCATTAAGGCATGAAGGCCTCGAAGCGTGAACCGGACTGGGGGCATACGACCTCGCCCGGCATCACTGGCGTCGGACGGCGCGAGCGCCCGCGATTGCGAACGTTGCGCCGTGCGCCCCGCTCATTCGATGACCTTCGGCACCAGATAGAGGCCGTCCTGCACGGCGGGCGCCGGACGCTGATTCGCGTCGCGATCGACGACTTCCGTCACGGCATCGGTACGCAGGCGCTGGGCAACGGCCTGTATTTGCTCGATCGGATGCGCCAGCGGGGCGACGTCCGTCGTGTCGACCGACTGCATCTGCTCGACGAGCGCGAAGAAGCCGTTGAGCTCCTTTTCCATGTGAGCCGCCTCGTCATCGGCCAACTCGAGACGCGCGAGATGGGCGATGCGTTTGACGTCTGAGAGATTCAAAGCCATGAAGAAATCCCGAAAAAATGCGCATTGAATGGCAGTCGAATGCATGGCTGCCGCCAAAATTAGGGGCAGAATGCGGAGAATCTGCGGGCGAGCGCGAACTCGTCTGTCGTTTTACTCCGTGCATCGTACTGCGCAGGACGGTTGGCACACCGTGCCACAAGGCTCCCGGCGAGCATGCCGCGAGGGTCGAATGTGGTCTCAACGTGCTTGTTTTTCCTGCAAAACCTGCGAAATTATAAGGTATCATTGCGCATTAAATTTGCGTCGGAGCGTGTTTTTGCACCCTCCGCCGCTGTCGCGCAGGTGGGCCGCCGCAAGTCCGGGGGGCGCGACAGACGATCGCGCAGTCCAGTGGAAGACCCTGACGCGACGGATTTATTGACGGCAGCCCCGCCTCCTGCCCGGTACAGCATTCCTCGGTTTGTCCGCACGTTTCGCGAGCCGCCGCGTGGCGCCTGGCGATCTTTTTTTGCGAACAGGCCGGAACCCAGATGACAGGCAGCCGTCCCAGTCACATTCATTGGGCGGCCTCACGCAAACACAGGATTTTGCATGTTCGGTTTTCTTCGCAGCTACTTCTCCAACGACCTGGCCATTGACCTGGGCACGGCCAACACCCTGATCTACATGCGCGGCAAGGGCGTCGTTCTCGACGAACCGTCGGTGGTCGCCATTCGTCAGGAAGGCGGCCCGAGCGGCAAGAAGACGATTCAGGCCGTCGGCAAGGAAGCCAAGCAGATGCTCGGCAAGGTGCCGGGCAACATCGAGGCGATCCGCCCGATGAAAGACGGCGTGATCGCCGACTTCACCGTGACCGAGCAGATGATCAAGCAGTTCATCAAGATGGCTCACGAGTCGCGTCTGTTCTCGCCCTCCCCGCGCATCATCATCTGCGTGCCGTGCGGCTCGACCCAGGTCGAGCGCCGCGCCATCAAGGAAGCCGCACACGGCGCCGGCGCCTCGCAGGTGTATCTGATCGAAGAGCCGATGGCCGCTGCCATCGGCGCCGGCCTGCCGGTCTCGGAAGCCACGGGCTCGATGGTCGTCGACATCGGCGGCGGCACGACCGAAGTGGGCGTGATCTCGCTGGGCGGTATCGTCTACAAGGGTTCGGTGCGCGTTGGCGGCGACAAGTTCGACGAAGCCATCGTCAACTACATCCGCCGCAACTACGGCATGCTGATCGGCGAACAGACCGCTGAAGCGATCAAGAAGGAAATCGGCTCGGCCTTCCCGGGGTCGGAAGTCAAGGAAATGGAAGTCAAGGGCCGCAACCTCTCGGAAGGGATTCCGCGCGCCTTCACCATCTCCAGCAACGAAATCCTCGAAGCCCTGACCGATCCGCTCAACCAGATCGTGTCGTCGGTGAAGATCGCCCTCGAGCAAACGCCGCCGGAACTGGGCGCGGACATCGCCGAGCGCGGCATGATGCTCACGGGCGGTGGCGCGCTGCTGCGCGATCTCGACCGTCTGCTCGCCGAAGAAACCGGCCTGCCCGTGCTCGTCGCCGAAGACCCGCTCACCTGCGTGGTGCGTGGCTCGGGCATGGCGCTTGAGCGCATGGACAAGCTCGGCAGCATCTTCTCCTACGAGTAAGCCAACGTGCGTGGTTCGTCGTCCGGCGCGGTGGGGCAATCCCTTCCTCACCTCGCCAGGCACGATCTGCCACGTAGCAAGACCTCGCGCACGGAGTCCGGCCTCACGCCGGCGCGTCGCGCCCGACTGACACCACTCGCGCACCGCAGCGTCTCGCTGCGCGTGCTTCCCTGAAGGGCCCACCATGCAGTACAGTCCGCCGCCACTGTTCAAACAGGGACCGTCGGCATTGGCCCGGCTGATCTGTTTCGTCGCGCTCGCCATCGGCCTGCTCGTGGTCGACTCGCACTACAACACGCTGGAACGGGTTCGGACCGTCGTCGGCACCGCCCTTTACCCGGTGCAACGCATGATGCTGTTGCCGCGCGACGCCATTCTCGGCGTAGCGGGTTTCTTCTCGACCGAATCGCAGCTCACGACCGAAAACGGCGCGCTGCGCGAGCGCAATCTCGAACTCTCCGTGCAGGCCCAGCGCAATAATCAGCTGGTCGCCGAAAACGAACATCTGCGCCAGATGCTTTCCCTGCGCGAACGCCTGCCCGTGCCGAGCATTCCCGCGGAAATCGAATACGACACGCGCGATCCGTTCACCCAGCGCGTGGTCATCGATCGCGGCACGAAACACGGTGTAAAACTTGGCGCGCCCGTCGTCACTGAACAAGGGCTGCTCGGCCAGGTCTCACGTGTATTCCTGCTGCAAAGCGAAGTGACGCTGCTGACCGACAAGGAACAGGCCGTGCCAGTGCAAGTTACCCGCAGCGGCGTCCATAGCGTGATCTACGGCGGACTACGCGGCGATGTGCTCGATCTGCGTTTTATCCCATTGTCGGCCGACGTGAAGGTCGGCGACGAAATTGCCACCAGCGGCCTGGACGGGGTCTATCCGGCCGGCCTGCCCGTGGCCCGGATTACCAAGGTCGATCGCGTCTCCGACACGGCGTTTGCGCGCATTCTGTGTCAGCCGGTGGCCAATCTGCGCAGCCAGCGTCAGGTGCTGGTGCTGCAATACACCACGCCGCTCGCCCTGCATCCGGACGCCGCCGCCGATCTCGCGCGCGCCTCCGATCCGTCTGCAAGCGGCGCCAAGCCCGCCCCGAAGGGCGGCACGCGCGCGGATCCGAAACTCGCGCCGGGCGCCCGCAAGGGCCATTAAGGAATCGACATGTCACGACCGCAATACATACTGCTGCCGGTCAATCCGTACTTCATCGCGCTCAGTCTCGTGGTGGCGTTTCTGGTGAACCTGATGCCGTGGGGGCACGCCCCCGCCATGCCCGACTTCGTCGCGCTGGTGCTGATGTTCTGGAACATCCACCAGCCGCGCAAGGTCGGCATGGGCGTAGCGTTTCTCGTCGGGTTGCTCATGGACGTGCACAACGCCGGCCTGCTCGGCGAGCATGCGCTTGCTTATACGCTGCTCTCGTACGGCGCAATCATGATTCACCGCCGCGTTCTGTTCTTCACGCTGCTCGGCCAGGCACTCACCGTGCTGCCGCTGTTGCTGCTCGCGCACGTGGTGCCGTTCATCATCCGTCTGGCGACCGGCGCGGCATTTCCGGGCTGGTGGCCGCTCGCAGCGAGCTTCGTCGAAGCCTTGCTCTGGCCGGTGATCAGTATCCTGCTGCTGGCGCCTCAGAAACGCGCCGTCGACCGCGACGATACGCGTCCGATCTGACGGGTTCGACGCCCGCCAGATCGCACCAACGAGCCCCGCCCGCCCAGCCAGCATGACCGAGTTCAAGAATCCTCAGCAACAACTGCAGACGTTCCATCTGCGGATAACGGCGGCCGCGCTTTTCGTGCTGATCTGCTTCAGCCTGCTCGCGGTGCGTTTCGTCTATCTGCAAGTCTTTCGTCACAATCAGTACGCCCTGCAAGCCGACGAAAACCGCGTCTCGCTTGCCCCGATCGTGCCCAACCGGGGCGTGATCATGGATCGCAACGGCGTAGTGCTTGCCCGCAACTATTCCGCTTACACGCTGGAAATCACGCCGTCGAAGATCGGCCGTCCGCTCGAAGACCTCATCACGGATCTGTCAGACGTGATCGAGATCACGCCGCGCGACCGCGCCCGCTTCAAGAAGCTGATGGACGACAGCAAGAGCTTCGAAAGCCTGCCGATCCGCACGCGGCTGACCGACGAGGAGGTCGCCCGCTTCACCGCGCAGCGTTTCCGGTTCCCCGGCGTCGATGTGCACGCGCGTCTGTTCCGGCAATACCCGCTCGGCGAGACGGCCGCGCACGTAATCGGCTACATCGGCCGTATCTCGCAGCGCGACCGTCAGCGTATCGAAGCGATGAGCGAGGAGAACGACAGCGACAGCGCCAAGTACGACATCCGCCGCGACGTCAACAACTACAAGGGCACCGATTACATCGGCAAGATCGGCGTCGAGCAGAGCTACGAGACGCAGCTCCACGGCATTACCGGTTTCGAGGAAATCGAAGTGACGGCGGGTGGCCGTCCGGTGCGCACGATCTCGCGCACCCCTGCCACACCGGGCGACAATCTCGTGCTGTCCATCGACATCAAGCTCCAGCAGGTGGCCGAGCAGGCCTTCGCGGGACGCCGGGGTGCGGTCGTCGCCATCGAACCGAAGACGGGCGACGTGCTCGCCTTCGTGTCGGCCCCGAGCTTCGATCCGAATATGTTCGTCGAAGGCATCGACCAGCAGAACTGGGACGCCCTGAACAACTCACCCGACCGGCCGCTGCTCAACCGTCCGCTGCGCGGCACCTATCCGATCGGCTCGACGTACAAACCGTTCATGGCGCTCGCCGCGCTGGAGCTCGGCAAGCGCACCACGAACTGGGGCTTCCAGGATACGGGCTCGTTCACGCTGGGCAACCACACGTTCCGCAACGACGTGCGCAACGGGCAGGGCTGGATCGACATGTACCGCTCGATCGTGGTGTCGAACGATACGTATTACTACATGCTCGCGCACGACCTCGGCGTGAACGCCATTCATGACTTTATGGCGCCGCTCGGTTTCGGCCAGTTGACCGGCATCGACATCGAGGGCGAGGCGCGCGGCATTCTTCCGTCGACCGAGTGGAAACGCAAGGCATACAAGAAGCCCGCGCAACAGAAGTGGTACGACGGCGAGACGATCAGCCTGGGGATCGGACAGGGCTACAACTCGTTCACGATCCTGCAACTCGCGCACGCCACCGCCACGCTGGCCAACAACGGCGTGGTGATGAAGCCTCACCTCGTGAAGGCCGTCGAAGACCCTGTCACGCACTCGCGCCAGTTGACGGTGCCGCACGAAAGCGCCCGTCTGCCGTACAAACAGGCGGACATCGACTTCGTCAAACGCGCGATGGTCGGCGTGATCAAGGAAGGCACGGGGCGTCAGGCATTCGCGGGTGCGCCGTATGAAGCGGGCGGCAAGACGGGCACGGCGCAGGTCTACTCGCTCGGCAAGAACGAGAAGTACAACCACAACGCGATTCCCGAATTCAAGCGCGATCACGCGTTGTTCATCGCGTTTGCGCCGGCGGACGATCCGAAGATCGCCATCGCGCTGATCGTCGAGAACGCCGGTTGGGGTGGCTCGCAGGCCGGTCCGGTCGCACGCAGCCTGCTCGACTACTATCTCATCACCGAACCGAAGGAGCGCGCCGCCGAAGCGGCTGCGTTGCAGGCGGCGGCCTCGGGGGCCAGCGCCGCGTCGGCGGTCTCCGCTGCGCCCGACGCACCGCCCGCCAGCGCCGCCGAACTGGACCGCGTCGCCACCGGCGCCACGGGGAGCGTGTCTCGCGCGCCCCCTGGGACGTCGGGCACGGCGGCCGCCTCGCGCACGACCGGCGACAAGGCGAGTGCCGCCGAAGCGCCAAAACCCGCACCGGCGCCGCAGCCGCACCGTCAGCCCGCGGTGAGCCCGACCGTCGCCGACGAGGCCCGCCATCGCGCCGCTATCCGTGCGCAAGGAGGAACGCCATGATGGCGCTCGACAAACATACGTGGAAAGAACAGGTCAAGCGCCTGTTCGCCGCCTTCGACAAGCCGCTCGCACTGATCGTCTTCCTGCTGCTGTGCGTGGGTCTGGTAACGCTCTACAGCGCCAGTATCGACGTACCGGGGCGCGTGGAAGACCAGATCCGCAACATTGTGCTCACGTTCATTCTGATGTGGGTGCTGGCGATGCTGCCAACGCAGACCCTGATGAAATTCGCGGTGCCGCTCTACACGGCGGGCGTCGCGCTGCTCATTGCGGTGGCGATGTTCGGTCTGACGAAGAAGGGCGCGAAGCGCTGGCTGAACGTCGGCATGGTGATCCAGCCGTCCGAAATCATGAAGATCGCCATGCCGCTCATGCTGGCGTGGTACTTCCAGAAGCGCGAGGGCAACATCCGCTGGTTCGACTATCTGGCCGCCCTCGCGCTGCTCGGTATCCCCGTCGGCCTCATTGCGAAGCAGCCCGACCTCGGCACCGGCCTGCTCGTGGCCGCCGCCGGGCTTTACGTGATCTATCTGGCGGGTTTGTCGTGGAAGCTGATTCTGCCGGTGCTCGTTGCCGGGGTGCTCGGCATCGGCACGATCCTCTCGCTCGAAAGCAAGATCTGTCAGCCGGACGTCGAATGGTATGTCCTGCACGACTACCAGAAGCACCGCGTGTGTACGCTGCTGGATCCGACGTCCGATCCGCTCGGCAAGGGTTTCCACACGATTCAATCGGTCATCGCCATCGGCTCGGGCGGCATCACGGGCAAGGGCTGGCTCAAGGGCACGCAGGCGCACCTGGAGTTCATCCCCGAGAAGCACACCGACTTCATCTTCGCCGTGTTCGCGGAAGAGTTCGGCCTGATCGGCGAAGGTGTGCTGATCCTGCTGTACCTGTTGCTGGTGGCGCGCGGGCTGATGATTGCCGCGAGCGGTGCGACCCTGTTCGGACGACTGCTCGCGGGCGCCGTCACGATGATCTTCTTCACTTACGCCTTCGTGAATATGGGCATGGTGAGCGGCATTCTGCCGGTGGTCGGTGTGCCGCTGCCGTTCATGAGCTATGGCGGTACCGCGCTGGTGACGCTCGGCCTCGGGGTCGGCATTCTGATGAGCGTGGCGCGCGAGAAACGCCTCATGCAGAGCTGACGGCGGCCCCTCACGTCGTCACACAGACCAACGGCAGGACGCGGCGCATATCGCCCGCCCTGCCGTTTTTTTCGTCTGCACCTATGTCGCTATCGCGCGGGAGAGGGGGCTGGCGTCGGCAACAAGTGCTGCGCACGGTCGCGGTCCATGGCGTCGAGCTTGCCCTGCGCGGCAACGTCACCCTGCGCAGCCGCCTTCCCGTACCACAACCGAGCCCGCTCCGGATCGGGGGTAACGACCCCATATCCGCGCTCGTAGTAGCTCGCCACGATGTACTGCGACGGCAAGTCGCCGCCGCGCGCGGCCTTCTCGTACCAGGTGAACGCGGTCTTGTAATCCTTGGGCACGCCGCGTCCGATGAAGTACTCGTTGGCGATGGCCGCTTGCGCCTGAACATGGCCTTGCTTCGCCGCCTTTTCGTACCAGAGGTTCGCCTGGGGAATCGATTTGCCCACGACGTAACCGTCATCGAACATCTTCGCGTAGACATACTGCGCCTGCGTCATGCCCGCGTTGGCCGCACGCTCCAGCCATTGGACTGCGCCGTTCGGATCGGCGGTGACGCCCTCGCCGTTGAGCAGCATCATCGCGTAATCGAATTGCGCGAGACGATTGCCCTGCTCTGCGGCGCGACGAAATTCCTCGAGCGCCTGCGTCTGCTGTCCCGCTTCGTAGTGGTGCACGGCCTGATCGGTCAGCGCCTGCGCCGGGGCCTGTGCGGCCGCGACGGCATACGGCACCGGTGCGCAGGCCACACCTGCGAGCGTGATGGCGGAACCGGCGAGCAGCCGGCGCAAGGCGGAAGACGTCGATACGACACGGTTCATGGGGCACCTCCGGGGGCGGGCGTACGCCTATTGTGCGCCAAACGAAAAGGCGTTGCCGGCAGGGTGGAGACGCGGCGCCCCCAACGAAAAGCCCCGGCACAGGCCAGGGCTTCGCGTCGCGGAAAACGACAGGGTTACGGCTTGATGTACGCGTAGCCCTTTTGCTGCAAGCGCGTGAGCTCGACCACGCCGGACGGCGTGAAATCGGCGTCGAGCACGAACTGGTCCTTCTTCAGATTGCGCTGCTTGAGTGTGATCTCGCACACCTCGAATTTGACGCCGCGCGCGTGCAGCGCGGAGATCAACGGGCCGACGGTCGCGGCGTCCTTGTAATTTTCCATCAGGAAATCGACCCCCTGCGAATGGGCGACGACCACGATCTTGGTGTCCGGCACGGTATCCAACTGGTTGCGAATGTTGCGCAAACCGGCGAGCGCCTGATGCTCGGCGTCGTTGATGTGATACACGACTTTGTCTTCTGCGAATGCCGACGTCGCCGGGACGGCAAACACGGTCAACAAGAATGCGGTCAGCAGGCCGCGCAGCAGCGTCTTCATCTGAGGTGTCTCCTATGGGTTACGTTATGCCAGCCGCATCATAGCGCGTTGGCGTGCACCGACACATCGGGACCGTCATCAGCATACGAGCCGCGCCGCGTTAGCCCTCCGAGCGGGAATTGCCCGTGTGCAAGTCCCATTCCCCACTCGCCCGGCGATAGGCGGGAGGCAAGTCAACCGGCGATGGACTCGGCGCACTTGGGCGGGGCGCCGTCTCGTGCGCCTCGTATGGCGGCGGGGCTTCCCACTGGCTGTCGGTCTGCGTTGCGGTGTCGGCGCGTGCGCGTCGGGTGTCCTGCATGAGGTGAGAGGCCGGGCCGGGGTTGCCGGGTTGCGAGCCCTTGAAATCCGCGCGGAAGTCGTCGTAATCCAGGGGCGGTGCGCTCGGCCCCGCTGGCGTGGATACGGCGACCATCGGCAGATTGGCCGCCCGCGCCGTGGCGAGCAGATTGCCCGACGAATCCATTCGTCGCATCGATACAAACTGCACCGATGTCTGAGTGTCGCACGCGACAACGTTGCTGCTGGCTGAAACTCTCGTCATAGGGACTCCCGAAATGAAAAAACCCGCCAGACGTGGGTCTGGCGGGTTGCAACTTTCGGTCATCGCACCGGTGTCGGCCACTGACTTTCCGGGCAGCGCTTTCGAATTCGGCACATCTCGGGCGTCTTCCCAGAGAATGCGCGACATCGACACAAACGGGCGGTCGAGCGTCCGGCAGTTACGCCGTGACTTCCGACCAGCAATTCGGCGTCTCGTACAGACGCAGACGCACCAGACGCAAGTCGCGACCGTAGTGCGCATCGAACACGTGGCTCAGCTTGTCGAACGCGGCCGCGGCCAGATTCTCGACCGTCGGCACACGATCGAAAACCACCGTCTTGTGCTCGGGCATCGTGTCGAGGAAATTGCGCACCGCCGTATCGCCTTCGTAGACAAGGAATGCGTGGTCCCACACCGACA
Organism: Pandoraea sp. NPDC087047; assembly: GCF_044745225.1. NCBI lineage: Bacteria > Pseudomonadati > Pseudomonadota > Betaproteobacteria > Burkholderiales > Burkholderiaceae > Pandoraea > Pandoraea sp. NPDC087047. The sequence continues at coordinate 192,020 of NZ_JBIUZU010000008.1, forward strand.
CGAGATGCTCGTTGGCGAGCGCCTTCACGTCGGCGAAGTCCATCACCATGCCGTTGTCGGACGCACCGCTCTCACGGCTCACCTCGCCCGCAAGCGTGATTTCGAGCACGTAGCGATGCCCGTGCAGATTGCGGCACTGGCTTCGGTGATCGGGGATGCGGTGGCCCGCATCGAATTCGAGTTTCCGGGTAATCGTAATCACAGCAACGGCTCAGGGAATATTCAGGTATTTGTGCGTCTGCATCGACAGCGACCAGCGCGGGTGCGATTTGCAATAGTCGATCGCCAGCTTCGTATTGGTGTCGCGCAGCGGACCGTCCATCGGCTGGAGATAGAAGTGCGTGAAGTCGAGCGCTTCGTAATCGGCCAGACGCTGGCGATCCTGCGGCACCACGACCTTCAGTTCATCGCCGCGCGTGACGATCATCTCCGCGTCGGCCTTCGGGCTCACGCACACCCAATCGATGCCTTCGGGAATGGCTTGCGTGCCATTGGTTTCCACGGCAATGCGAAAACCCTCGGCATGCAGCGCGTCGATGAGCGGCGCGTCGAGCTGAAGCAGCGGCTCCCCGCCCGTGCACACGACGAACCGATGCGCGCGATCGCCTTCGGGCCACAGCGCCACGATCTGTGCGACGAGTTCTGCCGGTGTGCGGTACTTACCGCCATTCTCACCGTCGGTGCCGACAAAGTCGGTGTCGCAGAACTGGCAGACGGCCTCGGCACGGTCCTCTTCACGCCCCGTCCACAGGTTGCATCCCGCGAACCGGCAGAACACGGCCGGACGACCGGCGTTCGCGCCCTCGCCCTGCAATGTGTAGAAGATTTCCTTTACCGCATACGTCATGATTCTCTCGATTTCGAACGATCAGGCCGCGCCGCGATCCTGATCTTTTTGGCTACCGTCACTGCGTGCACGCCACTGCTCGTAGCCGCGCTGACGCAACTGACACGCCGGACATTCGCCGCATCCGTAGCCCCACGGGTGCAGCACGCTGCGCTCGCCCAGGTAACACGTGTGCGTATCTTCGCGCACGGTCTCGACGAGCACGTCGCCCCCCAGATCCTGCGCCATCTGCCAGGTGTCGGCCTTGTCGATCCACATGAGCGGCGTCTCGACCACGAAGCGCCGGTCCATGCCCAGATTAAGCGCGACCTGAAGCGCCTTCATGGTGTCGTCGCGGCAATCGGGATAGCCCGAGAAGTCCGTCTCGCACATGCCACCGACGAGCACGCGCAAACCGCGTCGATACGCAATGGTCGCACCAATCGTCAGAAATAGCAGATTGCGTCCCGGCACGAAGGTATTCGGCAGATTGTTCGCCGCCATCGCAATCGTGGTTTCGCGGGTGAGCGACGTTTCGCTGATCTGCCCCAGGATCGACAGATCGATCATGTGGTCCTCGCCCATACGCGGCGCCCACTGCGGAAAACGCTCGCGCAGCTTGGCGAGCACGTCGGTGCGGCACTCCAGCTCCACGCTGTGGCGCTGGCCGTAATCGAAGCCCAGGGTCTCTACGCGTGCATAGCGCGAGAGCGCCCACGCGAGGCAGGTGGTCGAATCCTGTCCACCGGAGAACAGAACCAGAGCGGAATCGGTGCTTGTCGTCATGATCGTGCGCTAGCAGTATCGCCTTTGCCGTCAGGACATCAAGACGACAGGGGCCGGGGCGCGCTTGTGGCTGCTTGCCGGATACCGGTATCGGAGACGCTATCGGATCATCCGGGGCAACCCGCGTGCGGGATATATCGCGATTTTGAACCGCGTTGCCCCGCGTCGCTATCGCCGGGCGCTTATACCCATCATCGGGCAGCGTTTTCGTTCAAACGCAAAAAGGGCTTGCGATATGCGCAAGCCCTTCGAATTTGGTGGCCTGGGTCGGAATCGAACCAACGACACGCGGATTTTCAATCCGCTGCTCTACCAACTGAGCTACCGGGCCAAGAGAAAAGCGATTATAGAGACTGAATACGCTTTGCGCAAGCCCTTAATCGAAAAAATCTACAGCAAAGCGGCATGGCAACGCACCGTGGCGCGCCACACCGTTATTTCCTCAAGTCTTGCTCTTGGAGAGTTCGACGCCAAGCTGCTTGAGCTTGCGATACAGGTGCGTGCGCTCCAGCCCGGTCTTCTCGGCCACACGCGTCATGCTCCCGTGCTCCTTGGCCAGGTGGTAGGCGAAGTAGGCGCGCTCGAAGGCGTCGCGTGCTTCACGCAGCGGCACGTCGAACGAGATGTCGGCCGACATGCCCGTGCCGGTGACACCGCTCACGCCTTCCGTCTCGTTGACGCCGAGCGGCACGTGATGCGACGCCGCACCGTTCAGGCCCGCGCCCGCGTGGCGCGGCTCGCTCTCGCCGAAGACACCGGCTTCGAGCGCATCGTCGTCGCCATCGAAGGCGCTTGCCGCGCCGCCAGCGGTTTCACGTTTGCCGCGAGCGAGCCCCTGCTCCACGGCCTGCAACAGCTTTTGCAAGGCAATGGGTTTCTCGAGGAAGTTGAGTGCACCGATCTTGGTCGCCTCGACGGCGGTATCGATCGTGGCATGCCCCGACATCATGATGACCGGCATGGTCAGCAACTGCTGTGCCGCCCATTCCTTGAGCAAGGTCACGCCGTCGGTATCGGGCATCCAGATATCGAGCAGCACGAGATCGGGCGTGTGTGCAGCGCGGAAGGCGCGCGCTTCCTGCGCGTTCTCCGCGACCTCCACGACATGCCCCTCGTCGCTCAGAATCTCCGAGAGCAGCTCCCGGATCCCCATTTCGTCATCCACCACCAAAATGGTTGCCATTTACGCTACCTTCGTGTGTTCTGCCGGCCGATTGCGCGGCAGTTCCTGGTCGTCAGCCAATTGAGTAAACAAGATCGAAATCTGTGCGCCTGCACTGCCTTCGCCCTCGGGTAAAGTCCGGTTGCGAATGTCGATACGCGCCTGATGCTCGTCGATGATCTTCTTGACCATCGCCAACCCGAGCCCGGTGCCCTTCGCCTTGGTCGTCACGTAAGGCTCGAATGCGCGGGTCAGAATTCGCGCCGGGAAACCCGGCCCGTTATCCGTGATCGTCAGACGCACCGCAGTGCGCTTCGGTTCACCGGGTTGCATATCCGTTCCTGCGTATTCTACTGTCTTCGTTTCCACCGTGATAAGAGGGTTTTCGGTTCCGCTGACAGCATCTTGAGCATTCTGAAGCAGATTATGAATAACCTGGCGCAATTGCGTCGAATCGCCCCGAATCTCCGGCAGCTCGGTGTCGAGATACGGACGAATCGTGCCGCGCCCCTCATCCACACCGTATAACGTCAACACCTCGCCGATCAGCTCGTTGAGTTGCAGCGGATGCATGATCGCCGGCGGCAGACGTGCGTAATCGCGGAAATCGTCGACCATGCGCTTCATCGCCGCCACCTGATTGACGATCGTCGTCGCCCCACGGCGCAGAAACTCGGCATCGACCGGCGGCAGCTTGTCGGACAATTTCATCTGCAAACGCTCGGCAGACAACTGAATCGGCGTGAGCGGATTCTTGATCTCGTGCGCCAGGCGCCGCGCCACTTCGGCCCATGCCACCGAGCGCTGCGCCGAGATCACGTCGCTGATGTCGTCGAACACCACCACGTAACCGCCGCCCGCGCGCGTTGGCACGCCGGCCACGGCAACCATCGGCTCCGGCAAATGCGAGCCGCGCACCAGCAGCGTCACGCCATCGGTCTCGCCCGGCAACGTCAAACCAATTTGCTGTTGCCAGTGTCCGCCCGGTCCGAGGTCGGCATTGGCGTCGCGATCGGCGAACGCACGACGCAGCGTCTCACCGAACTCTACCAGTGCAGGGATATGCGCAGGCGAACGGTTCAGTTCGCCCTGGAAACTTTGCTTGAAGATACGCTCGGCACCCGCGTTGGCGGTCGTCAGCCTGAAGTCGCGATCGAACACGAACACCCCGGCCGTCAGACTCGACAGAATACTCTCAAGGTGAGCCTTCGAACTTTCGAGCGCGAGCCGGTTGCGCTCGACCGTCGCGCGCGCGTCGGACAGTTGACGCGTCATCGCATTGAAGGCCTGTGTGAGGAAGCCGAGTTCGTCGTTGGTGCGCACTTCGCCCTTGGGCGACAAATCGCCCGCCGCCACTTCCTGCGTGCCGCGCGCGAGCAGAAAGAGCGGCCGCGCAAGCTGGCTGCCGAGCGCCAGCGCCAGCATCATCGCCACGAATGTCGCGAGGAACAGCGACAAGGTCAGCGTGCCGATATACATCTTGCGCAGCCCCGTGCGGCCGAGGGCCTTTTCCTGATACTCGCGATAAGCGTTCTGCACTGCCTCGGCGTTCTGCGCGAGATTGGCCGGCACCAGTTGCGTGACTTGCAGGAAACGCTCTTCGTCCTGCAACGACGACGTGTAGCCGGACGGAATGCGTATCACCACCCGCCATCGCAACTGATCCTCGCCCTGATGCTTGTCGTAGCCCTCGCTGCCGCCTTCGATGGCCGTGTAGCCGCGCGACTGCGTGCGTGCCTGACGCAACATGAGTGCCGTCGGCAAATCGGGCACGAGCGCATTGAAGTTGCCCGACGCGGAGGCGAGCACGCGTCCGTTGCCGTCGACGATCGTCGCGTCCTGCAAGCCGAACTGGTCGCGCATGCGCAGCAGCGTGAGCGTGCCGCCCTTGTCGCCGCTCGACGTCAGGTTATCGGCCACCAGTTGCGCTTTCGCACTCAGATCCGACAGACCGTTGTTCAGAATCGCGCGCCCGAGTTCGAGCCCGGAATCGAGCGCCGTTTCCACGCGCACATCGAACCACGACTCGATACTGCGCGAGACGAACTGCAACGACACCAGATAGATGATGCCGCCCGGCAGTACGCCCACGAGCGCGAAGAAGATCGCGAGCTTGGCCAGCAGCCGCGTGCCGAAACGCCGCTGGCGCAGCCGCACGAGAATGATCCAGACGAGTGCACCGACAATGAAGACGAAGATGATCGCGACCGCGATGTTCGCGGTGTAAAGCAGCGAGTAGTAGCGGTCGAAGAACTCGGTATTGGCCGACGCGAGCGCAAGCAGGCCGAACAGGCCGATGGCGACCAGCGCCATCGTGACGATCAGCGTACGAATGACGATGTGCTTGAGCAGGCCGCCGCCATTATTTGACACGGGCAGCTCCGGGCGGCAGCGCCGCGTTGAAAGCGAGCGGCAACTTACCTGTCAGACGTGACGCAGTATTCGATGCGCCGAGCGCCGCCGGTGCCGCCACCGCGAGTCCCGTCAACCCGATGCTCGCGGGCGTGCTCAGGGGCGCCAGGGTCACGGATGCCGATGGCATCGATGTCGTGGATGATGCCGGCGGCGCCTGCGATGCCGAAACGGCCGACGAGATCGACGCCCCGGAAGACGCGGCCGCCACCGTCGGTGCGGCGGGCGCGGAAAGGCTCGCCGCCGCAGGCGTTTGTGCAGGCGAGAACAGAAAGCGCGCCCAGTCCGAGCTGAGATTCCAGTCGCGGTTGTTTACGGCATCGATCTGGAACGGCTTGGGCATGAGGGCGTTGTCGAGCCGCATGCGCACCGACGCCTGATACTGCGTGCCCGGCTTGGCCACACCCTTCTCGATCACACGCCAGCCACTGACATTGCGCACGAGCGCGAGCGCTTCGCGCAGCGAACTGAAACCGAGTTGCAGGCCGCCGCTGTTGCTGTTGCCGTTGTTGCTGGAAACACGGTACTGACGCGTGAGCGGCTGGAACCACAGCCGCACGCTCTGCGAGGTGTTCACGACCTTCTCGTCGAACCAGTACCAGCGCGAGCGCGTGAGTTCGAAGTCGGTTGTGAAGTAGAGGGAGATGCCGCGATTGACAGCGTCTTCAAGGCTGCTGTTGAGCTCGAAGGCAAAGCGCGCGTCGAGCGACCAGCCGCCATCGAGCGGTTCGAGCCGGGCTTCGCGCACCTGAATTTCGTTTTCGGCGCGTGCGGGTGCCGCGTAGCCGAGCGCAAAAACGCACAGCAGCAGCGGCAGCAGGCAGGCCAGTAGCCGTTGGGAGAAAGTCACCGTTTCTGGAAGCGAGCGTAGTAGAAGCCGTCATGGGCGCCGCCAGGGGTCATCAGCAATTGCCCGGGAGCGTCCAATCGTACCGCATCTGTGCAAACACGTTCAAACCATTGCGCTTGCTGTTCGTTTTCCGACGGGAAGACGGAGCACGTCGCGTAGATCAACTCGCCGCCCACGGCCAGGGTGTCCCAGAGCGCGAGCAGAATGCGCTGCTGCTCCTGCACCAGCGCGGCAATATCGGCCTCGCGGCGCAGCCAGCGAATGTCCGGATGACGCCGCACGATCCCCGCGGCCGAGCACGGCACGTCCGCCAGAATCCGGTCGAACGGCACGCCGTCCCAACCCCCGCCGGACCATTTCGACGGCTGCCCCGCGTCGCCAATGCGCACGTCGGCGCTCAGTCCGAGGCGTTCGAGGTTTTCATAGATGCGCGGCACGCGGGTGCGATCCGATTCGAGTGCCGTGACTTGCACGTCCGCCATTTCCAGCAGATGACCGGTCTTGCCGCCGGGCGCCGCACAGGCGTCGAGCACGCGCATGCCCGCACGCGGATTCTCGCCGAGCACCAGCGGCGCGGCCAGTTGTGCGCCGGCGTCCTGCACCGAGACCCAACCCTCGGCAAAGCCGGGCAGACGCTCCACCGGCACGGCCTGCGCCAGTCGCAGGGCCACCGGGCCGACGACCTCGGATTCCATGCCGGCTCGCGACAGATTCTCGCGCATCGCCGCCAGGCTGATGCGGCGGGTGTTCACACGCAGCGTCATCGGGCCGCGCATATCGCCCGCGCTCAGCAACGTCTCCCACTGGTCGGGATAGGCGTCGCGTACGGTACTGATCCACCACGCCGGGTAGTTCCAGCGGGCTTCGGGCTGCTTGGCGATCTGCGCCATCAGTTCGTTACGCTCGCGCAGGAAGCGGCGCAGCACAGCATTGGCCAGCCCCTTCGCAGCAACGGTGCGACGCTGCGCGGCAATCGCCTCGACGGCTTGATCGACGACGGTGAATTCGGTGTAGGCGGCGTCTTCGGCATCGTCTTGCAGCAACGCGAAGGCGCACAACAGGATGTCGCGCACACGGGCTTGCAGCGCCGACTTGACGAGCAGCGCGAGCAACGCACGGCTGCTACCCAGACGGCGCACGGCGCGGTAGGCGAGATCCTGCGCGGCGGCGCGAACGGTCGGTGCGCACTGGGCGGTGGCTTGCGCCAGCGCCTGCGGCAACGCGGTGCCCGTCTGAACGGACTCGACGGCCTGCGCGGCGCGCTGCAGCGCATAGGCCAGGGATTCGGTGGGCAGACTCGGTTGCGGCATGGGCTTTGTACAAACAAACATGCCCGCGCGACGGCGGGCATAGGAGGCTATCGGACGGCTGTCGGGCGACAGGATATCAGACGGGATATTGCCCGGTGCGCGCCATCTCCATCAGGCGGGCAATGCGCTCTTCGGTTGCCGGGTGCGTCGAGAACAGGTTGGCGAGGCGTCCGCCGGACAGCGGATTCATGATCATCATCTGCGCCGTGGCCGGATGTTGCTCGGCTGTCTCGAACGGAATGCCCTGGGCGTAGCGATGAATCTTGTCGAGCGCCGCGGCGAGCGCCTGCGGATCGCCGGAGATTTCCGCGCCGCCACGGTCCGCCTCGAATTCGCGGGCACGCGAGATCGCCATTTGAATCAGCGACGCCGCCAACGGCGCGAGAATCGCCACGGCAATGCTGGCGATCGGATTGGCCGGACGGCCGTTCTGGTCGCGTCCGCCGAAAAACATGGCGAAGTTGGCGAGCGCGGAGATCGCACCGGCCATCGTGGCGGAGATCGTCGAGATGAGAATGTCGCGATGCTTCACATGGGCCAGTTCGTGCGCCATCACGCCGCGCAGTTCACGCTCGGAGAGCACGCGCAGAATGCCGGTCGTCGCCGCCACGGCAGCGTTTTCCGGATTGCGCCCGGTGGCGAATGCGTTCGGGGCGTCTTCGTTGATCAGGTAGACCTTCGGCATCGGCAGGCCCGCACGCTGCGACAGCTCGCGCACCATGTTGTAGAACTGGGGGGCGCTCGTCTCGTCGACTTGCTGCGCGTTATACATGCGCAGCACCATCTTGTCCGAGAACCAGTACGAAAAGAAATTCATCGCCAGTGCGAACGCCAGCGCGAGCATCATGCCCTGCTTGCCGCCGATCATGCCGCCAACCACCATGAACAACGCGGTGATGGCCGCCATCAGCAGGGTGGTCTTCATCCAATTGAACATGGTGTTTCTCCTCTGCAAATTCTCGATGCCATTGGGAAATCACGCACTTTGCGTGTCCTCGGGCGTTAGATGGCGCTGCGGGTCGAAAATTCAACCGCTGCGGCTCCAGCTTAGACATTTTTCAGACGTTGGCCGGGGTTTCGAGCAACTTCAGCGACGTTTTATGCGTTTTTGAGGCCGTTTTGAGGCTCAGAACGCCGAATACCGCGGGAGAGATATTCGCCGTCATTGCGGCTGAACGGCCGCGAACACATCGCCCGGCGTCAGCGCGAATCCGGCGAGAAACTCGCGCACCGGCAGGCGCTTGCCGCCTGGCTTCTGGCATTCGGTCACGCGCAGCGCCCCTTCTGCGCAGGCGATGACGATGGCGTCGGCGCTCACTTCCAGCACGGTGCCGGGAGCGGCGCCCGGCTTGCCCGCCACGACGCTCGCGCGCCACAGCTTCACGGGCGTGTCGTGCACCGTGCCCAGCGCGCCGGGGAACGGATCGAACGCCCGGACCTGACGTGCGAGCACCTCCGCAGGCTTGCCCCAATCGAGCGCGGCTTCCTGCTTGGCGATCTTTTCGGCGTAGGTCACGCCCGCTTCGGGCTGCGTTTCGGACGGCAGATGCCCGTCGCGCGCCAACTGACGCAGCGCGTCGACGATCAGCTTGCCGCCCAGCGCCGCCATGCGATCGTGCAGCGTGGCCGTCGTGTCGTCCGGGCCGATGGGCTCGGCTTCGCGCAGCACCATCGCGCCGGTGTCGAGACCCGCGTCCATCCGCATGATGGTGATGCCGGTCTGCGTATCGCCCGACTCGATGGCGCGATGAATCGGCGCGGCGCCGCGCCAGCGAGGCAGCAGCGAGCCGTGAATGTTCAGGCATCCGTAACGGGGCAGATCGAGCACTTCCTGCGGCAAGATCAGGCCGTAGGCGGCCACCACCATGACGTCCGGAGCCAGGGCGCGCAATTGCTCGATGGCCGCCGCGGCCTCTTCCGGATACTTGCCGTTGCGACGCAACGACGGCGGCTGCGCCACCGGCATGCCGTGCGCCTGGGCGTAGCGTTTGACCGGACTGGCCTGCAATTTCATGCCGCGCCCGGCAGGACGATCTGGCTGAGTGAGCACTAACTCAACGGGAAAGCCGGCGGCATCGATGGCGGCGAGCGCGGTTTGTGCGAATTCCGGCGTACCGGCGAAAACGATGCGAAGCGTCATGACGAACTTCCTCCTGCAAGATGCTTTGGCTTGCTTTGACTTACTTGACGGTGGGCGCAGCGGGCGCGGCGGGTGCGATGAAGGCGCGGAAACGCTCGTTCGTGTCCCCGGCACGGCCGCCCTGCCAGATTTCGCGCCACCCGTCCGGCGCGGGAATGCGCGCGTCGGCCTTGTCGAGCACCAGCAGCATGCTGCAGCGCGACGCGTCCGCGAGACTCGCAAGCTGCACCGGACGCACGTCGATGAAATAGTCGAGCATGGCCCGCTCCGACTCGCCCACGTTGAACGACCCGATGCAAGCGCTCGCTACGGGCGCCCCCGTCGACGGAACTTGTGCGAGCGCGTCGCGCAATGCAGCGAACGGCGTGCGATAACTGCGCGCTTCGTTGATCCACGGCAGCAGCAGCGTCGAGAGCGTTCCCCACACGAACATCAGCCCGGCGAATCCGAACACGAGCGCGCCGAGTTGACGGCGATGTGCGATGGCCGTCACCCACAATGCAGCGATGACGACAGCGCCCAGCACCAGTCCCGGCGAGAACGGCAGTACGTAATCGAGCGGCAGCCACTTGCCGATGGGGCCTGCCGCCACGTGCCCGTTCCCGGTCAGTTGCAGCCCCCAGCGCACCCACAGGAACAGCCCCAGCACGCTCATGAGCACGAGCGCCACGCCCGACCATGTCTTCTCGAGCCACAACGGCAGGCGCACCCCCGCGCCCAGCACCGCGATGGCCGGGAACAGCGACAACATATAGATATCGCGGATGGCCGACGAGACCACCAGCGTCAACACGAACAGCACGACGTACAGCCACAGCATGGCCAGTTCCGGCCGCTCGGTGAGGAAGCCTCGCACGCCGCCGCTGCGTCGCCATTGCGGAATCAGCGCACCGAGCGCAAGCCAGCCGGCGGGGAAAGTCAGCCCGATCAGGCTCGTCAGGTCGTTCCAGTACGACTTGCGGGCGCCCCCGAGATGCACGAAGCCGAAGAACCGGCCGAAGTTGTTATCCCAGAACCACTCGATAAAGAGCGGCTCGGACGCATGCCAGAACAGCGCCGGCCAGACGATCAGCCACGGCAGCGCGGCGAGCACCGCCCACCCGAGGGCGGCGGCGTAGCGGCGCGTGCGATAGGCCGGCACCGCCAGCACGGCCAACGCCGTCAGCCCGAGCACGCCGGGCACGAGCAGCCCTTTGCTGAGGAACGCGATGCCCGCGCCCGTGCCGAAAAGCAGTCCCCATCGCCGCGCCGGGTTTTCGGCTTTCGCCAGACGCGCCAGCGCCGCCAGCGCGAGCGCGGCGCCGGCCAGTTGCGGCACGTCGGCCGTCAGTTTGTGAATGTTCTCAATGGCGCCGAAGCTGCCCACCATGAGCATGGGCGCGAGCCAGTGAAAAGTGTCCGATCCATAGAGACGCTGCGCCAGACGCCCCACGCAGATCACCGCGATCACGAGCCATGCCAGCACCGCAAGTTGCGCACCGTCGAAAACCGGCAGCACGCCGGACGCCAGTCGCGCGAAGATCGCCCCCGTCCAATACATGACGGGCGGCTTCTCGACGAACGGATCGGCCGCCACGCGCGGCACGATCAGGTCGTGCCCCCGGAAGAAGTTCAGCACCATGCCGACGGAATACGGCTCGTCGGCTTTCCAGGGGTCACGGTCGAACAGGCCCGCGAGCAGGAAGGCGAACAGGAGTGCGGCGCTCAGCCAGAAAATCGTGCGGGTGCGGGAAGACGACGAAGGGAGGGCGATGGACATCTCGGCAGACAGTCGGGAGTTGGCCCGACGGCAGACGTTCGAAACGCCCCGTCGCAGCAGCGGAAGACGGGCGCATGGGCCCGCGAGCGCTGCAAGTATAGAGGACTTTGCGAGGCGCGCCCACGCCGGGGCGTCGCCGCGGGGTCAGGCGCGTTCGGCCTGCTTTTTCATCTTTGCCTTGATGCGATTGCGCTTGAGCGGCGACAGGTACTCGACGAACACGCGTCCCTTGAGGTGATCCATCTCGTGCTGGATGCACACGGCGAGCAGGTCGTCGGCGTCCACTTCGAACTTCTCGCCCTTCTCGTTGAGCGCCTGCACGCGCACGCGCTCGGCACGCTCGACTTCGTCGTAGATACCGGGCACCGAGAGGCAGCCTTCTTCGTAGACCTTCTGTTCGTCGCTGCGCCAAACGATCTTCGGATTGATGAACACACGCAGTTCGTCGCGCGTTTCCGAGAGGTCCATCACGATGACTTGCTCGTGGACGTCGACCTGCGTGGCGGCGAGGCCGATGCCGGGGGCGTCGTACATGGTCTCGGCCATGTCCTTGACGAGTTGACGGATCCGATCGTCGACCTCGGCGACCGGTTTGGCCACCTTGTGCAGACGCGGATCGGGATATTGGAGAATTGTCAGTAGTGCCATGATGAAAACGGGAATTCGCCGCATTGCCTCGTGGGTGGCCGCGAACGCACAATCGTGCGATGGCTGATGCGCGATGCAAGGTTTTCGCTGCGCTCGAGGGCGCGGATGACGCGAAATGCACGCACAGCCTGCTCTGGCCCCCCGGTCAATGCTTACCGGATGATGAAAAATTTTAGCATAGCGCTCCCACCGGTGCTGGCGGCCAATGCGGTTTCGGGCACCCGTGACGCCCGTCCCATCGGCTCCGCGGGCACTCCCGATGCAACGCTCGACACCAGCCCGACGCACGCCGGATCAACGCCTTTCGATGAACAGATCGGTGCCGACCGCGCAGAAATCAAGGACTGGCTGCGGCTGTGCCACACGCCGGGCATACCGCCGGCGGCGGTGCGACGTCTGTTGGCGGCCTTCGGCCTGCCCGGCGAGATCTTCGGCGCGTCGCGCGCCGCGCTGACGGATGTCGTGCCGGCGAACATCGTCGCGCGGCTGCTGGCCCGTATGTCCGTCGAGCTGGAAACGCAGATCGCCCGCACCGTCGCCTGGGCAGAGCGGCCGGGATGCACGGTCGTCACCCTGTCCGAACCGGCGTATCCGCGCGCCTTGCTCGCGCTCGGCGATGCGCCGCCGATCCTGTATTGCCGGGGAGACATCCGTCTGGCGAGCCGTACGGGCAACGCGGGATGTGAGGGCAATCCCGGCGACATGGCGGCGGCCCTCGTCGGCAGCCGACGCGCCACGCCGCAGGGACGCGAGAACGCGCGCCATTTCGCCCGGGCGCTGGGCGACGCAGGCATCACGATCGTGTCGGGACTTGCCGCCGGCATCGATGCGGCCGCGCATGAAGGCGCACTTGAGACGGCCGGCAGCACGTGCGCGATCATCGGCACCGGCGCGGACATCGTCTACCCGTCGCGCCATCGCGCCCTGGCCGAACGGGTCGCGCAGCGCGGCCTGCTGTTGTCCGCGTTTCCTCTGGGCACCCCGCCCCGGCCCGACCACTTCCCGCGCCGCAACCGGCTGATTGCCGCGCTCGCGCGGTGCACTGTGGTCATCGAGGCCACGACGCAATCCGGCTCGCTCATCACGGCGCGTCTGGCCGGCGAACTGGGCCGCGACGTGCTCGCCGTGCCCGGCTCGATCCACGCGCCGCAGAGCCGGGGCTGCCACGTCCTCATCCGGGACGGCGCGACGCTCGCTATGTCGCCCGATGATGTGCTCGAAGCGATGGGCCTCGCACGCCCCGTGGCAGCGACGAACATCGGCCGGGCCAGCGAAGACCGTGACGGTGGGGGCGGTGGGGACGGTGGCAGTGGTGGCGACAGCGGCAGCGGCAGCAAACAGCGCCGCCCCCTCCCCCGGCCAAGGCCCGCCGATTTCGCGTCGAGTGTGCGCGGCGCTCAAGCCTCTCAAGGCCGCGATGACGGGAACGTCTGCGGCCAGCCGCCTGTCCATGCCACCATGGCAACCCCTCCCTCCCTGACGAGCCCGGCGCCCGAACCGCCGCCGGGCACGGCAGCGATCCTGCAAGCGCTGGGGTATGATCCCGTCAACGCGGACACCCTCTGCGAGCGCACCGGCCTGGGCATCACCGCCGTACTGGCGCAGCTTGGCGTGCTCGAACTCGATGGCCGGATCACGCGCCTGCCGGGCGGCCGGTTTGCCCGGCTGACAACCCGCAACGAGCGCTAGCCGCAGCGCGCACCCGAGCGTCTCCCCCAAACACTCGAATACCGACACTACCGACACCATGCCCGTTTTCGATCCCGTCGCCGACCGTTCCGCGCTTGCCGCTGCGCTGGCCGATGGCCATACGCGTCTCGTGGCTTGTTTGTGCGCGGCGTGGTGCGGCACGTGCCGCGAGTACGCGCAGACGTTCGAGCAGTTGGCGGCGAAGCATCCTGAGCTCTGTTTCGTCTGGGTGGACATCGAGACGCATGCCGATTGGCTCGACGATCACGACATCGAGAATTTTCCGACCCTGCTGGTGCAGGACGCCCCCCAGTCGGCCGGACAGGCGCGCTTCTTCGGCCCCGTGCTCCCGGCCATCGGCATTCTGGAGCGTATGCTCGACGCCAGCGTGCTGGGCAACGCGACCGTTGTCGCCCCCGCGCTTCGCGAGCATCTGCTCGACGCCCGATCCGCGACCGAAACCTCCCGATAGTGCCTGCCGGAACGGGGCGACGGGAGGCACGCACACCGCGAGAGACCGGACTGCGGCGCGAGCGCTGCCCCGTTAGGCCCGCCCTTGCCGCCGGCTTGCGACGCGCTTATGATGTGCCGCTTTCAGGCACGCCTTGTGCCCGATCCGACGGCAACGCCGGATTGGCTATATGTTATAAAGCCAACGAATGTCGCTTGGCGACACCCCCTCAACACTACCTAACGTCATGTCAAAAGCTCTGATCATTGCCGAGAAACCGTCTGTCGCGAATGACATCGCGCGGGCGCTGGGCGGCTTTACCAAGCATGACGAGTACTTCGAGAACGACGACTACGTCGTCTCGTCGGCGGTTGGCCACCTCGTCGAAATCGGCGCGCCGGAAGACTATGAAGTCAAACGCGGCAAGTGGAGCTTCGCCAACCTTCCCGTGATTCCCCCGCACTTCGACCTCAAGCCGATCGCCAAGAGCGAGTCGCGCCTGAAGGTGCTCACCCGCCTCATCAAACGCAAGGACGTCGACGTCCTGATCAACGCGTGTGACGCGGGGCGCGAAGGGGAACTGATTTTCCGCCTGATTGCCCAGCACGCGAAAGCGAAGCAGCCGGTCAAGCGTCTGTGGCTTCAGTCGATGACACCGCAGTCGATCCGCGACGGCTTCCATCGTCTGCGCACCGACGACGACATGCTGCCGCTGGCCGACGCCGCACGCAGCCGCGCCGAAGCCGACTGGCTCGTGGGCATCAACGGCACACGTGCCATGACCGCCTTCAACAGCAAGGGCGGCGGCTTCTTCCTGACGACGGTCGGTCGCGTGCAAACGCCGACGCTGTCGATCGTGGTCGAGCGTGAAGAGAAGATTCGCAAGTTCGTCTCGCGCGATTACTGGGAAGTCAAAGCGGAGTTCGTCGCGGCAGCCGGCTTCTATGAAGGCCGCTGGTTCGATCCGAACTTCAAGCGCAACGAATTCGATCCGGAGCAGCGCGACTCGCGGCTGTGGAGCGTGGCGGCGGCCGAATCGGTCGTAGCCGCAGTGCGCGGCAAGCACGGCACGGTCACGGAAGAGTCGAAGCCGTCGAGCCAGCTCTCGCCGCTGCTGTTCGACCTGACGAGCCTGCAGCGCGAAGCCAACAGCCGCTTCGGCTTCTCCGCCAAGAACACGCTGGGTCTGGCGCAGGCGCTGTACGAAAAGCACAAGGTGCTGACGTACCCGCGTACCGACGCACGCGCCCTGCCGGAAGACTATCTCGACACCGTCAAAGAAACGATGACGGTGCTCAAGGAGAGCAACAATTATCACCAGTTCGCCAACCAGGTTCTGAACAAGGGCTGGGTCAAGCCGAACAAGCGGATCTTCGACAACAGCAAGATCAGCGACCACTTTGCCATCATCCCGACGCTGCAGGCGCCGAAGAACCTCTCCGAGCCGGAGCAGAAGCTGTACGACCTCGTGGTCAAACGCTTTCTGGCCGTGTTCTTCCCGGCCGCCGAGTATCAGGTGACGACCCGCATCACGGAAGTGGTCGGCCATCACTTCAAGACCGAAGGCAAGGTGCTCGTTCAGGCCGGCTGGCTTGCCATCTACGGCAAGGAAGGTGCGGACGACGGCAAGGAGGGCAAAGACACCAAGGAAGAGCAGCCGAACCTCGTGCCGGTCGCCAAGGATGAGAAGGTCGGCGTAGACAAGGTGGCTGCGGTGGGTCTGCAAACCAAGCCCCCGGCGCGCTACAGCGAAGCCACGCTGCTTTCCGCCATGGAAGGCGCGGGCAAGCTCGTCGAAGACGGCGAACTGCGTGAGGCCATGGCCGGCAAGGGTCTTGGCACGCCGGCCACGCGCGCGGCCATCATCGAAGGCTTGCTGACGGAAAAGTACCTCGTGCGCGAAGGCCGCGAGCTGCATCCGACGGCCAAGGCCTTCCAGTTGATGACGCTCCTGCGCGGCCTCGGTGTGGACGAACTCACGCTGCCCGAACTCACTGGCGAATGGGAAGCCAAGCTCTCGCAAATCGAGCGCGGCGGCCTCAAGCGTGACGAGTTCATGCACGAAATCGCCCAAATGACGCAGACCATCGTCAAGCGTGCGAAGGAATACGACTCCGACACCATCCCCGGCGACTATGCGACGCTCAGCACGCCGTGTCCGCATTGCGGCGGCGTGGTCAAGGAGAATTACCGCCGTTTCGCGTGTACGAACTGCAACTTCTCGATCTCGAAGATTCCGGGCGGACGTCAGTTCGAAATCCCCGAGGTCGAAGAACTGCTCAAGAACAAGACGATCGGACCGCTCTCGGGGTTCCGCAGCAAGATGGGGCGTCCGTTCTCGGCCATCATCAAGCTCTCGCCCGATGACGAAATGGGCTACAAGCTCGAGTTCGACTTCGGCCAGGACAACGGCGACGAAGACGGCGAAGCCCCGGACTTCACCGGTCAGGAACCGGTCGGTCACTGCCCGAAGTGCAACGGGCGCGTGTTCGAGCACGGCATGCGTTATGTCTGCGAAAACGCCGTGGCCAATCCGAAGACCTGCGACTTCACGTCCGGCAAGGTGATTCTCCAGCAGGAAATCACCCGCGAGCAGATTCACAAACTGCTCACCGAGGGCAAGACGGATTTGCTGACGAACTTCAAGTCGTCGCGCACCGGCCGCACCTTCAAGGCTTATCTGGCCAAGCAGAAGGACGGCAAGATCGGCTTCGAATTCGAGGCGAAGGCCCCGAAGAAGACGGCAGCGAAGGCTGGCGCCGAGGCAAGCGAAGGGGACACCGGCGAAGAGAAGGCCGCCCCGGCACGCAAGACGGCGGCGAAAACCGCCGCAAAGACCTCAGCGGCCAAGGCCCCCGCCAGGAAGGCGGCTGCCGGGAAGACGACCGCGAAGGCCAAACCGGCGACGAAGTCAGCGGCTTCGGAGGCTTCGGGCAAGTCGGACGATGCGTCTTTCGACGAGGACGACGCACCGTTCTAAGTACGCGACGCTCACGCGTCATCGCCTCGTGCCCCATGACACCGGGGCAATGAAAAACGGCCACTTCCTCACGGAGTGGCCGTTTTGCCATCTACCATCTGCAACGCTCACGCTATCACGCGCTCACACCGTCACAGGGAAATTTCCGCATTCGGCGTGGTCGGCGACGGCAGCTTGGGCGGCACCCAGCGTTCTGCGGCCGAAATGCCCTCGTTCTGACGGAAATACTCGACCGTCAGATCGATGAAGCCGCGCGTTTTCGCCGACAGATACTTGCGGCTCGGGTAGACGAGCGAGACGTCGACCGGCGTCTGCGTGAAGTTGCGCAGCAGCGCGACGAGATCGCCGTCGCGCACATCGTTACCCACCAGATACGACGGCAGGAACGCAATGCCGTGCCCCAGCAGCACCGACTGACGCAGCAGCGCCGTGTTGTTGCAGATGAACTTGTTCTGCACGCGCACGCGCACTTCGCCGTCCGGGCCGGAGAACACGCGATCGTCGCTCCAGAAATCGTTGGGTAGGCCCAGCACGCCGTGCTCGCCTAGCTCCTGCGGCGTGACCGGCTCACCGTGCTCCGCGATGTAGGCGGGCGACGCGCACAGCATCACGCGCGTCTCGGCAAGCACACGCGAAATCAGGCTTTCGCTGTTGATCATGCGCGTGAGCAGAATGCCGCAGTCGTAGCCTTCTTCCACCAGGTCGATGGCGCGGTCGGTCAGCGTGAGATCGACCACGACCTTCGGATGCATCTCCTGATACTTTTTGACGAGCGGCGCGAGGTTGCGCAAACCGAACGAGACCGGTGCGACGACCTTCAAGGTGCCTTTGGGATCGCGCGAGGCGCTGGAGATGAGGGCATCGGCTTCGTCGACGTCGTCGATGATCTGCCGGCAGCGTTCGAGATACACCTGCCCCGCGCCGGTGAGCGAGAGGCTACGGGTGGTGCGGTTGAGCAGGCGAACGCCGAGGTGCGATTCGAGTTCTGCGACGTGCCGCGTGACCACAGCGGCAGACAGATCCATCTGGGCGGCGCTACGGGCAAAACTCCCGTTATCGGCCACTTTGACGAAAACGCGCATCGATTGCAGACGGTCCATGTTGTTTCCAATCGTGATGTACCGCGTCGTTCCGGCAAAAACGAGTATGGGCGGACCGGCAATCTACCGGCACTGCGGATACCCGCGGGCACCGGTCGGACCGCCGCCCCGGACCGTTCCGGGGCGAGCCTCGCGCGTGCCGCCAGGGCTGTCGACACGGCGGGGGACTTCAATAGAGCAGCAATAAGGACGTAGCTTACCGTAGGCGTCAAAAAATTGCCTGACGCGGCAATGATTTCGACGCACGGCAGCGGTGAGGCATGCGCACTGTGGCGCACGAATGCGCTGGCGACGGTGCATTTCGCGCAATGCCCTCGCGCTTCGCACCTTTTGCCCGCAGCTTGCATGCCGTCGACCGGGTGTTTGACGCAGGTCACGGCGTCTCGTTCACCGCGAAGCTACAGTCGGGATATCACATCCTGTTACAACGCTTGCTAATGAACCCGCTTCCCATATTGTCGACGCCTTGTGCAAACGCCCCTGACGACCCGCACGCTGACACCCCGTGCCCCGGCTGCGCGTCTCGCACCGCGGCAGACGGTGAAGCCCGCTCAAGCTGCAAAACCCTCGCTACCCGCGCCTGCGCTCCCCAGACGTCCCCCGCTGCCCCCGCCGATCCGATTCCCTTCGACGCTCGCCTGCTCGGCCGATACGACGTGAGCGGCCCGCGCTACACGTCGTACCCCACTGCACTGCAATTTCGCGACGATTTCGGCGCCAGCGACTATGCCCGCGCCGCCTCGCAGTCCAGGCGCACCGGCAAGCCCGTCTCGCTCTATCTGCACGTTCCGTTCTGCGACACCGTGTGCTTCTATTGTGCGTGCACCAAGATCGTCACGAACAATCGCACCCATGCCGACGCCTACGTGGTGCGCCTGCACGCCGAGATCACACGACAAGCGTCGTTGCTCGGCGCAGGCCGCGCCCTCGCGCAAATGCATTGGGGCGGCGGCACGCCAACGTTCCTGTCACTGGAACAGATCGCGTCGCTCATCGACGCGATTCGCCGTCAGTTCGTCATGACGCACGACGCGAGCGCGGAATACTCCATCGAGATCGATCCGCGCAGCGCCGGGCCGGCGTCGATTCGCGCCCTGCGTGCGCTCGGCTTCAACCGGCTGTCCATCGGCGTGCAGGACTTCGATCCCCGCGTTCAGGCGGCCATTCATCGCGTGCAGCCGCGCGCGCTGGTCGAAGCCACCCTCGACGCCGCACGACGCTGCGGCTTCAAGTCGGTCAATTTCGATCTGATCTACGGTCTTCCGCACCAGACCATGGCGTCGTTCTCGGACACCCTCGACGCCGTGATCGAGATGGCCCCGGAGCGGCTGTCGGTCTTCAGCTACGCGCATTTGCCCGGGCAGTTCAAGATGCAGCGCTGCCTGCCCGACGCCTTGCCGGACGGCCCGCAAAAGCTCGCGCTGCTGCAAATGATCGTCGCCCGGCTGAGCGCGGCCGGTTACGTCTATATCGGGATGGATCACTTCGCGCGTCCCGGCGACGAACTCGCGCTCGCACAGGCCGCGGGCACGCTGCATCGCAATTTTCAGGGCTACAGTACGCGGGCCGATTGCGATCTCATCGGCGTTGGCATGTCGGCGATCGGACGCGTGGGCGACTGCTACGCGCAGAACGCCAAGACCCTGAAGACGTATTACGAAGCCATCGATGCAGGCGGCCTCGCCATCGCGCGCGGCGTGCGACTGGAGGCAGACGACCATATCCGGCGCGACGTCATCTCCCGTCTGATGTGCCACATGGCGCTGGATTTCAGCACCATCGAGCAAGCGCACGACATCGATTTCGTTGCCTACTTCGCCAGCGAGCTCGGCGAATTGGCCGATCTCGCCGCCGACGGCCTCGTAGCAATCGACGCCCGCGGGCTGCGCATTCTGCCCGCCGGGCGTTTGCTGGTGCGTGTGGTGGCACAGGTCTTCGACGGTTATCGCGGCAGCGCCGCCAACGCGCATTGCGCGAAAATCATCTGAGCGAGAGACGACTCGCCTGGCGCGCATCGCACATCGCGTATCACGTATTGCGTCGCCCGGAAAACAAAACGCCCGGTGGGATCTCCACCGGGCGTTTCTCATTCCCAACGCCATCGAAGGATTATCGATGTCGCCGGGGAATGTCCATCAACAGCACCGTCCGCCGAGCTTGCCGCCGTAACGCGCTTCCTGCCGTTCGCGGAAGAACGCCTCGTAGCTCATGACCGGCTGATCCGGATGCGTGGCCTGCATGTGCGCCACATACGTGTCGTAATCGGGCAGGCCGACCATCAAACGCATGGCCTGCCCCAGATACCGACCGACTTTGCCCACTGTACCGGCTTCATCGAGCATGGTGTCTCCTCTACCGTCTCTCGGACTTCCCGGCCCTCACACCCGGCCGCCCGCGGGCATCGGTTCGAACGGCGTTTCCTTGGCCGTCGGCCGATTCGCGCGCCGGGCAATCAGGATGGTGCGCAGACCGAATGCCGCGACGGCCACCACCACGAACATGAACAGACCGGCGAGCGTGGCGTCGACATAGTCGTTGAATACGACCTGCTGCATCTGTGCCATCGACTTGGCCGGGGCAAGCAGCTTGCCATCGGCAATCGCGGCCTGATACTTCGCGGCGTGGGCGAGGAAGCCGATCTTCGGGTCCGGGTCGAACATCTTCTGCCATCCGGCGGTGAGCGTGCAGGCGAGCAACCACAGCGTCGGCAGGATCGTCACCCAGGCGAAGCGCTCGCGCTTGAGCTTGAAGAGCACACAGGTCGCCAGAATCAGCGCAATCGCGGCCAGCATCTGGTTGGAGATACCGAACAACGGCCACAGCGTGTTGATGCCGCCCAGCGGATCGACCACGCCCTGATACAGGAAGTAGCCCCACGCCGCCACGCACAGCGCCGTGGCGATCAGGTTCGCGGGCAGCGATTCCGTGCGCTTGAGCGACGGCACGAACGTGCCCAGCAGATCCTGCAGCATGAAGCGCCCGGCACGCGTGCCTGCATCGACTGCCGTCAGAATGAACAGCGCTTCGAAGAGAATCGCGAAGTGATACCAGAAGGCCATCATCGCTTCGCCGCCTACCACCTGATGCAGGATATGCGCCATGCCGACAGCAAGCGTGGGGGCACCGCCCGCGCGCGAGATGATCGTGTTCTCGCCGACGGCTTGCGCGGTGGCGGTGAGCACGTCCGGCGTGATGGAGAAGCCCCAGCCCGAGACAACTTGCGCCACGGCTTCCGGCGTCGATCCGATCACGGCTGCCGGGCTGTTCATCGCGAAGTACACGCCCGGATCGATCACCGAGGCGGCAACCAGCGCCATGATGGCGACGAACGATTCCATCAACATGCCGCCGTAGCCGATGAAGCGCGCGTTGATTTCGTTATCGAGCAGCTTGGGCGTAGTGCCCGACGAGATCAGCGCATGGAAGCCAGACACCGCACCGCACGCAATCGTGATGAACAGGAACGGGAACAGCTTGCCCGACCAGACCGGACCACTGCCGTCGACGAACTGCGTGAGCGCTGGCATCTTCAACTCGGGCGCGACGACCAGAATGCCGATGGCGAGTGCCAGAATCGTGCCGATCTTCAGGAACGTCGACAGGTAGTCGCGCGGCGCGAGCAACAGCCACACCGGCAAGACCGAGGCAACGAAGCCGTAGCCGATCAGCATCCACGTGAGTTGCTTGCCGTCGAACGTGAACAGCGGCGCGAGGGCTGCGCTGTCGTGCACGCTCTGACCGAAGTAGATCGCGGCCATGAGCATCACGAAGCCGATGATCGACACTTCGCCGATGCGGCCCGGACGAATGAAACGGGTGTAGACGCCCATGAAGAGCGCAATCGGAATCGTCAGCCCGACGGTGAAGGTGCCCCAGGGCGAACCGGCCAGTGCCTTGACGACGATCAGCGCCAGCACGGCGAGAATGATGATCATGATGAGGAACGCACCGAACAGGGCGATCACACCGGGAATCATGCCAAGCTCGGCCTTCACCAGATCGCCGAGCGAGCGACCGTCGCGACGCGTCGAGATGAACAGCACCATGAAGTCCTGCACGGCGCCGGCAAACACCACACCCGCGAGAATCCACAGCATGCCCGGCAGATACCCCATCTGCGCGGCGAGCACCGGCCCGACGAGCGGGCCCGCGCCGGCAATGGCGGCGAAATGGTGACCGAACAGCACGTAGCGGTTGGTCGGCACATAGTCCAGACCGTCGTTGTGACGCCATGCCGGCGTCATGCGGGTGGCGTCGAGTTGCGCCACACGCGTGGCGATGAACTTGCTGTAGAAACGATACGCGATCAGATACACGCAGATGGCTGCGATCACGATCCAGAGTGCGCTGATGGTTTCGCCGCGCGATAGTGCCACCGTGCCGAGCGCGCACGCGCCGACGACGGCCACCGCTGCCCAGGGCAGTTGTTGCCAGATGCGATTCATTGTCTCTCCTCCGAACTGCCTGCTTAAGGCAGCAACCCGGGACGGCGCCGTTGCAGCCCCCTCCCGCCTCTTGGGGTGACGTCGGGTCGACGTCGTGAATCGTGGCGCTCCCGTAACCCGCTGCGCCGGCCCCTCTTTCGGGGGTGTCAGGACAGCGAGGGCCGATGACGTTACGCACGGAAACTGTGTGCGGACATGCGAACTTGGCGCACATCTGCACGACACACGCGCAACACACGCGCAGTATTTGCGCGTTACACTCGGCGGCCTCAGCCACGATTCGGCGTGTAGTATTGGCGTTTGCCCGCCGCGCCACAAGCGCGAAACTACGCAGGTTCGCTACGTGCTATTACGTAACGCCAGCCTCTGAAACCAGCGAAACGCGGCATTGCAAGCTTTCCGAATGCCATGAATCTCCGACAGAAATTTTTCGTCCTGTCGCTGCTGCCGGTTGCGTTGGCGATGGTTGCCATCGCGCTTGCCGTGCGACACCAAGGTAACGAGCTTTCGCGCGCACAGCACGAGGCCGTGCAAACCACATCGCTGGCCAACAAGCGGGCCGAGCTGCTGCATTACGTGGGCCTCGCGCGTAATGCCATCGAGCCGCTGTACGACGGCCCCGATACCCCCGCTGCACGCCAGGCCGCCCTCGCCACGCTGGCCCGCATGGAGTTCGGCAAGGACGGCTATTTCTTCGTCTACGACCTTGAGGGCCGCAGCCTGATGCATCCGCGTCAGCCCGAACTGGTCGGTCATAACCTCTGGACACTCACGGACGAATCGGGCGCGCCCACGATTCAACGTCTGATCGCCGCCGCCCGCGCCGGAGGCGGCTACGTCCAGTACGCGTGGGAGAAGCCATCGCGTCAGAAGATGATGACGCCCAAGCTCAGCTACGTTATCTCGCTGCCCCGCTGGAACTGGATGATCGGCACCGGGATTTATCTCGACGATGTCGAAGCCACGCTGCGCGAGTCGGACGATCGTGCCCAGGCGAACATCGACAGCACCCTGATCTGGGTCACGCTCATTGCCTCGACGTGTCTGGCCATCGTCGGCTTGTGCGGACTGGTCGTGAATATCACCGAACTCAAAACTGCCGACGCGAAGCTGCGCCAGCTCGCGCGTCAGGTCGTGGAGTCGCAGGAACTCGAACGCTCCCGTATTTCGCGCGAATTGCATGACGGCATCAGCCAGCTTCTCGTCTCGGTCAAGCTGCTGCTCGAATCCGCGTCGATGCGCCTGCCGGGCTCACCCGCAGCCGCCAGCACAACGCTTAGCGTCGCCATCGAGCGGCTGAACGGCACCCTCGGCGAAGTACGGCGCATTTCGCAGGCGCTGCGCCCCGCAATGCTCGACGATCTGGGTCTGGCCGCCGCGATCGACCAGCTCGCCCGGGAATTCGGCTCGCACGCCGGGCTACCCGTCGAGATGAACGTCGAAGGCGAAGCCACCGCGCTCGACGACAATGTCAAGACGATGCTCTACCGTATCGCGCAGGAAGCGCTGACCAACATCGAGCGCCATGCGCAGGCGTCGCGCGTGTCGATTCTGCTCATCTTCAAACCCGACGGCATTCACCTGTCGATTGCCGACGACGGACGCGGTTTCGACGTGACCGATGTGCATCACGACCCCAGCCACGGCATCGGTTTGCGCAATATGCGCGAACGTCTCGATGCGGTTGGCGGCGCACTCGACATTCAATCGTGGCCCGGCCTCACCACTATCAGCGCGTGGGTTCCGCTCACGCCTGCCGCCGTAAAAGCGGCACTTCGCGCAACCTCTCGCAAATGATGCAAGCTCATCCCATCCGACTCCTGTTGATCGACGACCACCCACTCGTGCGCGACGGACTGCGTGCGCGATTCGACGCCTCTCCCAACTTGCAGGTCGTCGGCGAGGCCGGCAATGCGGAGGAAGCGCTCACGCGGGCGAAAACCTCGTCGCCGGATCTCGCGCTGATGGACATCAGCATGCGCGGCACGAACGGCATCGAGCTGACGGCGCAGTTTCGCGAGCAGTTTCCGCACATCGCCGTGCTGATTCTGTCGATGCACGACAACGCGGAATATGTACGCCAGGCGGTGCGCGCCGGTGCGCGTGGCTATGTGCTCAAGGACGCTCCCGCGCATGAGATCGTCACGGCCATCGAACGCGTAGCGCGAGGCGACGCCTACTACAGCGCCGCCATCGCCGCGCGCGTGGTGCAGGCCTCGACATCGCACGCCCCGATCGACTCGCTCACACCGCGCGAGCGCGAAATCCTCACACGCATCGCGCACGGACTGGCGAACAAGCAGATTGCGACGGAGATGGATTTGTCGGTCCGGACAGTGGAAACGCACCGGCTCAACATCAAACGTAAGCTCGGCATCGAAGGGCAAGCAGAACTGATCAAGTTTGCGGTGGAGAATCGGCTGTAAGTCCCACGACTCGATAAGCGACGCCTGTCGAACATCATTTCTGTACCGGAGCGCTCTCACTCCACGCTGCAGCTCGCCCATCGTAATCACAGATAAAAAGGCGTTGTGCTTTCAGCCGATCGGTCATTCTCATGAAGCGCTGAACGCCTTCATCGCCACCGCCGCCCTTCCGGCTCTCGCTGATGACGTTCGTGTCGAGTGAATACATGAGGATTCAACCAACTCAGTTGATGCGTTCGAAGTCGCTATCGAGGCCGACGTTCGGCATAGCTCGCTGCGCTTCGCCCAAGGACCGAAACCTGGGTACTCGCGCCACCCTGTCCAGAATTTGCAGCACTTCCTCCTCCGGCGTTCTTCCACCCTGAGCAGCCCTCGACTCAATCGAGCGCATCAATGGCTCATCGATTCCCTCAATCAACATCATATGCATGACGCATCTCCTTCTGCGTGAAAACAAAAATCGTCGTCCGAATCAAACATTCGAACAATGAAGGAAATGCTAGCACCGGGAGACTTTCGAAAACCGACCGAAGCGCTGCCTGACGAGCCTTTCGGAACGTTCACAAGACAATAAAAAATCCCGCCGACGTTACCCCTCGGCGGGATCGTGTTGCGCACTTCGATGGCGCGCGATCAGCGCGCCATCATTCCTGCATCAGACAAATCAAGACTTCAGACGACGCTCGATGTCGGCCTTGGTATCGAGCAACGCTTGCGGCAGATGATGCTTGAGCGTGTCGAACAGTTCCGCGTGGAGTTTCAGTTCTTCATGCCATGCCGTCGCGTCCATCGAGGTCACGTCGTGGAACTGCGCCGGGGTGAACGACAGGCCGTTCCAGTTCAGATCTTCATAGCGCGGCGTGATGCCGAATGCATTCTCCACGCCCTGCGCGGTGCCATCGATACGGCCGAGCATCCATGCGAGCACGCGCATGTTCTCGCCGAAGCCCGGCCACACGAACTTGCCGTCGGCGCCTTTGCGGAACCAGTTCACACAGTAGATCTTCGGCAGCGTCGCACCCGTCTTGTCGAGATGGGCGCCGGTGTCGAGCCAGTGCTGGAAGTAATCGGCCATGTTGTAGCCGCAGAACGGCAACATCGCGAACGGGTCGCGACGCACCACGCCCTGCTGGCCTGCCGCCGCGGCGGTCGTCTCCGAGCCCATCGTCGCGGCCATGTACACGCCTTCGGTCCAGTCGCGCGCCTCCGTCACCAGCGGCACGGTGGTCGAGCGGCGGCCGCCGAAGATGAACGCATCGATCGCCACACCGGCCGGGTTTTCCCAGTCGGCGTCGATCGACGGGCACTGCGAAGCCGGCGCCGTGAAACGCGAGTTCGGATGCGCCGCCTTGCGGCCGGTTTCCTTCGCGCTCTCCGGCGTCCAATCCTTGCCCTGCCAGTCGATCAGATGTGCGGGCGGCGTGTCGGTCAGGCCTTCCCACCACACGTCACCGTCGTCGGTCAGTGCGACGTTGGTGAAGATCACGTTCTCGCCCAGCGTCGCCAGAGCGTTCGGATTCGTCTTCTCGCTCGTTCCCGGTGCCACGCCGAAGAAGCCGGCTTCCGGGTTGATCGCGTACAGACGGCCGTCGCGGCCCGGCTTGATCCATGCGATGTCGTCGCCGATGGTCTCGACCTTCCAGCCCTCGAAGCCCTGGGGCGGAATCAGCATCGCGAAGTTAGTCTTGCCGCAAGCCGACGGGAACGCTGCGGCGACGTGATACTTCTTGCCCTGCGGCGACGTCACGCCGAGGATCAGCATGTGTTCGGCCAGCCAGCCTTCGTCGCGGCCCATCTTCGAGGCGATGCGCAGCGCGAAGCACTTCTTGCCCAGCAGCGCATTGCCGCCGTAGCCCGAGCCATAGCTCCAGATTTCGCGCGTTTCCGGGAAGTGAACGATGTACTTGGTGCTGTTGCACGGCCATGCCACGTCCTGCTCGCCGGCTGCGAGCGGCTTGCCCACCGTGTGCACGCAGGGCACGAACTCGCCATCGGTGCCGAGCACGTCGTACACCGCGCGCCCCATGCGCGTCATGATGCGCATGTTCACGGCCACGTACGGCGTGTCGGACAGCTCCACACCGATGTGCGCGATCGGCGAGCCGAGCGGGCCCATTGAGAACGGCACGACGTACATCGTGCGTCCGCGCATGCAGCCTGTGAACAGGCCGTCGAGCGTGGTGCGCATTTCACGCGGATCGATCCAATGGTTGGTCGGGCCAGCGTCTTCGCGCGTCTCGCTACAGATGAACGTGCGGTCTTCCACACGCGCGACGTCCGACGGATCGGACAGCGCGAGGAACGAATTGGGGCGCTTGGCGGGATTGAGCCGCTTCATCGTGCCGGCGGCCACCATCTGCTCGCACAGACGGTCGTACTCCCCTTGCGAGCCGTCGCACCAGACGACACGCTCGGGCTGGGTGATCGCCGCGATGTGCGACACCCAGTCGATCAGCTTGCGGTGACGCACCCAGGCGGGCAGATCACGAGTTGCAACATTGGACGAGGAAGAGGCGTTGAGCGCGTTAGCGCTCACACTGGCTTGCGTCATGGGGGTTGTCTCCATGCAAAGTCGGAAATCGAAGCGGACGTCGCTTATCCGGCGGGTGCGAGCACCGGTCGTCCTTTTATGCGGGCATTGCGGGCACCTTGAGTTGCCGGGCAAACCTTCCGGGCGGGGACACCGGATGGGCGATTTTTTCCATCGTGTTTCGGCGGTTTCGCCATGGTTGCCAGGACACCTGCCATACTATGCAAAACGAGGCGTCAGCATACCACCGCAGAAATAGCGCCGGTGCTGCGTCGCAACAAGGCCGGCGAGGGGTTTTCCCCATCCGACGCCGCCATGTCAACGACCAGTACGACCGCCCGACGCGGCGGCCTCCGACAATTATTCCGTCTGCGCTGGACGCCCCCGTCCCGCGCGGATTCGATTACGTTTTGCCATGAAAATTGCCATTCTCGACGACTATCAGGACGCCGTTCGCAAGCTCGACTGCTTCTCTTTGCTGGCCGGTAAAGACGTCAAGGTCTTCAACAATACCGTCAAGGGTGTCGTGCAACTCAGTGCCCGGGTCGGCGAAGCCGAAGTGCTCGTTCTGATCCGCGAGCGCACCGCCATCACCGCCCAGCTCATCGACAAACTGCCGCGTCTGCGGGTCATCAGCCAGACCGGACGCGCGGGCAATCACATCGATATCGATGCCTGTACCGCGCGCGGCGTGGCCGTGCTCGAAGGGGTGGGCTCTCCCATCGCACCGGCCGAACTCACCTGGGCGCTGATCATGGCCGCCCAGCGCCGCATTCCGCAATACGTCTCCAGCCTCAAGCACGGCGCCTGGCAGCAATCGGGCCTCAAGTCGTCGAGCATGCCGCCGAACTTCGGTCTGGGTCAGGTGCTGCGCGGCCAGACGCTCGGCCTCTGGGGCTACGGCAAGATCGGCCGTCTTGTGGCCGGTTTCGGCAAGGCGTTCGGCATGGAAGTGATGGTGTGGGGCCGCGAGGGATCGCGCGAAGCCGCCGCGGCCGATGGCCTGCGCGTGGCGAACAGCAAGGAAGAACTCTTCACGCAAAGCGACGTGCTGTCGCTCCACCTGCGCCTGAACGACGAAACGCGACATCTCGTCAAACTCGATGATCTGCTGCAGATGAAGCCGACCGCGTTGTTCGTGAACACGAGCCGCGCGGAGCTGGTGGACGAAAACGCGCTGATCACCGCGCTCAACCGGGGACGCCCCGGCATGGCCGCCATCGACGTGTTCGAGAGCGAGCCGATTCTGCAAGGCAACCCGCTGCTGCGCCTCGAGAATTGCGTCTGCACGCCGCACATCGGCTACGTCGAGCGCGAAAGCTACGAGCTGTACTTCCGCGTGGCCTTCGAGAACATCGTCAATTTTGTGAACGGCGACCGGTCGCACGTCTTGAACCCGGCGGCATTGCTCGGTTTCGGGCGCTGAGCCGTCACTGCGGCGCGCCCGACACAAGCGACGAGCGCGCCGTCGGCGTCATCGAGTCCAGATGACGCAGGAAGGTCTCGCCGTCCTTGCGGCCCAGCGCGAACGCCGGCGCCATCCTCTCGGGACGTGTGTAATCCCAGCTTGAAATCGGCACGGGCTCGGACGGCTGCACATACAGCCGGTCCTGCACGCCGTGATGCTGCGTGAAGATCTGCGGACGCGGATAGCGACGCGTCACCAGCACCAGCACCTGCCCCGGCGTGGCATCGAGTGCGTCGACAGGCACGTTGTCGACCATGCCGCCATCGAGCACCGCTCGCCCGCCACGTCGCAAGATTGGCGTGAACGGCGGTGTACATGACGATTGCAGCATCAGATCGGCCAGCTCAGCCGTAGTCCGGCAATCCTGCGCGCGCACGAACTCGGGACGAAAACCGAGGCTTCGGGCAAGCGTCGGATGCAGGGTGCGACGCACGTGTTTGTCGATGTTGTAGGCCACCAGGCCCGCCGCGGTTGCGGTACGCGGTCCGAGCCAGCGCGGGATGTGCGACAGGCCCACGCGAATCTCCGGCCCCGCTGCGAGCTTGTCGAGCTGGCCGTCATAGATGTCGAGCAGCGCCTGCCGGTAAATGCGGTAATGCGGAAACACCCGCTCGCGTCGCAGCAGATTTCCCCAATACGCGTTCTTGTGGTTGCCCGCGAGCGCCTGCCGGTAGTAATCCATCACCCAGTCCGACGCCCGCATGTGCAACATGCACGCCGTGGCCGCGCCCGCCGAAATCCCGGTGATCACGCGCGGACGCAGCGGCACCTCGCGCACCACACGCTCCCAGAACCCCGCCTGCCACCAGCAGCGATTGCCGCCCCCGGCAAATACGATCTGATCGAACATTTGTCCCCCGGAGCTATCTCGTTATCACGCAATAACGCCATCAAAGCCATCAAAGCAGCGCGTAAGTCGTCGTCGCATGCACGGCCATCTTGCCCGACGCATCGAAAACCTCGATCTCGCCGAACACCAGATTCTTGCCCCGACGCAGAATCCGCGCGATCACGCGCAAATCGCCATCCGTGACAGGGCGCATGAACTGCGTGTTGAGCGTGACCGTCGTCATCGGCTGGAAGCCGCCAAGCGCGGCGCATAGCGCCACCACCATCGCGGTGTCGGCCACCGCCATGAAGACCTGCCCGCAGATCACGCCGCCGCCGTGCTTGAATTTGGCGTCGAACGGCATGCGCAATTCGCTTTGTTCCGGCCCCAACGCCTCGATCTGCAAATTCAGTTGTCGCACCCAAGGCGAGACGATTTCATCGAGCATCTTCTGCGCTTGCACCCGCTCCATCCTGTCTTTCCTCCATGATTGTCGTGACGCCGATGATAGCCCCAAAACAACAGCGCCACCCGGTGAGGGGTGGCGCCTGCGTCATGTGCCGGATGTCGAATCGCGTGCGCTTATCCGTTGGTCTTGTCCTGATGGATGCGCTCGCTCTGATGATTCTCGCGATGCTGGATGCCGGCCTGCTCGCCCGTGCTCACATGCCCGTTACTGGCAGCGTGCGCCTCGGCATGATCGACATGCGCCTGGCCTTTCTCGAGACTGCCCACCTGCTTGTTGTTCAACGTGCCGGCGGCTTGCCCCTGCGCAATGCGCTTTTCCTGATTGACGTTGCGCTGGACATCGGCCTGCAAACGCTCGGACGACTTCGACGTCGGATTCGCCACGCGGTCGTTATGCTTGAGCTGATCGATCTTCGCGCTCTCGTGGTTCTGCGCGTTGGCAATGCGGGCCTTTTGCGCCGCCGTGTCGCCGGTGCGATCGGCATGGGCCTGCATCCTGTCGATCTTCGCCTCGCCCTTCTCCAGGCTCGACGCTTCCTTCGTCGTCAACTGACCGCTCTTCAGCCCATTCTCGATGCGCTGCTGCTGGTTGATGTCGCGCGCCGTCTCGGTCGCAGTGCTCTGGGCGAACGCCTGCGAGGCGAACACACCGCCGAAGGCAACGGTCAGGGCGCTCAGAATCAGAGTTTTACGAACGTTCATGATGGAATCCTTAATTGCGTGTGGGCTTGAGCTTCGTCACTGCTTTGCATATTCCTGAACAGGCTATCGACCGAGTATGTCCAGCGTGTCGACGGGCATGACGGGAATGACGGGGGACTCGGCTGGCTGGCGGGATTGCCGGCGATTTGCCGCGTCCTTGTACGGTTTAACGACGCGGACGATCGGCGCGCCGACAGCCGTCTTGTAACAAGGCAGTCCGAAAAGTAACGGCGTGTAATCCGGGCATACGGCCCGATTGACGCTATGTCCATGAAATCACTGGGGCCCCCGCAGACAGCGCCGTAACGATTTGATACAGTGGTGCCCATTTGGCCGGCACGCCCTACCGTAAAAGCGCGCCACTTCGTTACCTGTCAGCCCCCTTACGCGAACAAGCGCGTCCAGAAGGAGCCTTCACCATGCAGAGCACCAGAGACGATCTCGGCAAACTGATCCTGCGCCTCACCCTCGGTATCCTGCTGTTGTTTCACGGCGTCAGCAAAGTCATCAACGGTGTCGGATTTATCGAAGGCATGATCACTTCGCACGGTCTGCCGGCATTTCTTGCTTACGGTGCCTATCTGGGTGAAGTACTCGCCCCGGTGCTGTTGATTCTCGGCGTGCTCACCCGCCTGGGCGGCCTGCTCGTGGTGGCCAACATGCTCGTCGCCTTCTCGCTCGTTCACCTGAGCCAACTGGGCGATCTGTCGAAGACCGGCGGCTGGGCGCTGGAGCTGCAAGCGTTCTTCCTGTTCTCGGGGCTGTGCGTCATGCTCTTCGGCGCTGGCCGCTACAGCATATCGGGCGGCCGCGGCGCCTGGGACTGATTGGGAAGAATCCCGAAACCCGGCAACGGGAACCTGACATCGCACTGCAACACGCGGGCGTCATCACGGCCCGCCCCTGTCGATCTTCGGCACGGGCGGGCCGAGTCATTTCGGAATATTGCGAATGCGGGCCCTGGTAATGTCGGGTAATACGCCGGTTGCACTTTGCAACTTGTTAGGCTGGCTGATGACTTACTCTGAAACTGCCAATTCCGGCAGTATCAAAAGGAGTCAATACCATGCGCAAACTGAAGATCGCCGCCGCGTCGGCAATCGTAGCCGCCTCCGCGATGTTCGGCGTCGCCCATGCGGCCGACACCCCTGCGCCGGCCACCGGACCGCATGCCGCCATGCACCACATGCGCGGCGACCACGGCCCCTGGGGGCTGGGTAACATCAGCAAGCTGCACGATCAACTGAAGCTCAACGCGCAGCAGGAACAAGCCTGGCAGCAGGCGGTGGCCACGTCGAAGCAGAATCGCGACGCCATGCGCAAGAACGGCGAGCAATTCCGTCAGATGTTCGCGCAGGCGAAGGATCAGCAAGTCCTCGATCTGGCCGGCATGCGTGCCGCCCGCGAGAAAGTGTTCGATCAGAACCGCCAGCTTCGCAGCCAGACGGAAGACGCGTGGCTGAATGTGTATAACGGTCTGAATAACGACCAGAAGACGCTCGTGAGCAGCGCTATCAAGGCGCGCTGGGCCAAGATGAAGGCCTGGCACGAGAAGGCGATGCAGCATCGCGGCCAGATGCACAAGGGGGCTCCGGCACCTGCCGGCCAAGCACAATAAGCGCGAGGCCAGCGCCGCCGGGCGCAAGTGCCCGGCATATCGTGGAACGCCCGGTCCCTCAGTGGGGATCGGGCGTTTTTTTGCTCAGGTCTCGCTCCAGACCCGCAACAGGTTGTGATAACAACCAACGAGCGTGCGACGCGCCGTTTCGTCGGCATCGGTCGCGTTCAGACGCTGGATCGCGTTATCCATGTCGAACAGCAACGTGCGCTGTGTGTCGTCGCGCACGAGGCTTTGCACCCAGAAGAAACACCCCACCCGCACGCCACGCGTGATCGGATTCACGCGATGCAGGCTCGTCGCCGGATACAGCACCATGTCGCCGGCCGGCAGCTTCACCTGATGCGCACCGTATTGATCTTCGATCACGAGTTCGCCGCCGTCGTATTCGTCCGGTGACGCGAGAAACAGCGTGGCCGAGATATCGGTGCGAATCCGCAGGCCGCTGCCCGGCTGCAGACGAATCGCGCCATCGACGTGATTGCCGAAGTGCATGCCTTCGCCGTAGCGGTTGAACATCGGCGCATAGACCTTGTTCGGCAGCGCTGCGCTGATGAACAGCGGATTGCGCTCCAGCGTGGCCAGCATCAGGTCGCCGAGTTCGTGGGCAACGGGCGAGCGTTCGTCGATCTGCTGATTCTGTTTGACGGGCGCGCCCGTGTAGCCTGCGGTGGCGAGCCCATCGACCCAGGCATCGCCGGCATTGTCGAGCGTGGCGCGAACCCGGCGCACTTGATCGGCGCTCAGGACATTCGGTATTCGGAGCAGCATCGGCGGACATCCCTCGAAGAATGCACAAGGCGCGAGCCCGGCGACACCGCCGGCTCGCGCCTCATAGTGTATCGGGCGAGACGGCGTTGCGCTCAGCGCTCGGACCGTCCCGACACTCAGATCGACCCTCAGATCATTAACCGCCTCAGAAGCGATAAGTCCCCGTGAGCAACGCCGTACGGCCGATCCCCGGTGCGGCACGTCCGCCGTCCGACGGAATGAGCGCATCGAAATAAGATTTGTTGAACACATTAAGCAGGTTCAGACGAATATCGTACTTGGGCTGATGATAGGCCACGGTGGCATCCCAGCGCGTGTAGCCGCCCACACGAATGAGGTTGGTATTGGCGGCGTAGCGACTCGACATGTAGTTCATGCCGCCGCCCACTTCCCAATGCCCCAGCGTGTACGTCGACCACAGCGTCAGCGAATGGCGTGGCGTATTCGCGAGCACGTTGCCCTGCGTGCCGTCGTTCGCCTGCAGGACCTGCGAGTTCAGGAACATGTAGCCGCCCATCACCTGCCAGTTCGACGTGATGTGACCCGTCGCGCTCAACTCCGCACCGCGAATGCGAACCTTGCCCGCGTCGGAGTATTCGCCGGTCGTGCCGGTCTGCGTGCGCGAGTTGTTCTGCGTCACCTGGAACAGCGCGGTGTTGATCGACAGGTTGTCGTCGAACAGATTCCACTTGCTGCCGACTTCGAACGACTGGTTCGTCTCCGGCGGCAACGCTTGCGTGTTGTTGGTGACGGTCAGCGTCTCGAGCGACGGGTTGAACGACGTGCCGTACGAGAAGTAATACGACTGCGCTTCGGTCGGCTGATAGATCACGCCGGTGCGCACGCTCGTGTAATTGACCGTCTGCGTCGCGTAGCCCGGCGCACTGATCGTGTTCGAGAGCTGCGCCTTGTAGCGATCCCAGCGCAGACCGCCCACGATCTTCCATTGCTTGTTCAGCTCGATGGTGTCGTTCGCGTAGAGCGCCACCGTCTCGGCCGAGCCCTGCGCGAAGTTGCCGACGGAAGTCGTGACGTTCGGCAAATTCGAGTAGTACGCGGTGCTGTCGGCTGGTATCCATCCGAGCATGCCGGACGCCTGCCCGGCGCCAGTGCGCAGATATGTCTGGTTCTCGTACGTATCGCGTCCGACCTCAGCACCGGCGATCAGCGTGTGCTTGAACGGCCCGGTATCGAAGGTCTTCACGACATCGGTCTGGTTGTACAGCGACGTATCGGTGATCTTCCGGTCATGGCTCTGCAACTGCACCCAGAGCTGATCGAGCGAGTACGACGGAATGCCTGCCGTCGGCGCCGCGGGCAGCGTCGTGAAGCCGCCCGTGCCGTTCGGTATGCCGACCGCGTGCGACGACGTCTCGATCGCGTCGATGACATAGCGGCTGTACTGCGTCTGGTTCGTGATCTTCAGGCTGTCGTCGACCTTGTGCTCGATCTTCGCCGAGAAGCTCATGACGTCCTGGACCGTGCGGTCGGTGGTCAGCCCGTAGAACTGGTTCTTCGAGATCGGCAGCGGGCTCCCGTTGTAACCGACGGTGCCGTAGTCGGGCATGTCGCGGTTATGTTCGATGAGCGCCGAGAGCGTGATCTGCGTCGGCGTGCCGATGCCCAGCTTGAGCGTAGGCGCGACACCCCAGTCCTGGTTGTTCATGACGTCGCGCGTGGTGTGAATGTCCTGCGCGAAGCCGTTGATACGGAAAGCGGCCGTGTCCGAGAGCGGATGATTGAAGTCGAACGATCCGCGATACCGATCGTTCGTGCCGATGGTGCCGGACACTTCGTTGAGCGGCTTCAGATTGGCCTGCTTGCTCACCTGATTGATGATGCCGCCGGTCGAACCGCGGCCGAACAACATCGACGACGGGCCTTCGAGCACTTCGATGGAGTCGAGATAGAACGTGTCGCGGTAATACTGGCCGCGATCGCGGAAACCGTCGAGATAGATATCGGTACGCGCCGTGAAGCCGCGCAGGTTGATGTTGTTGCCGATCTGGCCGCCTTCTGCGCCACCGATGGTGATCGCGGGCGAGTTGCGCAGCGCATCGGCAAACGACGTGGCCCCTTGCGCCTGCATCACGGCTTTGTCGATGACCGTGACCGATTGCGGAATATCGCGAATTGCCGTGGGCACCTTGCCGCCGACCGTCGACATGTCACGCTGGTACTCCTCGCGGATCGACGTGCCGGACACGTCGGTCTGCGGCAACG
The DNA here is from genome assembly GCF_044745225.1 of Pandoraea sp. NPDC087047. Lineage (NCBI taxonomy): Bacteria > Pseudomonadati > Pseudomonadota > Betaproteobacteria > Burkholderiales > Burkholderiaceae > Pandoraea > Pandoraea sp. NPDC087047. The sequence goes on from NZ_JBIUZU010000008.1 coordinate 227,613, forward strand.
CGGCGGCAGGCGTGGAGGGTGTGGATGACGCCGGCGGAGTGGCCACAGGCGCGGCGTCCTGCGGCGTGCCCGGCGTGCCCGGTGTCGTCGCCGGCGCATTGGGAGCGGTGGTGCTCTGCGCCATCGCGGGCGAAGCATAGGTGATGGCGAGCGGCGCGGCGAAGAGCGCCATCATGGCCAGAGCCAACGGCTTGCGTTGCATCATGATGATTTTTTTTAGTGCGGCGTGAACGAATGAGCGGAAAACCGGGGAAGGACAAGCAGCGATATGGGGCGCGAATATAAATAGGAATGATTTTCATTACAATATGCGCGGATAGCGGTAACGCTCTGAAATCCCAGAACTTTCCGTAATACGTCGTAACACGATCGCACCAAGACGGTGCGCACCCTAGGTAAAGCGCTGAAAGCACGCGCATTGCTTCGTCGACACTTGATCGGTATTGACCGGGATTCGGCCACCGAACATCGGGTTTCCCCTAAGGGCGAGAACGCAACGGTCGGGAACTTTTCACGCGAATCGCGGGGCTTGTCGGCGATGACGGCGGTTTTGGCTGACGATATCTAGGCATCCGGGGGGATTGCGCGCCGCACGGCACGCCGGATATCGATATGACGTCCGACTCACTATGCAAAGTCGGATCGCTTATTGGCGCGAGCGCCGGGCATCGCGATACAAGTCAGGACGGCGCAGCGCGCCGCTCCGCTTTCCATCGCTTTCCGCCGCTTTGCACCATTACCGCCGTCCTCACCCTTTCGCCTCGCCCATGACCCGTCAGCCCGATCCCGCCCTGTCCGCCCAGCCCGACGCAGCCACGCCTACCGACACCGTGCCGCAACAGCCGGCCCGGCGCCGCTTCCTGCAGCGCGCCAGCTCGACAATGCTCGCAGGCGGCACGCTCCATGCCCTCGGCGTTGCAGGCGCGCTGGCTTACGGTGCGCACAGTGGCAACGCGCGCGCGGCCAACGCCCCGCTCACGCTGCGGATCGGCTATCAGAAGTCGTCGACGCTCATCGTGCTCGCCAAGACGCGTGGCACGCTGGCGCAGGCACTCGCGCCGCACAACGTCACGCTCACGTGGCACGAATTCACCAGCGGGCTGCCGCTGCTCGAAGCGCTCAACGTGGGCAGCATCGACTTCTCGGCAGACGTGGCCGACACAGTGCCTGTGTTCGCGCAGGCGGCCGGCGCACGCATCGCCTATGTCGCGCGCGAGACGCCGTCGCCGGACGCCGAAGCGATTCTGGTGCCGCAGAACTCGCCGATCAAAACGCTCGCGGATCTCAAAGGCAAGCGCATTGCCGTGACCAAGGGCGCGGGCGTTCACTATTTGCTCATCGCGGCGCTGCAAAGCGTCGGGCTACGAATCAATGACGTTCAGCCGGCCTACCTCACGCCCGCCGACGGCCGCGCCGCGTTCGCCAGCGGCAACGTCGACGCCTGGGTGACGTGGGATCCGTTTGTGGCGAGCGTCGAGCGCCAGGACAAGGTGCGCACGTTGACCACGGCACGCGGTCTGGCGGGCTATCAGCGCTACTACCTCGCCACGCCCGCCTTCGCCCGCGACCACGACGCGGTGCTGCGCGAGGTGTACCGCACGCTGCGAGAAACAGGTCAGTGGGTACGCACCAACCCGCGCGAAGCCGCCGCCCAGCTGGCGCCCGTGTGGGGCCTGGACGCCACCACCGTCGAGGCCGCCAACCGCCGGCGCAGTTACGACGTTCAGCCCGTGGTGCGCGAAGCCATCGCCGAGCAGCAGCGCATTGCCGACGTCTTCACGCAAGCGGATCTGCTGCCCAAGCGGGTCGACGCCGCCGACACCGCGATCTGGCAGGCTCCGGCTTAAGACTCGACAACTACACTAATCACGGACGATTTCTTAAGGTATTTCCTACGAATTTCACACTCCTGTTTATACTGCGGTCTGTAATACCTGAAGCATTCAGGCCGGAGCCCCCCCGGAACGGCCTTGGCGTCTCACCAGATTGCCGATGGTCCCGTGCTGCCGTCCCATGGCGTCGGGCGCGAAAGACACATGGGCCCGGCGAGATGACATCATGAAATTCGCAGCACCGGCGAAGGCCTTCACGGACTCGCCGGTTTTTGCCTATTTGCCGTCCAGGGACAATGCAAGCCACCAGATCGCTCTACCTGCTTGGACCGATGCGGGTCGAACAGGGCAAACAGGCGTGCGCCGTGAAGTACACGAAAGCGCGCGGCCTCCTTGCCTATCTCGCCCTGCAACCCGGCTATCACACGCGCGGAGCACTTGCCGACCTGTTCTGGCCCGACGAAGACGGTCAGGGGGGGCGCGACAAGCTCAAGCGCATGCTCTTCCATTTGCGCGATACCCTCGGCGACGAACTCTTCGAATCCGACCGTCAGGTCGTGCGTCTGCGCCCGGAGACCGGTCTGTGGATCGACGCGCACGTTTTCGCGAGCATGATCGAGCAGGCCAACCGCACGCTCGACGCCGTCACCGGTCTGGATCTGGCCGCACATCTGCAACATCTGGCCGACGCCGTCGCGCTCTATCAGGGACCGTTCCTTCACGGGCTGTCCGTGCGCGACACCCCCGATCTCGATCAGTGGATCGAACTTCAGCGTGACGAATATCAGCGCCGCCGTGTCTTCGGTGAACGGCTGCTTGCCGACGGTTACGCACGTCTGGGCGATCTCGATCAGGCGCTCGGCCATGCGCGTCAACTCGTGGCGCTCGCCCCGCTCGACGAAACCGGCTGGCACTGCCTGCTCGCGCTCTTGTTGCGCGCCGGACGCCGCGATGACGCCGAGACCGAATACCGTCGCCTGAGCGAAATTCTCCATGAGGAACTCGGCGAGTTGCCCGGTCAGGCGCTCACGCAGTTGCTGGAGACACCGCCCGCGCGCATCGAACAGCGTGCCACGGGCCCCGAGCGCCGCCAGTTGACGGTCGTGTCGATCGAACTCGCGCCGACCGGCGTGGACGATCCCGATCAGCTCGTCGGCATGGTGCGCCCGCCGCTCGTGCAGTGCGAGACGATCCTGCGCCAGTCGTGGGGCTATACGCTGCGCACGCCGACCGGCGGTCTGCTGGGCTATTTCGGTTATCCGACCGCGCTCGAAGGCGCGGGACGCCACGCCGTCGAAGCCGCCATGCGCTGCGCGCAGGTGAGCACGGTACGCGTGGGCATCGGCGTGGGCGTTCACACCGGACTGGTCATCAGTTCCGCGGCAGACGACAGCCCCGACACGGGCGGACGCGTCTCGCGCTCCGCCACGCAACTCGCCGACACCGCCCTGCCCGGCGAGGTTCTGATTTGCGACGCAACGCAGCGTCTCGTCGGCGTCGCCATCGCCACCACGCCGCACGGCAGCGTGCGCGAGCGTCATGGCAATCGCGAGATTCCGATGTTCCGCGTCAATCCCGACCCCACGCCCGAGCGCCGTTCGCGCCGCCGTGCCGCGATGCTCTTCGGTCGCGACGCTGCGCTCGCCGAACTCGCAGCCGCGCACGCCGCCATGCGCGATGCGAGCACAGGGCATGGCGTGCTGGCGCTCGTGATCGGCGAGGCCGGGATCGGCAAGTCGGCCCTGGTGCGGCACTTCATCGAGACGAACGGCCTGCGCTCCATCGACCTGACCTGCGCGCAAGACGGCGCGCTCACGCCGTTCCATCCGATTGCACGCTGGCTGCGCTCGCAGTCGGCGGCGGACGCCTCACAGCTTCCGCAACCCGCCCTGCTCGCTCACCGTCGTCTGCGCGCGTTGTTCGATATGCAAGCCGACGGCAACGTGCCGCACGCGTGGAAACAGGCCGTGCTCGACGAAGCCCCCGCGCTGCTCGCATCGCTGCTGCCGGATGGCGGCGTCATCATGCTCGACGATGCGCACTGGGCCGATCCGTCCACGCAGGAATTGCTCGCCGTGATGGCGGAGAACGCACCGGGCGGCCGTCTGTTGACGGTGTGTGCGCGTCCGGAATTCGAGCTGCCGTGGCGTCATACCGTCGGTTTGCGGCGCATCGATCTGGCACCGCTCGACGCGGGTGCAGCCGCCTCCATCGTGCGTGCCGCGACACCGCGTGTCGCGCTGCCGGCCGCCATGCGCGAACGTATCGTGCATCTGGCCGAAGGCGTGCCGCTGTTCCTTCAGGAACTGGCGCGCGCCACCGCCTCGCAACAAGGCGGACGCAGCGCCGCGAACGCCATGCCAATGCCCGCGAGTCTTCAGGAACTGATGATGGCGCGCATCGACGCGGCGGGCAGCGCCAAGCCCGTGGCGCACTTCGCGTCGTGCCTCGGTCACGAATTTCACGCCGAGTTGCTCGCGGCGGCGAGCGGCCGTTCGATGACGCTCGTCGAGCGCGCGCTCGACACGCTCGTTGCCTGCGCCCTTGTGCAACGTCAGGACTGCGGCCGCTACACCTTCCGTCACGCATTGCTGCACAAAGCGGCCTACGACGCGCAGCCGCAAGAGCGCCGTCAGGACGCCCACCGCCGCATCGCGCTGGCCATGCGTGACCACGACACCCTGCAAACCGAGCCCGAAGTGCTCGCATGGCACTTCCGTCAGGCCGACGAACCGGACGCCGCCATCGAGCACTACCATCTCGCAGGCGAGTACGCGACCGGACGCCAGGCATTGCGCGAAGCGTGTGCGCACTACCAGAGCGCGCTCGACGTCCTGCGTCAGACGGGCACCAGCGCACAGACCGCGCCGCGCGAACTGCAACTGCGCATGGCGATGGGCGTGCCGCTGGTTTCGCTGCATGGCTACGGGTCGGAACCGGCGCGTCACAACTTCGAGACGGCGCTCGCGCTTGCGCAGCCGATGGGCGACGACATCACCCTGTTCCCGGTCTACTGGGGACTGTGGCTCGGCTCGAGTTCGTGGAGCGACTTCGATCGCAGCGTCGATCTCGCCCGCAAGCTCATCCTCATCGCAGAACAAGCCGGTGCGTCGCCGTTGCTCGCGCACGCGTACTACGCGCTAGGCAACAGCCTGTGCTGTCAGGGCGACTTCGGCGGCGCCGTCACCGCACTGGAGACGGGCCTCTCCTACTACCAGCCCGAGCACGCCGACACCGGTCTTGGCGAAGACGCTCGTATCACCGGTCTGTCGTACCTTTCGTGGGCTTACTGGTTCACGGGACGTCACGACGCCTCGCTGTCTGCCAGCGAAGCCGCGTTGGCGATGGGACGTCAGCAAGGCCGCCGTTACTCGTTCGCCTTCGCGCTGGTGTTTGCCGCGATGCTGCGACGACTGCGCCGCGAAGTCGCGCCCGCCGAAGCACTGGCGAGCGAAGCGGCGGAAGTGGCCGCCGAGACCGGCGTGGCCCTCTGGGCAATGGCCGGACAAACGATTCGCGGCTGGGCGATTGCCTCACGCGGCGACGTGGGCGGGCTGGAGCGCATCACCGACAGCGTGGGACGTCTGAGCGAAATCATGGGCGGTGTCGAAGGCATGTTCTTCGGCTTGCTCGTCGAAGCCTGCGCAGGCACGGGCGACATCGCCCTCGGCCTTCACGCCGCCGAGCGCGGTGCGCACGTGTCGGCACGTCGCAGCGACGGCCACTGGCAGGCGGAATTCCTGCGTCAGAAGGGCGAGTTCCTGCGCGCAGGCCATCACCCCGACGACGCCGTGCGCCCGTGGCTGGAACACGCGCTTCAGATCGCACGTGCGCAGGCCTCACCGATGCTGACGTTGCGCGCGGCACTCAGTCTGCTGCGGCTGGGTGGCAGTCGCGCACCGGACACCGTGAGCGACGCCGAATGCATGGTGGTCCTGCGCGACGCACTCAATGCGCTGCAAGGCGGTGAAGCACTGGCAGACGTGCAGGAGGCGCGTGCCACGCTGGCCGAAGTGACATCGCGCATTACCGTTCAACGCCGGGCCCGCTACGGGAGCTGAGGGCGACAGACGCGGCGCGCCGGGCATGCATCGACATCGGCAATTTCAAGCATATGCGGGACTGTCGCAAGCCCCGCGAATAGCCGCTATCAGGCACCTCGTATGTCCGCCGCGGGTCCGGCCGCTATATTGAGGCGACCGGCTCCCCCCAAGCCGACAAACCGAACCCAACATGCCCATCGACCCTTTGCGCGTGAGCGCTGTCGCCGCCTCGTCCACCACGCCGCCCACGCCCTCCCGGACGCGTCCAAACAACACCAACGTCGCGCCGCTCACGCTCGTGGGCGCGTCGCCGTCAGCGGCGCCCTCGCCCCTCGTCTCGCGCGAGGTCGTCGTCTCGGGCAGCGTCAAGCGTCGTCACTCCTTCGATCTCTGCGCGCTCAGGCGTTTGCCCACGCAGCTCACCGGGCCGCTCGACGTCGTCTGCCTGTCCGGGCGCAAAGTGCGCAGCGCGAGCGATTACAAAGGCGTACGCCTGAGCGCCCTGCTCGACGTGGCGCAGTTACGCATGCCGAACGCGCGCGACTTCACGCGGGCGTTCGTGCTGGCGCAAGGGGCCGACGGCTACACCGTCATGTTCTCGTGGCATGAGTTGTACAACACGCCGGTCGGCGTGGGCGCGCTCGTCGTCTATGAACGCGACGGGCTGCCGCTGGGCGATGACGAAGGGGGCATTGGCCTAATTTCGTCATGCGATCTTCGTGTGGCGCTGCGCCAGGTGCGTGCACTCAAGCGGCTCACCGTCCAACTCGCCGATCCGCCCGCCATCTGACGTCCCGCGCAACCTCCGTGGGCTGCCTACACTGGCGGAACCCTTCTCACGGTAGCGCGCACATGACGACATTTCCCGGCAAGCCAAACGCGACAGACACGAACGCCATTGGACACTGGCGCATGCCGCCAGAGTGGCATCCCCACCGCGCCTGCTGGTTAGCGTGGCCGGGCGGCACTGTAATACCCAGCGCCGAGCGCGAGGAAGTCATCGGCGAACTGATGCGCATGGCACACGCGATCGCGCTGTTCGAGCCAATACACGTCGCCGTCGATCCCGACTACCTGGACGAAGCCCGCCGCGCGCTCCCCCCCGCCGCCACGCTCTACCCCATGCCGGTCGGCGATCATTGGATGCGTGACACCGGGCCCACCTTCGTGCTCGATGCCGCCCATACGCCGCACGCGCTGAGCTGGAACTTCAACGGCTGGGGACAAAAGACGACGCCGATATCCGAAGCCGACGCCACGGTCGCGCAAGGCGTGGCAAAAGCCCTGTGTGCCGATACCCCGATCGGCTCGTCGTGCGCGCCCATCGTCGCCGAGGGCGGCTCGTTGCTTGTCGACGGCGAAGGCACGCTGATCGTCACCGAAACGTCGATCCTCAACGAAAACCGCAATCCGGGACTCACGCGTCGCGAAGCGGAGTCGGTCTTTCGTCATTGGCTCGGGGTGACGAACGTGGTCTGGCTGCCGGGCTCGGCGCTCGATACCATCACCGACGGGCACGTCGACGGTATTGCGAGCTTCGTGCGCCCTGGCGTATTGCTCGCGACAGTCGCCGACGTGGGCGACGACTGGGTGCGCGAAACGCGCGAGAACCTCAAAGCGTTATTGCTCGCACGCGACGCCAGAGGGCAGCACTTCGAAATCGGTTTGTTGCGCACGCCGGATTTCGACGCCCTGCCCCCGGACGTCGCCAACGACCCCGACTTCGCGCCCGAGTATGTGAACTTCTATTTGCCGAATGGCGGAGTCGTGATGGCGTCGTTCGGAGATACCAGGAGCGATGCGCACGCTCGCTCGATCGTGCAACAGGCGTTCCCCGAGCGGCGCATCGTACAGATGCCGCTACGAGCGATCGCGCGCCGCGGCGGCGGCATTCACTGCTGCACGCAGCAACAACCGGACGCCGTGTCGCGCTGACCCACCAGCGCGCCGCGTCAGCTTGCTGCAACCCCTCGCTTGCGTGGCGTTGCGGTCTTCTTGGCAACGCCGGCCCTCGCAGCCCCCGCCTTCGGCCTGGCGGCGGTTTTCGTCGCCTTGGGGGTCGCCTTCGCTGCGACTTTGGTGACGCCCCTGGCAACCGTCTTCCCCTGCGCTTTACTTGCGCCCTCGCCCGCAGACTTGCGCGCCGTGCGCTTCGGCGTCACGCCTTCCTTCGCAGTCGACGTTTTTGCAGCCACCGTCTTGCGACGCGTCACCGGCGACGCATTCGCCCCAAGCTGCGCACGCACACGCTGCTGCATATCGGCGATGTCCGAATCGAGAATCAGACGCCCGCGCAACTTCCCGTTCATCCGCTTGATGTACGTGCGTGCCTCCTGCATATGGAAATGCATGAGTTCGCGCACGCGTTGCGCATCGCCCGCGCGCGCTGCATCGGTAATCTGACGATGAATGTTGACGTTGGCCGTGCCGAACTTCTCATGCTCGCGACGCGGCGTCTCGTTGCCGAACACGATCAACTGGCGAATCATCTCGTTGACGAGTTCGCACGTGAAACGCAGAAAGCTGTTGGGATTAGCGGCCGCGAGAATGTCGTGAAAGTCGACATCGGCCTGACGCTGGCGCAGCAACTCGCGACGATCGTGCGACGCCGGGCTGCAACAGGTCATATTGTTCTCCAGCGCCGCAAAATCCGCTTCGGTCAAATGCGGCACCGCGCCTGCGGCGAGCTCCGGCTCGAGCAACTGACGCACCGTATAGATGTCGTCGATGCTCACTTCCTTGAAGAAGAGATAGTTCTGCATGAGCTGGAAGGTGCGCTCGAGCGGCACTTCCACGACCATGCCGCCACCCGACGGCCCCGTGCTCACCTTGATGAGCCCCTGCACTTCGAGCGACTTGAGCGCTTCGCGAATGGTGCTCTTCGATACCCCGAACATCTGCTGGAGTTCGACCTCTCTGGGCAGGCGATCGCCGGGCAGCAAATTGCCTTCCGTGATCAGTTGCTTGATGGCTTCAGCGACCAGATCGCCACGTTTTTGTTGTTTGATTTCCAACGGCTCTCGCACCGTTTGCGCATCCAATGCCATGTGGCGCCTCAAGGGTCTGTTCGCACTCAATCCTACGCGTAGCCCACGCGTCGCGGGCTGTGCCGGATCGGAATTTTTTCCGATTGACACGAAAAAACATTATACCTACGATCAAATCCATCCTATTTATCATTATAAATATGACGAATAGAGATAAGGCCCCGGACGTTGCAAGTCGTTACTGTCAGGTCGCTTTTTCAGGTCACTGACCGGTCGTTGTGTGACGCGCTGCACGTCTGCCCCATGAACGATTGCTCCCATGCATGGAGACCCAATTGAATCGTCGTGAACTGTTGAAGCTCGCCGCCGCGGCGTCTCTGCCTGGCTCCCTCCTCACTGCTCGCGACGTCTTCGCGCAAAGCACCGGGGCGATCCAGCTGGCTTGTCCTGTGCCCATGTCGGGGCCGTTCGCGGCCAACGGAAAATTCGCCGATCTCGGCATGAAACTCATCGTCGAGCAATACGGCAAAGTGCTCGGCCGACCGCTCGCTTACACCACCCTCGACACCGAGGGTAAACCCGCCACGGCGATTCGTCACGTGCAGGAAATCGCGCAGCAAAAGGGCGCACGCTTCTTCGCAGGCGGCATTCTGTCGTCAGAGGCGCTCGCCATGGGCAAGGAAGCCGAGAAAGCCGGCGGCATTTTCATCACGACGGCCGGGGCCGACGAAATCACCGGCAAGGATTGCAACAACGCCACGTTCCGCTGGTCCGTGCCGACCTTCGGCGCAATCGAGCAGACCGTGCGTCCGCTCATCGAGTCGATGCCCAACGCCAGGCGCTGGTACACGATCACGCCGCAATACGTGTTCGGCGAAGGCCTGCTCACCGCCGCGAAGAACATCTTCAAGGAGAAGGGCATCGAGCATGTGGGCAACAGCTATCACTCGCTCACCGAAAAGGAATTCTCGGGCTATCTCACGAACGCGACGGCGGCCAAGCCCGACGTGCTGCTGATCCTGAACTTCGGCTCGCAGTCGTCAGACACGCTGCGTCAGGCGGTGAGCTTCGGCATGAAGAAGAACTGCACGATCCTGATGGCATGGGCGTCGGGGCTGGAGCAGTTCGAGACCCTCGGCGCCGATCTGTGCGACGGCGTGTACTTCGGCGCGCAGTACTGGCATGCCGTGGCGTCGCCGCTGAACCTCGATCTGGTCAAGCGCACGCAGGACCGCTTCAAGCAGAACCCGAACTACAGCCTCGCAGGCTCGTACATCTGCACCAAGCTCATGCTCGACGCCATGGTCAAGGCCGGCAGCGCCGATCCGAAGGCGGTCATCGCCGCGATGGAGGGCATGAAGTACGACGGGCTCACCGGGCCGGAAGAGATTCGCAAGGGCGATCACCAGGTGCTCAAGAACTACTACCTGCTCAAGGGCAAGGCAAAGTCGAAGATGAAGAATGCCGACGACTACGCCGACATTGTCAGCGCCGGGAAATCGTTCCTGCCGCTGGACAAGACCGAGTGCAAGATGACCTGACGCGATGGCGCGGCGAGCCGTATTCAAGCGCACGCCGCATGATCGTCGCCTGAAGTCTGTTGCTCGCGGGGACGCTTCGTCGTCCCCGCATATGTCGTGTGCCGCGCAGCGTGTGCTGGGTGGCACAAGGTGTTCCACGTCGGCACCAAAGCTCTCCGGGACGCGCATGAACGTCTATTTGCTGCAAGTCATCAACGGCGTCGGAATCGGGATGTTGTACTTCCTGCTCGCCGTCGGCTTATCCATCATCTTCGGCCTGTTGCGCTTCGTGAACTTCGCGCACGGCGCCTTCTATCTTCTCGGCGCGTACTTCTGCTATCAGGCACTGCAATGGGGCATGTCGTTCTGGCTCGCCCTGATCGTCTGTCCGATTCTGGTCGGTGCCCTCGCGTGGTTCGCCGAAAAAGTGCTGCTCTCGCATATCTACGAGAAGGCGCACGAATTCCACATCCTCGTCACCGTCGGGCTCGCGCTTGTCGTGCAGGAACTGGTGATCATCGTCTGGGGTCCGCTGGGCGATAACGTCGCCGTGCCCGAAGTGCTCGACGGCGTGGTGATGTGGGGCAACTTTATCTATCCGAAGTACCGCCTCTTTCTCATCGGCTTCACCGCCGTATTCGCCGCCGTGCTCTGGTGGCTGCTCGAAGGCACGCGTCTTGGCAGCGCGGTGCGCGCGGGCAGCGAGTCGTCGGAGATGGTGTCGCTGCTCGGCATCAACGTGTTCCGCGTGTTCAGTCTGGCGTTCGCGCTGGGCGCCGGCACGGCCGCACTGGCCGGCGTGCTCGCGGCGCCCGTGCGCGGCGTCGAGCCGTTCATGGGCATCGAAGCGCTGGGCATTGCGTTCGTGGTGGTGGTCATCGGCGGCATGGGCAGTTTCGCCGGGGCGCTCGTGGGCGGTCTCGTGATCGGGATCGTGCAGAGCCTGATGAGCACGATCTGGCCGGAAGGCGCACGACTGATGATTTACGTGGCGATGGCAGCGGTGCTGCTCATGCGTCCGCACGGCCTGCTCGGGAGGGGATGATGCTGGTACGTTACCGTTTTTGGCTGCTCGCCGCCGCCGTCACACTGATTCTGCCGCTCACGCTGTCGTCGGGCACGCTCGCCACCGAAGTGCTGGTGTATGCGCTCGCCGTGCTCGGCTGCAATCTGCTGCTGGGCTACACCGGTCTGCTGTCGTTCGGTCAGGGCATCTTCTTCGGCATGGGCAGCTACACACTGGGCATTATGCTCACGCGTTGGTCGCTGCCCATGCCGGTCGCCGTCGTCGCATCGATCGTATTGGGCGCGGTGATTGCGGCGGTCGTCGGCAGCTTCGCGATCCGGCAGAAGGGCACCTATTTCGTGATGCTCACGCTCGCGTGCGCGCAGATGTTCTACTTCTTCGCCTACACCGCAACGGACTGGACCGGCGGGGACAACGGCCTGCTCGACATTCCGCGCAAATCGCTGGCCATCGGCGGCACGACGCTGATCCCGCTGGAGACCCCCTGGCAGTACTACACCTTCGTCGCCATCGTCTTCCTGATCGTCTTCGCGGTGCTGTTGCGCGTGGCCGACTCTGTCTTCGGACGTACGCTGCTCGCGATTCGCGACAACGAAACACGAGCAGCGGCCATCGGCTATCACGTGAAGACGTTCAAGCTCGTGGCGTTCGCCATCTCCGGCGCAGTCACGGCGCTCGCCGGTGCACTGCATGCGTTGATGACGGGCATCGCGCCGCTGTCCAACATCGAATACCACACGAGCGAGATGATTCTCGTGATGACGGTGATCGGCGGCACGGGCAATCTGTTCGCGTCGGTGTTGGGCGCAGCGTTCTACGTGCTCGCCGCCGACTGGCTCTCCACGCTCTGGCCGCGCTGGCTGCTGTTGCTCGGCCTGCTGCTCATCGCCGTGAGTCTGTTCATGCATCGCGGCCTGTGGGGCGTGGGCGAATCGCTGTGGTATCGCATTACCGGCAAGCGCCGCGACGCCAACGGCAAACTGGATACGCAGGGAGACCCAACGTGAGCGACGTTCTCATCGAAGCCTCGGGCATCGTCAAACGCTACGGCAAATTCACTGCGCTGCACGGCGTCGATCTGCGCGTGGCACCGCGTACTGTGCACTCCGTCATCGGCCCGAACGGCGCAGGCAAAACAACGCTGTTTCACATGCTCACGGGCACCGTGCCGGTCTCGGGCGGGCGCATCGTGTTCGACGGTCACGACGTCACCACCGAAGCCGATTACCGGCGCGTGCAACGCGGCATCGCCCGTTCGTTCCAGGTGACGGCGCTGTTCCAGAACCTGCCGGTGCGCGAGAACCTGCGTCTGGCCGCGCTGGGCGTGACACCGCGCCACGCGCTCTCCTGCTGGCGCAAAGCGGAGGGCCCGCGCGCCTGCGCATCGGTCGTCGACGACGTGCTCACGCGGCTCGCACTCACGCGTCACGCCGACACTGCCGCCGGGTCGCTCTCGCACGGGCAGCAGCGACGCCTCGAAGTCGGCATGGCGCTCGCGGCGCGTCCCAAGGCGATCTTTCTCGACGAGCCGACGTCCGGCATGGGCATCGACGATCTGGACGACATGAAGCAACTCATCCGCGGCCTGCGAGACGACCACACCGTCGTGCTGATCGAACACAACATGAATATCGTGATGGATATCTCCGACACGATCACCGTCATGCAGCAGGGCCGGGTACTCGTCGAAGGCAAGCCGGACGCCATTCGCGCCGACGACCGCGTGCGCGCCGCCTATCTCGGCAACATGATTACCGGAGGGCGCGCATGATTCTCGACGTCGCAGGCATTCACAGCTATTACGGCAAGAGCCACATTCTGCAAGGCGTGTCGTTGAACATCGGCGACGGTGAGCTCGTCACGCTGCTCGGGCGCAACGGCGCAGGCAAGTCGACCACGCTCAAGACCATTGCGGGCGTGGTGACGCCGAAGGCGGGCAGCATTGCGTTCATGGGCAAGCCGGTCGCGGGACAGCCGGCGCATCGCATTGCCGCACGCGGCGTGTGCTTCGTGCCGGAGCATCGCGGCATCTTCAAGCTGCTCACGGTCGAAGAGAACCTCAAGCTCGGTGCGCGACGCGATTCGCCGTGGCAACTGGCCGACATCTATCGCATTTTTCCCCGCCTGCAAGAGCGCCGCAAGAACGGTGGCGCGCAACTCTCCGGCGGCGAGCAGCAGATGCTGGCCATCGGACGCGCGTTGATGAATCACCCGCGTCTGCTCATGCTCGACGAGCCGGTCGAAGGCCTCGCGCCGGTGATCGTCGAAGAGATCGTGGCGCAATTGAAGCTCATCAAACAGGCGGGCGTGGCGATCCTGCTCGTCGAACAGAATCTGGAAGTCTGCACGCAGCTTGCCGACCGGCATTACATCGTCGAGCAGGGCGTGATCGTCTACGGTGCGGAGAACGCCGCGTTTCTCGCCGACGAGGCCGTCAAGGACCGCTATCTCGGCGTCGGCGTGGCGTAGACCGCAATCGGCCGCCATCGGTCGCAACTCTCAAGGATCGGTAAAACATGGAACGTCTCGATCGAACGGCTGCCGCAGTGCGCATTGACGGTGCGCGTCTGTGGAACAGCCTCATGCAACTCGCGCAAATCGGTGCGACGCCCAAGGGCGGCGTGTGCCGCCTCGCGCTGACGGATCTCGACCGCCAGGGCCGCGACCTGTTTGTCGCGTGGGCCAAGGAAATCGGCTGCTCAGTGCGTATCGACGCCATTGGCAACGTCTTCGCGCGTCGCGCCGGACGCAACGACACTCTGCCCCCCGTCATGACCGGCAGCCACATCGACACCCAGCCGACCGGCGGCAAGTTCGACGGCAACTACGGCGTACTCGCCGGGCTGGAAGTGCTGCGCACGCTCAACGACAACGGCATCGTCACCGAGGCGCCGCTCGAAGTCGCCGTCTGGACGAACGAGGAGGGCTCGCGTTTCGTCCCCGTGATGATGGGCTCGGGCGTCTACGCAGGCGCTTTCACCCTCGATCACGCGCTGGCGCAGAAAGACCACGACGGTGTGAGCGTGGCGCAAGCGCTGCGCACCATCGGCTACGCCGGGCAGACGCCGGCCGTGGGGCAAGCGGGCGCGGTGGCTGCGTACTTCGAAGCGCACATCGAACAGGGACCGGTGCTCGAAGCGCACGAGAAGACCATCGGTGTGGTGCAGGGTGCGCTCGGCCAACGCTGGTACGACGTGACCATCACCGGCATGGAGGCGCATGCGGGCCCCACGCCCATGGAACTGCGCCGCGACGCCTTGCTCGCCGCCGCACAGTTGATACAGGCCGTGAATCGTATCGCCTGCGCCCACGCGCCGCATGCACGCGGCACGGTCGGCTGGGTCGACAACTACCCGAACTCGCGCAACGTCATTCCGGGCCGCGTGAAGCTCTCCGTCGATCTGCGCGCCGCCGACGACGCCACGCTCGATGCGCTGAACGCCGAGCTGCGCGCCGAATGCGCCTCGCTCGGCGCGAAGGGCATCGATGTCGCCATCGAACAAGTTGTGTACTTCCCACCGCAACCGTTCGCGCCGGAACTCGTCGACGCCATTCGCCGTGGCGCGCAGGCGCTCGGTCTGTCGTCGATGGATGCGATCAGCGGCGCGGGTCACGACGCGGTGTATCTCGCGCGCGTCGCCCCGACGGCGATGATCTTCGTGCCGTGCAAAGACGGTATCAGCCACAACGAGATCGAAGACGCCGATCCGGTGCATCTCGAAGCCGGTTGCAACGTGCTGTTGCAGGCGATGCTGCAACGCGCAGGAGGTGCCGCATGAAAGTGATGATTGCGCGGATGAATCACGAGACGAATACGTTCTCGCCGGTGCCGACACCGCTCGAAGCCTTCGGCAATGACGGGCCGACGTACGACGCGCAGGCCTACCGCGACAGCAAGGGCATGCGCACGGCCATGGCCGCGTTCATCGATCTGGCGGAAGCGGCGGGCGCGCAGATGGTCACGCCTGTCTGCGCAGGGGCAAACCCCAGTGGCCCGGTGGCGGCAAGTGCTTATGACGAACTGTGTCGGCGCATCGTGGCCGCAGCGCGCGGCGTCGACGCCATCCTGCTCGATCTGCACGGCGCGATGGTCGCCGAAAACAGCAACGACGGCGAGGGCGATCTGCTCGAACGCGTTCGCGCCGCGGCGCCCGGCACACCCATTGCCGTGGCGCTCGATCTGCACGCAAATGTAACGCCGAAGATCGTGGCGAACGCCGACATCGTCGTCGGCTTCAAGACGTATCCGCACGTCGATATGTACGAAACGGGCGAGCACGCGGGACGTCTGCTGTTCGACATGCTCGCCGGCAAACGCCGCCCGAAAGTGGTGTGGCAACAGCCGCCGTTGATGGTGCACTCGCTGCGCAGCACGAGTCATGGCGGCGCGATGAAGCGTGCGCTGGACGCCGCGCGACGCGCCGAAGCCGAGGAGGGCATGCCTGCCGTGTCGGTGTTCTCGGGCTTCTCGCTCGCGGACATTCCCGCGCCGTGCATCAGCGTTGTCGTGACGGCGGACGAAAGCGAAGGTGGCGTCGCCCGCGCGCAAGCCGTGGCGGATCGCATTGCTGCGCACGCGTGGAACGAGCGCGACGGCTTCGTCTATCGCAGCGCACCGCTCGCCGAGTCGATTGCCGAAGCGAAGCGACTGGCCGACGGTGCCGACAAGCCGGTGCTGTTGCTCGATCACAGCGACAACTGCATGTCCGGCGGCACCTGCGACACGATGGATGTCCTCGAAGCGGCGCTGGCCGGCGGGCTGACGGGCATCGGCGTGGGCCCGCTGTGCGACCCGGACGCGGTGGCGACGTTGATTGCCGCAGGCGAGGGCGCCGAAGTCACGCTGGCGGTGGGCAACAAACGTCCGCTGACGCAATTGGGCATCACGAAGACGCCGCCGGTACTCACCGGCATCGTGCGCAAGATCGGCGACGGGGAATACATCGTGACGGGCCCGACCTATACGGGCCAGCGTTGCTACATGGGCCGCACGGTGCTGTTCGATATCGGTGCGGCACGCCTCGTCATCACGGAGCGCACGCATGAGCCGTGGGATCATGGCGTGTTCACCTGCGTCGGCCTCGATCCGCGCAGCGAGCGCTTCCTGCTGCTCAAGTCGCGCATGTACTGCCGCCCGGTGTTCGTGCCGATCTCGGCGGGACTGGTCGAATGCGACAGCGACGGCGTGACAAGTTCGAACTACGCACTGTTCCCGTTCACCCGCGTGCATCGCCCGGTGTATCCGCTGGATCGGGATGTGACGTTTGACGAATGATCTGGCGTCGGCGGGCAGAATACCGCCCGCCACCTGTCAACCTTGTCAGGTGAAGAGAGCGCTGTTGCGACATAAGCTTCATGCATCGTCCCGAGTGCGGCCGTGCTGCCCGCACTCGTACGACGTTGTTCGACGGAGCGCCCCATGCAACACGTCCTCAGACTCACGCGTCTCCTGCTGGCCGGCTGGTTGGTCCTTTATGCGCTCTCCGCCTGGGCGCTCAGCGGCACCGATGTCGCTTACCTCGTTAATCAGCGCTACCGGAATGCACCGTCAAAGTGCTTCGTCAACAGCCCCGTTCAGGAGTGTTCCGGCGTACTCATGCGAGTGCCGCCATCCGTCAACGGAGACTTCTGGGCGTTAAGTGCCGCCGAGACGGCCGCGGGCATGGCCCACTTCGATTACGTGCGTCGCGACATCGAGACATCGCATCTCGATAACTCCGTGGGCTTTATTCTCGCGGACCGCCCGAGCGCCGCCGGTAACGGACAACCTTACGAGCTGCTCTGCGGATGCCCGCCACCGGGGTCCTCCGGCGGGCCGCCTTGCAGCGACTGTCCAAGTCAGCCGAACAGTGTCGGCGTGAGTTTGTGGAATCCCGCCACGCCGGACAAGCTGGCGGCACAGGCCATCTTCTACGACATCGGCAATGGCGGACAGTTGACGACGGCATTGCAATACCAGCAGCAGTATTTCAGCAAGACCGGCCAATGGCTACCGATTCTGCGCGTCGTGTTCGGCTCACAGGGCGCCACGGTATTCGGCTTTGACGCGCGGGATCAGCTTGATGTCGGCTACGCGACCGTGAGGAATCTCAACGCGCGCTATGCGGATACGCGCAAGGTTTGTCCCGATGGCCGCTCGGCGTACTACTGCGACGGTGTCATCCTTCGCGTTACCGGTTGGGGTGTTACCTTCCACTCGTGGAATCCCAGCCCGGGATCGGTGAATGCGAACGGGGTGTCGTTTACATACGCCCGGACCGATGCACGAGTCGACACGCTTTACTGGAAAGGCGTTGATGCGGGCATCATCATGAACGAGTTCTCAATACCGGTACAGCATCCGATGGTGATGCGATGCATGTATGCCCGCGACGCAGGCACCACAGCACCGGATCGATGCGCACGCCTGGCATTCTGCAAGGACGTGGGGGTCACTACCGTGGCGACGTTTGTTTCGTATATGCAGTCGCACGGCGGCGCCCTCTGCAGGTTTGACGTCGACCCCGACTCAATCCAGCTCAGCCTCGACGTCAGAGCGTATTTGCCAGCGGGATATGCCTACCCGTGGAACGAGGCGATCATCGCGTTGTGGCCGCAAGACGCTCCGCTTCAAACCGGCATAGAAGCATTTTTCTACATCACGGGCGCAGACCCCAGCGGTGCGCAATTCGTCCAGCGCGATTACATGGCAACGACGGGCCGCTTCATGCCGGTCGTCGAAGTCAATCTGCACGCCACCGACGGCGTCGTTTTCAAGTACAACCCTGCGTTGCAATCCCTGTCTCTGACCGGCGCCAGCGCACTGCCGCCCATACCGATGACCCCACATGGCATTTCGGAGTGAGAACGCACCCATGCGTTCAGATGGCGGCAGGGGGGATGCGCATAAAGGTGGCGAAGTAGTCACAACGCGTCACCTGTCAACCTTGTCAGGTGATGTGCAAAGGCTTGCGACATAAGCTACGGACATCGTCCTGAGCGCCTGACGCTGCCATCGGCCTCGACGGGACACTCGCCCGGGGGCTCCCGATGCCGCGCTTTCTCAGAATATGTCGCCCGCTGCTTGCGCTGTGGCTATTGCTTCAAGCGTTCCCGGGGTGGGCACTCCCCGGCGCCGATGTCGCTTACCAGATCAACCAGCGTTATCAGCAAACCCCTTCGGAGTGCTTCGTCGCCAGCCCTGTACAGGAATGCTCCGGCGTCCTGATGCGCGCGGCTCCCACCCCCGGCGGCGATCTCTTCGCATTGAGTACGGAGGAGACAGCCGCCGGTATGGCGCGTCTCGACTACGTACGGCGCGACATCGAAACGACCCGCCTGAGCGACTCCGTCGGCTTCATTCTGGCGCCCCGGCCCGAGGCGGTCGGCAACGGCAAGCCTTACGAACTGCTCTGCGGATGCCCGCCACCGGATGCATCGGCGCCCGCGCCCTGCAATGACTGTCCGGGCCAGCCGAACACCGTCGGTGTCAGTTTGTGGAATCCGGCAGCGCCGCAGACCATTGCTGTGCAAGCGATCTTCTACGACGTCAACAACGGCGGACAACTCGCCACCGCACTTGAATATCAGCGACAGTACTTCAACAGCGCCGGGCAGTGGCTGCCGATTCTGCGCGTAGCGTTCGGTGCACAGGGAACCACGGCTTTCGGCTATGACGCACGCGATCAGCTCGATATCGGTTATGCGAGTGCCGATGATATCAACGCGCGATATGCCGATACGCGCAGTGTCTGTCCCGGTAATCGCGCGGCGTACTTCTGCGATGGCGTGGTCATCCGCGTTACCGGTTGGGGAACCACCTTTCACTCATGGAATCCGAGCCCGTCGTCGTTGAATTCGAATGGCGTGTCGTTTTCCTACATGAGAGCGGACGCTCGGGTGGACCGGCTGGTCTCGGAAGTCCGTGACGATGCGGGAATGATCGTGAGGGAGTTCTCGGCGCCCGCCGAACACCCGCTTCAAATGCGATGCATCTATGCGGAGGACACCGGCACGGGGCCGCCCGATCGCTGCTACCGAACGTATCCGCAATTCTGCAACGCGATGAACATCACCACCGTGAGCGCCTTCATCTCGCATTATTCTCGCTACAGCCACTGCGCATTCGATGTGGACCCTCAATCCTTCCAGTTGAGCATCGACGTCAGACCGTACATTCCCCCCGGCACGCCCTACCCATGGAACGAAGCCATCATTGCGCTCTGGCCACCGGACATCCCGGAGAAGCTCCCGATCGAAGCGTTTTTCTATGTGGGGAACGATCCGTCCGGTGTGCAATACGTCCAGCGTGACTACATGGCCATGACCGGCCGATTCATGCCCGTCGTTCGCGTCAATTTACCCCCGGGAAATGGCCCGATCTTCACCTACGACCCGGCCGTCCAATCCGTGTCGCTCGGTGGGGCCGCCGCCTTGCCGCCCGTGCCCTCGGCACAAAGCGCGCGAACCGGGCAATGACGCAACAAAAAAGGCGGCAACCATAACAGTTGCCGCCTTCTTGTCGGCTGCGAGGGGACGGAGACGGAGACGACGACTTAGTCGTCCAGCGCCTTGTTACCCGTTTCCTCGAACATCGACACGGCGATGAGCGACACGATCACGCAGGCGATCATGTACCAGGCCGGGGCCATCTTGTTACCGGTCACGCGAATCAGCCAACCGGCAACGAGCTGAGCCGTACCGCCGAACACCGACACCGAGATCGCATAGGCGCTCGACATGTAACCCGCCCGCAAATGCTTCGGGAAGTTCTCCGGCATCAGTGCGTATGCCGGAGCCGAACCCATCGTGTAGCAGAACATCAGCACGATAAGTGCGGCGAGCACGACCGGCAGCGACGGGTAGTGCGTCATGACCCAGAACGCCGGATAGAGCAGGACGATCAGCGCCACGCGGCCGAACACCGTGAGCGGCTTGCGACGGCCCATCTTGTCCGACCATGCGCCGTAGATCGGGCACATCACCAACGAAATCGTGCTGGCAGCCACACCGGCGAGCATCGACATCTTCGGCGGCAGGCCCAGGTACTGAATGCAGTACGTCGGCATGTAATACATCATCACGTACGTCGACACCGACATGCCCGCGATCGAGAAGATCGTGAGGAACCAGTTGCGCACGTACAGGCCACGCTTGGGATCGTCGCGACCGGCGACGACCTTCGCCTTCGGCGGCTCTTCCTGAATGTGACGACGCAGATAGATACCGACCGGCGCGATCAGCGTGCCGAGCAGGAACGGAATGCGCCAGCCCCAGCTGTGCATGGTGTCGTCCGAGAGCAGGAAGCCGAGGCTTGCCGCCAGACCCGAGCCGAGCAGGGCGGCTGCGCCCTGGCTCGCAAGCTGCCAACTGGCACGGAAGCCACGGCTTTTCGCACCGCCCACTTCCAGCAGCGTGGCCGTCGCCGCACCGAACTCACCGCCTTGTGCGAAGCCTTGCAACAGACGCGCCCCAACGATCAGCAGCGGTGCCGCCAGACCGATCTGCGCATACGTCGGCGCGAGACCAATGGCAGCCGAGCCGACCGCCATGAGCAGGATGGTGAGCGTAAGCGCGGGCTTGCGACCGGCGCGATCGGCATAGCGACCGAGCACGATGCCACCCAGCGGGCGCATCACGAAGCCCACCGCGAACACGGCGAACGCGAGCAGCGACGACGTGACCGGATCGTGCGCCGGGAAGAACTGCTTGCCGATGGTCAGCGCGAAATAGCTGTAGACCGTGAAGTCGAAGAACTCCAGCAGGTTGCCGATGACGGCGGCGAAAACGATCTTGCGCTGCTGCGCGGGCGACATGAGCGACGGCTGTGCGCCGTCAGCCGGAAACGATTGCGTTGCGATGCTCATGCGCGGTCCTTGGCAAGAAAGCGTTCGACCAGACGCGTCCAGAAGGCGGCACCGATGGTCAGATTGTCGTCGTTGAAGTCGTACTTGGCGTTGTGCAGCATCGGCTTGCCTTCGCCGTTACCGAGACGGATGAAGCAGCCCGGCACCTTTTGCAGGTAATACGCGAAGTCTTCGCTGCCCGCGATCGGGGGGAACGGCGAAATGATGTGCTCGGCGCCGACCAGTTCTTCGGCCACGCTGCGCGCGAATTCCGTCTCCGCCTCGCTGTTCACCACCACCGGATAGCCACGGATGTACTCGATCTCGGCGCTCGCGCCATAGCCTTCGGTGTGCGAATTCACCAGCGCACGAATACGTTCCTCAAGCGTGGCGCGCACCTTGGCGGAGAACGAACGCACGCTCATCTCGAGCGTCGCGTCTTCCGGAATCACGTTCGGGGCAAAGCCCGAATGGAACGTGCCGACGGTCACGACAGCCGCTTCGGTCGGATCGATATTGCGCGCGACGACAGTTTGCAGCGCCATCACGAGGCTGCTGCCGATCATCACCGGATCGATGGCCAGATGGGGACGCGCCGCATGGCCGCCACGGCCGTGAATGCGAATCTTGACGGTGTCGCACGCGGCCATCAGCGGGCCGGCGCGAAAGCCGAACGTGCCCGTAGCAACGCCGGGGTGATTGTGCAGACCGAAGATCGCGTCGCACGGGAAGCGCTCGAACAGGCCGTCGGCAATCATCTGCTCGGCGCCGCTGTTCGAACCGGCTTCTTCCGCCGGTTGGAAAATCAGGTTGACGGTCCCGTCGAAATTGCGGGTCTTCGCGAGATGCTGGGCGGCGCCGAGCAGCACGGTCGTGTGGCCGTCGTGGCCGCAGGCGTGCATCTTGCCGTCGTGCACGCTGGCATACGCCAGACCGGTCTGCTCGTGAATCGGCAGCGCATCCATGTCGGCGCGCACGCCAACGGTACGCGAGCTCGTGCCCACGGTCAGCGAGGCGACCACGCCGTGACCGCCAACGTTACGCGTGACTTTGTAACCCCAGCCTTCGAGCTTTTCCGCCACGTAACGCGACGTATCGACTTCCTCGTAGGACAGCTCGGGGTGTTGGTGGATATGGTGGCGAATATCGGCCAGTTGCTCGCGCGCCTGGTCCAGATCGCTCACCTCGCAATAGCGAGTCTCGCTCATCGGGGGCTCCTCATTTTTTGAATAACGCGGAGTATTGCACCGACGAAAATCCCCACCCATGACGCAAAGCACGTCAAAATGTTGCTTTCAAGGCAACAGTCAGGCAACTCGTCATGTCGGTTTCATGTCGGCATCTATGACGAAAAATGACGTCGATTCAATGACTTGAAGGAATTCTCCGGTGTATCAAGCGCGCCTTGTACCGGATCACGGG
Source organism: Pandoraea sp. NPDC087047 (assembly GCF_044745225.1). Classification (NCBI taxonomy): domain Bacteria; kingdom Pseudomonadati; phylum Pseudomonadota; class Betaproteobacteria; order Burkholderiales; family Burkholderiaceae; genus Pandoraea; species Pandoraea sp. NPDC087047. The sequence continues at coordinate 250,268 of NZ_JBIUZU010000008.1, forward strand.
CCCGGATTGTGTCGGACCGGCGCCTTCGCTCGAACGCAACAGTGAGACGAAACATGACCAACGAGTCGTGGATGGACGACATCGGCGAGCGTCCGCTCAGATATCTGGCCGAAATCGCGGCGACCGGGGGCGTACGGATGGCCGCCGAAGCGCTCGGCGTGAACCCGTCCGTGGTCAGCCGTCAGATGGCCGCGTTGGAGCGGCGTTTGCGCTTCCCGCTCATCGAGCGGCGCGGACGCAACGTGAGCGTCACCGAAATCGGTCAGGTTCTCATCGACTATTACCGCGACGGTCAACGCCGCCAGCGCGATCTCTCGGCGCGGCTGGAGGAGTACCGGCACCTGAAGCGCGGACGGGTCGCGATCGGGGTCGGGGAGGGGTTCATCGGGCGCCTGATTGCGCAGGCGTTGCAACGCTTTTCGATGAGCTATCCGGACATCCTCGTCGAGATCCGCTCCGGCCCCACCCCGACGGTGCTCTCGCTCGTGCGCGACGACGTGGTGGATATCGGCCTGTGCGCCCGCTCGGCCGACGATCCGTCGATGCGGATTCACCCGTTTGCGGCGAAGGCGTTATGCGCGGTGGTGGCGCCCACGCATCGCTTCGCACAGATGGAGAGCGTGCCGCCCTCGGAGCTGGTGCACGAGCGGCTCATCTTCATGACCGAAGCGCACGGGGTGCAGCATTTCGTACACTCGGTGCTCGACACCGCGCGTCTGAACGTGATTCCGGCGTATCGCGTCGATCTGTTCAACACGGCGCAGACGCTCGCCGCCGCGGGTCTGGGCGTCGCCTTCATGTCGGCCATCACCGCGCGGCGCGGCATCGAACTCGGCGAGCTGGTGGCGGTTCCCATCGATCATCCGATTGCCACGGGCTTCTCCAGCCAGATGATGACGCGCGTGGGTCGACGTCTCTCGCCCGCGGCCGATCACCTTTGGAAGCAACTCGCGCAGAGTCTGGCGAACCGCTGATTTGCGCCCGCACGAAAGAGGCCAACCGTAGATGGCGTATGATCGGGCGGGTGTTGGACAAGCCCGCCTGATCGATTAATGACGACTGACTCGAACCAACCCGCCCACCGGCGACTCCGCGCACGTTTCGTCGCGATTTCCTGGCGAGATCTCGCCGTCTCCTTCGGCCCGGTCGTTCTCATTGCCATCGCGGCCATCTGGCTCGCCGTATGGCTGGTACAGCCTGCGCCGCCGCGCACCATCACGCTGAGCGCCGGCCCCGAGGGCAGTTCGTTCTGGACCGCCGCGCAGCGCTACAAGACCATCCTCGCGCGCGACGGCATCACGCTCAATGTGCTGGCCTCCGAGGGCTCGCGCCAGAACGTCGAGCGTCTGGCCGACGAGAAGGAGAACGTCGATCTGGGTCTCGTGCAAGGCGGCGTGTCGCAAGGCCTCGATGTCGACGGCCTCGTCTCGCTCGGCAGTGTGTTCTACGCGCCGATTTCCGTGTTCTATCGCGGCGAGCGTGTGACCAAGCTCTCGGACTTTGCGGGCAAGCGCATTGCCATCGGCCGCGAAGGCAGCGGCGCCCGCGCGCTTTCGCTGACGTTGCTCAAGGCGAACGGCATCGAGCCGGGCGGCCCGACCAAGCTCACGGCGTACGACGGACAGGAAGCGGCACAGGCGCTGATCGATGGGCGCGTCGACGCCGCCATGCTCACCGGCGACACCGCCACCGGCCCCACGATGGGCAAGTTGATCCGCACCCCCGGCGTGCGGCTGATGGACTTCGCGCAGGCCGACGCCTACACGCGCCGCTTCCCCTATCTCAACGAGTTGACGCTGCCGCGCGGGGTCTTCGATCTCGGACGCAATCTGCCTGCGCAACCGGTGCACGTCATCAGTCCAACGGTCGAGCTCGTCGCGCGTGAAAGCCTGCATCCGGCGCTCTCCGATCTGCTCATCGAAGCCGCTCGCGAAGTGCACGGCAAGGCCAACCTGCTGCAACGCGCCGGGGAATTCCCTTCGGCGCAGGTCCACGAATTCCCGATCTCCGACGACGCCGCGCGTTACTACAAGTCGGGCAAGGGTTTCCTGTACCGGCACCTGCCGTTCTGGATCGCCAGCCTCGCCGACCGTATCGTCGTGCTGCTCGTGCCGATCATCGTGGTGCTGATCCCGGCGTTCCGGCTGGTGCCGTCGCTGTATAGCTGGCGCGTGAAATCGCGGCTGTATCGCTGGTACGGGGCGCTCATCGCGCTGGAGCGCGAGGCGCTCGCCGACGACGCGCACGCCGAATACCAAAGCCTGCGCCAACGCCTGGACGCCGTCGAAGCCGCCGTCAACCGGCTGAAGATTCCGCTCGCCTATGCCGATCAGTTCTACGTGCTGCGCGAGCACATCGGCTTCGTGCGTCAGCGGCTCGACGCCATGAATGCCGAGCCGGTCGCCGCGGACAACGACGCCGCGCAACGCGCAGGCGCTGTGCCGCCCCAAACGGGTGACGACGGCAAGAAGGGGGAGCCGAGCGCATGAACATCTCAAAGCAATGCTTATGCGACTCATAATCCACGCAAACTTTTCTTATGGACCGGGGCGGCGCACACTGCTGACAGGCACGGGCCGGTGCGCCGGTCCGTCATGAAACCCAACGTATTGGCTCGTTCGTATGTCGTCGTCCTCCCGCTTCCCGCATTGCGCTTCGTCCGCTGAGACGGAGCCTTCTACGCCAGCCACCTCGGCTTCCTCGACGGTTACGTCCGCTTCGAATCCGGCGCGACGCGTCGGCACCGAACTCGCACGCAGCGCATGCAGCATACGGGCGGTGCGCGAGGACGATCTGCCCGCCATCACGGCCATCTACGCTCACCATGTGCGCACCGGTTCCGCCTCGTTCGAGGAGATCCCGCCCGACGAAGCGGAGATGCGTGCGCGCTGTGCGAAGGTGCTCGACGCGGGTCTGCCGTACCTCGTCGCCGAGCGCCACGGCAAGGTGCTCGGCTATGCGTACGCGACGTATTACCGCCCGCGCTCGGCTTATCGATTCACGCTGGAAGACTCGGTGTATATCGCTGCCGACGCTATCGGTGAAGGCGTGGGACGCGCGCTGTTGCTCACGCTCATCGCGCGCTGCGAAGGCGGTCCGTGGCGGCAGTTGATTGCGAATGTCGGCGACAGCGGCAACACGTCGTCGCTGGCGCTGCACGCTGCATGCGGTTTCGTGCACGCGGGCGAGCTCAAGTCCGTCGGCTTCAAGTTCGGCCGATGGGTCGACACCGTCCTCATGCAACGCCCGCTGAGCGCGGGTGACACGACACTGCCGGAATAAGCCGCTCAAGTCTCAAAACGGTGAAGCGCGATCCAGCTCCTGGTAATACCGGAAGATGCCCGTGGTGTTGAACGGAATGCGTCGCGACGACTTCAGATACGCGGCGATACGCGGTGCGCGGGCCACGGCGTGGCGCACCGCCTCGCAGCGCGGGAAGGCCTTGCCGAAGCCCGACATCGCTCGCGGAAACGCGTAATACAGCCCCTCGATCACCTGGAACAGCGAGAGGTCGGCGTACGACATCGCGCCCTCGGACAGCCAGCCGCCCGGCTGCGGATTATTGACCAGCACGCGCTCGAAATAGCCGAAGAACTTGGGCAGGCGATAGTCGATCAGATCCGCCGTGCGCTTGCGCGCCTCCGCTCGCTGATTGCTGTAATAGAGACGGCTGGCGATGGGATGATGGCCGTCGTGCACCTCGGCCACGAGGTCGGCGAGCGTTAGCTGCAACTGGTTGACCCATCGACGCGCACGAGGCGATTCGCCCACGAGCCCCAGCAACGGACCGAGATACGCGAGGATGTTCGCCGTCTGCCCGATCAGTTCGTCAGCCCCATGGGCCTCGCCATTCCCTGCGTCACTCCTCACGCGCAGGAAGGGCGGCGCGTAGGGCGGGTCGGTGCACTCGGGATCGTCCATCGTGTGCAGCAGACCGTCCATCCCCTGACCGGCCCCGTCGCCCTGCACGATCTCCACATACGGTGTGCCGGTCGCCTCGAACGCGAGGCGGACAAACTCGCCGCGCCCTTGCAGGCCCGGCCAATAGAACAGTTCGAAGGTCATGCCCCCTCCTCAGGCTCAGGAAGCGCCTGGCTGCATCTCCACGCGATTCTTGCCCTGTTGCTTGGCGCGATACAGCGCCAGATCCGCCGACTCGATCAACGAAGTCGACGCCATGTGCGTGCGCGGCACCAGCGCCGCGCCGCCGAGACTGATCGTCACATGCCGGCCGTTCGCTGAGCCGACGTGCGCAATCGCCATCGCTTCGATCTGCGCGCGCACTCGCTCCGCAATCGTCGCGGCACCCGCCGCCGACGTATTCGGCAACACCATCACGAACTCCTCGCCGCCGAAGCGTGCGGCGAGATCCGCCGGACGCGACGCGGCGTCGGCCATCGTGCGCGCCACGCGACGCAATACGTCGTCGCCCGCAATGTGGCCGTACGTGTCGTTATAGATTTTGAAATTGTCGACGTCGATCATCAACAGCGCCATTTCGCGCTGCTCGCGCAGTGCGCGACGCCATTCCGCACCGAAGTACTCGTCGAAGTATCGGCGATTCGCCAGCCCCGTCAGACCGTCGGAATGCGTAAGCCGTTGCAGCTCCAGATTCGTCTCGAGCAACTGCTGCTGGCTCTCGCGCAGCGCGCGATACGCTTCGTCGCGCTGCAGCAGGTTCATGTACGAGCGCGAGTGATAGCGAATGCGCGCGACCAGCTCGATGGTGTCGGGCAGCTTGACCAGATAGTCGTTGGCTCCCGCCGCGAAGGCTTCGCGCTTGATCGTCGACTCTTCCTTCGTGGAGAGCACGATGATCGGAATATCGCGGGTGAGCGGGCTGGTGCGGTACTGGCGCACCAGCGAGAGGCCGTCGGTGCCGGGCATCACGAGATCCTGCAGGATGACGGTCGGACGCGTCTGCTCCGCCACACGCAGCGCATCTTCTGGCGTCGCACAGTAATGGAAATCGATGTTCGTCTCGCTGGCCAGCGCACGGCGGATCGCTTCGCCCACCATCGCCTGATCGTCGACGAGCAACACCATGGCGGACGAGTCGTTGAGGTTGCTCTGCGCTCCGATCGGTTCCATGGCTGGCGTGGGTTGGCGTGGGGTTGTCGTCATAGTTTTTCGTCCCTCTGTCATACAGTTCCGAACAGCGTCACCAATTGCGGCGCAATGCCGGGTAGCGGCAGAATCTGCGACGCCGCACCCGCCTCGGCCGCCGCTTTGGGCATGCCGTACACCGCACTCGTCGCGCGATCCTGCGCGATCGTTATAAATCCCTGGGTACGCATGGCGCCGAGCCCGACGGCGCCATCGCGCCCCATGCCCGTGAGCAGCACACCCACCGCGCGCGAGCGCCAGTTTTCGGCCACGCTTTGCAAGAAGACGTCGATGGACGGGCGGTACACCGCGTCCCTGGGTTCGTCGGTATAGCCGCAGCGGCCGCTGGCGTCCACACGCAGGTGACGATTGCCGCCCGCGAGCAACACCACCCCCGCGGCCGGACGCTCGCCCGCCTGCACCAGCCGCACCTTGAGCGGCGTCTGCTGATCGAGCCACGCCGCCATGCCGGGGGCGAACGCATCGTCCACATGCTGTACGACGATCACGCCCGCACCGAAGTTCGCGGGCAGGCGTCCCAGCAAGGTCGCCAACGCGGCCGGGCCGCCGGCGGATGCGCCAATGGCCACCAGCGAATCCGTACCCGTCGCCGCCCGCGGCGCGACGACCGTTTGCGGCAGTCGCGCGTCGGCTTGCTGCGCCGCAATGGCTTCGATCTTCGCGAGCAGCGACGACACCGGTCGCGCCCGATCCCGCGCGCCCAACACCGGCGTATCGACGGCGTCGAGCGCGCCCGCGCCCATCGCGTCGAACACCAGACTCGCGTGATGGCCAACGTCCGACGTCACGATCAGAATCGGGCATGGCGTGCGACGCATGATCTCGCGCGTGGCCGCCACGCCGTCCACGACCGGCATGACGAGATCCATCAGCACCAGGTCAGGCGGCACCGGCGAGCACATCTGCACTGCCTGCGCGCCGTCGTGGGCGACCCACGCGACATCGAAGCCGGGGCGTTGCGCGAGTGTGCGGCGCAACGCTTCCACGGCGATGACCGAATCGTTCACGATACCGATTCTCATGACCCCGACTCCCCGATGAGATCCACCACGGCGCGCAGCAGCGTGTCGTCGTGGAAGCTGCCTTTCGCGAGGTAATAATCGGCGCCCGCGTCGAGCCCGCGCTGGCGATCTTCCTCGCGATCCTTGTAAGACACGATCATGACCGGCAATTCCGCCGTGCGCGCGTCGCGCTTGATCAGCGTGACAAGCTCGATGCCATCCATGCGCGGCATGTCGACGTCGGTAATCACCATGTCGAACGTCTCGCTGCGCACGGCATTCCAGCCGTCCATGCCATCGACGGCCACACGCACGTCGTAGCCACGCGCGGCGAGCAGTTTGCGTTCGAGTTCGCGCACGGTCAGCGAGTCGTCCACGACCAGCACGCGCTTGCGCCCGTGTCCGCTCGCTTGCGCGGTGCGCATCGGCAAGCGCTCCAGCGAGCCCATCTCCACCGCCTTCGCAATCGAGCGCACCAGATCGGCCGTGTCGATGATGAGTAGCGGCGAGCCGTCTTCCGTAAGCGCGCCAGCGGCGATGTTGGGCAGCTTGCCGAGCCGGGCGTCTAGCGGCTGCACGACGAGCATACGCTCGCCGAGGAACTTGTCGACCGCCAGCCCGTAACGCGCCTCGCCGTCGCCGAATACGACCACGGGCTGTTCGCCGGACACCCCGGCCGGCTCGCCGCCGCACAACACCTGCTGTGCGCTCACCAGCCCGATCTGCCTGCCGTCCATCGTGAAGTGCGGACGACCCTCCAGCATGTCGATGTCTTCCTGCGGCAGCGCCAGCGTGCGCGACAGGTTCGCGAGCGGCAGCGCGTAGGGCTCGCCGGCGATCTCGACGAGCAAACTGCGCACCACCGACAACGTGAGCGGCAGTTGCAGAATGAACTTCGTGCCGCGTCCCGGCGCGTGTTCGATGCGCACCGTGCCGCGCACCATCGCCACCATCGCGCGCACGGCGTCGAGGCCGACGCCGCGCCCCGAGACATCCGTCACGGTATCGCGCAGGGTGAAGCCGGGCAGCATCAGGAATTCGAGCAACTCGTTGTCGTCGAGACGCTGCGCGGTCTGCGTCGTTACCAGCCCGCGCTTGACCACGGTCTGACGCACCCGCTCGATATCGATGCCCGCACCGTCGTCGGCCACACTCACCAGCAGCAGCCCGGCGCTATGCCGCGCGCTCAGTGTGATGACCCCCTCGGCAGATTTGCCCGCCGCCGCGCGCGCCTGCGGACTCTCCAGTCCGTGATCGACCGCGTTGCGCAGCAAGTGGCCAAGCGGCGCTTCGAGTTGATCGAGAATGTCGCGATCGACCTGCGTATCCGCGCCGCGCACTTCCAGTCGCGCCGGCTTGCCGAGCGAGCGGCCGAGATCACGCACCATGCGCGCGAAGCCGCCCAGCCGGTCATCGATCGGTCGCATGCGACACGCGAGCGCCTCGTCGTACAGACGCTGCGAGAGTTGCGTCGAACGCCTGTCGAATTGATCCAGTTCGTGAATCTGCTCTGCGAGCAACTGGCCGCCCACGCCGAGCGAGCGGCGAAGATCGGCCAGCGCCGCGAGCAGCCCCTGACGGTCTTCGTCGGAACGATCCGCCACTCGCGCGAGCGCCGAACTCACGCGCTCGAGTGCGTCGCCGGCATCGTGCTGATGACGCTTGAGCCGCTGCAGCGATTGCGCGAATGGCTGCGACCAGCGCGACGCCACCAGCGCTTCGCTCGACAGGCGCAACAGCCGGTCGAGCGTGCCGGCCGAGACGCGCAAGGTACGCGAAGTGCTGTCGGCATAGCCCATGTCGTCGAACGTCTCATGCCTGCCAGGGGCATCGGAGGCGGCGGACAACGGGCTGACGTCAGGCGATGGCGCGTGCGATGGCGGCGGCACTTCGGTGGCGTCGTGAGCTGTGCCGGGCGCGCCGGCCACCTCCCATCCGGGCGACGTGCCTCCCGTGCCCCCGGCGCCTCCCATGTCCATGCCATAGCTGGCGTAGTCGAATGCCGTGAGTTCGCCGGACGAGGGCGTGGGCGTGGGCTGCACCGCGTCGCCGGTCCGCTCGGCGAGCTCGCCGGTGAACGTGGCAACGAAGGCGTCGATTTCCGTTTTGCCCGCGCCCTGCGCCCAGTTCACATCGTGCCCCGGCGGATGCGCGAGGCGCATCAACAGATCCACGCCCTGCAATAGACGGTCGATGCACTTGGCGTCCAGCGCCATTGCGCCGCGTTGCGCGGCGACGAAGGCGTCTTCGAGCACATGAGCGAGCGAGACACCGACCTCGACGCCGACAATGCGTGCCGCGCCCTTGAGCGAATGCGCGGCGCGCATGCAGGCTTCGAGTCGCGAGGCATCGGTCGGCGCGCGTTCGAGCGCCAGCAGCCCGTCGCCGAGCACCTGCGCCTGTGTCTCCGTCTCCATGCGGAACAGGTCGAGCAGCGTGGCGTTTTGCAGATCGTCGCTCATGCGAGGCTCCGGTCGAACGCCGCACCGACGCGCAAGGGATCGAGCACGCCAACGACGTGCTCACGCCACGACAACACGGCCACGGCGAATCCGTCGGAAGCACTCAACGCCGTCGCAGGCACCGTGCCCAGCGCGGTGCTGGCCGGTGTGACGGTGCCGTGGACTTCCGTCACCGGAAAGGCGCTGAGATGCTGGCCGTGACGCAGCGCCAGCAAGCGCGACGTGCTCGCGCGCAACGGGTTCGCCGGCATCGCCTGCGTTTGCGGTGCGGGCTGAACGCCGAGCAGTTCGCCCAGCGACAGGCACGGCACCAGCGCGCCGCGCAGATTGACCAGCCCGAGCAGCGCGCGCTGACGATGTCCCGGCACGGTATGCCAGCCGCGCATTGGCGCGACGACTTCGATGGTGGATGCGGGCAGCGCCAGCCATTCGTCGGCCAGACGGAAGAGCAGCAGCGACGGGCCGCGTGCGGTCTCCTGCGCGCCGTGGACGGCGCGCCACGGTGCCGGATCGACGGGCGTGACCGGCAGACGATCGAGCAACTCGGCGGCTTGCCGATGCAGCGTGTCGACGCCCAGCTGTCCGGGTTGCCGGCGCGTCGGGTGGTGCTCACCGGACACGGAACCGGTCTCAGGCGCAATTTCGCGATTGGTCATCGATGTCGTGTGCCCTGGCGATGCGTCTTGTCATGAGATTCGGGGGACGTTTGCGTTGTGCGCTCGGCGCGCTCCATCAGACGTCGTGCGCCTGCGACGTCGCCCCGCGCATCGAGCAGCGCGGCGCAATGCACGAGCGCCTCATAATGCCCCGGGTCGAGATACAGCGCGCGACGGTAGCGGATGAGCGCACCTTGCGCGTCGCCCCGTGCGTCCTCGACAAGCCCGAGCAGATATTCCGCCTGCGCATTCGCGCGATCCGTCGTCAGCACGCTGCGACACAGCGCCACCGCGCGTACGAAATCGCCCGCATCGGCGGCGGTGCGGGCTTGCGTGAGTTGCCCGGCAATATCGTCGGACGCCGCGGCATCGAGCGGCCGGGCAACGGAAGGCTTTGCGCCATGGGTAGCCGCGGCAGGCATCGGGGCAAATGTCCGGGCCGGTGCCATCGGCGTCACGTGCACGGTGTGCTTCACGTGGGTCGGCGGCGTGCGTTGCCGCGCAATGGCGCGCACGGTATTGACCGGCGGCGCGGGACGGAACGCTTCGAGCGTGCCGGTCAGGCGCGATGCCGTCGACATCGTCGACGTCGTCATTGCGTGCGCGTCGCGCACCGGTCCGGCCACGCGAAACGAGAACGCCTGAACATGTCCGGTCGACGTCAGCCCGTTGCTGGTCAGCGTGCCGCCCTCAGCCGGTCCGGCGAAAAGCGTAGCGCCCATGCGCATGAGTTGCTCGAGCGCGGTAACCGCACGACGCTGCCCGTCACGGTCGAAATAGATCAGAACGTTGCGGAAAAAGATGAAGTCGAACGTGCCCAGCCGGTCGACGAGCGCCGCGTCGAAGAGATTGCCCGCGTGCCAGCGAACCTGCGTGCGCAGCGCACCGATGACACGATAGTTTTCGCCTTCGGGCGTGAAATAGCGATCCCGGAACAGCATCGTTCCCGGTGGACCGCGAAACGAATTACGGCCGTACACGCCCTCGCGCGCCGCGGCGAGCGCGCGTTCGCTGATGTCCAGCGCATCGATACTGAAATCGTTGGCGCCGAATCCCGCGTCGAACATCGTCATCGCCATCGAGTACGGCTCTTCGCCGGTCGCGCAGGGCAAGCTCAGCAGCCGCAACGCTTGCGCTTCACGCGCAGTGCCAAGACGCGCCGCACGCGCTTCCTGCGCCATCTTCGCCAGCGCCGTGAACGCTTCGCGGTGCCGAAAGAACCACGTCTCTGGCACCACGACCGCTTCGATCAGCGCCTGAAGTTCTTGCGGCGACTGTTGCAAGCGCTGCCAGTAGCGCGAGTACGGCGGAGTGTCCCGCATCTCGGGCACGAGGGTGGCAAGACGCGCGCGCACCGCCCGTTCGATGGCATTGACGCCGAGCGTTTCGGCGTCGAGGCCCATCGTTTCGCGCAGCAGGCGTTCGATGTCTTGCACGTGGCTCATGACGACACCTCCGCTTCATCCGCCAGCACATCGCGCGCCGCATCGAAAAGCAGTGCGCGGGCTTCGTCGGTCAGCAACTGCTCGACACTCACCCATTGCACGAGTCCGTCTGCCGTATCGAGCACGGGGCCGAGATAGCGGCCCTCGGGCAAATCGACACCGCTCGCCTGAAAGGCGGCGGCATCGGCGCGCAGGGTATCGGTCGCACGCTCGACGAGCACGCCGAGACGTCGCGCACGGGGGCCAGGGGCAGGGTAATGCACGAGCACCAGACGCGTGGAGCGCCGCTCGGGCGCGGGCTCGCCCGTCGCCAGGCGCGTGAGATCGATGACGGGAACGGATTCGCCGCGATAGCTGAAAGCGCCCGCCACCCAGGCGGGTGCCGCGGGCAGGCGCTTGAGCGCGAGCCACGGCAGCACCTCGGCCACATGGCCGGCTTCGATGACGTAGTGATCGGTCGCGATGGCGAAACGCAGGAACAGCATGGCGATGTCGGCGAATGACGAAGCGTCGGTGATTTCGAGTCGGCTATCTCAAATCAGGCCCGTGGGCGGGAGTGCCTGCACCTTGAAGCGCGACACCCCGCTCTTGAGGCCATTGGCCACGTGATTGAGCTCTTCGATGGCCTGACTCGATTGCTGCAACGACTCGGCCGTCTGCTGCGCCGCCTCGGAGAGCTGCACCAGCGCCTGATTGATCTGCTCCGCGCCGGTGGCCTGCGCCTGCATGCCCTCGCTAACGACCTGGAAGCGCGGCGGCAGCGTCTGCACCTGCGCGATGATCTGTGCGAGCTGGTCGCCGACCTGACGCATTTCGTCCATGCCGCGACGCACCTCTTCGGCGAACTTGTCCATGCCCATCACCCCGGCCGACACCGCCGACTGGATCTCCTTGATCATCTGTTCGATGTCGTAGGTCGCCACGGCTGTCTGATCGGCAAGGCGGCGAATCTCCGTGGCCACTACGGCGAAGCCGCGGCCGTACTCGCCGGCCTTCTCGGCTTCGATGGCGGCGTTGAGCGACAGCAGGTTGGTCTGGTCGGCCACCTTGGTGATCGTCGTCACGACCTGATTGATGTTGCCCGCCTTCTCGTTGAGGATGCCGAGCTTGCCGTTGACGGACCCCGCGGCTTCCATCACATGGCGCATGGCGTCTTCCATGCGCGTCAGGCCAACGTGCCCCGTGCCCGCGAGCGACGCCGCCTGGTCGGCCACGCCTGCGACTTCGGTCATGGTGCGTGCCAGATCGCGCGACGTGGCGAAGATCTCGCGCGAGGTCGCGCCGATTTCGGTCGTCGTCGCAGCCGTCTCCGAGGCCGTGGCCTGTTGCTGGCGCGACGTCGCGGCAATCTCGGTGACCGACGTCGTCACTTGCAGCGCCGACTTCTGCGCCTGTCCGACGAGCCCCGTCAGTTCGTCCGTCATTCGGTTGAAGCCCGATTCGAGGGCACCGAATTCGTCGCGACGCGCGAGATCGAGGCGCTTGGTCAGATCGCCCGAGCGCATGACTTCCAGAATCTGCATCACGCTCGCGAGCGGCACGCTGATCGCCCGGAACAACAACCATCCGCACAGCACCGCACAGGCGAGCGCCACGCACAGCGTAATGAGCAGCGTGGCCTTGGCCGTCGCGACCGCCGCGGCAATGTTATTGGTCGCCTCGTCGGCGTACGTCTTGTTGGTGTCGACCAGCCGCTGGATGGCCGCGCGCCCGCGTCCCCATTCGGGATAGAGCTGCTCGGCAAGCATGGCGCGCGCTGCGGGGATCTGTCCGTCCGCAACGAGCTTGAGCACCTGGTTGCTGATGCGGCTGTATTGCTGACGCACGCCACGCACTTCGTCGTACTGAATGCGGTCGATGGAACGGTTCACGGTCATGCCGTAATCCTTGATCCAGCCGTCGATCCGGGTATCGGACGAGCGCAACGCATCGAGATCGACCGCGCGGGTCTTGTCGCTGTCGTCGATAGCCACGACTTGCTGGAGCACCTGATAGCTCTCGAACCAGGCGCCGCGAAGCATCGTGCTGTAGTAAAGGCCGGGCGTGGAATCGGACTCCACGCTGTGGGCTTCTTCTGCGATAGCGGCAAGCCGGGTGAAGGTAATGCCGGCCATCAGGGCCATCAGGGCAAGGATCAGGCCAAAACTGGCCAGAATGCGATGTCGGATCGACCAGTGTTTCACGCCGCGCTCCCGTTCGTGTTCACGCCCGGTGCCGGGGAGGGCGACGCGGGCCTTTTTAAGGTTACGCCGATTCTATTACAGCGACCCGGTCGGGCAACGCCGGTCAGGCCGTGTATTTGGGTTTATTTCTGATTTGTCGCGCACGCCCGGGCACTGCCTGTGCCCGGGAGCTGCGCTGTCCGGATGCCGGAAGGTATGGCCCGCAGTCCGATCGTCCAAACGTCAGGACATCAGGCCATCAGCGAGTCAGCTCGCGCAGGGCGTCCGCCGTCATGGGCGCCAGCGCCAGGGGGGTGGCCGCGGCCGTCAGCACGCTCAGCGACGCGACGTTGTCCGGGGAGAGGCTGCCGTCGGGCAGATAGAGATTGTTCTCGAAGCCGATGCGAGCGTGGCCGCCCTGCAACACCGCCGCCAGCGCGCACTCGGCTTCGCGCGGACCGAACGCACACATGGCCCATGGCGTTGCGGTGGGATCCTCGCGCAGGGCGTCCGACCCCGTGCCCCAGGCCGACAGGAACGGCAAAAGGTCAGACGGCGACGACAACTGTCCCTTGCTGTAGCGCCCCAGTACGAACAGCACCCAGTGGCGGCCAGCAGGGATCGCACCGCTCGCGCGCAAGCGCCGGTAGTGCGCCACATCTTCGGTGTCGTACAGGATGTATTGCGTCGTGATCTGCTCCCGCCAAAGCCACGCGAAGAAGGCTTCGGCCGCAGGTGCATGGGCCGCGTCGGGCAGCACTTCGCGCAACGCCACCGAAATCGCCTCGGGACGCAGTGCATGCACCGTCGCGATCTGCTGCTCAGGGGTATAGATGCCGACGGCTTCCGTCGTCACCTGCAACACGAGTTCGTTGCCCACCGCGCGACGCACCGCCGCGATGCCCGCCGTGTAGTCCGGGACTTCAAGACTGTGCGTGCCGTCCGCTTTGCGCACGTGCAGATGGATCATGGCCGTGCCTGCGTCCAGACACGCCTTGGCGCACGCGCCGAGGTCGTCCGGCGTCATGGGCAACGCGGGGTGGTCGACGTGCGTGCGGCGCGCGCCGTTGGGGGCGACAGCCAGTGCGTAAGCGCGCGTCATGCGAGGCCTCCGGCGCTCACGCCGGTGACGTCCGCGACGGCCAGCGCCAGTCGCTCGACAATGCGGTCGATGTCTCCCGGCTGGCAGATGAACGGCGGCGCAATCAGCGCGTGATCGCCGTGCACGCCGTCGACCGTCCCGCCCATCGGATAGATCAGCAAGCCGCGCGCTTTGGCGGCCGCCTTCAGGCGGGCGTGTGTCTTGTCTGCCGTCGGCAGGGTCCGCTTGGTCGCCCGATCGGCCACGAATTCGACACCGACGAAGAGCCCTCGCCCACGCACGTCGCCGACATTCGGATGATCCGCGAAGATTTCGCGCAAGCGCGCGCGCAGTTGCTCGCCGCGCGCCTTCACGCTCTCCAGCAGGTTCTCCTCGGCGATCGTGCGCTGTACGGCAAGCGCCGCCGCACACGCCATCGCATGGCCCAGATAGGTATGCCCGTGCTGGAAGAAGCCCGAGCCGCCGACCACGGCGTCGAAAATCTTGTCCGTGCACAGCATCGCGCCGATCGGTTGATAGCCCGCGCCCAGACCTTTTGCGATGACCAGAATGTCGGGCACCACGCCGTCTTCCTCGCAAGCGAACAGATGGCCGGTGCGGCCCATGCCGGACATGACTTCGTCGAGCAGCAGCAGCACGCCGTACTTGTCGCACACCGCGCGGATGCGCTTGAAGTAATCGCCCACCGGCGGCACCGCGCCCGCCGTTGCGCCGACCACGGTTTCCGCGGCGAACGCGATCACCTTGTCCTCGCCGAGTTCGAGAATCCTGGCTTCGAGTTCGTCCGCCAGCCGCTGCACGTACGCCGCGTCGCTCTCGCCGTCGAAACGTTCGCGATAGGCAAAGCACGGCGAGACGTGATGCGCCGGCACCAGCAGCGGCAGGAACGGCTCGCGTCGCCACGCATTGCCGCCGATGGCCAGCGCGCCGAGTGTGTTGCCGTGATAGCTCTGACGTCGCGCGATGAAGTACTGACGCTGCGGCTCACCGATCTCGACGAAGTACTGGCGCGCGAGCTTGAGCGCCGCCTCCACGCCTTCGGAGCCGCCGCTCACGAAATACACATGATTCAGATCGCCGGGCGCGCCCGCCGCGAGCGTGTCGGCCAGATGCTCGGCCACTTCCGTCGTGAAGAACGAGGTGTGGGCATAGGCCAGTTGCGCCGCCTGTTGCTGCATGGCCTCGATCACGCGCGGGTGTCCGTGGCCCAGACATGAAACCGCCGCACCGCCACAGGCGTCGAGATAGTGCTTGCCATTGCTGTCGATCAACTCGATTCCCTGGCCGCCGACCGCGACGGGCAGCGTCTGGCGCGGATTGCGGTGAAACACGTGAGTCATGCCTGAACCCCTGACGGAAAGATGGCGTGATGTGTCGCGATATGGTGCGATATGGCTCGATAGGGCGCACGATGGCGCGCGGCAGCGCTGCCATCACGGGCCGTCGTCTCGCGAAAGATGCCGCTCAGTGTAGGCGTATCGCCGATTGTTTGCAACATATGTTTCACGTGTTTTGCCACCGCAACACTTCGCGCAACACCATTACCACACTCGCTGTTTCATCGCAGTCCACGGCTCGCCGGGAAAGCGCGTGCGCGGTTATGGCATTTCATGCAACAATCGTTACATTCTTTCGTCGCCGTGTTGCCATCCCCCAATGACACAAGCCACAGCGCTGCCGCAGACGCTCGACCAGCTCAACACGATGCTGCGCGAGCGCTACTCCCAACTCAGCCCGCAGTTTCAGGCGGGCGCGCGTTTCCTGCTCGATCATCCGCAGCGCGTGCCCATCAGTTCCATGCGCGCGATTGCCGCCGAGGCGGGCGTGCAACCGGCGACGTTCGTGCGCCTCGCACAGCATCTGGGCTTCGATGGATGGCATGGGTTGCGCGAGTTGTTCCTCGAATCGATCCGGCTCGGTCCGCAGCCTTATGCGAGCCGCGCGCGGCAGGTGATTCGCGAGGGCGATGCGGCACGCATGGTGCCCGAGATGTTCCGTGTGCAGCACAACAACCTCGACCTGACGGAAGCGGGTGCGAATGCTTCGCTGGGCGCGGCCGTCGATCTGCTCGCCGGTGCGGGGACGGTGCACGTGGCGGGCTTTCGCGCGTGCTTCCCCATCGCGTTCACGTTCCAGTACGTCTACCGGCTGTTCCGGCCGACGGTGCACCTGATTCGCGGCGAAGCCGGCACGTTGGAGATGGAGTTACGCGCGCTCTCGGCGCGCGATGTGGTGGTCGTCATCAGCTTTGCGCCGTATTCGAACGAGGCGCTGATCGTTGCGCGCGCGGCAAAAGCGGCCGGGGCCCGCGTGCTCGCGCTCACGGACTCGACGGTCTCGCCGCTCGCCCTCGATGCCGACGTGACGGTGCTGTTCTCGCATGAGAGCCCGTCGTTCTTCCCGTCGATCACCGCGGGGGTCGCCGTGGTGGAGACGCTCGTCGAAATGTTGCTCGCCCGCAAGGGACGCGGCGCCGTGCGTGCCCTGGAACTGGCCGAGGATCAGTTGCACGGCACCGGGGCTTACGTCACGCCGTCGGACAGCGCGGGAGGCAAGCGCACGCGGATCAAGCCGGACGCGTAAGCGTTGCGCTCTCGCGTCGCAGCCTCACTGCGAGCGCCGCGCTGCCTGCGATCAGCGCCGCAGTCGACAAGGCCAGCGCAACGGGCATGCCGAAGCGATCGGCAAGCCAGCCGCTCGTGACCACCGGCACGGAAAAGCCGAAGTACGCGAACAGGAAGTAGCCTGCCGCCGCGCGGGCGCGCAGCGCCGGAGCGACCGCTGCATTGACCGCCGCGAGCCCGCCCAGATACGTGAAGCCGTAGCATGCCGAACTCGCGATGGCCGCGCCGGCGAGCAGCGCGGGCAGGTTCACGCAAACCACCCCCAGCGCCAGAACAACGAAGCCGAGCGGCACGAGCACCAACCCCACGCGCACGGCGCGCACCGGGGTCATGCGTCGCGCGGCCGGTTGGAACAGCAAGCCCGTCGAGACGACGAAGAACGTGGCGAAGCCCGCCCACGCGGCATGTCCGTGCGCCGCGAGCGCCGACGGCACAACACCGATCACCACGCCCACCGCCGCCCACGCGAGCAGAATCGCTACGCCGAGCGGCGCCGTGCCGGGCGCGAGCACCGGCCAGCGCAGCCACGGCACGTCCGGGCGACGCGCAGGCACGGGGAGCGCCGCCACCGCAACGGCCGCCACGAACGCGAACGGCAGATAGACCCACAGACTCAGCGGAGGCCGCATGGAAGGCGCGACGATCAGACACACGCCGGTGACGAGCGCCCCCGTGCCGAACCCCAACGAGGTCGCCGCCGCCACCAGCGCGGCGCCGCGCGTTGCGGCATCGGCGCGCTCGCCGTATAACTCCGTCATGTAAGCCGTACCGCTGCCCGCCACGAGTCCGGTCGCCAGTCCATAGCAAGCCCGGGCACCGCCGAGCGCAACGAGCGTCGGCCAGCGCAAGGTCAGCCATGTGCCGGCGAACCCCAGCAGGAGCGCAACGGCCAACGGCAGACGTCGCCCCACACGATCCGACAAACCCGCGAGACACGACAGCGCCGGCACAAGCGCGCCGACGTAACACGCGAACGCCAGCGCCTGCGCCCCCGCGCCGTAGCCGCTCGCCGCCGCGTAATCGGGCACCAGCGGCGCTTGCAGGTTGACGGCGAACGTCACGAGGAAAAGCTGGAGGGCGAGTAACGGGATGCTCGGGATAGGGACGGGAATGGCCCAACGTACGGGCTGACGATTAGCGGGGTGCATGGGGAACGCGAAGGTGCGGAGACAGGAAAGTGGATGACGCGGCGCTCAGTATTGTCGGCGCCTCAATCCAGTGCAATTATTGAATTGTCCTGAGATCAATTTCCGCTCACTCTCCTCGCTCTCCTTCATGGCCGCCCCCGCCCGCTACCTCGATCACGTCGAACGTCTCGCCAAAGCCATCGCATCGGGCGATCTCGCCTCGGGCACCCGTCTGCCACCGCAGCGCGACTACGCCGACGCGCACGAACTCGCGATCTCCACCGTCACGCGGATATACGCCGAACTCGCGCGACGCGGTCTGGCTGTAGGCGAAATCGGGCGCGGCACCTTCGTGCGCTCGCCAGCGGTCGGCGCGGCGGCCGCCTTCGCACAATGGGCCCCCGCACCGGGCGTGCTCGATGGTGTCGATCTGGCATTCAACTATCCCGTGCTGCCCGAGCAAACCGAGGCGTTCCGGCAGGCGCTGCGCGAGATGGCGTCCGGCAGCGATCTGAGTGCGTTGCTCGCCCACACGCCGCATGACGGGCGCCTGACCGACCGTCGTGCCGCCGCCGAATGGCTGTCCCGGCGCGACGGGATCCGCGTCAGCCCCGATTCGCTGGTCGTTTGTGCGGGCGGCCAGCACGCGCTGGACGTGCTGCAACTGGCGCTGTGCCGTGCAGGCGAGCCGGTTGCGGTCGAAGCGTTGACGTATCCCGGCTGGAAAGCGCTTGCCGCCATGCGCGATATCCCGCTCGCGGCCGTTGCGATGACGGCGGACGGACTCGATGCGTCTGCGCTCGACAAACTTTGCCGCGTGCATGCCGGACGGCTGCGCGTCGTCTACACAATGCCCACGCTGCATAACCCGCTAGGCAGCGTGATGCCGCTCGCGCAGCGGCGCGCGCTGGTGCAAGTCGCCCGGCGTCACGATCTGCTGCTGATCGACGACAGCGCCTACGGCTTTCTCGTGGCCGACGCCCCGCCGCCGCTTCGCCTGCTCGCGCCCGAGCGAACGTTCGAAGTGTGCAGTCTCTCGAAGCCGGGCGCGCCGGGGCTGCGTATCGCGTATCTCGTCGCACCGCCCTCGCACTTGCCGCGCGTGCACGCCGCCATGCGGGCGAGTGTGTGGAGTGCCGCACCGCTCATGGCGCAGTTGGCGTCACGCTGGTTGAGCGACGGCACGATCGATCTCTGGGTGACGCGCAAGCGGGGGCTGGCGGAGCGGCGTCAGGCCATCGCGCTCGCGTGCCTCGATGGATTGAGATCGACGGGCTATGCCGGGGCGTTTCACCGCCTGGTGCCCGTACCCGCGCCGATCCGCTGCGACGATGTCGTGGCTGCCCTGCATGCGCGCGGCGTCGCCGTGACGCCTGTCGATGCATTCGCCGCGCCGGGGCAAACCGCGCCGGCGGCCATTCGCGTCGCGCTCGGCTCACCGGGCAGCGACGCCGCGTTGCAAGCCGCGCTCGCTCAGGTCGCCGCCGTCATGAAAGCCCTGCAGCGCGGATGAAATGGCAGCGTGCCGCGCCGGGATGACGCCGCTGCCGGTTTCTTTTATGATCGACGTGCTCCCTGCGGCCGCCGGATCGACATCAGTCCCGACGCGGCATCGTGCAGGATTCGTCCCCCATCGATAATCTCAAGGACTCCGAATGTCGCTAATCCGCTTCTCGCGCGCCCGTACGTTGGCGCTTGGCACGGCACTGGTCATCGGTGCAAGCATGACCGCGCCCGTGCTTGCCGCCTCCAATCTTTCCTTCATGCAGAACTCCCCGTTGGCCTACATGAAGAAGGCCGACAACGAGTCGTTCGCCAAAGCCGCTCGCGATGTCCTGTCCGACAAGCAGGACAACGACACGGTCGAATGGACCAACAAGGGCACGCGTAACCCTGTGGCCATCGCGGCGCAACTCACGGCCACGAACACGCAAAAAGACGGCGACAAGACCTGCCGCGATCTGGTCGTGCTGCTCACCGCCAAGGGTCAGGAAGTCACGCTCAAGCTGCCGGCCTGCAAGACCACCGAAAACGGCCACTGGGAATTGCAAAAGCGCGGCACGCCCTAAGCGGCCGCCTGCCTCGTCGTCGGACAAAAAAATCGCCGGTTCCGAAATGTCGGACCGGCGATTTTTTCTTGATGCCGCCAGTGTGCTGACACTGGCGTTGACCATCGGACAGGAGCGTCAGGCCGCGGCTGTTTTTTTGCGACCCTCGACATCCGGCAGCAGAATCGTCACGATCCCGAGCAACGGCAGATAGGCGCACACGTGATAGACGAAGTCGATGCTCGTGGAGTCGGCCAGCTCACCGAGCACGGCGGCGCCCACCCCCCCCATCCCGAAAGCGAAGCCGAAGAACAGCCCCGAGACGGTACCGACCTTGCCCGGCATCAGCTCCTGCGCGTAGACCAGAATGGCCGAGAACGCGGAGGCCAGGATCAGGCCGATCACCACCGTCAGAATGCCGGTCCAGAACAGGTTGGCGTACGGCAGCATCAGCGTGAAAGGCGCAGCGCCGAGGATCGATCCCCAGATCACATACTTGCGGCCGATCTTGTCGCCCAGCGGGCCGCCGATCATCGTGCCCGCCGCCACGGCGAACAGGAAGACGAACAGATGCACCTGCGCGCTTTGCACCGACACGTTGAACTTGCTGATCAGATAGAACGTGAAGTAGCTGCTGATGCTCGCAAGATAGAAGTACTTCGAGAAAATCAGCACCAGCAGAATGCCGATGGCAAACAGCACCTTGCCGCGCGACAGATGCACGGTGCCGCCTCGGCGCGCTGCCGGCTTGCCCTTGCTCGCGGCGCGTTGCACGGCGTACCAGCGGCTCACGTGATACAGCACGAAGATCGCGACGAGCGCCGCCACCGAGAACCACGCCACGCTGCCGCGGCCGTGCGGCACGATGATCAGCGCGGCCAGTAACGGGCCGAGCGACGAACCGACGTTGCCGCCGACCTGGAAGAACGACTGCGCCATGCCGTGACGTCCGCCCGAGGCCATGCGCGCCACGCGCGACGACTCCGGATGGAATACGGACGACCCCATACCGACCAGCGCCGCCGCGACCAGCAGCATGCCGAAGTTCGGCGCGACCGCCAGCAGCAACAGCCCCACGAGCGTAAAGCCCATGCCGACCGGCAGCGAATACGGCTTCGGATGCTTGTCGGTGTACAGGCCCACCACCGGTTGCAGCAGCGATGCCGTGATCTGGTACGTGAGGGTAATCAGGCCGACCTGACCGAAGCTCAGGTCGAAACCGGCCTTGAGCAGCGGGTAGATGGCGAGAATCAACGACTGAATCATGTCGTTGAGCAAGTGGGAAAAGCTGATCGCAGACAGCACACGGAATGCTGCGCCCTGCGCCGCCGGCGATTTGGGAGCCTCGGCGCCGGGAAGGGACGTTACGGGTTGACTCGACATGGGATGAGTGGACTTACGTCTAAGGCTTAAGGAAACGTGCGATTTCCGGCGGTTTCGCGCACCTATGCGCGAAAGTAGGGATTCATCCCAATTTCCGTCAGAAATTTAATGAGTGAAGTGTAGAGCATGCGTAAATCGTCGTTACGCCAAGTTTTGTCGCGATTACGCCATCCGAGCACCACGCTGAATGCGGCCTCAACGCCGCATTGCGGCGACCGGGAATGCCCCCGGATGACCCGCTCGCGCATCGGCGGCAAGCGCCGCGCACGCACGTCTGTCGGGCGTTGTGCGGGTTTATCGGGGTCGGACGCCGTCGGGGATTCGTGTAGAGTCAATTGACGAGTTGTGCCGTGCAACACGCCATACACCGGCGTTGCACACAGTCCACACAGGGCCCGCTCTTTCCTTGGTTGGCAGCGAACATGATTCAACACTCCAGAGTCGTGCAGTGGCTGGTGACCGGACTTGTCGTGGCGGTCACGCTCATCGTCGTCCTTTTTCTGGGCTGGCTGCGCATCTATCACATGTCGCAGTCGATTCTTCAGCAGGAAGCCGAGCGCCAGCGCGACGCCCTCGAGCGCATCGTCTCGCAAGCCGAGGGCACGCTGCGCGGCGCAACGCCCTGGGTCGGCCGCTCTTGCAGCGAGGTCAGCTCGTCGCTTCAGGCCACCGGCACGCTCAGCCCCTACTTCCGCTCCATCTGGCTCGTCTCGCGCGGGCAGCTCTATTGTTCGTCGGTCACGCGCTCGGACGCCGCCCTCAATCTTCCCTTCCCCGCCGATCTCGTGCCCATGCTCACGGGCAAACGCGCGATGCTCGTCGGCGGCACGCCCTTTGTGCGCGATTCGCCCGCGCTGGCGATTTACGTGCCGACCTCGGCCACGGACGGCGTGCTCGGATTCGTCGACGGCGTCTATCTCACCGAGACACTGCATAGCGTCAAGAACAGTGATCTGGCGTGGACGGCCATGACTGTGGGCAAGGTAGCACTCACCTCGGAAGGCCCGCGCCTGGAATCGGCCGGCCTTGCGACGCGCGGGGCGCAGGTCACGCTGACGTCGGAACATTTCGTCACATCGCTCGCCGGCAGCCCGTCGCTGATGCAATCGCTCGCGGCCAACCAGGCGCCCATCTTCCTGGCGTTCGGCGGTCTCATCGCGTTTTTGCTCGGGGTGCTGACGTTCCGCCATCTCGGTCCGTCGCAGTTCATGAAGCGGCAGATCGCGCACGGCATCAAGCGCAACGAGTTCAAGGTCTACTACCAGCCGGTGATGGAGCTCGCTACCGGTCGCTGTGCCGGTGCCGAGGCATTGCTGCGCTGGCACCATCCGATTGCGGGTCTGGTGCGCCCGGACGCCTTCATCCCCATTGCCGAAGGCAACGGTCTCATTGTCGAACTCACTCGTGCGCTGCTGCGCCAGATTCGTAACGACGTGGCGAAAGGCGCGTTGCCGCAGGGCTTTCACATCGGCATCAATCTCGCGGAACGGCACTTGCGCGATACGACCATCATTCACGATATCGAGCGGTATTACGGTTCGCTAAACGATACCTATCCGATGATCGCCGAGATTACCGAGCGGTACGTAATTCGCGACACGGCGGCAGCGCGCAACGTGATGGCCGAACTTCAGCGGCGCGGCATCGAGACGGCGCTGGATGACTTCGGGGCCGAGAACAACTCCATCGGCTACCTGAAGCGCTACGACTTCAACTATCTGAAGATCGACAAGGAATTCCTGCCCGTGACCGAAGACGACGTGGTCACGCGCAACATCTGCGATTCCATCATCAATCTGGCCGAGCGGCTGGACATGACGATCGTGGCGGAGGGGGTGGAGAACGCCATGCAGGCGAATTACCTGCGTGAGCGCAAGGTCACTTATGCGCAGGGATATCTGTTTGCGCGCCCGATCGCGTTCGACGAATTGGTGCAATTCGCGATTGCCCACGCGGGCACGGGACTGACGGCCGTGAAGGCAACGCCTGCGACGGTCTCGCCGCTGGCATCGTTCACGCCTCGCAAGGCGATCTGAGGGAATCTGCGCCGGACAAAAACGCCCGACCAGCGAAGAGACCGGTCGGGCGTTTTGTCCGGCGATACCGCAACCGGATCAGAAGACCAGCTGTGGCATGTTGCTGCGTGGCGCGGGCGCTGCGGCTGCCCGTGTGCTGTCTCTCATTTCGGCGCGCAGCAACCACAATCGCTGCGCAACGAAACTTCTGAAGCGCATTTCACCCGCGGAGAAAGAGATTTGCATCTGATGTCGCTTGCCGTTGGGCAGCGTGCGAACCAGACGATAGTATCGAGCCCCGTCAACCGTTTCCTTGATATTCCTGACGCGCATCATTTCACCCCGTTTCTGTTGTGTCAGGTGAGTGGGCACTTCGGCAAACGTCGCATTCCCGGTCATCTCGCAGCAGACTTGGATGGCTTGGATGTCAAGTCTGAAGCACGACAAACCGGCATTGGGGGGGCATGCGGCAAAAATCAATGTAGAGGAGAAACGTCCCCCATTCGTCCCCCAAAAGACGTCCGAAGCGCGCTTCGTTGGTGCGCCGCAACAGTTCCCCGTCCAGCTTCCGTACTCGCTGGTTTGCCCACCCTCTACAATGCGGCCACCTGCTGAGTTTGATCGAAAAAATCATTATGGTTTCCGAACCTTCTTCAACGCCGGATGATGTTTTACGCAACGAAATGGACAATGCCCTGCAAGTGAGCGGTTCGCTCTGGCTGCATCGAGGCAATTCGCCGCTTGGCGGCCAGGCGCGTATCGCCTTGCTGGAGCACATTGCCGCGCAAGGCTCGATTACCGCTGCCGCGAAGGCGGCGGGCATGAGCTACAAGGCGGCATGGGACGCCGTGGACGCGATGAACCAGCTCGCCGGCGAACCGCTGGTCGCGCGCAGCACGGGCGGACGCGGCGGTGGCGGCACACGCCTGACCCCGCGCGGCGCCAAGCTGGTAGCGGCGTTTCGGGCAGTGGAAGTGGCGCAGCAGCAGTTCCTTGCGCGCGTCGCCAACGATCTGGAGCATTTCGACGAGCAATGGCCGGTCATCGCACGGCTCGGACTCCAGACCAGCGCGCGCAACCAACTGCACGGAACGATCACCGACATTCGACGCTGCGGCGTGAATGACGAGGTAACGTTGACGCTTCCCGGCGGCGAGGCGATCACCGCCTCGCTCACTCATCACAGCACGCAATCGCTCGGGCTGGCGCTCGGCGGGCAGGCGTTCGCGCTGATCAAGGCGCCGTGGATCGAAGTGGCGCGCGGCGCGGATCTCGCGGGATTGCCAACGGCCAACCGGCTGTCCGGCACGGTGGACGCCATCGCCGACGATGCCGGGCAGGCCGAAGTCATCCTGGCGTTGCCGGGGGGCGGCCGTCTCGCGGCCGTGATGCCGCACGACACGCTGACGTCGCGGGGGCTGACCATGGGTATCGGCGCGACGGCCGCTTTCGCGGCCGTCAGCGTGATCGTGGGTGTGATGGCCTGACGCGCTTTCGTCTTGCCCCGCGCGCCGGGCCTCGGTCAGCGCATTACATCGCAGGGGTTTCGCAGTTCGGTGCGCCCTCACGACTGGCGTCGCGACGGTCCAGACGCAAGCTCAGCAGCGCCACCCCCACCCCGGCAAGCGGCACGAGCGCGGCCACCCACGGCACTGCCGCCAGTCCCGGGCCATGATCGATGACGAAGCCGCCAAGCCACGCACCCATGGCATTGCCGAGGTTGAACGCGGCGATATTGAAGCTCGACGCCAGACTCTCACCGGCCCCGGACGCCTTTTCCATCACCCAAAGTTGCAGCGGTACCACCGTCGCAAAGGCGGTCGCACCGAGCAGCGCCACAAAGGCGATGGTCAGCCAGTGAGAGTGCAGCGCGAACGTCATCAGCCCCAGCACTACGGATAGCGCCAGCAGACTGCCCAGCACCGCCGGCACCACGCGACGATCCGCGAGCTTGCCACCCAGCAGATTGCCGACGACCAAACCGCCGCCGAAGACCAGCAGAACCGGTGACACGGCGCCCTCGGCAAAGCCCGCCACTTCGGTGAGCAGCGGCGCAATGTAAGTGAACACACCGAACACGCCGCCCCAGCCGAGAACCGTCGTCAACAAGCCCAGCAGCACGGGACGACGCCCCAGCGCACGCAAGTCGGCACGCCAGTCGCCGGCATCTTTGGGCGCGGGGATCTTCGGCACGAACCACGCGATCACGAGCAGCGAGATCGCGCCGATCACCGTCACGGCCCAGAAACTGGCGCGCCAGCCGAAATGCTGTCCCAGCCACGTACCGAACGGCACGCCGAGAATATTGGCGACCGTCAGGCCGGTAAACATCACGGCGATGGCCGACGCACGACGCTCGCGCGGCACCAGACCGGTCGCGACCACCGAGCCGACGCCGAAGAACGTGCCGTGGGCGAACGACGTCAGCACACGCGCCGCCATCAGCGCCCCGTAGCTTGGCGCCAGCGCACAGGCCGCGTTACCGACAGTGAAGATCGCCATGAGGACCAGCAGCACCGTCTTGCGCGGCCAGCGGGCGGTGGCGGTCGTCATGACCGGCGCGCCGACGACGACACCCAGTGCATAACCGGAAATGAGCAGGCCAGCGGCCGCGATCGACACGCCGAAATCGGCGCCGACGTTGAGCAGCAAGCCCATGATGACGAACTCCGTCACGCCGATGCCGAAGGCACCGGCGGTCAGGGCGTAGATGGCGATGGGCACGGAAAACTCCTGTCTGAAATGAGGACGGCCACGCCATCGAAGTGACGGCGGTGACCGATGTGCGGAATATAGACGTCCCGATATTGATGAAATAGACTGCGCGAAGGAAAATCATTTGTGATTTCATGTCACAAGCCGACGCGAAAGCCGTCGTCGCAAGCCACAGGTCGAGGGAACATCCGATGGGTCGACAGGACGTCAACCGCTCAGGCGATATGGAAGTCTTCGCGCGCGTGGTGGAGCTGGGCGGTTTCTCCGCCGCCGCGCGGGCGCTGCATATGACGCCGTCTGCCGTGAGCAAGCTGGTTGCGCGGCTCGAAGCGCGCTTGGGCGCACGTCTGTTCAATCGCTCCACGCGACGCCTGCAACTGACCCCCGAAGGCACCGCCTTTCACGAGCGCGCATTGCGGGTGCTGGCCGACATCGACGCGGCCGAGCGCGAAGCGGCCGCCGGTGCCGTGCCGCGCGGCCTGCTGCGGGTGAATTCGAGCGTGCCCGTCGGCACACTCTATCTGCTGCCGATCGTTCCGGCATTTCTGGCGAAGTACCCCGAGATCCGGCTCGACCTGACGTTCACGGACACGGTCGTCGACCTGTTGTCGCAACGCGCCGACGTCGCCGTGCGCGCGGGCACGCTGCGCGACTCGCGGCTGGTCGCCCGCAAACTCGGCGAGAGCCGCGTGCACGTGGTGGCATCGCCGGACTATCTGGCACGCAGCGCACCGCTGCGCACCCCGGCCGACCTGATCCACCACAACGTCATGGCGTTCAATTTCGAGCGTCAGGTGCCGGGCTTGCCGTTCCTCGACGGTGCAGGGGGCGTTACGCTCTATCCGCCCGCCGGCAACCTGCTCGTGAGCGACGGCGAGACCATGCGCAATCTCGCGCTCAAGGGGTTGGGGATTGCACGTCATTCGCGGTATCACGTTGACGCCGACTTGCGCGCAGGACGTCTCGTGACCGTGCTCGAAGACTACAACCCGGGCGACCGGGAACCGGTGCACGCGGTGTATGTGGGTCAGGGCGGCCACTTGCCCGCGCGCGTGCGCGCGTTTCTCGACTTCCTCGTGGACAACGTGCACCTGCCCTGCTGAGATTTCGCCGTCGCGCGTAACAACGCCGCTCAGGTGGGTTTCAGTCCGCGATACGACCAGACGAAGAGCGGCCACGCCAGGGCGGCGCAAATCAGACCGCCGGCCCACACCAGCCCCCAGCCGCCAACCGATAGCAGCAGCGGGATTGCCAGCGGCGTGAGGAACATCGTCAGAAAGACACCCGTGTTGCCGATGCCCAGCGCCGTGCCTGCGCGCGACGCCCCGGCGAGCGTCGCCAACTCGGTGAAGGCAACGCCGTGCCAGGCCGACGCCACCACGCCTCCCGCGATCAACAGCGCGATCATCCAGGGCGTGCCGTGCACCAGCCAGTCGGGACGGTGAGCGAGCACCGCCACGAGCAACGCGAGCATCGCAAACACCACGCCAACGGCAATCGTGCAGGCCCGCAGATAGGCCGGACGATTGCGGCGCTTGTCCGTATAGCGTCCGCTCCACACGCGCGTGATCGCAGCGCCTGTCTGCACGGCCCCGAGCGTGAGCGAGATCGTCACGACGCTCACATGCGCGAAGTCGTGCAGAAACACCGTACCGAATGTCAGCACCGCGATCTGCGGCATGGCAAGCACCGCCATGCCCAGCGCCGTGCTCAGAAGACGGGCGTCGCGCAGCGGTGAATAGTGCGCGGCGGAACGTCCACCTGTTGCGGCACCCGCCACCGGGGCGTGGGTGTGCGCGGCTTCATGGGCTTCCTCCGGCGGTTCGAGCAGCCATAGCCACGCCATGGCGGCAGCGGCAACGCATGCGACGGCCAGTCCGGCGAATACCCCCGCAAAGCCGAAGTGCTGCGCGGTGCCCGGCAGCACGAGCGCCCCGATACCGCCGCCCATCGGCACGGCGCATTGCCGCACGCTCATCGCGAGGCCACGCTCGCTGTCGTGGAACCAGCGCATGATGGCGCGTCCGCTCGATCCGTTCACGCTGCCGCCGAGCATGCCGATGGCCAGCATGCCCGCCGCAAGCATCGGCATCGGCGGGACGAAATGCGCCGTCGGCACGCCCCACAAACCGAGGCCCAGCAGCGCCGCCGCCGTCACCATCAGCCCCACGAGTAGCACCCGCCGGTCGCCCCAGCGGTCGGTGAGCATGCCCCACGGCAGTTCGGAAACGGCGATCCCCAGGCCGATCATGCCCAGCACCAGACCGAGGTCGGCATTCGCCAGCGCGTAGGCGCTTCGCATCTGCACCGCCGTGGCCGGAATGCCGCCCAGCGCAGCGGCAAAGCTGCAATTGGCCGCCACGCCAACGCCCAGCACCTTCCAGCGGTGATTTCGGCCGAGGGTCCGACCTTCTACGACGTGAGGTGGATCCTGCGCAGGTAGCGTAGGTAGCGCAGACGATAGGGATGGCACGGAGGGCGCCGGACCGGCATTCCCCGGGGCAGCAGGAACAGTACACAGACGTTCATTCATGAGTGACACGGTGCGCGGCCCGCGGGCACGCGTCTCAGAGGGGGAATTGGCGGTATCCCGCCGCGTACCCACGCATGGATCGAGACACCATGCTCCGCATCGTACGGATGTACAATCCATCGGAAAAGCGGGAAAATTCGATGACTTATATCGCGTTTTCCGGATTAACTCCGAACGCCCGCCCGATCGTCAGTTGCTCGACGGTCATGCCGCCGATGCAACGCCTTTCCGAGAGCCACCATGAATGCCCGCGCCTTCGACCTGACGCAGTTACGCACGTTTATCGCCATCCACGACGCCGGCAGCATTTCGGCCGCAGCGGAGCAGATATTCCTGTCGCAGTCGACCGTGAGCGAGCAACTCAAGAAGCTCGAAGAGCGCGCCGGCCAGCCGTTGCTCGTGCGCTCGCGCAAGGGCATGCGGCCGACGCCGGCGGGCACGCGCCTACTCGGTTACGCGCGTCAGATTGCCACCCTGTCCGAAGCGGCGTTCGAAGATCTGCATGGCGTATTGCTCGATGGCGAGTTGCGCATCGCCATCACGGACTATTACCGTCCGCACGATGTTGGCCGCGTCCTCAAGCGATTCACGAACCTTTACCCGCGCCTGCGCCTGCACGTCAGCGCCATGCAAAGCGCACAGATCGAGCGTACCGCGCTCACGGGCGAGCATTTCGACGTCGGGCTGGCGTTGCGGTTCATGAACGAAGATGTCGGCAAAGGGGCCAAGGCGCTGGGATATCGCACGCCGGGCACGCTGGTGCGACGCGAGCGTCTCGTATGGGCAATGTCGTCGACGCTGGCCGAGCCGCTGGGCGAGCCGATGCCGCTGGTGACGCTGCCGCCCAATTGCGCGCTGCAGGGCCTCGTCATCAGTCTGCTGGAGCGGCATCGGGTGCCGTATCGCGTCTCGCACTCGGCCGCCGGTGTAGCCGGTATGCAGTTGGCGCTCGGCGCGGGGCTGGGCATCTCGTGCCTGAACGAATCGGCGCTCACGCCCGATCTCGTCGTGTGCCCGCCGTCGCTCGGCTTGCCGCCGCTGCCGCGCGCGGAATTCCATCTGCTGCCGGGACGCGCCGACGAAACCGATCTCATCCGCCATGCGCGCAATGCGCTGCTGCGGCTGTTCGCGTGATACCTTTCGCTGATCTCGTTTTTGTCCGCTTATTGCGGCTGCCGTCATGCCGGAAGCTACGCCCAATTCTCCGATTCGTCTGAATTTCAACACCCGCCGCGCGCTGCTGTTCGCACTGACGGCCGAGCGTCTGTCGGCGTTCTACGAGCATGGCCAATGGATGACGGACAAGCAGGGGGCGACGCTCGCGCAGATGTGGCTATCGCGCTCGAAGCTCCAATTGCCGCTGGAGGAGAGGCGTCTACTCTCCACGTTGAGCGACGATTTCGCCCGCGAGCTCGCCGCTTCGCTGTCGCGCGAAGCGGGGCTTTATACCGCGCATGAAATGACGGAATCGCTCGACGCGGACTATGCTTACGCGTCGGTCGTGGCGCAGGATCTGCTGGAAGATTGCACGCGACGCCTTGTCGAGGCGGGAATCACGGAGTAACGGGCCGCGCCAGCTCCAGCTCCGCGCCGACGCCACTCAACCGCCCGCGCAAAACGACGCGGTGCACGACCGAAAGCGTCAGGCGACGATCCCGCGCTCCTGTACGAGCACCCAGGGCGCGACCACCACGGCCCACAACTCGGGCGTGCGTGCGGAGAAATCGGCGGCTTGTTCGGCTTGCATGCGCTGCACCATACCGGACGTGAGCCACTGTGTGACGGTGACCTTGTCGTCGTTGGCGACGGCTTCGGCGACCGAGACGAGATCGACGCCGGGCGTGACGAACAGCAATACGCCGCGCGCGAAGAACGATTCCAGATCCTTCCAGTCGATCTTGGCGGTTTCCCCTAGCAGACGCAGATAGACGTCGCTGGCTTGCGGGGATTGGTCACAATTAGCGGGCGTAGGTGAATCCATGACAGCGGGCTCCGGGGCGTGCGAGCCGTTGGACGACCGGCACCGGCGGGAAGCGTAAGTAACGAAAACCGCATTGTAATGCGCCCCGGCGTGCGCGACGGTGGTAGCATCGGAACCCCGCGTGTGGACCGATGTCGCAGTGACATGACACGGCCGCCGCGAGGTGGCTAACGTCTTACCGAGGAACCGCATGTCCAAACAAAAAACCGACCCCAAGCTGGAACAGGCCCTGACGCGCGGCGATCTCGCCATGCGCCAGATCAACTCTGCCCGTGCGACTGCGCTGTTGCGTGCACTTGGCGAGATGATCGTGGCAGCGTCGGCGACGATCGGCGTCGAGGCGGTGGTAGACGTGCCGAACGGCGACAAGGTCTACGACCCGGAAGATGGCGTGTGGCCGCAGGCGCTCGTGCTGTCGTTCGACGGCCCCATCGACGAAGCGGACGAAGAAGAGTTGCGCACCGTGCAGCTGGTCGCCGACAAGCATCCGGAAACGTTCCAGGTGGTGTGGCATCGTGCCGATGGCAAGATGGGCCGCCACGAGGCACGTCCGCTCGCGATGGTTGCGTTCCTGACCGACGTCGAAGTGCCCTGGCTCGACGACGACGCCTGATCGCACGTCGCACTGACCGCACCAGGGACGGCATCGCTGTCGCCCCGGGTTTTGCACGCTGCTGACACCGCCGCCCGAGGCTCACGCCCGGGCGGCGGTGTCGTTTGGCGGCTGACGGAAGACGAGGCGGGTCCCCTCAGATTGCCGGTCTGCGACGATACCCGATCGCAATGACGAGTCCGGCGGCGATAAAGCCCGCACCCAGTATGCCGGCGTCGCTCAATCTGTCGCCAAAGAAAGCGAAGCCGAATGCCGTTGCAAAGAGCGGATCGCTGGTCTCGATGATCTGCACCTTGCTTGCCTGCCCGCCTTCTACGGCCCGAGTCGTGAAATAGAAGCCGCCGATGGTCGGTAGCAATACGAGCGCGCACAGCGTCACCCATACGAAACCGCTCGGCATCGCGAAGCCTTCCTGCACGAGCGGCATCAGCAGAAAGACGCTCCCGAACCCGAACAGCCAGACCAACTGGGGGAATCCGGCCCCCATCCGAAACCACTTGGAGAGGAAGATAAACAGCGCATAGCCGCAGCCCCCGGCGAGCGCCAGCGCGATGCCCGATACGGTGCCGGTCACGCCGCTTTCAAAAAAGCTCATCGTCCCGACGCCCATGACAATGGCCGCGAATGCGACCACCTTCCGACGCG
This sequence comes from Pandoraea sp. NPDC087047, assembly GCF_044745225.1. Classification (NCBI taxonomy): domain Bacteria; kingdom Pseudomonadati; phylum Pseudomonadota; class Betaproteobacteria; order Burkholderiales; family Burkholderiaceae; genus Pandoraea; species Pandoraea sp. NPDC087047. The sequence continues at coordinate 281,907 of NZ_JBIUZU010000008.1, forward strand.
TCACCGTCTCCCCGAGCAGCCATCCGGACAACGCAATGGTCGCGCCGCCCGCGGCATAAGTGAGGAAGGAAACCAGTGGAATCGATGCCTCGGAGAACGCTTTCGTCTCAAAGTAATAGAGGCAAAAGATCCCGAGAAAGGCGAGACACGCGAACTCGCGCCAGCGATGGCCAAGTCTGACGGTTTGCGTCCGTAGTTCCTGCCGCGATGCACACAACGCACCGACCAGCACGAACGCGCCAAAACATTTCCAGAAGGCGATCATCGCGGACGTCGCGCCTTGCTCAAATCCCGTCCGAGTCAAGACACCAATCGTGCCGTTAAGGATCGCCGCCACCAGCGCGAAGCCCTCAGACCCGAAGCGATTCCAACTGGACGCTGGTGATTTCATGCGTAACCGTTTAAGCCCTGACAACATTTTCAAGGCCTCCCCGAAGTACTGACGAAATCGATAAAAGCCATTCGGTCGGGTCGGTCCGACGAAAAGATTCCGCCCCATCGGTCGTCCCACTTGGCAAAGATGATGTCCGTTCGAAGCGTCTCGGTGGCCGCGGCGAGGTTCCAATGTGGAACCCCGGGTAACAGATGGTGCGTCAGATGAAACGAATCACCGTGCATCCCGATGAAGAGGCGTTCGAACCAACAGGCGTATCGGTTGCGAGCACTGAAACACCAGTCGTCAGGCGCTTCCATGAATGGGTAATGCTCGGATAGCTCGCTGAGCCATCCTATGACGGGATAAACGACGACCAGTGGGATCCACCAGAGGAACAATAGGATTGTCAGCCACTCCTGCATGTAGGCGATTGCAGCGACTAACACATGAAGACTTGGAATCAACCAGGACTCGGCTTGCGCTTTGCCCGGTCGAAGGGAAAACGACAGACGACTCAGAATCAAGGACTTGACGTATCGGAGCGTCATTCGGCCCCAAAGCACGCTCAAAACAAACCGTCGAAAAAAGACCGGACCTCGGTGGGTCCCGTATACGCCCGCGGACTTCAGTTCCCTGTAATCGGGATCGTGATCAGCGTCCCCTAATCGCGTGTGATGGGCAATAACGTGGGATTGGCGATAGGCGCGCATGGATTGCATGATTGGCCAACCACACAGCACTCGGCTCACGGTCTTGTTCAAGAGCTTCGACTTGAACAACGTCCCATGTGAAGCATCATGAAAGAGACTTGCCAATGCTCGCTGTCTCGCGCCGATAACAAGCATCGACAACGGATACATCAGTGGATGTAGGCAAAGCGTCAACGCACAAGCGGCACCAATCCATAAAAAGTCGATTGCGATAGCGATAAACCCGCGATAGTTGTTTCGCCTGCACAACGCTTTGATGTCGTTCCTCTGCGCTACGGTAAGCGTAAGACTCGTGTACTTCTGCGCCATGTTCTCTCCCGGAAATGCATCGACGACGCCGGGGGGATCACGCCCCCCTATGCATCGATGCGCATCGCGCTCCGGGGGAAAGCGCAGCCAAAATCGACTTGGCATTCTGCCAGTGGAAAGCCACCGCCATGCCGGATTCGGGCACGAAAAGTCAGATTTCGGAATTTTCGGATGGCTCGATCGGCTGACTCGATCGAATAACTCCGCTTTCCCGAGTCATCCGACGACATGCGTGAAGATGGGGTGGCGCGTCAGATCAAATCGACGCCAGCGCAAACGTGCTTCCCGTCGCGATCTTCTCGACGGCGTCGCCTTGTCTGAAATGCAGCGCGTCGAACTCACCCAGCACGGTAGCGCTCTCGCCCTGAACGTGCAGCGCCGTGCCCTCGGGAATCGCTACCACGCTCTCATCCGGATTGATCGCCAGATACTCCGCCAGACGCTCCTCGCGCGACTCGCCGTTATGCCCCGCCGGCTTGCCGCTGATGAAGTGCGGGTTCACCTGAAACGGAATCAGGTTGAGCGCCTTGAGGGTCGGTGGCTCGACGATCGGCATGTCGTTGGTCGTGCGGATGGTCGGGCACACCACGTTCGCCCCCGCGCTCCATCCCACGTACGGCATGCCCGCATTCACGCGCTCGCGCAGCAGCCCCACGATGCCCGCGTTGTACATGCGGTCCAGCAGCACGAACGTATTGCCCCCGCCCACGACCACCGCTTCCGCCTGCTCGACGGCCGCACGCGCATCCTTGTGGTGATGGATCGACTCCAGCGCGTAACCGAACCGCTCGAACGACGGCTTCACGCGCGACTCGTACTCGTCGAAGCTGAAGGTAATGCCGCCCGCGTACGGCACGAACAACACCCGCTTCGCACGGCCCCGGAGCACCGCGTGCACCTGGTCCTCGGCATGCTCCAGATAGCCCGTGCTGCCCTTGCGGGAACTGCTCATCATCAAGATCTGTTTCACGACGCATGCCTCCTGGGCAGATGGTCTTGGGGGATGGGTACGCTTTGCGCGAAAACATCGAGTGTACCCGTCGCGCGAACGAACCCATCCACCGCGCGACCGACGTCACGCCACGTCTTCAAACCCGCGCCCGCATTTCTCATAAAGTGAAACGCCATACCGAATGCTGCAACCGCACACCAGAATTCGGACGTCGGACGCAAACCCTTGTGGCGCCGATGTCATACGAAAACCCTTATCCCACCTATAAGCTGCGGGGGTGTCACGACTCGAATTACCGGGTTTCCGAGCGCCCGGAGAAGGATTACACTCAGACTCTTATATAAGACTGCCCCTTATCGTCTGTCCTCCTGACGATGTGTCTGTCGCGAAATGCGTCGGCACGCCCGGCAAGAGGGCGAATGAAGTCGCGTCAACCTGGTTTTCAAACTCGAGTACAGCATCATGACTTCCACTTCCCAGCGTGGCGGCCTGAAGGTCGCAGACAATCTGATCGCGTTCATCGAAAAGGAAGCCCTGCCGGGCACCGGTGTCGATGTCGATGCGTTCTGGAAAGGCTTCGACGCCATCGTCCACGACCTCGCCCCGAAGAACCGCGCACTGCTCGCCGAGCGTGACCGTCTGCAAGGCGAGCTCGACAACTGGCATCGCGCCCATCCGGGCCCGATTGCCGACGCCGCCGATTACCGCGCTTTCCTCGAAAAGATCGGTTATCTGCTGCCCGCGCCTGCGAGCGTCAAAGCCACCACGGCCGACGTCGATTACGAAATCGCCGAGCAGGCCGGCCCGCAGCTCGTGGTGCCGCTGTCCAACGCCCGCTATGCCCTGAACGCCGCCAACGCGCGCTGGGGCAGTCTGTACGACGCCCTGTACGGCACCGACGCCATCCCCGAGACCGGCGGCGCCGAGAAAGGCACCGGCTACAACCCGAAGCGCGGCGAACGCGTGATCGCCTTCGCGCGCGGCTTCCTCGATCAGGCCGCCCCGCTCGCGCAAGGCTCGCATAAGGACGCCACCGGTTACAGCGTCGAGAACGGCAAACTGGTCGTCACGACCGAGAGCGGCAAGACCGCACTCGCCACGCCGGCCCTGTTCGTCGGCTATCAGGGCGACGCCGCCGCACCGCGCGCCGTGCTGCTCAAGCACAACGGTCTGCACTTCGAAATCCAGTTCGACGCCAGTCACCCGATCGGCAAGACCGACGCCGCCCATATCAAGGACGTGCTCGTCGAAGCGGCCGTCACCACCATCATCGATTGCGAAGACTCGGTCGCGGCAGTCGATGCCGACGACAAGGTCGAGCTGTATCGCAACTGGCTCGGTCTGATGCAGGGCACGCTGACGGAAGACGTCGCCAAGGGCGGCAAGACCTTCACGCGCCGTCTGAACCCGGACCGCGAATACACCGGCGCCGATGGCAAGCCCGTGAAGCTGCATGGCCGCTCGCTGCTGTTCATCCGTAACGTCGGCCATCTGATGACCAACCCGGCGATCACCGATCGCGAGGGCCGCGAGATTCCGGAAGGCATTCTCGACGGTGTGGTCACCGTGCTCGCCTCGCTGCATGACCGCAAGCATCGTCTGAACTCGCGCACCGGCTCGATCTACATCGTCAAGCCGAAGATGCACGGCCCGGCTGAAGTCGCGTTTGCCGACGAGCTGTTCGGTCGCATCGAAGACCTGTACCGCCTGCCGCGCAACACGCTCAAGATGGGCATCATGGACGAAGAGCGCCGCACCAGCGTCAACCTCTCGGCCTGTATCGCGGCAGCCGCCGCCCGCGTTGCCTTCATCAACACGGGCTTCCTCGATCGCACGGGCGACGAAATGCACACGGCGATGGAAGCCGGTCCGATGATGCGCAAGGGCGACATGAAGTCCTCGGCGTGGATCACGTCGTACGAAAAGAGCAACGTGCTCGTGGGTCTGGCGGCCGGCCTGCGTGGCCGCGCCCAGATCGGCAAGGGCATGTGGGCGATGCCGGATCTGATGCACGCCATGCTCGAGCAGAAGATCGCGCATCCGAAGGCCGGTGCGAACACCGCGTGGGTGCCGTCGCCGACCGCTGCCACGCTGCACGCCTTGCACTATCACGTGGTCGACGTGCAGGCCGTCCAGCAAGAACTCGAGAAGATCGATTACGCGAAGGAGCGCGACGCGCTGCTCACCGGCCTGCTGACGGTGCCGGTCGTGGCCAGGGCCGAATGGAGCGCCGACGACATCCGCAAGGAAATCGAGAACAACGCGCAAGGCATTCTGGGCTACGTCGTGCGCTGGATCGATCAGGGCGTGGGCTGCTCGAAGGTGCCAGACATCAACGACATCGGCCTGATGGAAGACCGTGCCACGTTGCGTATCTCGAGCCAGCATCTGGCGAACTGGCTGCGTCATGGCGTGATCACGCGCGAACAGGTCGAGGAGACCCTCAAGCGCATGGCGGCCGTGGTCGACAAGCAGAACGCGGGCGACAAGCATTACGTGCCGATGGCCCCGAACTTCGACACATCGCTGGCGTTCAAGGCGGCCAGCGCGCTGGTATTCGAAGGTCTGACGCAACCCAACGGCTACACCGAGCCGCTGCTGCACAAGTACCGTCTGGAGCTGAAGGCGAAGCAGCGCGGCTGATGGCCTGAGAGGATCGGCCTGCGAACTGTCTGACGACGGGTCGCTGCCCGAGACTTATCACGAGACGCCTGACGGGGTAACCTGTCAGGCGTCTTCGTTTTTTCAGGAGCCAGTTGCCCAATGGACTCAGCGGCCCCCACGGACCCCACGCCTCGTCCCGACCCCGCAACGCACGCCGCCATCGCCCTGCAACGCGCCGAACGGCGCGCGCTGTCGCTCCTTCTCGTGGCGCTCGCGATCTTCATCGCCACGCTCTTCATGCCGGTGAGTTTCTTCACTGGCTGGATTCGCGCAGCGGCCGAAGCGGCGATGGTCGGCGGCCTGGCCGATTGGTTCGCCGTCGAAGCGCTGTTCCGGCGCATTCCGATCCCCGGGCTCGCGCGGCACACGAACATTCTGATCCGCAAGAAAGATGCGCTCGGCGACGGCCTTGCCTGCTTCGTGCGCGAAAAGTTTCTCGATACGCCATCGGTCGTGCGCCTCATCGAGCAACAGAATCCGGCCGACGCCGTTACGCGCTGGCTCGGCTCGTACGAGAACACGCGTCAGTTGAGCGCCGTGCTCGTGAAGGTCGCGGGCGGCGTGCTCGATGTGATGGACGAGCGCAACGTGCAGGCATTTATCCGGCGCGCGCTCGATGCCATGATCGACCGTCTGGATCTGTCGCAATCGGCCGCCGCGATTCTCGACACGCTGACGCGCGACGGCCGTCATCAGGCATTGCTGGACGAGACGCTCGACTATCTCGTTGAGCTGCTGAACGAGCCGCAGACACGCGAATTCATCTCGGCGCGCATTGTCGACTGGCTCAAGAGCGATCATCCGAAGAAGGAAAAGGTGTTGCCGTCGGAGTGGATCGGCAGCAAGGGCTCGGACATGATCTCGGCGGCCGTCACGCGCCTGCTCGCGCAGATGGAGGCCGACGAGTCGCATCAACTGCGCAAGGCATTCGATCGCGCGGTGGCGGGGCTCATCGAGCGGCTCAAACACGACGCCGCACTGGGTGCGAAGCTCGACGACTTCAAGGCACAGCTCAAGGGCGACACGGCGTTGAACGCGTATGTCGGCGGCCTGTGGAACGAATGGCGTGGCCGGGTGAAGCAGGATCTCGCACGCCCCGATTCGGTCATCGGCACGAAGATCACCGGTGCGGCAGCGTGGATCGGTCAGGAACTCGCGCGCAGCGAGTCTTTGCGAAAGGCGCTCGATGCGCAACTGCGCGACGCTGCCGAGCGCATGGCCCCGGGCTTCGCAGACTTCGTGACGGAACATATCCGCGCGACGGTGCGCGGCTGGAACGCGGCGCATCTGTCGCAACAGATTCGCCTGAGCGTGGGGCAGGATCTGCAATACATCCGCATCAACGGCACGCTCGTGGGCGGCCTGATCGGCGCCGTGCTTTATCTGATTGCCCAGGCCCCGGTGTTACTCGCACGCGGGGCGTGAGCGCCCACGGCTGCCCCTCGATCGGGTCGTCTTTGGTCGTCTTTAGCTGTCGTTCCCGCCCGTCAGCCGCTCCCTCACTCCGCCCGCGCCCCACGTCACTGTCGGCCGCACGCAACGCCCGGACAGACGCCCCATTTTGGGGCAAAGCCCCGCCACACAAGTCCCACGGGGCTTTCCGGCTTATATCGATTTGTTTTATCGATATATAAAAAATCAAAATTATATTTATACAACCCCCTTCCCTATAGTTCCGTCCGAACCGCGCCCACTCTCGCTTAGCGCGCGGACAGACCTTAGAGAAAGCCACACGTCATGAAGACCACGATTCTGGCCCGCCTGGGCCTCGCCGGCGCATGCGCCGCCATGGGCCTCGCCGCCACCACTGCACACGCACAAAGCAACGTCACCATTTACGGCCTGATCTCGGGCGGCGTGGGTTACGTGAGTAATCAAGGCGGCAGCAAGACGTGGCAGGCACTCTCGGGCACCAACCAGAATCCGCGCTGGGGCTTGCGTGGGTCGGAAGACCTCGGTAACGGCACCAAGGCCATCTTCACGCTCGAAGCCGGCTTCAACATCATGAACGGCACGGGTGCGCAGAACGGTCGCGCCTTCGGTCGCCAGTCGTTCGTCGGCCTCTCGGACAAGACCTGGGGCACGTTCACGCTGGGTCGCCAGTACGACACCATTCACGATTACGTCGGCCCGATCATCATTTCGAGCAACGGCGTGAACATTGGCGATAACGACAACGGGTACAACGATATCCGTATGCAGAACTCGGTGAAGTGGGTCAGCCCGACCGTGGGCGGCTTCCACGGCACGGCGCAATACGGCTTCTCGAACTCGGCCCTCGGCTTTCGCAACAACAACGCCTACAGCTTCGGCCTGGGCTACAAGTACGGCGACTTCGACTGGAACGCCGCCTACGCGCAATACAACAATCCGTTCAGCGGCACGAATAACGACGGCGCCATCGCCAACGATTACGCCAGCCCGCTGCTGATCTTCTCGAAGAGCGCCACGCGTGCGAACGTCTTCGCGAGCCAGCAGCGCATCTTCGCCACGGGCGGCTTCTATCGCTGGGGCCCGGCCCTCATCGGCGCGATGTTCTCGGACGTGCAATACATGTACCTCGACAACTCGCACCTGAATCTCCAGAACTACAACCTGACGCTCAACTACAACGTCACCCCGGCCCTGGTGCTGGGCGCCGCGTACGGTTTCACGGCAGGTAAATACGATGTGATCAACACGCGTCCGCAATGGCACCAGGTCAACCTGCAAGCCGACTACTGGCTGTCCAAGCGCACGGACGTCGCACTCACGCTCAACGCACAGCAAGCCGCAGGCGACGCGAAATATGCGCAACTGTTCGGCTACGCCGCGTCGAGCACCAAGCGTCAGATGGCCGTGACGCTGGGCATGCGCCACACGTTCTGATGCGCACAGCGCCTCTTATTGCTTTACGGGTTCGACCACATGACGACAATGAACGAACTGAATGACACGGGTAGCCCGGCCGAAGGCAGCCAGGGCCACGACATCGCGCGCCACCAGCCTAGCCGCCGCAGCTTCCTGCGTACGTCGCTCGCGGCGTCGCTCGCCACGCTTGGCGTGACGGGTGCCGGCAGCGCTTTCGCCGAACTCACCTCGACCGATGGCGCAACGCGTCTGGCGGCAGACGGCTCGCCGCGCCGCACGGTCATCATCGACTGCGACCCGGGTCAGGACGACGCGATCGCCATCCTGTTCGCCCTCGGCGCACACGACCAGATCGACCTGAAGGCGCTCACCACCGTCGGCGGCAACGTGCCGCTGAACCTGACCGAGCGCAACGCCCGTATCGTGCGCGACTGGGCCGACAAGACCCAAACGCTCCCGGTCTACGCCGGTTGCCCGAAGCCCCTCATGCGCGAGCTGATCACCGCCGCGAACGTGCATGGCCGCTCGGGTCTGGACGGTGTCACGCTGCACGAGCCACGCGGCCCGCTGGAAAAGCAGCACGCCGTGACGTACCTGATCGACACCCTGCGCGCCGCTGCGCCGGGTAGCGTAACGCTCGTCGGCATCGGCCCGCTGACCAACATCGCGACCGCCCTGACCGCTGCGCCGGAAGGCGCGAAGGCGCTGCGCGAAATCGTGATTATGGGCGGCGCGTGGTACCAGCGCGGCAACATCACGCCCGCGGCCGAGTTCAACATCTACGTCGACCCGGAAGCCGCGAGCATCGTGCTCGGCGCCGGTGTGCCCGTGACCGTGGTGCCGCGCGACGTCAGCGTCAAAGCACCGATCACGCCCGAGCGCATCGTGCCGTTGCGCGCCCTGAAGAATCGCTGCGGTCCGATCGTGGCAGACATCATGGCCGCCGAAGTCGCGTATCAGAAGGGACGTATCGGTGTGGAATCGGCGCCGATGTACGACCCGTGCACCGTCGCCTATCTCATCGACCCGACGATGTTCGGCGGACGTCGCGTGAACGTGGCCGTCGAGACGACGGGCCTGCTCACGCTGGGCGAAACGGTGGTGGACTGGAACGGCCGCTCGAAGCGTCCGGCGAACGCCATGTGGCTCACCGACGTGGACGCCGATCGCTTCTACGACACACTGCTCGCCCGGATCTCGCGTCTGCCGTAATCGGGCAGGGCAGCAGGAAAGCGCAGGACGAAGCAAAGCGCGGTGGCCCGTCATGCGACGCGGCCGCCGCGTTTTCACGTGGCGAGCGAGCGCGGGGCAACCGCCGTCACCGCGCCAGATGCCTGGCGATCCAGTCTCGGCAAGCGCTCACTTGCGGGCCGCGCTCCTTGCCGACGAGCGACATCAGCGCAACGGTGCGCGTGACGCGCGGCGCGACGACGTCGAGCGCAACGAGCACCGGGTCGTGCAGGTGCAGTGTGTAGAGCTTGGGCAGGATCGCCAGCGCGAGCGAGCTGCGCACCAACGCGTAGAGCGGTTCGGTGTACTCCATGCGGTACTTCGGTTCGAGCCGCAGATTGTGCGAGCCGCCGGTGCGTTGCAGGGAATCGCTGACGTTGCCGCGCACGAACACGGCGAGATCGCGCTCGGCGAGTTGTGACCAGGTGACGAACGCCTCCGAGGCGAGCGGATCGTCGCGGCGCGCCACGAGCACGATCTCGTCGTCGAACAGGTCGTCGCAACGAAAGCCTTCGGTGTTGGCCGCGTGGCCGGCTTCGTCGGCCTCGTCGCGAATCCCGACGCCGAGGTCGATTTCGCCGCGCGCAAGCGCTGCGACCAGTTCGCTGTTCGGCAGATCGGACAGCGCGAAACGCACATTCGGATGCGCCTCGCGCAGACTGCCGAGCACCGGCAGCAGCCGCGCAGCGACCGACGGAATGAAACCGATGCGCACCGTCTGGGCTTGCAGCGTGAAGGTGCTCGTCATGTCGTCGAAAGTCCCGCGTGCGGCGTTCAGCAGTCGTTCGGCCAGCGGCAGGATGGTGATGCCGGCCTCGGTCAGCGTCAGACGGTGCGCCGAGCGTTCGAACAAACGGCCGCCGAGCAGGAACTCGATTTGCCGGATGGCGGCGGTGAGCGCCGGTTGCGTGACCGAGAGCGCCTGCGCCGCCTGCGTGAAGCTGCGCGAGTGCGCAAGCGCCACGAAGTACTGCACCTGGCGCAGCGTGAGCGCAGGCAAGGGCAGCACCTGCGGCGCCGGGGTCGACGTGGACGCCCCCGACGAAGCAGGTGAAGCAGGTGAAGCGGGAGACGTTCCCGCCTCGGCAGCCTTGGATGCCCGCGACTCGCTGGTGCGGGCCGCAGTGTTCTCGGTACGACGGGACGAAGTCGCCATGGCGCGCTCCTGTGGTGACGTCATGATGGTGACGGCGGAACAACGATTTCGCGATGCCGCTGGCAATGATGGCTGGCGTGAATCGCGCGGACGGCGCGGACAGCCCGGATATCCCCGGAACCCGCGAGCGTCGCGAAGAATAGATTCGAATTATCGAATCATAAGTAATTTCATTTTTTATTTATAGTCGCGCGCACGTAAAGTGCCACGCAAAGACCTTCTATTCTTGGCTTATGCAGACTTCTTCTCCTGAGCGCGACACGGCGCCTTCGCTGTCCCCGGGCCACACTGCGACGGCGCAGGGCGGCTGGCTCGAGCGCCGCTTCGCCATCGCCGCACGCGGCTCCAGCGTGCGCACCGAAGTGCTGGCCGGCATCACCACATTCCTCGCTGCGGCCTATCTGCTCGTCGTGATTCCGTCACTGCTCGCCACCGGCGGCATGGACCGCGGTGCGGCCACCACGGCCGTGATGCTGGTCTTCGTGCTGTTCTCGGTGCTGATGGGCTTCTACGCGAATCTGCCGTTCGTGGTCGGTCCCGGCATTGGCGGGTCGGTGATCGTGGGCGTCACGCTCGCCGCCACCGAACACGTGGCCTGGCAAACCGGCATCGCCATCGCGTTCCTCTCCGGCGTGCTGTTCCTGCTGCTGACCGTAATCGGCGCACGCAGCGTGGTGGCGCGTCTGATTCCGACGGCCATCAAACTGGGTCTGGGCGCCTCCATCGGTCTGTTTATCGCCGTGCTCGGCGTGCGTAACGCGGGGATGGTGATCGCCAACGCGAAGACGAATGCGTTCGCGTTGGGCGACTTCAGCAAGCCGGGCACCATCGTCGCCCTGATCGGTCTGGGCGTAGCCGTGTTGCTGCAAGGCCGCAAGGTGCCGGGCGCGATCCTCTGGTCGATTCTCGTTGCCGCGCTGGCCGGTGTGCCGCTGGGCGTGACGAAGGTGCCCGAGTCGTTCATCTCGCTGCCGCACAGCATGGCGCCGGTGGCGTTCCAGCTCGATCTGAAAAGCGCGCTGACGATTGCGTCGCTGCCTTACCTGTTCGCGTTCTTCGCGGCGGAATTCTTCTCCACGCTGGGCACCACGCTCGCGGTCGGCGGCAAGGCCGGCCTGCTCGACGAGCACGGCAACATGCAGAACATCAACCGTCCGTTCCTCGTCGATTCGATCGCGGCGACCGGCGGCGCGCTGCTGGGCATTCCCGCGCTCACCGCGCTGGTCGAGTCCGCCGCCGGCGTCGAAGCCGGTGGCCGCACCGGCCTGACGTCGATCGCGGCTGCCGTGATGTTCGCGCTGGTGTGCTTCTTCGTGCCTGTGGCCCTGGCCATTCCCAAGGAAGCCACGGCCCCCGCGCTGATCCTGATCGGTCTGTCGATGTTCAGCACAATCCGACATGTGCCGTTCGACGACTTCAGCGACGCGTTCCCCGTGCTCGCCATGGTGCTGCTCACGCTGCTCTCGAACAGCTTCGGCACCGGGATTGCCGGCGGTCTGCTGTGCTATGTGCTGGTCAAGGCGTTGATGGGCCGCTTCAAGGAATTGCCGTGGGGACTGTATGTGCTGGCGTTGCCGCTGGCGTATTACTTCTGGACGGTCGTGGGACGTCACTGATACGTCGCTGATACGTCGCTGATCGAGGGCCGGTAATCGACGGCCGGTTATGGATATACGCGCCCGAAACCCAACCGGCACCGGCGGGTGCCAATGAAATCACCAAGACTAGACGTTATGACAGAGACACCGGGCCATGTGCCCGCCGCACGCACCGGCGTGCAGATTCAGGAGGCGCATCGCACGTTCTTCCGTGCGATGCCGAAAGTTGAATTGCACTGCCATTTGCTGGGCGCCGTGCGTCACGACACGTTCGTGGCGCTGGCAGAAAAGTCGAACGCACCGCTCGAGCGCGCGGAGATCGACAGCTTCTACACGCGTGGCGAAAAGCCCATCGGGGTACTGCGCGTGCTGCGCGCGCTCGACGAGTATTTGCTGACCTCGCCGGACGATCTGCATCGCATCGCCTACGAGTATCTGGCAGACGCCGCCGCGCACAACGTGCGCTACAGCGAGTTCTTCTGGAACCCGACGGGCACCGTTCGCACCTCGGGCATTCCGTATGCGAGCGCACAAGGCGCCATCGTGGCCGCCATTCGCGACGCCGAGCGCGATCACGGCATCGTCGGCCGTCTCATTCCGAGCATCGACCGTGAAGCCGATGCCCGCGAGGCCGTCGAGATGGTCGAGTGGATGCGCGCGCACCGTGCCGACGAAGTGATCGGCATTGGCATCGACTATCGCGAAAACGACCGTCCGCCGGAGCTGTTCTGGAAGGCCTATCGCAACGCGCGTCTGGCCGGTTTCAAGACAACGGCGCACGCGGGCGAATTCGGGACGCCCTGGACGAACGTCGAGACCGCCGTCGAGCTGCTCAAGTGCGATCGTATCGACCACGGCTACACCATCGTCGACGCGCCGGATTTCGCCCGTGAATGCGCCGAGCGCGGCATCGTCTTCACCGTGGTGCCGACGAATTCGTATTACCTGCGCACGCTCACGCCGGAGCGCTGGGCGGAAGATCACCCGATCCGCCGCATGCCGGGCCTCGGCCTGAAGCTTCACCCGAACACCGACGATCCGACGCTGCACAAGGTCAATCCGGCGCAGGCGTGGGAGCTGATGTACAGCCACTTCGGTTTTTCGCTCGACGACCTGCGCGGCTTCATGCAGAACGGTCTCGACGGCGCGTGGATCGACGACAGCACGCGACGTGCATGGCAGCGCCCTTTCGCGCAGGCGTTCGACGCCGCGCGCGACGCGCTCACCGAGTCGCTGGCGGCCTGACCCGCAGCAACGCTTTTCCTTGGTCTCACCCGACCTTGAGCCGCCTTCGGGCGGCTTTTTTTTGCCTGCCGACAAATAAAAAACAAAAGGTTCCGAATCAGACTGCGGAAATTGAAAGCCGGGAAATATCAGATTCATTCCCGATGATTCACCCCAAAACCGCAGCCCTGTCTATTCGCCGTAACGGCAACCGATTAACATTCGCCCGAATTACAACGATTATTGGGCGAAAGTATCATGCAACCGAATTTCCGCGCACCCCCCTACGGCACGGAACTCACTGACGCAGCAGCCCGGAGTTCGCAATCTCCGGGGATGTCGCAACGTCGACTCAACGATTTTCTCGACGCCTTCGGCCGCCGCAACGGGCTGTCCGGCTTACAGGCCCGAACGTCTCCCGGCGCGGGTGTGACGCTGGAGAACGGCGACGCGATCTATTTTCGCGCCAACGACTCGGTCGATACGTTCGACGTTTACTTCCGGATCGACGTGCCACCGGCAATGCTGAGTCGGCCTGAACTAATTAACTTGATAATTAAAAACTGCATTTCAGGAGACATATGTCCCCCGACGCTCTTTATTTCCGAGCCGGAGGGATTTTTGCTTTTCGGATTAACTGACATTGAATATGGTGATACGCCTGAAAATTCAGAGAACCGCATCAATGCCTGTTTTTCCGAATATCGAAACCTGGTTAAATTTTTAAGAAATGAGGTGAATTAGTTCATTATGTTGACCGTTCAGTCAAACATTGCACGCGTACATTCCACCGGCAATCTTCTGGAAATGGCGCTTAGCACCCAGTTTCTGAATCGGGCACGCGTTGCGAGCGAGCCCGACAACCAGACACTTGAACGGCAGGTGCAAATGGCGCCGGAACGGCCCATGCCCGCGTTGCGAATCGATGTGGGTTTGAGAACGCGCTCCGATTCGTTGGAATCGCTGCCCGACAGTGCGGCCTTCGATAAGTATCGGAGAGTGGATGCAGGCCGCAATCTCTTCGACTGCGAACCCTACTATCCGAAGGCGGCCGCGCGCGTGGAGTTCGAGCGCAAGTTGGGACAGGCGCTGTGCGATGAGCCGCAGATACGCGATATTGCACGGCGCATCCGTGAGCTGACCGGAACCCCCATGCGCTTCGAAGATTTCGACGACTTCGCCCGGGCCAAGATTCAGGCGGAGCGGGTGGGTATCGGTGGCGCGGACGAATGCCTGAACTCGCGGGACACGCTCGACGCCCACGTACTGGCAACCCTCATCAAAGCCGAAGCGCCGCAGTACGACGCTCCCGATGCACCCAACCCGAAACGGCGCCGCAATATGTTCAACGCCGCGCCGCACCCCGACAATCCAATGAATCCGTGGAACCTGCGCGAGTTCGACGTGCCGATTGCCGAGATCACTTCGCCCATCCAGATACCGGTCCGGATCAAGAAGGTCATGCAAGACCGATGGGAAACGCTGAGAGGAATTGCTGTCGACGCAGCGTCGTTCGGCGAAGCCCTCACACATTTGGGCGTCGGGCGCGTGTGCAATGAGGAGGGCAACTCGGCGACGAAGGACGTCGTGGCATACATGTTCAAATGCAACCCTGAAGAACGCCATCGCCTTCTGCACGATGTTCTCGACATTACATGGAGCACCGCGGAGTACACCAGTGACGAAGCGAACGGCCGCGATCTGAATCCGATCGGGTCGCATGTGCGTCAACACCGTACGGGTGATCGCTCGAACATGGTCAAGACTTCCGATCGCAGCGATCCGCAGATCGCCGGATTTGCGTTGGGGGCGATCGTGCACGACAAACCAGTCATCTCCGGTCCGAGCGGCCATACGCTGCGTTATCTGAATCACTACGCGCAGTGTCGGGAAATGGCGGCTTACTCGGGAGACGTGTCCGATTGGCCGTCACTGGCCGAGGCTCGCATGGTCATGATGGCGAACCTGATGCCGCCCAAGAACCATCACTCATATCACGAGATCATGTCGGCTTCGATCGGTGTGACCGACGGCAGTGAAATGCTTCACTACCGCGATCGCGCGACCTATGCCGACCTCAAGGATACGGCGCTCGGCGCGGACATGCTCTCGCGTCTGAAGGATGACGCGTTACGCGCATCCCCCACCCCGGAAAATCTCGAGTAAAACGAGGTTCGGGCGAGAGTCACGACTCGTCGCCCGAACTTTCGCTTTCGGTGTCGAGCGAGTAATCCAGCACGACGGGCTCATCGTAGGCGCGCAACGCCTGCGGTGCGCGGAGAAAACGATCGGCAATGGTCTGTGCTCGCCGTGCCGCCGCGTCCGGTGTCGCCGCCAATGTGGCCTGCGCGATGTGCTGGACTTCGTTCGCGAACGCCATGCCGATTCGGCGACTGCTGCGATGCAGCGCAAACCGTCCGTTGGCCGGATCGAACAGGCCGCCGTCCGTGCGATTTTCGGCTTCCACTTCGGCACATGCGGCGCACGGTACGAAGCGGCCAGCCATCGGTACGACGATCAACGTATCGGATGGCAGGTTCAACCGCGCGAGCGCATCGCGATGCCAGACCTCGGCATTTTCTGCGATTGCCGCCTCGATACACTGCTCGGCGTGCATGGTCTGCGTGATCCCGGGCGGCAACGACGAGAGCCGGGGCACGCCGTCCATGGGGGTGTGCACCACGAGATTACGAAATGTCGGTGCGGCATCCGCGGCGTCTCGCAGCACGTCACGCAACGTGTCGAAAGCGTCGTCGAGCTGACGCAGCGCGCTGTCCGTCGGGAGCGCTCCCTGCGCCGGCAGACCCACGCCCGCGGTAATTTCGACGCGCGCCGCCGCACGCCTGTCGCGCAGACCACGGCCGTCGACATAGTGATCCCTGAGTTTGGCAATGTCGCGCACACGCCGGGACATGATCATCGCATCCCAGTCGCGTTCATCGCCCGGCGCGGGGCGTCGTGGCGCGCCCGACATGAGGGTGTCGTCCGTCAGCGCGAGATGCAGGGCCTCACGAATGCGGTCGGCGTGGAAATTCGAGGCAATGTGCATGCGGCCGCCGAAAACGCTCGCCTGAACTTCAAGCGGATCGATTTGCAGTCGAGTCCGCATCGTCATGTTCACGGCGATGGCGATATGCCGCAGTGACTGAGCGACGCGATCGAAGCCGAGGTAGCGCTTTGGCGCGGGTGGCGCGATCGGTCGTCGAACGATCCGCGAAACCTCGGGCTGACTCAGCAAGTAGTACCGGGCCTCCGCCGGTGCCGACGCCTGCGGCACCGCCTGCCGTGCCACCACATCGGCACCATGACGCGCGATCACGTCTTCCAGCGCTTGCTCGGCTTGCGGGGCAAGCGGACGAGCGCCCCGCAGGGCATTGGCGACGATGGCGTTCTCGACGCGCTCAGCGTTGGCGGGCACGTAGGGGGCGCCCTGCGATATTTGACTGTGGGAAGACGAGTGCAGCATTCAGGGAAAGGAACCAGGTGGGGATTTTCGTCCGGACGACATTCGACGGCGCCCGTGGGGTGTACGCGCTTTCCGGCATTGCGGTCAAAGCGGCCGCGCAAATTCTACGGACAATCCTGGTGAGCGCTTCTGAATTTGCACCGCGACTTGTCGTGCAGCTTCGCAGCGGACGACGGCACACCTCTGAAGGTGGTGCTTCCGGCGGCCCATAAAAAACCGCCGGCCTTGACGGTCCGGCGGCGGCGCATCGCTTGGGGTCGATGCGTGGATATTGCGGTGTTGCGGTGCTACAGAACGACTGTGCTGCGAAGACGCCGGATTACGAACGGTTGTCTTGGGCGAACACGATGTGCTCGCTCAGTTGCGCACGCACGTCGGCACGGGTCAGCGAGTCGGCCGGCGCTTCGATGGCGGCTTGCGCTTGCGTTGCCGTCACCAGCGGCGCACCGGTTTCGGTCTGGCTCAGTTGACCGTTCGCGGCGGCCTGCACCAGTTCGGCACGCACTTCGGCACGGGAAACCTGGCTTTGTGTGGCCACTTGCAGATCGGGGGCGTTGTCATCGTAACGGGCGTCGGCGAAAGCAGAGGCCGAAACAAGCGAAGCAGCGGCGACAACGGCGGCAAGGATACGGGTGTTCATGGTCATACTCCTGTCAATTTGGTTGATTTCGTCTCAAACAGCTAGCGTTCGGGGCATCGGCAGCAGGGAGGCCGGGGGGCACTTCGTTTTGCTGCGTTGCGGTGTCCGTCGCGTTGGCATGAGTGAATCTTAGGGAAAACCCGTGGTTTTTTCGCAACTGAGCGTCTACGAAATGCAACCGATCGTCCGATTCGAAAAATCGATTGAAAATCAACCACTTAACGCCGTTGAACTGGATATATGGCGCCTATCTGACGCGCTTCAGGCGGGATTCCGACGGGAAATGCCGCGGCGCGCAACAGCGTGTTTGATCCGAAGGGGTTTATTGCAAAGTGCGCCAGCAGTAGAGTGACAACATGATGAAGTTGGTCGACATCGTGACTCGCAAGGTGCGCCGCACCGCAGACGATGCCGGCTCATACAGGAGCATTCCCATGGCTGCCCTCGGTTCCTTCCTTTTGCTGGCGAGCGCCTCGCTGCTCACCGCCTCGTATCTGCGCAGCCGTGCCGCCCGTTCGCGTCGTGAGCAAGCTCGCGTGCGCGTGACGCGTCGCTGATCACCGGAGGTCGGGAGTCGACCCGGCGGTTTCGCCGGTCGCGACGAAGAATCTGCTTCGTCAGCCTTTGATTATTTCGTTTTCAGCAATGCGTCCTTATCCGGGAACGCATTTTTCTCCTTGTTACGCGCGCGTAAATTGGCGGCAATGACGGCGCCCATGGTGGACGTCTCGCCAGACAGGAGAAATGAAAATGAAACAGGTTCTGATCGCTTCGACGATTGCTGCCGCGCTGCTCGGTGCAGCCGCCATGACGAACGCTAACGCCGCCGAGAACACGCAACCGGCCGCACAACCCCAGCAAGCCCAGCAGCAGGCCCAGGTGCAGGTGCAGGCACAACCGGGTCCGGTGGCCGCCCAGCAAGGCACGGTCGTCTCGCCGGTGTACGAAGTTCCGGGTCGCGTGAATCGCGCCGGCTCGATCTACTTCGGCCAGTAAGTGCTCGCAAGCGTCGACGAGCGCCAGCGTTAAAAAAACACGGCAAGCCGGGGAGCCATCCGCCGGCCTGCCGTGGTTCCGATTTCCGGAACGTCCCCCACATGCGCCTCAAGCTCCCCTCAGCGCCCTCAGTAAGTCCGCTTCATCGCCTTCGCACACGCTGCTGACAGGCATCCGACCGCCAGCACGTACACCGCGATCCACCACGGCTTGTGACCGCCGTATTCGAGCAGCGTCGCCGCCACCAACGGTGTGATCGAGCTGGAGACGATGCCCGAGACCTGATACACGACCGAGATGCCGGTGTAGCGCACCCGTGTGTCGAAGAGCTCGCAGAACATCGACGCTTCCGGTCCGTACACGAACGCATACACCACGCCCAGCGGCACGATCACCGCCAGCGACACCCACCAGACGCTCGACGAGTAGTGCATGACCGCCAGCGCCGGGATCGCCGACACGCCGCATGCCAGCGCACCACCGGCGAACACCCGTCGGCGGCCGATACGGTCGGAGAGCTTCGACGCGTAGGGAATCGTCACGACCAGCACCGCCGCAGCGAGCGTGACGGCCAGCAGAATCGGCGTCTTCGGAAAATGCAGCGTGCCGACGAGATACGAGATCGCGAATACCGCGTAGACGTTGAACACCACGCCGTCGATATAACGCGCGCCCCAGCCGAGCAGGACATTGCGCCGGTAGTCGCGCACGATCTCCGAGAGCGGCACATGGGCCACGTGCTGACTGTCCTTGATGCGCGCGAACTCGGGCGTCTCCAGCACCCGCAGCCGGATGAACATGCCGACCGCCACGAGCACCAGACTGAGCATGAACGCGAGACGCCAGCCCCACGACATGAACTGCGCGTCGGTCAGCGTTGACGAAAGCAGCGCGACCACCCCCGTCGACAGACACAGCCCGACAGCCAGCCCGATCTGCGGATATGCCGCGAACTGCCCGCGTTTGTCGCGCGGCGCGTATTCGAACGCCATCAACACCGCACCGCCCCATTCGCCGCCCAAACCGATGCCTTGCAGCAGCCGCAGAAACAGCAGGATCAGCGGCGCAGCAATGCCGATGCTGTCGTAAGTCGGCACGAGTCCGATCAGGAACGTCGACACGCCCATGATGGAGAGCGTGACGATCAGCAGTGGCTTGCGTCCGATCCGGTCGCCGAAGTGACCGAAGAGAATGCCGCCGAGCGGACGCGTGGCGAAACCCACGGCGTAGACGGTGTAAGCGAGCGCGGTCGCCACGAAGGCGTCGCCGCTGGGAAAGAAAAGTTTGTTGAAGACGAGGCCGGTAATGGTCCCGTACAGAAAGAAGTCATACCACTCGACGGTCGTGCCGATCAGGCTGGCCAGCGCGACTGTGCGCACCGCTTTTTCGGCGTTGACGGCATCCCGCGCGCCAACCCCGGTGAGAACCTGTTCCATTGCGCCTCCTGTTGATGCGCCGCGCCACGGCGGCGCGCTGCGACGCGCCGGTCTGCACCGGGCGTCTGTCTCCTGGATGTCTCGATACCGCGATATCGGCACGCGGCTGTTTTTTTGATGATGGGTGTTGCGGGGACTGCGGGTAAGACTCGAAAACACGCATGCGTCGTCATGACGCGATAACGCACACGAAAACCGCCATACCGGCGTCGATCAGGCAACGACGCCAATGAAGTTGCGACCGCGCGGACCGTCGAGTGCCGCGGCGATCATCGCGCTGGATTCCGGCTCGCTCACGCCGTACGCGGAGAATTCCGTCGCCACACCCAGCCCGTTGAGGAACGCCGTGAGCACATCGGGCGCCCCCGCGACATCGCCATCGAACACTTGCGCGAGCACGGCGTCGCGGTCGGCACGGCGCCCGATCGCCAGACGCATCACCGCCGGCAACGTGAACGAGCAGGCGATACCGTGCGGCAAACCGTAGCGAATCGTCATGTCGTACGAAATCGAGTGCGCGAGCGCCGTCTTCGTATTCGAGAACGCCATGCCTGCCTGAAGCGCGGCGAGCGCCGCCTGCGTACGCAGCGCCATGTCGTGCGGCAACGCCATGAGCTTCGGCAGCACGTACATCATGTTGCGTGCGGCCGCCACGGCGAACGTGTCGGAAACCGGATTGGCGTTGACGTTCCAGATCGCTTCGAGCGCATGCGAGAGGGCGTCGAGACCGCTTTGCAGCGTGACGGCGCGCGGCAGCGAGCGTGTCAGATGCGGATCGACGATCGCCGCCTCCGGCCACGTCTCGGGCAGATGCAGCGAGTATTTCTTGCGCTTCACGTGACGATCCCACAGCGTGGCCCACGGCGTGACTTCGCTGCCGGTGCCTGCGGTCGTCGGGATCGTGATGAGACGCTTGGTGCGCGTAGGCCGGAAGGCGCCCCCGGCATCGAGCGCATCGACGAGGGTGGCGAAACGATCGTCGTCGCCCGCCACCATCAACAGCTTGGCCGTGTCGAGCGCACTGCCGCCACCCAGCGCCACGATCACTTCGCACTGCGCGTAACGACGCCAGAAGTCGCCGTACATCGGCGCGAGTTCGCGCACATCCGGGTTCGGGCTGACTTGATCGATCACCCCTGCGAGGCGCTGACCGAGCAACGCTTCGATCTGTCCGGTCATGCCGAGCGCACGCGCTTCGGGCATGGTGACGAGCACCGCGCGGTGGTGGCCAACGAGTTCGGGCAAATGGGCGAGGGCGCCCGCACCGAAGTGGACGTCGACCGGATTGTGAAAACGCGAACGTGCATTCATGGTGAGGACGGTGCCGCAGCGCCCGAAGACATTGCGATCGATTGACGAAGATTGAGCTGGATTATGGTCAGCGCCGTCCTATACTTCCAATTCACATTTTTTCGCCAATCTATTGGCAAAACCTATACCTCGTCACGGGAGCGTCACCGATGCGAATGACCCAGTTGCGCTCGTTTCATGCGGCGGCGCACCACGGCAGCGTCACGCGTGCGGCGCAGGCGCTGCATGTGAGCCAGCCCACGATGACCACGCAGATTCGTGCGCTGGAAGAGACCTACGGCGTCGAGCTGTTCTACCGTCATGGCAGGGGACTGACGCTCACGCCGACCGGCAAGGCGCTCTATGCGGTGAGTCTGCGCATCTTCTCCGACGAGGTCGAAGCGCTTGGCCTGCTCAAGGAACACGGCGGGCTGCGCACGGGCGAATTGCGTCTGGGGGCGGTCGGGCCGCATCACGCCATGGAGATCGTGGCGGCCTTCCAGCCGCGCTTTCCGGGCATCCGCATTTCCATGCGGCCGGGCAATTCGGAGGAGATGATCGAGAGCCTGCTGGTGTACCAGACGGACGTCGCCGTGCTCGCGCGCTATCACGACGATGGGCGTCTGCACGCGGTGCCTTATCGCACGCATCCTGTAGTGCTGCTGGTGCCGAGCACGCACCGCTTCGCACAACGCCGCAGCGTGAAACTCGCCGAGCTCGCGGACGAGCCGATGCTCATGCGCGAGCCGGGATCGACCACGCGTCACGCGCTCGAAGCGGCATTGCAGGAGGCCGGGGTCACGCCAAACGTCACCATGGAGATCGGCAGCCGCGAAGCGATTCGCGAAGCCGTGATATTGGGGCTAGGCATTGCTGCGGTGTCCGCGCGTGAGCATACGCCCGACGAGCGGTTGGCCACGGTCGCGATCCGCGACGCGCGCGTGGAAACCACCACCGTCATCGTGTGTCTGGCGGAACGGCGCGAGTCGCGCGTGATCGCTGCGTTTCTGGAGGTCGTGGCGGGACTGGTGTGATGCCGAAAGGCATCGCGGGAACGACGCGAGGGCAGCCGCTCGATAGGGCTGCCCTCGGAAGGCTTCAACTCTTACAGGTACTGACTTGCTGCGAGCACGACGGCCGAGGCGACGAGGCAGTAAATGCCGAACAGATACCAGCGGCCGTGTTCGAGCCAGCGCGACAACCAGCGCAGCGCCACGAGGCCGGCGAGAAAGCTGAACACCATGCCGACGAGGCTCGGCGTGAGCACCGACATGAAGTGACCGGAGAACGTTTGCGCGCCGCCCGATTTGTACAGACGGTAAGCCTCTTTGACGATCACCGGCGGCGTGAGCACCACGGCCAGTGCGAAGCTGAATTCTTCGACACGTACCTTGTCCAGGCCGCGCAGCATGCCCGTCGAGATGGTCGAGCCCGAGCGCGAGAAGCCGCGGAAGGGCAGGCAAATGCCCTGCACCGCGCCGATCCAGGCGGAATCGGCACCCCGCATCGGACGATCCCCCATCGGCGCACGCTTGCGGCCCGAGATCAGGATCAGAATGCCGGCCATCGCGAGACCGGCCGAGATGATGTACAGGTTGCCGAACAGATGCTCGATCTCGGCATGCTCGGAGCCGCGCATCAGCACCTTCTCGATGAAGAACATCAGCGCCAGACCGATCACGCCGGTGAAAGCCGTCGCAATGATGACCTGCTTCGCGTTGTGGATGAAATCGTGTTTCGACGAGAAATAACGTTCGCGCCACGACTTCCAGAAATAGACGATGACGGCGAGCATCGTGCCGGTATGCAGCATGACGAGCAACAACGTCATGGCCGGCGACGACGGATCGAGGCCCATCAGCTTCTCGGCCATGATCACGTGCGCCGAGCTCGACACGGGAAGCAGCTCCGCCACGCCTTGCACGATGGCGAGCACAAGCACTTGCAGATAATCCATGCGCAATCCTTGGGAAATGGGCAAGGACAGTACGCCGTCATTGTGACTTTTTCGTGACAGTCACATGACCGCGGCGCCGGTCGCCTGCCCTCAACCGGCTGCCGCGCATGATACTCCGACAGAATTGGCAGGCAATGAGGTTGCCAGGGGCGGCGCCAAAAACCGGGCCGCAAGTCGACGCGATCTGATGCAACGATTCGCGGCCTCGCGTCGGTGCCTTCGTCAGCGTTTTCGTCAGCGCCGCGCGCGCTTACTTGCGCAGCGCCTGATCCAGATCCGCGAGCAGATCGTCGATGTGCTCGATACCGATGGACAGACGCACCGTCTCCTCGCTCACCCCCGCCTTGCGCAATTCCTCCGGCGACAGTTGACGGTGCGTGGTCGACGCCGGGTGCGTGGCGAGCGACTTGGCGTCGCCGATGTTGACCAGACGCGTGAAGAGTTGCAGTGCGTCCTGAAACGCCGCACCGGCGGCACGTCCGCCCTTTACACCGAAGGTGAGAATGCCCGGCCCGCGTCCCGACAGGTATTTCTTTACGAGCGCGTGATCCGGATGCTCCGGCAGCCCCGCGTAATTCACCCATTCCACCTTCGGGTGGGTCTTGAGGAACTGCGCGACCTTCAGCGCGTTGTCGGTAATGCGGTCCAGACGCAGCGCGAGCGTCTCGATGCCCTGGAGGATCTGGAAGGCGTTGAACGGGGAGATGGCGGCACCGGTGTTACGCAGCGGCACCACACGGGCGCGGCCGATGTAGGCTGCCGGGCCGAAGGCTTCCGTGTACACCACGCCGTGATAGCTCACGTCCGGCTCGTTGAGTCGCTTGAAACGCTCCTTGTGCTCCGCCCACGGGAATTTACCGGAGTCGACGATCGCGCCACCCAGGCTCGTTCCGTGTCCGCCGAGGTACTTCGTCAGCGAATGCACCACGATGTCGGCGCCATGCTCGAACGGACGCAGCAAATACGGCGACGTCACCGTGTTGTCGATGATGAGCGGAATGCCATGACGATGCGCAATCCCGGCGAGCTTCGCGATATCGGTGATGTTGCCCAGCGGGTTGCCGACCGACTCCGCGAAGATGGCCTTGGTCTTTGCGTCGATGAGCGGCTCGAAGGATTCCGGTTCGCGCGGATCGGCAAAGCGGGTGGTGATGCCCGAGAGCGGCAGCGTGTGCGCCAGCAGGTTGTAGGTGCCGCCGTAGAGCGTGCTGGCCGCGACGATGTTATCGCCCGCTTCGGCAATCGTCTGAATGGCATAAGTGACGGCGGCCTGACCGGACGCGAGCGCCAGCGCGGCCACACCGCCTTCGAGGGCGGCGACGCGCTGCTCCAGCACGTCCTGCGTCGGATTCATGATGCGGGTGTAGATGTTGCCCGGCACCTTGAGGTCGAACAGGTCTGCGCCATGCTGCGTATCGTCGAAGGCGTAGGCCACCGTCTGATAGATCGGGACGGCCACGGCGCGCGTAGTCGGATCGGGGCGGTAGCCGCCGTGCACGGCCAGCGTCTCGAGTCGCCATTGCGGGGCTTGCGATGTTGCGTCGTTGTTGTCGGTCTTGTCAGTCATGCCGAATGTCTCCGGATAAGCGTTTCATCGGTTAGGTATCCGATGGCATTCTAATCGGTGGCATGCGGCGGCCTTATCTCCGATTGGCGGATGCTTAGCGCCTGATACGACGAATCGCTCGCAACCATTCGTAATATCGCGAAAGACACAGGGGACGTTGCGCGCGCTATCGTGCGTGCAGTAGCGGCACCGAGACGAGTCGCCGCACGTTCCGGGAGGGTTTCCCATGCCATTGCGTTTCGCCGCGCGCACGCGCCGCCCCATCTCCTCGTTCGCTTTCGCCCTCGCATGCCTGTCGTTCGCCGGGCTCGGCTTATCCAGTGGCAACGCGAACGCACAGGAGAAGATCAGCATCGCCTCGCTGGATACGGACGGCAACGGCGCGCCCGTGATGATCGACGCCTATCTGTTCCGAGCCGCCAACCCCAGCGGCCCGACACCCGCCGTCGTCTTCATGCACGGCTGCAATGGCATGTTCTCGCGCAAGGGCACGATCGCGCCTCGCGAACTGGACTGGGCGCACCGATTCAATGCGCAGGGCTATGCGGTGTTGATGGTGGACAGCTTCACGTCGCGCGGGCAAGGCAGCGAGTGTGTTCGCGGCGGGCCGGTCCGGCCGTGGGTCGAGCGTCCGCGCGACGCCTACGGGGCACTGCGCTATCTGCAATCGCTGCCCGGCATTCGCGCCGATCGCATCGCTTTGATGGGGTGGTCGCACGGCGGTGGCACCACGCTGTTCTCTATCGGCCCCAAGCGTCCCGGCCGGACGCAGGATGCGACGTCTGCCCCGGACTTCGTCGCGGCCGTCGCCTTCTATCCGGGCTGGTGCAACGCCAGGGCGCAGGGCGCGAACTGGACGACGAAGATTCCGTTGCTGCTGCTCACGGGCGCGGACGACGTCTGGACCAAAGCCGCGCCGTGCGAGGCCTTCGTGAAGGACGTCACGGCGCAAGGCGCCCCGATCACGCTCCACATCTATCCGGGGGCGTATCACGATTTCGATGCGCCGAATCTGCCGGTTCGCGCACGCACCGAATTCACGAATCCGAAAACCCACGTCGTGCCGATTACCGGCACCCAGCCCGAAGCGCGAGACGATGCCATTGCGCGCGTCACCGCATTTTTGGCGAAGGCATTTGGCGGGTGAATTTCCTGGAGAATTCGCTCCTGCCATCGATGGATGGCCGCAATGACTTGCCCCGCGGTCGTTTGCGGGCATTCGCATGACAGTTGTCCACCGGCCACCCACAGCTTACTCACAGAAGACGCGGGGATTTCCACAGGAAATCCACCGGCTTACCCCCGGTTGTTCAAGGCATATCCACCACATATCCACGGGATATCCACCGATTATCCCCATCGATTCGGTGACTTTTCCCTGAGCTTTCCACCGGCTATCCCCCGATCATCCACAGGGTTGCCCACAGGCGTGGCACAGCTTGTTCACAGCGTTATCGACAGACTTGTCCACAGCCGCCGTTTTACCGGTAAAACGGCGACATCGACAAAGCACGCGCCCAAAACAAAATCGGCCGCCATGAATGCGGCCGATTAGGTATCGGAGACGGCTACCCGGAGTCGCGTAGCGCGGTATTAGCGCCGGCTCACAGGTGATAAAGCAAGTACAGCGATTCGCGAACGCGATCAGTTGCCGAAATTAGTTACCGAAGTACGTGCTACCGGCGCGTTGCAGGCCACCCACCGAACCCATCGCGACCGGAGCGCTGGCCGTTGCGGGCTGTGCGCTAGGGGCGGCCTTCGGGTACACGGAATCGTGCTGGACCACGAGCCCCGCCTTCTGAGCCTGCACCAGTTCTTCACGAACCTGTGCGCGGGTCAACGCGCTGGTTTGGGGCACCCACGAAAATTCCGAAGGACCGTCGAACGCGTCGCTGGCGAGGGCCGAGCCGGCCGACACAGCCAACATTGCGGAAACCAGAGCCGAGGTAATAAGCGTGCGCTTCATGATGTTTTCTCCTGTCTGTTTGGAAAAGGCGATGTGTTATTCATCGTCGACAGATGCAGTCTATTACCACCATAAATCGCAATAAAGTCGATAGTTGTCTATTTATAATTTCTTTATTTGAAATAATTGGAGACGGGCTATGGAGATTATTGTGATCGTGCGCTCACCCAAAGAGTAAGTGCACGCTTCCGATAGAAACCTTATGAAACGGAGATTGAGTGAGGGACATATAAAATATATTTTTGCGTATATTTTATGAATTCGACCGACGCATGGGCGGCAGCGCTTTGCCGTGCATCCCCGGGAGCCACGACGAAATCCCCAGCGTTCTTGAGATGTCGAAATGAAAACGGGACGCCCTTTATCAGGCGTCCCGTGGGAGTTCCAGCTTGCCGTCGAGCCAAATGCACTGGCAAGCATTGCACCACTGATAGGGCTGGCTCGACCGGAGAGGCCGAGCCGCGTCTTGCTGGCGTTACTTCACCGTGGCGGCTTCCTCCGGCGTCGTCGCCGTCGCACTCGATTCCGCCGTGTGCGCCAGCACCGGTTTGAGCGCGATACCAGTGTGGCTCGCCTTGACCTTCGCCAGCGCGTCCGGTGAGGTTGCGGCGACCACCGTCCCCCCGTTCTTGCCGCCCTCGGGGCCCATGTCGACGATCCAGTCGGCTTCGGCAATCACATCGAGGTTGTGCTCGATGACGACCACCGTATGCCCACCGTTCACCAACCGGTGCAGCACGTTGATGAGACGCGCTACGTCCGCCATGTGCAGCCCGACGGTCGGCTCATCGAGCACATACAGCGTGTGCGGCGACTTCTGTCCGCGACGCGTGATGTCGTCGCGCACCTTGGTCAATTCCGTCACCAGCTTGATGCGCTGCGCCTCGCCTCCCGACAACGTCGGCGACGGCTGCCCCAGCGTGAGGTAGCCAAGTCCGACGTCCTGCATCAGTTGCAGGGGATGCGCAATGCTCGGCATCGACGCAAAGAACGTCACGGCTTCGTCCACTTCCATCGTCAGCACGTCGCCGATGCTCTTGCCGCGCCACGTCACCGCCAGCGTCTCGGCGTTGAAGCGTTGACCGTGGCAGACGTCGCACAGCACCTTCACATCCGCGAGGAAGCTCATGCCGATGGTGCGCACCCCTTGCCCTTCGCAGGCCGGGCAACGGCCCTCGCCAGTGTTGAACGAGAAGCGCGACGCCGAGTAGCCGCGCGCCCGGGCTTCGAGCGTGTCGGCAAACAGACGCCGGATCGTGTCCCAGAAGCCGATATACGTCGCCGGGCACGAGCGAGGCGTTTTGCCGATGGGCGTCTGATCGACTTCGAGCACGCGGTCGATCGTCTCCCAGCCAGTAACAGACTCACAGCCGTGCCAGGCATGCACCACCGGGCGGCGTGGCTCTGCCGGTGCCTCCGACTTCGCACGCGGCTTGCCGTCCGCCTTCACCGCATGACGCACGGTGCCCTTGCGCGCCCGGCGCTCAGCCGGCGACGACAACACCGAGCGGCCCACCGCGTCGAGCAGATTCGTCATCAGCACGTCGCGAGCGAGCGTCGATTTACCCGAGCCGGAAACGCCGGTAATCGCCGTCAACCGCGACAACGGCAGCGATGCCGTCACGTTCTTCAGGTTATGGAGCGTTGCACCGTGCACCGTCAGCCAGTTCGGGGGCACCGCCTCGACACCCTTCGCCGGCGCGACCACCTCACGGCGCGGCTGAATCGGATGCAGCAGCGGATGCGCGAGGAACTTGCCGGTCAGCGAATCGGGATGCGACGCGAGATCCGCCACCTTGCCCTGCGCGACGAGCGTACCGCCGCGTTTGCCAGCGCCCGGACCGATATCGATGATGTGATCCGCACGACGAATCGTATCCTCGTCGTGCTCTACAACGACCAGCGTGTTGCCCTGATCGCCCAGCTTGCGCAGCGCACCGAGCAGAATGCCGTTGTCACGCGGGTGCAGACCGATGGTCGGCTCGTCCAGCACGTAGCAAACGCCTTGCAGATTGCTGCCGAGTTGCGCCGCGAGACGAATACGCTGCGACTCGCCCCCCGAGAGCGTTGGCGCGGCACGCTCGAGCGTGAGGTAGCCAAGACCGACCTCTTCCAGAAACGCCAGACGCCCCTGAATTTCGCTGATGAGATCGCGCGCAATGCTCGCATCGCGACCTTGCAATTCGAGGCCCTGAATCCACTGACGCACATCGGTCACGGTCCATTGGGCGACGTCGGAAATCGCGTGTTCGTCGAACGTCACCGCACGCGCCACGCCATTGAGTCGTGCGCCGTGACAATCCGGACACGGCTGATCGCCCACATCCTCCGGTTCCTGGTCCTGCGACGGCAGCGAGTACTCGCGCCCGCGATTGTCCTGATTGAGCACGGTATCGTCGAACGCTTCGCGCTGCTCGCGCGTGAGAGCGAGGCCCGTGCCTACGCAGGTCGTGCACCAGCCGTGTTTGCTGTTGAACGAGAACATGCGCGGATCGAGATCCGGATAGCTCGTACCGCACACCGGACAGGCGCGCTTGACCGAGAACACCTCGATCTCGCCCACGCCTTCGCCCGGTTGTTCTTCGCCCATGGTGTCGCCGAGGCCGTCGAGCGGCGCGAGCAGATGCATCACGCCCTTGCCCAATTCCAGCGCCGCCGCCAGATGCGTGCGCAGCAGACCCTCGTTCTCGGGCACGATCACCACGTCGCCCACCGGCAATTCGATGGTGTGCTCGCGGAAACGATCGAGCTTCGGCCACGGATCGACCGGCAGGAACACACCGTCGACACGCAAATGCGAATGCCCGCGCGCTTTGGCCCACTTCGCCAGATCGGTGTAAATCCCCTTGCGGCCAACGACCAGCGGGGCGAGCAGCCCGACGTGCTGGCCGCGACGATCGCGCATCAATTGCGCCACGATGGAGTCGGGGCTTTGCGCAGTCACCGGTGCGCCATCGTGAATGCAGTGCTGAATGCCGAGCTTCACATACAGCAGACGCAAGAAGTGCCAGACTTCCGTGGTCGTCGCGACGGTACTCTTGCGCCCGCCGCGCGACAGACGTTGCTCGATGGCGACCGTCGGCGGAATGCCGTACACGGCATCCACTTCCGGACGCCCCGCCGGTTGCACGATGGATCGCGCATAGGCGTTGAGCGATTCGAGATATCGGCGCTGGCCTTCGTTGAACAGAATGTCGAACGCGAGCGTCGATTTGCCCGAGCCCGAAACGCCGGTAATGACGCTGAATTTGCCGCGCGGAATCGCGACATCGAGCGACTTGAGATTGTGCTCGCGTGCGTTGACGATGCGAATGTCGTCGCCCCCCGCCGGCTTGCGATGGGCACGCGCCGCGCGCAGTGCCGTTTGCAGCGGCATGCCCGCATCGCCCGACGCCTTGGCCGCCGCCACCGCTTGCGCAGGCGCGACCACGGTGCGCTCATAGTCGGCCAATGCGCGGCCGGTGTGCGACCCCGCGCACGCGACCACTTGCGCGAGCGTGCCGGCACACAGTACTTCGCCGCCGCCTTCGCCACCCTCGGGCCCCAGATCGATGATCCAGTCGGCGGCGCGCACCACGTCCAGATTGTGTTCGATGACGAGCAGCGAGTTGCCGCCGTCGAGCAACTTGCCGAACGCGCGCATGAGCTTGGCGATATCGTCGAAATGCAGGCCCGTCGTCGGCTCGTCGAAGATGAAAAGACGACCGCGATGCGCCACCTTCTGGCCACTCGCCGTCTTCTTCTGCGCGGCCTCCGCGAGAAAACCCGCGAGCTTCAGACGCTGCGCTTCACCGCCCGAGAGCGTGGGCACCGGCTGGCCGAGCTTTACGTATTCCAGACCGACGTCCACGATCGGCTGCAAGACACGCAGCACGTCGCGATCCGACGAGAACAGCTTGACGGCTTCGTTGACCGTGAGTTCGAGCACATCCGACACGCTCAGCTCTCGCATCGCTTCGCCCGGCACGGCGCGCTGAATCTTCACATCCAGCACTTCGGCGCGATAGCGCTTGCCGTCGCAATCCGGGCAGCGCAGATACACGTCGCTCAAGAACTGCATTTCCACGTGCTCGAACCCCGAGCCGCCGCACGTCGGACAGCGGCCGTTGCCGGAGTTGAAGCTGAACGTGCTGGCGTTGTAACCGCGTTGCAGCGCCGCCGGTTCGGCGGCGAACAACTTGCGGATTTCATCGAACGCGCCGACGTAGCTCGCGGGGTTGGAACGCGCCGTCTTGCCGATGGGCGACTGATCGACGAACACCACGCCCGAGAGTTGCTCGGCACCGATGAGTTCGTTGTGCGCCCCCGGCGCTTCGGTCGGATCGCCGAAGTGACGCGCGAGCGCCGGGTTGAGAATGTCCTGCACCAGCGTCGACTTGCCCGAACCGGACACGCCGGTCACGCACACGAGGCGGCCCAGCGGAATATCGACGTCGACTTGCTTGAGGTTGTGTTCGCGAGCACCGGTCAGCGACAGACGCGGCGTCGAATCATCGACCGGGCGCGCACGCCAGTTCGACGCATTCGCCACGTGCTTGCGTCCGCCGAGATAGCTGCCGGTCAGCGTGTCGGCATGACGCACTTCGTCGGGCGTGCCGTCGAAAACGATCTGACCGCCGCGCTCACCCGGGCCCGGTCCCATGTCGATGACCCGGTCGGCGGCGAGCATCACGGCCGGATCGTGTTCGACCACCACGAGCGTATTGCCCGCGTCGCGCAAACGATGCATGGCCGCCACAATGCGATCCATATCGCGCGGGTGCAGACCGATACTCGGCTCGTCGAGCACGAACAGCGTATTGACGAGCGACGTACCGAGCGCCGTCGTGAGATTGATACGTTGCACTTCGCCGCCCGAGAGCGTGCGGCTCTGACGGTCGAGCGTGAGGTAGCCGATGCCGACGTCGCACAGATACTTCAGACGCGTGCCGACTTCCTCCTGCAGGAGCTTGAGCGCGTCGTCGAGCAGGGTCGACGGGAGCGTGAGCGAATCGAAGAACTGACGCACGCGCGAAATCGGCATCAGCATCAGATCGTGCATGGTCAGGCCGGGCAGCGCTTCGAGCTGCTCGCGCGACCACGACACGCCACGCGGCATGAAACGCTGGGCGGGCGGCAGCACGGCGTCGGCATTGTCTTTCGTGCCGAGCCGCCACAGCAGGCCCTCCGTTTTCAGACGCGCACCGCCGCAGGTATCGCACGTGGTGTAACTGCGGTACTTCGAGAGCAGCACACGGATATGCATCTTGTACGCCTTCGACTCGAGATAGCCGAAGAAGCGGCGAATGCCGTACCACTGCTTGTTCCACTCGCCCTTCCAGTCGGGATCGCCCTCGACGACCCATTCCCGGTGTTCGGGCGAGAGCTTCGACCACGGCGTATCACGCGGAATGCCGGCTTTCCCGGCGTACTCCAGCAGGTCTTCCTGGATCTCTTTCCACGCGGGCGTCTGGATGGTCTTGATCGCACCGCCGCGCAGCGTCTTGCGCTCGTCGGGGATCACCAGACCGAGGTCGACGCCGATCACGCGACCGAAACCGCGGCAGGCTTCGCAGGCACCGTACGCCGAGTTGAACGAGAACAGCGCCGGCTGCGGATCGGCGTAATGCAGGTCGCTGTCCGGGCAATGCAGATCCTGCGAATACCGCCAGATCTCGGGCTCGCCTTCTTCGGCCAGCACGTAGACGTTCACGCGTGCGCGCCCGCGCTTGAGCGACGATTCGATGGCCTCCATCGCGCGCGCTTTCTCGGTGTTCTGCAATCGGAAGCGGTCGGCAACGACGTCGAGCACCTTGCGCGTACCGTCAGCGCTCGCCACTTCGCGCTCGGCCTGCACCCGGGTGTAACCGGACGCCGAGAGCCACTGCTCGACCTCATCGGGCGTCACGCTGCCGGGCAATTCCACCGGGAACGTGACAACCAGACGCGGATCGCCCTGAGCGGTGCGCGCCATCAGGTCGGCGTAGATCGTCTCGGGGGTGTCGTGACGCACTGCTTGCGCGGTTTCGCGGTCGAACAGCGCCGCCGCTCGCGCGAACAGCAGCTTGAGGTGATCGTTGAGTTCGGTCATCGTGCCGACCGTCGAGCGCGAGCTGCGCACGGGGTTGGTCTGGTCGATGGCGATGGCGGGCGGGACGCCTTCCACATGGTCGACCTGCGGACGATCCATGCGGTCGAGGAATTGGCGCGCGTAGGCGCTGAAGGTCTCGACGTAACGCCGCTGACCTTCGGCAAACAGGGTGTCGAAAACCAGGCTCGACTTGCCGGAACCGGACGGGCCGGTCACGACGGTCATCTCACCGGTCTGGAAATCGACATCGAGATTCTTGAGATTGTGCTGGCGAGCGCCACGAATACGGATGGCGTGGCTCGCCGACGGGTCGGGTTTCGAGGAGGACTTATCCACTTGAGATCAGGGCCGCTTGATAGACACTATAGACACGTGATGGACGACGCAGAGACGACAGAGCCAAACAACAGCGCGCGTTAGCGCATTCGCGCATTCGCGCCTCGGGGTAACTACTCTATCAGGCCGGTGCGACAGTCGCTGGCAGCTTCCAGGCATCGCTCGGCACGCTGCGATTGTACTGTATATTTGTACAGCATCATCGATTCCCACATCGGCGGTGGTCTTAATTCGGAAACCCTTATTCACCTCGACAAGCTGATCGCATCTCACGCGATTTCACTGGACGTTACGCTCGTGACGAACAATGAACGCGATTTCGCTGCGTACCCCGGCCTCCGGATCGAGAACTGGCTGAACACCTGACGCTTCTTGTCGGTCCGGGCAATTGGCGCTCCATTCAAGCCCGTATCGCGCCTGCCGCTTGCTCCCCCCGCTTGCCCACGGCATGCCCCCCACCCTCGATTTATCTCCCATCCCTCACCGAAGCATACGCACATGATATGATGCGAATGATTATCATTAACCTCAGAAGCTGCTAAATCAGCGAAGGTTGCGTACTCACGCGGCCGAGCCAAGATCATGATGCGTGACGACACCGGGGGACGCAAAGACCACGCACGCGCCGATGCGTCCGGCGTGGCCACGCTCTATCACGATCATCACGGCTGGCTACGCAACTGGCTGCACCGCAAGCTCGGCAACCACGGCGACGCCGCCGACCTCGCGCACGACACCTTCGTGCGCCTGCTCAGCAAAGAGACGCCCGTCTGTGTGCGCGAGCCGCGCGCCTTGCTCACCGTCGTCGCCCAGGGGCTGGTCGCCAATCTGCATCGTCGTCGCAAGATCGAAGCCGCTTACCTCGACGCACTCGCCGCACAGCCCGAGGCCGTTGCGCCCGATCCGGAAACGCGCGCGATCCTGCTCCAGACACTCATCGACATCGACCGTCGCCTCGACGGCCTGCCGCCAGTGGTACGTCGCGTGTTCCTCATGTCGCAACTCGACGGCCTCGCACAGCGCGATATCGCCGAGACGGTCGGGATCTCCATCGCCACCGTGCAACGCCATATCGTCAAAGCGTTGCACGCCTGCTGCTTCGGAGGCACCGCCACGTGAGTACCGGCAGACATCCGCACCCTGGCGCCGCCGCGGCTTCGGCTGCGCTGCCCGAATCGGTCACGCTGGCGGCCACCGAATGGTTCGTCCGCCTGCAAGCGCCCGATGCCGATGCCGACACCCACGCCAGCACGCAGGCCGCATGGCAACGCTGGCACGACGCCGACCCGCAACACGCGCTCGCTTGGCAGCGGCTGGTCGAGTTCGGCACGCATCTGCGCACCATTCCGCCGCTCGTCGCGCACAAAACGCTCGTGCGCGCCCGCGCCCCACAGACAAACTCGGGCCGACGCCGCCTGCTCGGCCTGATCGCCGTCGCCGGGGTAACGAGCGCCGTCTGGTCGGCCACAGACTCCAACACCGTGCGCGCCTGGCGCGCCGATCTGCGCACGGGCGTCGGTGAACGACGCACCGTGCAACTGGCGGACGGCACCGTCCTCACGCTCAACACCGACTCCGCCGTCGACGTGCACTTCTCGGAGGACGTCCGTCGCTTGCGTCTGGTGCGCGGCGAGATCGCGATCACGACCGGGGCAGACGCCGATCGCGGCCATCGCCCGTTCTTCGTCGATACCGCTCAGGGCAGCCTCCAGGCGCTCGGCACTCGCTTCGCGGTACGTCAGCACGACGACAGCGCCGCCGTCGCGGTTCTCGAAGGCGCCGTGCGCGTCGTGCCGGCCAACGCCGCGAACGCCACCGTAGTGCTGACGGCCGGACAAGGCGCCACCTTCGACGCCTCCGCACTGCGCTCTCGCTTCGACGATGCGAGCCTCGCCAATGCCGCGGCCGCGTGGACTCAGGGCATGCTCGTCGTGCACGCCATGCCGCTCGGCGACTTTCTCGCGGAACTCGGCCGCTACCGTCGCGGCCACCTCGGCTGCGCGCCGGAAGTGGCCGCGCTGCGGGTCTCGGGCATTTATCCGGTCGACGACACCGACCGCGTGCTCGACATGCTCTCGCGAGCCCTGCCGGTCGACATACAGCGCTTCACGCGCTGGTTCGTGCGCGTTCAACCGGGCAGTCGCACGAGCACCCGCAGCGGAACCGGCCGCGAGGAATCGCCCGACAACGTGCCGACACGGCGCGCCATCGGCGGCGAGCGCACACACACCTGAAACGCCAGAGGCCACCCGCCAGGAAATATTTCTGACGCCGGATGAGGGGTTTTCGAATCTCGAGGGGCATAGACAGGAAAGCCCATCTCGATATTTCGATGCTCCATAGAAAGGAATCCGCCGTCATGCCTTCTCACGTCAGCCACACGCTCACGCGTGCCGCACGTGCCCGCACGTTCGTCCGTGCCGAAACTGCCACCGCCCGCCGGGCCGTCACGCTCGCCGCCAGCACCCTGTTTGCGCTCGCCGCGATCAATGCCCTCACCGCCGCGAACGCTCACGCGCAGTCTGCTGCCTCGTCTGCTGCATCTACTGCGGCCGCCCCGGCCACCGCCGCACGCGCCGCGCAGTTGCTGCACATCCCCGCCGGATCGCTGCAACAAGGACTCGTGGCCTTCGCTCAGCAGACCGGGCTGATGATTTCGTACGACGCAGCCCAAGTGGCCGACAAGCGCACTGCGGGCGTCTCCGGCACGTACACGCCGTCGCTCGCGCTCGCCCTCCTGATCGAGGGCACGGGCCTGCAAGCGACCGGTCAGCCCAATGGCGGCTACATCGTCGCTCCCGGCCCGAACGCCGCCGGTGCGGGCGGCGCGGCCGTTGCGCTGCCGCAAACCAATGTGAACGCCCGCGCCGAGCGCGACGTCGCCCGCGGCCCCGTGGTCGGCTACGTGGCCACGCGCAGCGACACCGCGACCAAGTCCGACACGTCGATCATGCAGACGTCGCAATCGATCAGCGTGATCCCGCGCGACCAGATGAACGACCAGGGCGTACAGACCGTAAGCGACGCGCTCAAGTACGCCGCCGGCGTGACTGCCGACCCTTACGGCAACGACACGCGCGCCGACTGGTTCTACATTCGCGGCTTCAACGCCGATGTCTATTGGGACGGCCTGCGCGTGCCGCAGATCGCCAATCGTCCGGGCAGCTACGCCGCCATTCGCGTCGATCCGTACACGCTCGAGCGTGTGGAAGTCCTGCGCGGTCCCAGCTCGATTCTCTATGGCGCGGGCAACCTCGGCGGCCTCGTCAATCTGGTGAGCAAGGTGCCGAGCGCGGAGCCCTATCGCGAGATCGGCATCGACTACGGCACGTTCGACCGTCGCCAGTTGCGTGTCGACATGACGGGCCCGGCCAATGAAGACGGCACGCTGCTGTACCGCATCACCGGTCTGGGCCGTCTGTCCAACGCGCAGACCGACAACGTGAGCGACGACCGCATCATGATCCAGCCGTCGATCACGTGGCGTCCGAACGCGCAGACGAGCCTCACCTGGTTCTTCAACTACATGCAGGACAACATGGGCTCGTCGGTCAGCTACGGCCCGGCACTCGGCATGGTGAACGAGTCCCGTTGGGGTCGCATCGACCGTGACCTGCTCACCGGCGATCCCGCCTTCGACCGCTACCGCAAGACGCAGGTCGCCACCGGCTATCGCTTCGAGCATCGCCTGAACGACGCGCTGCAATTCCGCTCGACGGCGCGCTTCACGCACATGAATCTCGACTACAAGTCGATCTATGGCACTGGACTGCTGCCCGATCAGCGCACGCTGCAACGCACCGCGTATCAGGCCGAGCCGATCCTAAACGGCTGGCAGCTCGACAACAACGTGCAATACGACACGGCCACCGGCCCCGTGGCGCACAAGGTGGTCGGTGGCGTGGACTTCCAGACGCAACGCTTCCTGAACCGCGTGTGGAGCGGCTCCGCACCGTCGCTCGATCTCTATGCGCCGGTCTATGGCGTCAAGGGCGTGCTGCCCGCCAACCCGACGACCAGCACCGACCAGACACAAACGCAGCTCGGCCTGTACCTGCAGGATCAGATGCGCTGGGATCGCTGGTATCTCACGCTCGGTGGGCGCGAGGACTTCACATGGTCGACGACCGACAACAACATCGCCAAGACGACGGTGAAACAAACGCCAAGCAAGTTCACCTGGCGTGCCGGCCTGCTGTACGAATCGGCCATCGGCCTGTCGCCGTACTTCAGCTATTCGACGTCGTTCCTGCCCACGCTCTCGACCAACCTCGCGGGCACGCCGCTGCAGCCCACGACAGGCCAGCAGTACGAAATCGGCCTGAAGTACCAGCCGTTGAATACCAATGCGATCTTCACGGCGTCGCTCTTCAACCTGACGCAACAGAACGTCTCGACCGCCGACCCGGCCAACACGCGCAACACCATCCAGACGGGCGAAGTGCGCTCGCGCGGTGTGGAACTCGAAGCGCGCATGAGCCTCACGTCGAAACTCAACGTGGTGGCGAGCTACACGTATCAGGACGTGGAGGTCACGCGCAGCAACAACGTCGATCTGGGTAAGCGTCCGTATGGCGTGCCGCGCAACATGGCATCGTTCTGGGCCGACTACAACTTCGGCAGTGTGGGCGACGCGAAGCTCGGCGCGGGCGCGGGCATCCGTTATCTCGGCCAGACGGCGGGCGACACGGCAAACTCGTTCTCGGTGCCCAGCGTGACGCTCGTCGACGCGTCGCTGCACGCCGACATCGGCTGGCGCTGGCGTCTGCAACTGAACGCGACCAACCTGTTCGACCGCACCTATGTGGCCGGTTGCAATACCACCGTGCAGTGCTATTACGGCACGGGCCGCACGGTGATCGGTAGCGTTACTGCGCGCTGGTAAGCCACGCGCGGCGCAGGCAAGACCGGCGGGGCGCGCCCGTGTCGATGGGGTAGCATGGCGGCATTCAGGCTCTCTCTCGCACGACATGGGCGCAATTCTCGCAGCGCGCGGCGTCATTCTGCGCGCTACCTCTGCTGTCTTTGCCACCTCCGCCATCGCAGCCCCCCTCGCACCTCCCATCAAGCAGGGCGATGTTTGTGCGACGCGGGGACACCGTCACGGCGCGTGGCTCACCACGCTCCTGCCGCTCGTGGTGCTCGCCGCCTGCGCGAGTGCGCCCGAGCCGCATCAGGCATCCGAGGTGTCCCTGGCGTCCCGGCCTGCGGCGCTCGCCGCGCCGACCACGCGCGACAACATCGAGCGCTTCCCCATCGAGCATTACGATCAGAACGTCGATCACTGGATCCGGCCTGACGCTCCCGGCTACGACCAGCCACTGCTCTCCGCACAGGCACAGACCCGGCAACTCGACGCCTTTCGCGCACGCTACTTCGGCACCGCAGCGCACGATCCGTCGCCGTGGAATGGCGCATGGCTCGCGACGTCGCTGCTGAACGCCGCCGGAGCGCAGGAGGTCGCCGCGACTCAAGGGCGTCGCGTCAGACGCTTCGACAACGGCCGCCCCGGCGTGCGCAAAACCTACGGCGCGAACTTCCAGCCGCACACGTCCGCATGGAATCGCGCCATCGAAACCAATATGGCGCTCGCGCAACTCGACGCCGATCACGCCAACTGGCGATACGATCCGCGCCGTCGCGGCATCACGGTCGATAACGCGCTCGTGCGCCTGCTCCCGACCCACGACCCCGCGTTCTACGATTTCCACGAGGCGGGCCAGGGCTATCCGTTCGACGTTTTGCAAGACTCTGTGCTGCGGCCCGGCACACCGGTCTACACGCTGGCGCGCAGCGCCGACGGCGCCTGGCTGCTCGTCTGTTCCCCCGACCTGGTCGGCTGGGTCGACGCACGTACGGTGGCGTCCGTCGACGAGCGCTTCGTCGCCACCTGGCGCAACGCCGCACAGCGCAACCTCGGCGCCATCGTGCGGGCCAACGTACCGCTGGCCGATACAGCGCCGGGCACGTCGTCGGCCGTCTATCGCACGTTCGCCCCGATCGGCACCGTCCTGCCGATAATGCGCGCGCACGACGGACGTCAACTGACGATGTTCCCCGTGGCCGATCGGGAACGCCGGGCGCAGATTCGCGTGACTGCGCTCGACGCATCGAGTGTCGTGCCGATGCCGTGGACACTGACGCCACGCCATATGGCGCAGGTGATGAAGCAACAGATCGGGCGTCCGTACGGCTGGGGCAACACGCTGGTCTACAACGATTGCTCGGCCGAGACGCGCAGTCTCTTCGCGCCGTTCGGCGTGTGGCTGCCGCGTCATTCGTCCGATCAACTGAACGCGGGCCAGCGCACCGATCTGCGCGCCGCCGATATCGACACGCGGCTGCGCACACTGGCCGAGCGCGGTCGGCCGCTCATGACGCTGATTCACATCAACGGTCACATCATGCTGTATCTGGGCAATGTCGAGCGCAACGGCGTGAGCGTGCCCATGACGTATCAGAACGTGTGGGGCCTGTCGCCCGCGGATAACAGCCGACGCAACGTGATCGGCGGCTCGGTGATCCTGCCATTGCTCAAGACCTACCCGGAAGACCCCGAGGCGCGCTCGCTCGCGGGTAAGCCGCTGTTCGAGATCAGTGTGATCGGTGGCGACGTCGCACATGCGCCCGGTGCCGCAAGCGCTCCGAACCTCAATTCGCAGGAAGAAATGCCGCAGTGAGTGCGCGGCACACGGCCGCGATCAGCTCGCGATGTTCCGTCACGCAACGCGCGACGAGTGTGCTGTAGTGCCGTGCGATCTCTGCATGACGTGCGGGTGCCGAGTGGTACCGGTAGCGCGCGAGAAAGGGCGCTATCGTTCGCATGGCGGAGGGGTGATAACGCACGTCCGTCGAACGATTGCGCGCATAGCGCAGCAGCGTGCCGAGGTCGCGCGCAAACGCATACGGATACACGCCTTCACGTTGCATCAGCCCGGCGTTGCCGAACGACGTTTCGTTGCCGGGGGACTTGCGGTCGACGAGCGCGACCGACAGGCCGCGTCGCCGCAAGTGGACGGCCACGGAAACACCAACGATACCGGCACCAAGCACTAGCGCGTCGAACGTCATGGGGGGGCTGTCGATCGAAAAAGGGGGGAGGGGAGGGGCGGGGCTCACGCGCGAGGCACGCAGCGGTGAGCCCGTCAGACACCTATCGTGCCGCGCGATTACACCAGTGCGGTCACGGCGATTTCGACTTCGAGACCGGCGCGCATGAGCGGCGACTGCACGCAGGCACGCGTGGGGGCGTGACCTTCGGGCACCCAGGCGTCCCACACGGCGTTGAATTCCGCGAAGTGCTTGGCGTCGGACAACCAGATGTTGGCGGTGAGCAGACGCGACTTGTCGACACCCGCTTGTGCGAGCAGCGAATCGATACGGGTGAGGATTTCGGTGGTTTGCTGCGTGACCGACACATTGGCCGTGTCGGGAACCTGACCGGCCAGATACACGACGCCGTTAGCGATCACGATCTGGCTCATGCGAGCGTTGGTATGCAGACGCTTGATTTCGTTCGACATAGGGGGGCACCGTAAAAGAAGAAACGGGCCGGGAGTCGGCCCGGGTGCCGTTATCTTATACGACGCTTGCGGATAGCTCCCCTCGTCGACAAATCGCCGACGGTATTACTGACGGATCAGCGCCATCGCGCAATCGAGCACGGTGCGCTTGAGATCGGCCATGCCTTCGGGCGGCAGGAACGGCCCCATCATGTGACGATACGAAACCGTCTTGCTGATGGCCGACGTGAGCATGAAGAACATCACGTCTGCGTCAGACACGGGGCGCTTCTGCGCTTCGAGCCAGTCGGCGACGAGCGGCACCATCGCGTCGCGATACGGACGCACCAGCCGCTGCGTGAGGATATCGAGTCGCTCGCCTTCTTCAGTCGCTGCCGTCGAGAAGAACATGCCGACATCCGGATTCTCGAACACCGCCTCCACGAAGACCCGCACCGCCTGCTCGATGCGCTCTGCCGGCTCCAGCGGCGCCTCACGCAACGCGTTCGTCTGCTCGATCATCGAATGCGTGAGCGTCGCAATCTGATCGACGACGGCGACCCACAGCGCCTCCTTCGAGCCGAAATGGTGCGAAATCAACGCAGCATCGACCCCCGACGCCTCGGCAATCTGCCGCACGCTACTCGCATAGAACCCTCGCTGCGCAAAGATGCGCCGGGCGTTGAGCAGCAACGCGTCGGCACCATGCGTGCAGTCGCACGTAGGACGCCCGCGCGTGCGTTTGCGGGGCGGTTCGGCTTGCGAGACGGGTTTATTTAGAGTCATTGAACGATGGGTTAGTCGAATTCGCGACAGCAATGCGCCAAGTCTACCCGACCCGAACGCGCCTGCCTGCCCAGACACTTCCTATTTGACACGCCGGGGCCACGGTCGCTATTATGCGCTTATTCATCACTTGTTGAATTTGACATTTCCCCCCAAATGTCTCGCGCAAACCGAATCGTGATTGTCGGTGGCGGTATCGCCGGCCTGATGCTGGCAACCCGTCTGGGCCGTACGCTCGGCCGTGCCGGTGCTGCGCGCGTGACACTTGTCGACAGTCATCCCTCCCATCTCTGGAAGCCAATGCTGCACACCGTGGCGGCAGGCACGCGCGACGTTGCGCACACCCAGGTGGCCTATCTCGCCCATGCGTGCGGCAACGGTTTCACGTATCAGGCGGGATGCATGGGCGCGCTGGACCGCACGCGCCGGGAGGTTGTGCTCAAGGAAATGGAAGGACACGACGGCAAGCGCCTGCTGGGCGAGCGCCGTGTGCCTTACGACGCGCTGGTGCTCGCACTCGGCTCGCAGGCCGACGACGCCTGTCTGCCCGGCGTGCGTGACGTCTGTCATTTCATCGACAGCCAGCCGCAGGCGGAGGCCTTCAACGCTGCGTTGCATTGCGAAGCGCTGCGTAGCGCCGTGAACGACGACGCGTTGCGTATCGTGATCGCCGGTGGTGGCACGACCGGCGTGGCCCTTGCCGCCGAGTTAAGCCGTACGTTCGCACTGGCGGCCGGATACGGCGATCCGCAGATTGGCGAGCGGCTCAAGCTCACGCTCGTCGAGAGCGAGTCACGTCTGCTGGGTGCATTTCCGCCCGATATTTCCGCATCGACACAGGACCAGCTCGAACAACTGGGCTTTCGTGTGCTGACGGATACGCGCATCGTGTGCGCCGATCGCGACGGCTTCTATCGCGACGACGGTCAGCTCATTCCCGGCGATCTGCTGGTGTGGGCGGCGGGCGTGAAGGCGCCCGACGTGCTGCGCGGCATTGGCGGGCTGACGACCAACGGCGCGAATCAGATCGTGGTGCGCGCGACATTGCAGACGGCGCAAGACGAGCGAATCTTTGCGCTCGGCGATTGTGCGTCGCTCACGCTCGCAGAAGGTGAGTGCGCGTTGCCACCGACGGCTCAGGTGGCAACACAACAGGCGGAGCATCTGGGCCGCCATCTAGGCGCGTGGCTTGAAGGCCGCGCAATCCCGCCGTTCGCTTATCGCGATCCCGGCGCGTCGCTGGCGCTGTCTGGCTACAACGCGTTCGGTGCTCTCGGGCGATTCGGCTTTTTCAAAGGTGGCATCGTGCGCGGACGCTTCGCGCAGTGGAGCCACGCCATGTTGTACCGGCGTCATCAGCACGCGCTGCACGGGTTCGCCCGAGCAACGGTGTTGCTGGGCGCGGAAAAACTCGGCGGCCTTCGCGGGCCGCGCATCCGGCTGGCCTGATCATGCGAAGCGACCAAACTAATTGCCCAAACCGAAGCGGCAGCAGCCGCGCGCCGGGGACTTCCCCGTCGACATCAACCTCCCGTGCCTCGCGCTCGTCGCGCGCTGCCTTGCGCGATCAAGGCGTGTGGCAACACACCGTCGCGATGCTCGATGCCGAGCCCGTCGTGTGCCAGCCGGTGATTCCCTACACGCGACGTGCGCCCATCGTCCGCGTGCTGGAGCTCTCCAGCGAGTTGACGATTACCGTGTCGTGGAACGACGCCACCGGCGGCAACTACGGTGCGCAGATCTGGCGCATTCGCAAAGCGCCGCACCCGGGCGTTTGCGCATTGACGAACGAGACCATCGACGCCGGCGACTTCGTCTACCGTCCGCTGTTCGGTGACGTCCCCCCGCTTAATGCGGATGCGATGATCTCCGCCGAGGCGATTCGCGCCATGCGTGAAGCCGAAAGTCGAGAACTCGAACCCGCGTTGTAAGACCCGCAGGCGATTCACCCGAAATACCCACGCGCTGAAAAGCTGTCCCCTCCCCCCCGTTTGGTTTCAGCGTGTTGCCGCCCCCCAAGGGCGGCTTTTTTTCGTCCGCGAACTTTGCAATACACCCACTTCGCGTAGTCATGTGCGCATTGCGCACCCTCCATATCGCTAAAAAGCGGCTGACGCATCGTGTCGGCACTCGCGGGCCGGAAAGCTGAAGTATGTGAACTTTCACAAAAATCTGGATTTGAGCGAGCGCTTACATTGGCAGCGGTCATCATTCGTGCCCCCTCTATAAGTTACCTCGCGATAGTTAATGCTCATTAAGCAAACAAGGGCCCTGTTAGTGGCCTTTTCGCTGCTGACGTCAGGGGCCCAGGCCCAGCAAGCTCCCCCACAGGCACCTTCACCTACAGATAGCGCAGCCGCAGCTCGCTTGCGTGCGGAGCAAGATCAGCAGCGCCAACAACAACGAGAAGCACGGGAGCGTGACGCCATGATCAATGCGCCGTCCGTGCGCTCGGCGAGCGAGCCGGTCTCCGGCTGGCCGGTACTGCCGAGCGAAACCCCATGCTTTCGGATTGACGCCATCGTCCTGGAGACGCCGCAGGCGTTGCCCGAGTCGACGAGGACACTCGGTGCCTCAACGCTCCCGCTGGACCGATTCAGCTTTGCCCAGGAATGGGTGAATCATTACGCAGGGAGTTGTCTGGGCAGGCAGGGGCTCGATACGGTTGTCAAAGGTCTGCAACGGGTCATTCTGAGTCGCGGCTACATCACGACACGCGTCCTGTTGCCGGAACAGGACCTCTCGGCCGGCACACTTCGAGTCGCATTGATTCCCGGCGTTATCGGTCAGGTACGTTTTGCTGATCCGACGCTACGCGGCACATGGAAAAGCGCGTTTCCTGCGCGAGAGGGAGACCTGCTGGACCTGAGAGACCTTGAGCAGGGACTTGAGCAAATGAAGCGCGCGTCGAATCAGGACGTCTCGATGCAGATCATGCCAGCCGACACCGATTCACCGGGCCAGAGCGACGTCGTGCTAGACGTCAGACGCACCAAACCATGGACGCTCATCGCGTCGGTAGACAACGCCGGAACCCGCGCGACCGGCAAACTGCAAGGCAGCCTGTCTGTCTTGAAGACCCGAACGCTATCGGCGGGGTATTCACCACACGGCCACGGGCCGGAGAGTGGAACAGCGACTACCTCTACACGTCCTACTGGGGAGTCGCGACGGCCAACACCGTGACATCGATCAGTCCGCAAGCGCAAATCATGTCCGGCGCGAACCTGGATGCATCAGCGGTGAATTTGTTCCAGAACTACTGGAGCGCGGTGTCCGCCGCGGGCGACATCAAGTCGCCACATACGCTGGACCAGAACAGTTGGCAGGGCCAGGCCGCCCCCGCCGTTCGCGTCAGATACTCGGGGCAATATCACTACGACAATTACGACAAGAGCAAAGGTAACTGGCAGCTTCCATTTGGGGATGCCACATTCGTGACGCAACGCCCGGGGGGCTATACACAAGCGGCGCCCGCAGATATCCGTAACTACGCACTTCCGGCATACGAATCCACCTTTGTCGCAAACGGCACGCTGTCCGGCACGGGCGTGAGTGTCGACAACACGGCGGGGAACGCGGGGCTACCGTCGCTCGGCCTGGTCCCCGGCCAGATCGGGGTGAATCCGCAAACTACCGCGAAGCGTCTGGGAGACGGCATGTACGAGCAGCAACTCGTGCGAAACCAGCTCACGGCGCTGACCGGCAAGACGGTGCTCGGTCCCTTCGCCGATACACAGTCGATGTACGAGGCGATGATGGCGTCGGGTGCGGAACTCGCGAAGTCGCTGGACCTTGCGCTGGGGGGCGGGTCTGTCGGCGGAGCAAGTTGCGGCGCTCACCAGCAATGTCGTCATCATGCAGACGCAAATCGTGGACGGGCACCCCGTGCTCGTGCCCGTGGTCTA
The DNA here is from genome assembly GCF_044745225.1 of Pandoraea sp. NPDC087047. Taxonomy (NCBI): domain Bacteria; kingdom Pseudomonadati; phylum Pseudomonadota; class Betaproteobacteria; order Burkholderiales; family Burkholderiaceae; genus Pandoraea; species Pandoraea sp. NPDC087047. The sequence goes on from NZ_JBIUZU010000008.1 coordinate 326,896, forward strand.
TCTGGCGCAGGCAAATCAGCAGCAGACGAACGGGCCGCGGATCGCCGCGAGCGACATCGATCTGAAAAACGCGAAAACGTTCATCAACAGCGGGACAGTTCAAGCGGATCGATCGTTGAGTGTCGATGGCGAGTCCATCGATAACGCGTTCGGCGCGCTCAAGAGCGGTGGCGCGATGACGTTGACGACGGTGGGTGATGTCGACCTGAGTTCTGCGACCGTGAGTGCGGGAAGTCTGGCGCTCAATGCCGGGGGCGACCTGCTGCTGAACACAACGACGAATACGCTCGATCAGGTCAGCGACAGCGGCGCCACGCGTGTTTCGACAACGCTCGGGCCGTTGGCTTCATTGAATGTCGCCGGCAATGCTGCGATCACGACGGGCGGCAACTTCGAACAGAATGCGGGCGCCTTGAACGTTGACGGGAATCTCGGCATGGCTATCGGCGGCGACTGGCGTCTGGGCACGGTGCAGACCGGTGAGCAGAAGGTGGTCAGGCGCGCGAACGGGGTGTCGGACACGAATATCAACACCGCGACGGGTAGCACCGTCAACGTCGGTGGTGTCTCGACGATTGGCGTGGGTGGCAACCTGAATGCCACCGGCGCGAACCTGAATCTCCAGGGCGGCGGTGTGCTGGCGGCGAAGGGCGATGTGACGTTGGAAGCCGCGGTGACCACGTCCACCGTGAACAGCAGCAGCGCCGGCGCGGATCGTGGCGGCAGCTATTCGGAGTCGTCGTATCGATCCGACGACGTGGTGCTAGGCACCACCGTGCAAAGTGGCAACAGCCTCACCGTGGCTTCCGGCAAGGACATCAACGTGCTCGGTAGTGGCATCACCTTAGAGCAGGGTACGGTCACGCTGGTAGCTGCGGGCGACGTGAGCATCGGTGAAGTTCGAGAGACGCACGAATACAGTAAGCGCGACAGCGTGGTGGGATCGGCACTGACGAGCGGCCTGTTATCTAGTTTGGGCTACGGCGTAGGAAAATTCGGTGAGTCCAGTCTTAACAACGCCACTAGGCCAACCATAGGCAGAGATAAGAATTGGGTAGCCACTGAAATATGGTCCAAAGGTGGCTGGAACTTGCTAAATCCAAACAACCTTCCTGTGATCTTCGGAACGGGGGTCGGCGGCCTCGGACAAGAAATTTTCAACAAAGCGCACGACGCGCTGAACTCGACGGTACCCAGCGAAAAATGAAGAGACTTCCCATGTTTTTTATATGTAGCTTGGTGGTTTGTTGGGCAACAGTGACTGTTGCGTGGAGTATCGGCATAGCAATTAACTGTGCTTTAATAGAAGATTGTCGTGAAAAATTCGGAATTATTTATTTAATAAAATTAATGAACGACGAGTCCGGCCGCGTGCACCGCATAGCGGGTGAAAACAACCTAATAAGATTGGCGGGGCGATCGGAACGGCTGTCAATAACGCGGTGCACGGCAATAAGGACCGCGGCCGTGAGTGGTGTTGGGTCAGCATTCGGTTTTGGCGCGGGCAAAGCTATCGATACCGCCCCGGCGTTGAAAGCGCAGTACGAGCTGGAAGCTAGCCTGGTCCGCAGGCGGTGACTACCGAGCAACGATGCATGCGGCCGCACAACACCCGTTGCAACCATTACATCCGTTACGTCGGTTACCTCCCCATACCCTAGGTGCGCTCCCATTTGGGCTTACGCTTCGGGTCTACGTCGCCGTGCCTCACAATGACGCTCGACCACTGGCCCCCCGAGCCTCACGCGTCATATCAGCGCGATGAGCCCTCACCAGGAGACCTCCATCAATGACCAAGCCTCACCTCACTCTTTTTGCCGTACTAGCAGCGACCGCCGCGATTGGCTGGATGACTTTCAGTGCCCGCAGTTACGCCGCAGAGCCCAACCCGCAGGTCCAGACGAATCCCCGACGCGACGAGATCAAAGCGCTCGTCGATAAAACCGTCGTGCCTCTCATGGCGCGTCAGGATATTCCCGGCATGGCCGTCGCCATCGTCTTCGACGGGCAGTCCTATGTCTTCGACTACGGCGTCGCCGACAAAGCCGCCAACAAGCCCGTGACGGACAACACCCTGTTCGAAATCGGCTCCGTCAGCAAAACGTTCAGCGCAACGCTCGCCGCCTACGCGCAAACTACAGGCGCACTTGCACTCACCGACAAGACAAGCCGCTTTGTGCCCGAACTCGCGGGCACACCTTTCGGCGACGTGAAACTCCTGAATCTCGCCACCCACACCACTGGTGGCATGCCGCTTCAGGTGCCCGACAACATCCGCAACACCGACGAAATTCTCCAGTACTTCAAGACCTGGAAACCCGCGAAGCCAACCGGCACCGTACGCACGTATTCGAACGCCAGCATCGGCGCGCTCGGTTGGCTCACCGCACGCGCCATGCACGGCGATTTCCCCTCGCTCGTGACCGATCACGTCTTCAAGCCGCTCGACATGACGCACACCTTCTTCCGTGTGCCGGAGAATCAACAAGCGAACTACGCTTGGGGCTACAAGAATGGCAAGCCGGTGCGCGTCAACCCTGGCGTGTTCGAGCCAGAAGCCTATGGCGTGAAGACGACCGCCAGCGACTTGCTCCAATTCGTGCGAGCGAACCTCGGCCAATCAGTGACCGACCAACGTCTGCGACATGCGATTGAAACAACGCACACCGGCTATTTTTTCGATGCGCCGATGACACAAGACCTCATCTGGGAACAGTACCCCTATCCCGTCGGCATCGACGCTTTGCTCCAAGGCAATTCCTCCCGGATGGCACTTGAGCCGACTTCCGTACACGAACTCGTACCGCCAATGGCACCGACGCCGGATGCTTGGGTGAACAAAACGGGATCGACGAACGGCTTCGGGGCGTACGTGGCCTTCGTGCCGTCCAAGCAGATGGGCATTGTGATGCTCGCCAACAAGAACTACGCAATGGATGAGCGCATCCGCGCAGCGCACCGCATCCTGACGACGCTCGATGGCGGGTGTTCTGCCTGCGAATCAAGGAAGTGATCGCGTAGGGACCGCGCCCCGGATCTGGTCGACCTGACGTCGGTGGTATCGTGCGCAATATCCCACGACTCGCAGTCGTCACGTCAATGATCCGATCCGTTCTAACCCTCGCCTTGAGCCTGGCGACCGTCGTCGCGCCATCCGTCGCAACGGCGGCGCCCCGCTCAACGGAGATTCAGGCACCAGGCCCAAACGGAATGCAAGGTCCGCTCGCGGGAACGTTCGAAGCCCCGGCGGACAGCCGTGCCACGGTCCTCATCATTCCAGGCTCCGGCCCAACCGATCGCGACGGCAACAGCCCGCTCGGGGTGAAAACGTCGATGTATCGCCTGCTCGCAGACGGACTCGCGCAGCAGGGCATCGGCAGCGTACGTATCGACAAGCGCGGCATGTTTGGCAGCGCCAAAGCGGTACCGGATGCGAACGCCGTCACCGTCGACGACTATGTGCGCGACACGCTATCGTGGGTCGACACTATCCGCACGACGACCGGAACGCGTTGCGTCTGGCTACTGGGGCACAGCGAAGGTGGATTGATGGCGCTCGCCACCGCCGCACGTCAGCCCGAATCCATTTGCGGTTTGATACTCGTATCGACGGCGGGGCGTCCGTTGGGCGATGTCCTGAGCGAACAGCTTCATACCAATCCCGCAAACGGCACGCTCACTGAGGCTGGTGACATCGCCATTCACTCGCTCACGCAGGGGCATCGCGTCGACATGAAGACGCTCCCAACGCCGCTCGCACCGCTGTTCAATCCAGCGGTGCAGGGATTTCTGATGAGTCTTTTCGCACAAGATCCGGCAAAGTTGATTGCACAAGTCCGTGTGCCGGTACTCATCGTGCAGGGCGAGCGGGATCTTCAGGTCGGCACGGTGGATGCGGAACGTCTCAAACAAGCAGATCCGGCAGCCACACTCGTGTTGTTACCTGACACGAATCACGTCCTGAAAACGGTGACGAGCGACGACCGCGCCGCGAACATCCACACCTACGGCGACGCATCGTTGCCACTCGCACCGGGCGTAGTCGACGCTATCGTTCGTTTCATCGACGCTATTCCGAAAGCGCACTAAACCGAACATCACACGTACTGCGACGCCTCAAGGCCACTCGCACCGGGCGTAGTCGACGCTATCGCTCAGGCCATCGGCGCGAATCCAGCAGCGCTTTGGACCGATTTTCACGCTTACTGCGACGCCTCAAACCTCCGCCCTCCGGCTCGCTCAACGCCACCCGTCGTTTGGCAAACCGGTATCCGGCAACGCGTCAACGACCAAAAACCGTCTCAAACGCCGCCGCCATATCGTCAATCAGATCCTGCGGGTCTTCCAGGCCGATGTGCAGACGCACGATCGGGCCGGCGTGCGTCCAGTCCTCGCAGGTGCGCGTGCCAGCGACGTTCGATACCGTCGCCAGACTCTCGAAGCCGCCCCATGACGCGCCGATGCCGAACAGCGCAAGCGAGTCGACGAAGCGATCCGCCTGCGCGGGCGTCGCGTTGGCGAACTCGAAAGAGACCAGACCGTTGGTGCCCATGCAATCGCGCTGCCACAACGCATGCCCGGGATCGGTCGGCAGCGCCAGACAGAACACGCGCGCGACGTCGGGAAGGCCGTTCAGCCAATGCACGACCTCCAGCGCATGACGCTCATGCATCTGCAACCGCGCCGCCAGCGTGCGCGTGCCCCGCAGCACGAGGTAAGCATCGTCGGGACTCACGGCAACGCCTTGCGCGTCGGCCATCGTGGAGAGCGTCTGCCAGACTTCCTGCGTCGTCGTGACCGTGCCCATCATCACGTCGGAGTGACCGCTCAGGTACTTCGTCGCGGCCATGACCGACACGTCGGCGCCCAGCATGAGCGGACGGCACTGCACGCCCGAGCCCCACGTGTTGTCCGCGACCAGCAACGCGCCGTGACGATGCGCCAGCTCGGCCAGCGCCGGGATGTCGCACATTTCGTAGACAAGCGAGCCCGGCGCTTCCACGTAAATCAGCTTGGTGCGCGCGGTCATGTGCTCGGCGGCGTCGCTACCGTCCGCGCGGAAAAAGGTGACGTGCACACCCCAGGGCTTGAGAAACGTCTCCACGAAATGACGCAACGGCTGATACACGCAGTCCGAGATCAGCACGTGATCGCCGGGGCGCACATAGGCGAGAAACACCATCGAGATCGCCGCGAGCCCCGTCGGAAAGAGTCGTGTGCGATACCCGCCCTCCAACCCGGCGACGACATCCTCCAGCGCGAAACCGGTCGGATTGCCCCTCGCGCCGTAGGTGAACATGCGCTCGGCGCCGCGACGGCGGCGCGCGTCGTTCATGTCGTCCATCGACTCGAACAACACGGTGGATGCGCGCACAACAGGCGGATTGACGGCGCGACCGCCCACCACGGCGGTGTCGGTGCCGCCCTTGACAAGGCGGGTGGCGAGTCTTTTCTGGGGAGATGGTCGGGACATGATCTGGCTTGGGCGAAAACGGTTCGAACGATTCGGGACGATTCGGGACACGCATCATCGGCGCGCGCGACGGGAAAGGATCGCGCACGCCAACGTCAGAGATTACTTCGTGGCGGCGGCATCACCAATACGGAATGCCCCGCGCTCCTGCTCGTCCAACTGCGCGAGCAGACCCGTCTCCCACGCCAGATACTGACGCGCCGCCGCCTTATTCCCATCGTGACGGTCATGCACGAAGAACAGGTAGTCGATGCAGTCGGCATCCGGCGGCGAATCGGGCGTGGTCTGCACCGGCTGGCCGGCCGCGGTCCACGCCTTGAAGCCACCGGCGAGCAGCGAGAACGTGCGCGAATCCTGCGCGTTCTCACGTCGCCAGTCGGCCACGAACAACTCGGCAACACCGGGCTCGTCGGCAATCAGCACAACATTGCCGGACGCGGGCAACGCCGGCACACGCGGGCGAATCGCCCACTGCGAGCCCGGCACATGCTCCCGGCGATAGCTCATGCTCGGACGCACATCGATCACGGTGACGCTGCCCGCTGCCAGCGCATCGGCGAGCGTTGCGACATCGATCTCGGACAGCGTCGTGTCCACGCCCGGCGCGTGCGCGGCCAGCGACGCACCGCTGGCGAGACCGTCGCGCAGCACGTAGGCGTCGTGACCGAGCTGACGCAGCCAACTCGCGACGATCGGTGCGCGTACGCCATCGTTATCGAACAGCACCACGCGCGCATGACGCACCCCCACGTACTGATCCGTCGCCTGAATCAACTGACCGCCCGGCGTGTGTTGCGCACCCGGCAGCGTGCCGGCGGCGAATTCCTCCGGCGTGCGCACGTCGCACAGGAACAGCGTGCGCGTCGTATCTTTGGCCCATTGCGCGAACGTTGCGGCGTCCACCTCGGGAACCGCGAAATGCTCGGCCAGCGCGCCGCTGGCGTCGCGCATCTGTGTGAGGCTCGACGGCGTCACCGCATCGGGATAGCGACGCGTGCTGCCATGCTCCAGGGGCAGGTCCTCCAGATACCAGCCCTGCGTGCCGTTCTCCAGCGCCATCACCGGATTCGGAATGCCGAGGTTGATGAGCGTCTGCGCGCCGATGATGCTGCGCGTGCGACCGGCGCAGTTCACGACGATGGGCGTGGTGGTGTCCGGCACCAGATCGCGAATGCGATAGCCGAGTTCGCCGTTCGGGCAGCAGATGGACGACGGGATCGTCATCTTCAGATATTCGCTGACGGGACGTCCGTCGAGAATCACCACGTTATCGCCGCGCTCGCGCATGGCGGCCAGTTCGCGCGCCGTCACACGCGGCGTGTGATACGCCATTTCGACGAGCTCGCCGAACGTCTTCGACGGCACGTTCACGCCGGCGAACAACGTAAAGCCCGCCTGTTGCCAGGCGTCGGTGCCGCCTTCGAGAACGTAGACGCCGGTGTATCCGAGCGCGTCGAGACGCTGCGCCGCCAGCACGGCAACGCTCTGGTCGGTGTCGTAAAGCACCACGCGTGCGGCGCGGCGCGGCGCCAGACGCACAATGTCGAGTTCGAGCCGGCTGTAGGGCAGCGTCACACCATAGAAGAGATGCGCTTCGCCGTACTGGCCGTGCTCGCGCACGTCGAACACGGCGATCTCGGCGCCGTCGTGCAGCCATTCCTTGAGTCGGGCGGACGGCACAAATTGAGGAGTGAACGAGGTCATAGCATTGCGTCGGTTATCAGTTCCGCCCGGCCATGGCCAAAGCGTAGAGATGAGCAGGCCCGCACCGCCCGTCAGGGCGGCGTGATGCGGGTGGCGCGAAGGGATCTCGCGCCGTCAGGGGGTGTCTTGTCACCGCCGCCGGATTCGCCGGCGGTCAGTGAAGCGTCAGCAGATCAACGTCGCGTCTTCACGCCGATGTCCATCACCTGATACGTGCCATTGGCGAGATCGAAGGTGATGCGCTCGGTGAGCGTTTCCAGCGCGCGGCCATACATGTGCAGATGTCGGATCGGTGCGTCGCCCTTGATCTCGACAGCGTGAATGTCTTCCGACGCCAGCGCGATGCCTTTCCCCGGATCGACCACGACCGTGTCGCTCACTTCCAGCGTGCCGACGCCGGGCGTGTTGCCGTCGTCGGTGCGGCGGTAGACATAGTTGTATTCAACGCCGTCGACCGCCGCGATGCACGCCCACGTGGTGTGGTTGTGCGGCGTGATCTTCTTGCCGGGACGCATGACGTTCAGATACAGCGCGTAAGTCTTGTCGGCGTCTTCATGAATCAGATAGCGCGCCTGCAACTCGCCGTCGGCCGGCGGCGGGAAGTCGGCTTCGCTCCACAGCGCGCTGCGCGCGGCGAGCGATTTGACCTGTTCGAGCACGGCGGCCAGCGCGGGACGCGTTTCGCCCCCCGGTGCCAGCGCAGCCTTCATGGCGGCGATGGCATCACTGACAGCAGCCTGACGTTGTTCGGGAAGGTGGGTCGTGGACATGGTGAAAGTCTTCTCCGTAGTGCTTTGTTATGCGAGGTGCCCTGGGTGAGGCGTTGTCGGGTGGGGTTGTCGTTATCCGGTCTGTGTCGGCACGGCGTCAGGCCGGTATCGCGTCGCGCGGCACGCCGATCATCGGCGACGGCCGCAGTACGTCCTGCAGGAAGCGCTGCGCACGCGCATGCTTCGGCTGGCTGAAGAACTCGGCAGGCGGCGCGTCTTCGAGCAATTGGCCCTGATCCATGAACCAGACGCGACTCGATACATCGCGCGCGAATCCCATCTCGTGCGTGACGATCATCATCGTGAGGCCCTCGTCCGCGAGCGAGCGCATGACCTGCAGCACTTCGTGCACCATCTCCGGATCGAGCGCGCTCGTGGGCTCGTCGAACAGCATGAGCGGCGGCTTCATGGCGAGCGCACGCGCAATCGCCACGCGCTGTTGCTGACCGCCCGAGAGATTGGCGGGCATGGCGTCGATCTTGTGCGCGAGCCCGACCTTGGTGAGCAGCGCTTCGGCCTGCGCAACGGCTTCGTCGCGCGACATGCCGAGCACTTTCGTCGGCCCGAGAATCAGGTTCTGACGCACCGACAGGTTCTGGAACAGATTGAAACTCTGGAAAACGAAGCCGATGCGCGCGCGCAGCTCATTGAGCTTCACATCGCGCGCGGTAACGTCCTTGCCTTCGAAAAGGATGCGGCCCTTCTGAATGGCTTCGAGGCGTGTGACGGTGCGAATCAGCGTCGACTTGCCCGAGCCCGACGGCCCGCACACGACAACGACTTCGCCGCGTCCGATGGTGGCGTTGATGCCCTTGAGGACATGATGTTCGCCGTAAAACTTGTCGACATTCTCGAATGCGAGCATGGTCATGATCGCGTTCTCCTTCTTGAACCCTGCGTCTGTGCTCATGACGCCAACCCCGCACGTTGGCGCGCAATGCGACGCTCCAACCAGCCGGCGAAGCGCGAAATGGCGAAACACAACACGAAATAGAAAGCTGCGAGCACGAGGAACGTTTGCAGCGGCTTGGTCAGCACGATCGTGTTCACCTGTGCGGCCGAGTACGTCAGTTCAGGCACGCCGATCACATAAGCGAGCGACGTCGCCTTGATGATCGACACGAACTGATTGACGATGGACGGCAGCATGTTCGCGAGCGCTTGCGGCAGTTGCACGTAACGCATGCTTTGCAGCCACGACAGCCCGTTCGAGCGCGCCGCTTCCATCTGGCCGCGCGGCAGCCCTTCGAGACCCGCACGCACGATCTGCGACAGGAAGGCGCTTTCGTAGACGATGATCGCGCACACGGCTGTCGTAAAGGCCGACACCTCGGCGCCCACGAGCAACGGCACCGCAAAGTACGCCCAGAAGATGATCATCAGCAGCGGAATGCCGCGCACCAGCCGTGTCCAGATCCCGGCGAGGCGTCGCATCCAGCGCCATGGCGAGACTTGCGCCAGGCCGATCAGCACCGAGATCGGAAACGAAATCACCAGACCGAGCGCCGACAGAATCAGCGTGATGGCGACACCGCCGAGCGGACCGTTGGGCCAACTGCCGACGAGGAACAGCGCGAGATAATCATGAACAATCTCGAACATCGTCAGACTCCCGAGGGCGCCGTGCGGCGTTTGGCGAAGTGCTCGGAGAGCGCCATCAGGGCCAGCGTTCCGATCAGATACAGGATCGTCGCCACGAGAAACACGTCGAACGTGCGGAAGGTCAGGTTGTCGATCTGGCGCGTGCGATACAGCAGTTCGTGCACGCCAATGGCCATCGCCAGCGAACTGTTCTTGAAGAGCAGCAGCGACTGATTGAGCAGTGCGGGCAGCGCCACGCGAATGCCCTGCGGCAGGATCACGTAACGAAACGACTGCAAATACGTCAGACCAATGGACCAGGCGGCTTCCTGCTGGGTGTGCGGAATCGCACGCAGGCCGGAGCGCAGGTCTTCCGAGATGAACGCCCCGGCGTTGAGCGCCAGCGCGACCGTCGCAAAAAAGAACTCGGTGTTGCCCGCGTTGATCCAGTCACGCATGCCCTCGGGCAGCAGTTGCGGCACGCCGAAGTACCACACGAGAATCTGCACCAGCACCGGCACGTTGCGGTGGTACTCCACCACCACGATCACGAAGCCCTTGAAGAGCTTGACCGGCAGGGCGCGCAGCGTGGTGAGCGTCACGCCCACCACGACGGCCAGCAGACCCGAGACCACGAACAGCCTGAGCGTGGTCAGTACCCCGTCGCGGAACAGCTTCAGGTACCCGTCTTCGAGCAGAAACGAAAGATCGAACATTGTGCGACGTCTCGCTCACTGCACCTTGATCGGCTCGACTTTGTAGTCGCGCGTGAATTTGTAGACCGACTTGCTGCCGAGCCACTTCTCGAAGCTATCCTGCAAGCCATTCGACTTGTCATAGTCGAGCAGGATCTTGTTCACGGCGGCGAGCAACGCGGGCTCGTTCTTGTTCATCACCACGCCCCAGCGCTCCTCGAACACCGGCTTGGTGAGCAGGCGGTACTGCTGGCCGCCCTTCGTGGCGGCTTCGTTGGCGAAACGGGCAAGGATCAGTTGGCCCGCGACGAGCCCCTCCACCTTGCCTTGTTGCAGCGCGAGGAACGCCGACGAAATGTCGTGGAAGGTGAGCAGGTTCGAATCGGGCAGACGCGTGACCGACACCGCCGCCGAGCTGGAGCCTTCGGACGCTGCGATCTTCTTGCCCGCGAGCTGGTCGAGGGTCTGCACCGGCGAGTCGGCACGCACCAGCACGCGAATCGGCGCGACGAAGTACTGATCGCTGAAGTCGACCTGTGCAGCGCGCGCGGGCATCCAGGCGACGGCCGCGGCGAGCATGTCGACGCGGCGCGTCTTGAGTTCGGGGATGCGGGCGTCGGTCGACAGGGCGCGGTGTTCGAGCTTCACGCCCAGACCCTTCGCGATCGCGGTGCACACGTCGACGTCGAAGCCGACGATCTTGCGCGTGGCGGCGTCGGGGAACGCATAGGGCTCGCTGGCATTTTGCGTGCCGCACACGAGCGTGCCGCGGGCCTTGATGTCAGCCAGTTGATCGGCGTGCGCGATGCCCGTCACGGCGAGGGTCGCGAACAGCGCGGCTGCCAGGTGTCGTTGCCACATGTTCCTGAGTCTCCTTGGGTTCGACCGAAGGGCAGATCGATTCAGGGACGCCCGCACGAATGCAAAGCACTGGAATCGATTAGCGGGGAACCGATCAATGCCGGCTACCGCTCTGCAAAACCCCGGTCACATAAATATTGCTTGAGTGTCAGGCAGGTTATCCACCAAAATTCTCAAGAACAATTTAATTTTTATCTCGAAAACATTAGCGTTTCTGAAGTATCCATTCGGACGATCATGCGAAATCTCGATATCGATCTGTTGCGGACTTTCGTGGCGATTGCACAGCATGAAACCTTCGCGGCGGCGGCCACGCGCGTGGGCCGCACGCAGTCCGCCGTCACGCAGCAGATGCAGCGGCTCGAGCAGGAAATGGGGTGTCCGCTGTTTGAAAAGCAGGGGCGGCAGAAGACGATGACGGCCGATGGGGTGCGTCTCGTCGCCTATGCGAACAAGATCCTCGCGCTCAACGATCAGGCCGTACAGGTCATGCAGACGCGCGGTCCCGCGGAGAAGCTGCGCATCGGCTCCCCGCACGACGTGGCGGAATCGATTCTGCCGAGCATGCTGCGACGGCTCTCGAAACTCTCGGCGGAATTGCAGTTGGAAATCATCGTCGGACGCAGCCCGCACTTGATGGATGCATTGCGCGACAACGAACTGGATCTGGCGATCTCGACGCGTTACGACGAAGGGTTTCCCGGCATCAAATTACGCACGTCGCCGATGGTATGGATTTGCGCGGACGACTTCATCTTCAACGCCGCGGCGCCTGTCCCGCTCGTGATGGCCGACGAACTGAGCCTGTTCCGGCGGCTGTCCATCGAAAGGCTCAACGCCGCAGGCATTGCGTGGCGCACGAGCTTCATCTCACCGACGCTCACCGGCATCAAGGCCGCGATCAGCGCGGGCCTTGGCGTGACGGCTCGCACAACCGAGCTGCTCGACGCGAACATGCGCGTGCTCTCCGAAGCCGATGGTCTGCCACGTCTGCCGGACGTCGCGTTCTATCTCTATGTGCAGCCGACGTGCACGAGTCAGGTACTGCGCGAGTTGTTCGAGTCGACGGAACACATCGCCACGCGCTTCGGGCCGCCTTTTTTGATTGGCGAATGAGGCGACGGCAACCGAATGCGTGCGATGTCGAGGTATGACCGGTATGACGGGTATTACGCCTTCGGTAGCGTTCCCGGGCGCAGATACGCAAGCGCGTGAGCGACGTACTCGCCTTTGCCAAGTTCGACACCGTGCTGACGCAAGATGCTATAGGCGGCATTGGTATGGAAATAGAACTGCGGCAGCGCCCAGTCGCGGGCATATTGCTCGCCGGTCATGTCGAAGATCACGCCGTTGGGCAGTTCGAGGGCGATGTCGATGTATTCGCCCGCGTCGAGCGCATTGTCGGGCAGGGCTTCCAGAAAGGCGATGGCCTCGGCCAGACGCGCCTTGGCTTCGGCAAACGTGCCGGGACGCTGCCCGCTGTTCCATCCCTCGCGTTGCACGGCCTGAGCCGCTTCCGGAATCGCTTCGCCGCGCAGCCGATACACCGGCTCCATCGAGAGGTAGCTCGCAAAGCGTGCCTGTGCGGCGAGCGGATACATGTCGGGGGCGAGACGCAGCGTCATCAGCGCATCGGGCTCCTTACCGTTCGCCTTTTCGTACGCGGCAGCCTTGTCTAGCCACACCGACTGGCCACGCAACATCTGCAAGAACGTGGGGATAAGAATTTCGGTCAGCGTCATGCGGTCTCTCCGGTGATTTTCTGAGTTCGCGCGGCAATCCGCGCCGCCGGGGAGCATATCGCGATCTCGTTCGTTTCGCACGTCAAGATGCGCAATTCGTTGCACGCCAATTGCCCGCGGATTGCCCGCGAACGACGAGGCGTCTACGTCGTGGCGATCAGCAGTTCCTCTGCGTTGGCGGGGGGACGCAATCCGTCGGACCGATTCGCGAAATAACGTTCGGTCAACGCGTCGGCCGACACGTGTTGCGCGTGTTCGAAGCCATTCGTTTTGGCGAACGTCATCATGTCCTGCGGCGTGAAAAAGCTGATGAACGGTGTGCCACTCGCACGCGCGCCTTTCTCGGCCATCTCCAGACCGGGACGCACATCGGCGCCCGCCATCTCCAGCGGTAAAAGGAACGTCATCGCCAGGGTCGAGCCGGACGCGAGCGACGCCACCTCGCGCAACGTCGCCGCATTCGCTTCGCGCGTGAGATACATGCTCACGCCGGTGGAGACGATGACGGCGGGCTGTTGAGCGTTGAAGCCATGTTGCGTCAGCGCATCGCGCCACGATTGTCCGGCTTCGAAATCCACTGGGACGAAGTGCAGCCAGTCCTGCACGCCATAGCCCAGCGCAATGAGCCGGTCATGTTTCCATCGCTGCGGGCCCGGGCGGTCGACTTCGAAAATCGTGAGCGACGTCGCCAGTTCGGGATGCCGTTGTGCGAAGCTGTCGAGACCCGCGCCAAGGATCACGTATTGGCGCACGCCACGCCGCATCTGCGCCATCACGAGGTCTTCGATATAGCGCGCGCGAGCGATGATGGACGCGCGAAACGGGCGTGTGAACAGCGCATGCATATCGCCGCGCTCGCGCCAGTCGTCCGGGGGATCGAGCAGACGCAGTCCGACGTCGTCGGCCAGCACGGGCGGCTCGGCGTCGACTTCCAGATGCAATGCACGCCATAGCGCCACGCGCGCTGCCGTGCTGTCGGGCGCGATGTCTTTCGGATCGGTCATGACGCTCACCTCGCGAATTCATGGGGTATGCGCCGATTCTTGCACAGCCTTGGCCACCCTGCGCGGCAATCGCTCACGGCTGGCGATAGTGCTCTGCCATGAAGTCGATGAACGCGCGCACCCTCGAATTCACGTGTCGCGTGTGCGGATAGAGCGCGTAGTAGTGGCTGCGTCCCAGCGAATACTGCGGCAGCACGCGCACCAGCGTGCCGCGCGCCAGTTCGGCGCGCACGGTGCGCTCGGTGAAGGCCGCAATGCCGGTACCGGCGAGCGATGCTGCGAACAAGGCGGTGATGGCGTCGGTGGTAAACGCGCCATCGAGCGGCACACGTTGAGTGTGCCCGTCAGGGCCGGTGATCGCCCATTCGCGCGGTGTGCTGGCGCCGGCGAAGACGAGGCGTTGATGCGTGGCAAGATCGTCGGGCACGCGGGGCAACCCGAACTGCGTGAGATAGGTGGGTGAAGCGACGAGCACCGTCTCCGAAGCCGTCAGCAATTTCGCCATCAAACTGCTGTCGGCCAACGCAGCGCTGCTGATGCGCAGCGCCATGTCGAACCCCTCGGCGAGCAGGTCCACATAGCGATCGCTGCACGACAACGTGAGCGCAATACCCGGATACCGCAGACGAAACGCCGGCAGCCACGCGGGCAATTCGAGGGTGCCGATGGCCAGCGGGACCGTCAGGCGCAGCGGGCCGCTCAAGTCCTCGCGTTCGTCCGTCATGGCGTGGGTCATGGCGTCGATCCGCGCGAGGATATCGATGCAGTGCCGGTGATAGCGCTCGCCCGCACTGGTGAGCGCGAAGTGACGTGTGCTGCGATGCACGAGCGCCACGCCCAGCGCCGCCTCCGTCTGCTTCAACTGACGCGACACACTTGAGTGCGACATGCCCAGCACCTCGGCGGCGCCCGAAAAACTCCGGGCTTCGACCAGGGTGTGAAACACGCGCATTGCCAGCAATTGATCCATGTCGTCTGCGGCGCTGAAGGGTGGGGTGGGTGGCGCGGCGGCGTGACGGAAGTGGCTTCAGCGCAATGGCAAACGAAGCACTTCGTCCGTGGTCATCACGTCGCCGAACGTGTCCTCGATCTCCGCGAGAGCGGCGCGATGCAAAGCGTCGCTCGTCACGCGGGAGCCGTCGGCACGCACGATGTCACGGGTCGCGGTGGCGTCCGATGCTACCACGACGGTATAGCCCAACGGCACGGCGTCCCGCGCGGCGCCTGCCACACAGGCGTGCGTCATCAGACCGGCAATCAACAGCGTGTCGATGCCCTTCGCCTTCAGGCGTTTGTCGAGATCCGTGCTGGCGAACACGCTCACGGAAGTCTTCTGCAGCACGGTGTCGCGAGCACGCGGCGTCGCGCCGGGAGCGAAGGCGACGCTCGCGCCATCACTGGCGAATACCGCGGCACCGGCCGGCGCTACGTGTTGAATCTGGAAGACGGGCATGCCCGCAGCATCGGCCATCGCGATCAGTTTCTGCGTGTTGGCGAGCGCCTTTTTGCCGTCCGGAATCGGCATGCGACCCGTGAAGTATTCGTTCTGGAAATCGATCACGACGAGCGCCGTGCGTTTCGGATCGAGATGATCGACGGGGGCCGCACCGAGCATGGCGCGAATGGTCGGATGCCGGCCGGTGTCCGTGGCGCTGGCCGTCAGCGCCATGCCGGGCACGGCGGCGGACAGCGACAGGCCAAGCGTTGCGAGTTGCAGGGTGCGAAGCAGCAGATGGGTCATGGGGATTCTCCGTTAAGTCATAAGTCGTCGAGGCACCCAGTCTAGAGACGCCGCGCCGCGCACACCAGCCGCCGGCGGGCACATCACTTGTTCGTCATTTGCACGAATCGCCCTTATGCGTTGAAGAAAATATGCGCCGCACCTTGGTACCCGACATACAGCCCGACCAGAACGATCAGCCCGCTCGAGAAGTAAGGCGCCTTGCGTGCGAAGTCGCCGAAGCCGCTCCACCGACGCGACACGTGCCGTACGCTGAGCGCCGCCAGCACCCCGGACGCAACCATCGTCATCGCAAGTCCGATGCTGAAGCACACCACCAGCCCGGCCCCCAACGCGAAACGCTTCAGTTGCAGACAGAGCAGCAAGACCGTGATCGACACCGGGCACGGCACCAGCCCCCCCGTCAGACCGAACATGACGATCTGGCCCGTGGTGATGTCGCGTCCTGAGAAGCGTCGTTGGATGTCGCGGGCGTGGGCGCGTTCATGCGCGTCCCGATACGCCCCATCCTCCCCATATTCCCCGGCCGAGAGGGCCGCATGCGAATGCGTGTGGGGATAAGCATGCGACGGGTGCTCGTGGTCGTGATGATGGCTGTGCCCGTGGTCTTCGTGATAGTGCGTGTGGCCGCGCTTGGAGGGCGTGGCCCGCACATTATCGCGCCAGGTCCGCCACAACATTCCGCCGGCGATCACCAGAATCAGCACGCCCGACGCGAGCTGAAAATATGGCTCGGAGGCTTCGGCATTCCAGTTGCGGCCGAAATACATTCCCGCCATGGCAACGATCCATACGACAGCCGTGTGCGACACCGTCGCCGAAAGTCCCAGCAACACCGCCTGTCCGACAGTGCCGCGAATCGCGACGATAAATGCCGCCATCATCGTCTTGGAATGCCCCGGCTCCAGACCGTGTAAAGCGCCCAGCAGTATCGCGCTCGGGATAAAGAGCCAGGCATTTCCCTGCTGGAGGAGGGTCGAAAATTCGGTCATGGCACACCACTCAAGGGGTTGAACGTCGTGCCGCGAATATACTACCACCCAGTATATTTGTGGTAGGATTTTTTTCATTCGACAGACAGAAAACAGGAGCGCGACAGGCGTGCACACGATTCGGGACAAGAACAAGTTGTTGGCACGCGTGCGTCGCATTCAGGGGCAGACGCAGGCGTTGGAGCGGCAGTTGAGCGAGGAGGGCGACTGCGTCGAAATCCTTCAGCAGATCGCGGCCATCCGCGGTGCGATCAATGGGCTGATGGGTGCGGTCATCGAGGGGCATCTCGTCGATCACGTCATCAACGAGCCCGACCAGGCCCAGCGTGAAGCCGAGCTGGCGCCCTTGCTTCACGTCATCAAGGCCTATCTGAAGTGACCCGCCACGCCCCTATGCTCCGGTTCGAGAACCTCACCCAACGCTTCGGCGATTTCACCCTTTTCGAAAACCTGCACTTCCGTGGCGATCACGGGTGCTTCGCGTTGCGCGACGAAGGCGGCGGCGGCAAGACCACGCTGCTCGGCATGCTCGCGGGCACTGTCGATACGCAGGGCGGCAAGGTCTGGATCGACGGACACTCGATGCAGGACACACCGAGCGCCGCGCACGCCGCAAAAGCCGCCCTCGCGGTGGTGCCGTTCGATTGTCTGACGCAGCCGTCGCAAACGGGGCGAGGCTTTCTCGAACAGCGCGCCGCCGAGCGCAACGTGACGCTCACCGCCAACGTGCTCGATCTGGCGGAGCGCTTCGGCCTCATACCGCACATGGAAAAGCGCTTCGATCAGATGTCGCTGGGCACACGTCGCAAGTTCTACCTGACGGCCACACGGTTCGGCGCCCCGCGCGTGATCCTCGCGGACGAACCCAGCGGCGGACTCGACGGTCCGTCCCGCGCCGTACTCATCGACCTCTTCAAGACCCTCGGCAAGGATCGCTGCGTCTTCTTCTCGACGCATGACGACGAACTGGCCAACGGGTGCCACGCCACCACGCTCGGCTTCCCCGATCTTTCACGCGCGAACGCCGGCTGACATCACGGACCGGCCGAGCACATAGAACTCGACGGAGTCGGTCTGTGCGCCAGAAGGCGCACACAACGCCCTGCTCGCACCCCAAGCGCGGCAGCGGCGCTGCGTTCCACGCTACAAGATCCGAAAGACATTGAAAGGAATGACGGCCGCCGTTGAGTCGCTCAGCATGCGCATTGATTTGCGCTCACTAAAGTTACTGCCACGTTGAGCCGTAAGCGCAGAGAAGAATGAAGAAGTATCGGCAGCAATGTATCGATGCGACGGCGCTGGCAGTACCGCCTGAGCGGTAGTTCCCCCCAATCAACGGCTCGCTCGCGGGCCTACCGATGAAAGCCCATGAAAGTCACTTCGTTGCGAACCCGAATTCTGCTTATTACCTGTCTGACCGTAGTGGGGGCGCTGATTCTCTCCGGCATCACGACCTACGTGATCGTGCGCGACAGCATGATGTCGAGCATCGCGCACACGCTCTCGGCCGTCGCCAACGGCAATGCGGCCACCGTCGAGCGCTGGTCGGCCGACAAGGCGCAGGCGGTCGTGGCCACCTCGCAAGTCGTCGAGAAAGGCGATCCGGGCGGTCTCGTGAAGCTCATGGGCAAAACCAACGACTTCCCGATCACGAGCATCGGCTGGTCGGACAAGACCTTCTTTTCCACCGCCCCCACGCCCGCAGACTACGATCCGACCGCGCGCCCCTGGTACAAGAGCGCCGTTGCGGCGGGCAAGCTGACCGTCACCAAGCCGTATGGCGATTCGTCCACGGGGATTCCTTACGTCGCCTTCACCGCGCCGCTCGTGCGTGACGGTCAAACGACGGGCGCCATCAGCGGCGCCGTGGCGCTGACCGGCGTGCAGGACATCATCAAGGCGGTGCATCCCACGCCGTCGAGCCTCGCGCTCGTGGTCGCCAGCGACGGTCAGGTGATCGCGCACCCCGACAGCAAGTACTCGCTCAAGCCGTCGACGGACGTATCCGCCACGCTCACCGCCGACTCGCTGCCGGGCATGGCCGCCGAAGACGCCGCCCCGGTGACCATGGCGCTGGCCGGTGCGCCCAAGCTGCTCAAGGCCAAGCGCATTCCCGGCACGGACTGGTATCTCGTCGTTGCCCTCGATCGGGCGGAAGCCACCGCGGGTCTCACGCACGTGCTGACCGCCACCCTCATCACGCTGGTCGTGCTCACGCTCATCGCGCTGCTGCTCGCGTCGATCTTCACGTCGCGCGCCTTCAAGCGCCTGTCGGCCGTGCGCGACGCCATGGACACCATCGGCTCGGGCGACGGCGACATGACACAGCGCCTGGACGTTGCCGGACACGACGAAGTCGCGCAGATCTCGAAGTCGTTCAACGCCTTCGTCGACAAGATCAGCACCGTCATGCTCGATGTACGCACCGGCGTGTCGTCGATGACGTCGGCCACGAGCGAGATCGAAATGGGCAACCGCGATCTGTCGCAGCGCACGGAAGCCTCGGCCGGGTCGTTGCAGGAGACGTCCTCGGCCCTCACGGAGCTGACCTCCAGCGTCAAGCAGACGGCCGACACCGCCGAGCACGCCACGCGTCTGGCCAACGATGCGAGCGCGGCGGCCGTACGTGGCGGTCAGGTCGTGACCGATGCGGTGGGCACGATGGCCGAGATCACGCAGTCGTCGGAGCGCATTACGGAAATCATCAGCGTGATCGACGGCATTGCGTTCCAGACCAACATTCTGGCGCTCAATGCGGCGGTGGAAGCCGCACGTGCGGGCGAGCAGGGCCGCGGCTTCGCCGTGGTCGCGGGCGAAGTGCGTACGCTGGCGCAGCGCAGCGCGGCGGCGGCGCAGGAAATCAAGGGCCTGATCGAGACGTCGGTACAGAACGTGAAGAGCGGTACCGAGCGCGTGCAGGCGGCGGGCACGACGATGAACGAGATCGTCGACGGCATTACGCGTGTTCAGCGTCTGGTGAGCGAGATTCACGGCGCCATGACCGAGCAGAGCGCCGGCATCAGCCAGATCGACCGGACGGTCTCGGAGATGGATCAGGCCACGCAGCAGAACGCGGCGCTGGTGGAAGAGTCGGCCGCCGCGTCGGCCATGCTCAGCGAGCAGGCCCGTGTGCTGGCGGAGACAGTGGCTCGCTTCCGTCTGCGCGAGGGGCATCACGTAGATTCCCTCGGCTTCGGGAGCGCCCGCGCGCCAGCGCTGTCGGTGGTGAGCGCACCGCAGCGCCGGGCCGCCTGACGCCGTCGAAGTGTCGAGACGAGTGCATCGTTGCGATGCACTCAATGCCCATATCGGCAAGGGGTACTTGTGCGGAATTTAATTTTCCCGGTACAATCGCGCTCCCTTGCAGGACAAAGCCGACGTGGTGAAATTGGTAGACACGCTATCTTGAGGGGGTAGTGGCGAAAGCTGTGCGAGTTCGAGTCTCGCCGTCGGCACCAAGGTTAAAAAAGGCAGAAGATCGAGAGGTCTTCTGCCTTTTTGTTTGCCGGTTCGTTCGGCCGCCTGGTTCGGCCGCTTCGTTTTCTACGGCGAAACGTTAGTCGAACTTCCGTTAGTCGAACTTCCGCCCGCGCGTCTCGGGCATCTTCAGATAGACCACCAGCGAGATCGCCGCGCAGACCGTCACGTACCAGTAGAAATACGACTCGTGACCGCTTGCCTTGAACCGCAGGGCGACGAACTCTGTCGTGCCGCCGAGGATCGCCGTCGTCAGCGCGTACGGAAAGCCCACCGCCAGCGCACGGATACGCGGCGGGAACAGTTCGGTCTTCGCGAGCATGTGCACCGACGTGAAGCCCGAGAGCATCACCAGCCCGGCGAACGACAACAGAAACGCCACCAACGGGTCCTTCGTGTGGCTCAGCGCGGTGAACAGCGGCACGGAAAAGAGCGTCGTGCTCACGCCGAAGATCATCAGCACCTTGCGACGCCCAATCACGTCCGACAGCAGCCCGAACAGCGGTTGCAGCGGCATGTACAGCAGCAGTGCGAGCGTAGAGACGAACGTCGACGACTCCTTCGACAGCCCGACCGAATTCACCAGAAACTTCTGCATGTAGACGGTAAACGTATAGAACGCCACCGTACCGCCGATCGTGATGCCGATGGCCAGCAGAATCTGACGCCAATGCGCGAACACCTCACGCGCAATCGACGTCTCGCGCTTCTTCGCGCTATCGACAAACGCCGCGCTCTCCGTCACGTTGCGGCGCATGTACAGCGCGAAAAGCGCCAGCACGCCGCCAAGCACGAACGGGATACGCCATCCCCAATGCTCGATCTGCTCCGCGCTCAGCAGCCAGCGTTGCATGACCATCATCAGGCCGAGCGCGACAAGTTGCCCGGCGACCACGCTCACTTGCAGGAAGCCCAGGAAGAAGCCCTTACGATTCTCGGGGGCGACTTCGCTCAGATAGGTGGCGCTAGTCCCGTACTCGCCGCCCATCGACAGGCCTTGCAGCAGACGCGCCGCGATCAGCACGATCGGCGCGAAGATGCCGATGCTCGCATAGCCGGGCGTGAGCGCAATCATCATCGAACCGACGCTCATGGCCAGCACCGACCCCGTGAGCGCGGCCTTGCGGCCACGCCGGTCGGCGTACAGCCCGATGAGCCAACTGCCCAGCGGACGCGCCACATAGCCGACCGCCGCAATCGCCGCCGTGTTCATCAGTTGAACGGTCGGGTTGTCGCCCGGGAAAAAAACCTTCGCGAAATAGATCGAGAAGATGCTGTACGCGAGAAAGTCGTACCACTCGATCAGGTTGCCCGCGAGGCCACCCACGATGGACCCGATCTTGACGGGCGGCCGGGCGGTGGCGGCGTGCGGGGGGTGTGATTGACGTGCCTGATGTGTTGCGAGGGAATCCGAGGGGGGCGTCACAATCTGTCTCCAATACTTTTTGTTTGATGCCGTCATGCAGTGGTGCTGTCGTGCGGCAAAGCTGTGCTGCTGGAAAAAGGGGGCGACGCCTCACGTGCCGGGCGTCGCCGTGATACGCAAGCCGGTGCCGCTCAGTCGGCGGCGTATTGCCTGTCGAGGGCGTCGTAGAACGGCTTGTTCACAAGGCGCTGACGCTCGGCAAAAGGCACCACGAGCGACGGATCTTCGTCCAGACGCCCCGTATCGCGCAGCGTGCCCAGCGCCTTCTGCATGCCCAGCACGGCGCTTTGCAGCGCGGCGTTCGCGTACAGCACGATGCCGTAGCCCAGCTCGGCCAGACGCGGCTGCGATTGCGTCGGCGTCTTGCCGCCAATCACGATGTTGATCAACTGCGGACGCTCGAACAGCGCCGGCAGACGTTCGATATCGGCCAGCGTCTCCGTCGCCTCGATGAAGAGAATGTCGGCACCGGCCTCGATGAAGCGGCGGCCGCGCTCGATCGCCGCGTCGATTCCTTCGACGGCGGCGGCATCGGTGCGGGCGATGATTTGCAGGTTGCTGTCTTCACGCGCGTCGACGGCGGCGCGAATCTTGCCGACCATTTCATCGACCCCGATCACGGCCTTGCCGTTGAAATGGCCGCACTTCTTGGGCAACACCTGATCTTCGAACTGGATGGCGTCGGCGCCGCTGCGCTCGAGCACGCGCACGGTGTGACGCACGTTCAGCGCATTGCCGAAGCCGGTATCGGCGTCGACGATGATCGGCAGCGACACGGCGTCGCGCACGCGGGCGGTGTGTTCGGCCATCTCGGCCAGACCCACGAACGCGAGGTCGGGCAGCCCGAGCGACATATTGGTGACGCCCGCCCCGGTGAGGTAGAGCGCTTCGAAACCGGCGTCTTCAATCACGCGCGCCGAGAGGGCGTTAAAGGCGCCGGGCACGAGCAGGCCGCGGCGGGCCTCGACCTTGCGGCGAAATTCGGCACGGCGTTGTGCGGTCGCGGTAGTCATGATGACTGTCTCCGAAAGGTGATGGGGAAATGCCAATACCGTTCGCAATCTGCGTGCCAGCCGTCATCCGATTTGAGAATGCCGCGCAATTCGTCGTCGAATCAGGGACTTGCGCTGGACAGCCCGTTTTCCACGTATGTGGCAAAATCGACGCACAACATTTGAAACGTTTCGTGAAACGCTTTTGAAACGCTGTCGAAACACCCGTGAAACGGTTTCGTGAAACGTTTCGCCAGCGCCGGACACGCAGTACGGAGACATCGTCATGCCCACCCGCCTTTCCGGTACGGTACCGCCGCGCCATGCCGCGCCCGCCCCGTCCGATCCACGCGAGCGCCGCCCGGGCGTCGCCCTTGTCAGCATCAGCCGCTTGCAGACCCTGTGCGAAACGGTCGCGCCGCGCTACACCGACCGTGCGCGCTTCTACTCGGTGCGAGAGGGCTATGGCGCGGCGGTCACGGCATTGCAGTCGTATGTGGAATCGGGCGCGGTCGATGTCGTGCTAGCCGCCGGTTCGAATGGCGCGTATCTGCGCGAAAACCTCTGCGTACCGGTTGTGACGGTGAAGGTCAATGGCTTCGACGTGCTCAGCGCGATCACGCGTGCAACGACCACCTGGCCGGATCAGCCGCTGGGGCTCGTGCTGCATGAGACGGTGTCGCGCGAACTCGACGATCTGGGACAGTTGCTCAAGATCCAGATCCGGCAGCGCGCATACCGTAGCGCGGACGAAGTGCAGGACGCCGTCGATTCGCTGGCCGCACTCGGCTGCAAGGTCATCATTGGCCCCGGCATGGCCTGCGACTTCGCGCAACAGGCGGGGCTCGAACACGTCTTCCTCTACTCGCTCGGTGCGGTGGACGAGGCGTTCGAGCGGTCGGTCGAGTTGGCGCGCGTGAGCCGCGAAAAAGAGTCGAAGCGCCTGCGTCTGAACACCATCGTGGCGCATATGCGCGATGGCGTCGCCGCGTTCGACGACAACGGACAACTGGAAGCGGTGAATCCAGCGATGTTCACGCTGCTGGGGGTGGACGCCGAGCGCGTGGCGACGCCGGGCGCACGTCAGTTCGAACTGACGCGCAAGCTCGGGCCGATGCTGCGGGAGTTGTCGGAGAGCGGCGTCGCGATAGAAGAGCGTCTCGAGCATATCGACGGGCGCGCGTTCATCACAAGCTGCGTGCCGATCTATGAGCACGGCCTGCGCGCCGGAGCGGTCGTGACGGTGCAGGACGCACAGATGGCCCAACGCATCGACCGCTCATTGCGGACGACGCAACGGCCCAGGCATCTTGTTGCGAAACACGAGCTTGCCGAATTGGTGGGGAATTCGCCGCGCATCGACAAAGTGCGGCGTCTCGCGCGTACGGGGGCGTCGCACGATGCGACGGTGCTGCTCACCGGCGAGAGCGGCACGGGTAAGGAACTGGTCGCGCAGGGCATTCACAACGCGAGTGCGCGACGCGGCAATCCGTTCGTCGCGTTCAACTGTGCCGCGTTGCCCGAGGGACTGATCGAGAGCGAGTTGTTCGGGCATGACGAGGGCGCGTTTACGGGCGCGCGGCGCGGCGGCAAGGCCGGGCTCTTCGAGATCGCGCACACCGGCACGATCTTCCTCGACGAGATTGGCGAGATGCCGGCCGCGATGCAAAACCGCTTGCTTCGCGTGTTGCAGGAACGCGAGGTGATGCGGCTCGGCTCGGGCCGCCCGGTGCCGGTGGACGTGCGCGTGATCGCGGCAACGCACCGCGATCTCAATACGCTGGTGGCGGAGGGGCGCTTCCGCGCGGATCTGTATTTCCGGCTGAACCTGCTTCAGGTGACGCTGCCCGCCTTACGCGAGCGTCGAGAGGATATTCGTCTGCTGGCACAGACGCTGTTGGCGAGAAACGCGGTGCAGTTCGGACTGAATGCACGCGCATCGGCGTTGATTCTCGACGTGCTCTCGCCGCTCTTCACGCACTACGACTGGCCGGGGAACGTGCGCGAGCTGGAGAACCTGCTCGCCCGCGCGGCGATCTATCTCGATAGCGACGTCACCCATCACGCGCAGACACTGCATGACGTGTTTCCCGAATTACAGCGGCTGAGCGAGCCGGAAAAGCCGGCGCGCAACGATGTCGCGGCTCACGCCCCGCAAACATCGGCTACGCCGATCATCCCGCTCACACGCGATGCAGCGCTTGCTGCCTTGCACACCGCTTGCGGCAATCGCGCGGCGGCGGCGCGTGCACTGGGCATCAGCCGCACGACGTTCTGGCGACTGATGAAGGACGGCGGTTGACGTCGACTCGGCCCCCGGCGTCTACGTACGCAGGCGCTCACGCCTCCCGCCATCGAAAACGGGGCAAGCCTCCTGATTTTCGACAATGACATTTTCAAATGCGCCCGAAGCCGACCGTTCCATTAGGGAATGGAGCAATAAGTCCCTCATAGGGAGCAAACTTTCAAAAGCACGCTCTCAGTTCTTCGATTTTTAATTCACACAAACCGAAAAACCGAAGGACGAATGTGACGAAACGATTCCACGGAGAAATTCTGCGGGAGTTTGGGGAAATGATCGGCGTCCCCGCTCTCGCGTTTGACGACGCCGGTACCTGCGGCTTTATCGTCGATCAGACACGCGAGCTGGTGATCCTGTGTACCCGCGATCAGTTGGTATTGACGCTGTCCGTACCGCTGCCCGACGCCCTCATGGAACTGCCCGCGAAGCAGGTGCTCTCGCTGTTTCCCAGAATGACCCTCGAGACGCTACGCGGCGAATCGCCGGTTGTCGTGTGGCACCCGCAGGCGTCGCACCCCATCGCCATCGCAACGCTTCCACAACACCTCGCGAGCGCTGCCCAACTGGCCGCGACGACAGTCGAGTTGCTCGACTGGTGCGACCAGTGGTGCAAGTCGATCGACCACGCCCAGATCGGGCTCGGCGACGACATCCGCCGCGTGCGGCAATCGCATGACCCGGCACGAGCGCCCGCGCTGTGCTGAGCCGCCCCGCCCGGTCACGGGTGTGATCTCGCGCGCATCATGGCTTCACGGCATACGTGGCGACGAACGTCGGCAAGAACCGGTCGATCACGAATCGCGGATTCGGTTGTTCGTCCTCAACGAAGCCTTTGAGGACGAAGCCCGCGTCGAGTTGTCCGCCGATCTGCTCGGTGAGGCTGTGGCCAAAGATCAGTGCGTCGCCGCTTGATTGCTTTGCGGCGAGTTCATCGGGCGTCAGGTCGCGCAGGTCGGAGTAGGGCACCTTGAAGCGCGGGCGGAGGATGCCCTGCGCCAGGTCTTGCGCATTGCGATCCGCCACGAACACCACCGGGTTGAAGAAGCTGCTGAGCAGCCGGCCGCCGGCGCACAGCACGCGAAAGCACTCCCGCCACACCGGGCCGATGTCCGGCACGTACTGGTTGGAAATCGGATGGAAGACGACGTCGAACGAGGCGTCTTCGAACCTGGAGAGATCGCGCATGTCGCCCCGCACGGTCGTCAGGGTCAGGCCGTCGCGACGCGCGACCATGTCGTCTTGCGCGAGCTGTTCGTCGGAAACATCGAGCACGGTAACGTGTGCGCCCGCGGCACTGAGCACCGGGGCTTGCTGTCCGCCTGCGGATGCGAGACACAAGATGCGCACGCCGCGCACGTCATCGGGCAACCAGCCGGCGGGCAGCGCGCACGGCGTCAGATGAACGCGCCAGTCGCCTTTTCGCGCGTCGGCAATGACTAGCGGATCGACAGGGCGCGACCACTCGCATTGTTGCGCCGCCTGGCGATTCCACGCGGCGCGGTTGTGTTCGAGAACATTGGGAAATTTCGTCGTTGATTCAGGCATGGTGTCTTCCTGTCGCAAAGTTGGGAACTGCCTGTGGGCGAGAAACGCATATCGATGCGCGAGCCTGCGCACGGTGTGGACGGTAAAAGCGCTGCCCGTGAGGACAGCGCTTTTTCGTGACGACGACACTACGGCAGACGTCTCGCTCAGATCACACCTTGTGCGAGCATCGCGTCGGCGACCTTCACAAAGCCGGCGACGTTCGCGCCATTCACATAGCTGACCGATCCGTCCGCGCGGCGGCCATGCTGTACGCAAACTTCGTGAATGCTGCGCATGATGTCGTGCAATCGTGCATCGACTTCCTCGCGCGGCCACGAAATGCGCATGGCGTTCTGGCTCATCTCCAGCCCCGACGTGGCGACGCCGCCCGCATTGCTGGCCTTGCCCGGTGCGTACAGAATGCCCTTGCTCTCGAAGCGCTTGGCGGCTTCGTTGGTCGAGGGCATGTTCGCACCTTCCGCCACGCAGATCACACCGTTCCCGATCAGCGTCTCGGCGTCGTCGGCATTCAGTTCGTTTTGCGTAGCGCACGGCAGTGCGACATCGACGGGGATGTGCCACGGGCGCTCGCCGGCCAGGAATTTGAGGCCGGTGCGTTTGGCGTAGTCGCTCACGCGTCCGTAGTGATGGTTCTTCACGTCCATCAATTCGGCGAGCTTTTCGGTGGTGAAGCCGTCTTCGTCGACCACGGTGCCGCTCGAATCCGAGACGGTGACGACCTTCGCGCCGAGCGCCATCGCTTTCTCGACGGCGTATTGAGCGACGTTGCCCGAGCCCGAGACGCTCACGCGCAAGCCGTCGAAGCTCCGGCCCGTCTGTTTGAGCATCTCCTCGGCGAAGTACACCGTGCCGTAGCCGGTAGCTTCCGGACGAATCAGCGAGCCGCCGAACGACAGCCCTTTGCCGGTAAACACGCAGTCGGCGCGGTTGGAGAGCTTCTTCATCATGCCGGCCATGAAGCCGACTTCGCGAGCGCCGACACCGATATCACCGGCGGGCACATCCGTATCGCTGCCGACATGGCGGAACAATTCGCTCACGAAGGCCTGACAGAAGCGCATGACTTCGCCGGGGCTCTTGCCCTTCGGATCGAAGTCGGCGCCACCCTTGCCACCGCCCATCGGCAAGGTGGTCAGCGCGTTCTTGAAGGTCTGCTCGAAGGCGAGGAATTTGAGGATGGAGAGATTGACCGACGGATGCAGGCGCAAGCCGCCCTTGTAGGGGCCGATGGCGGAGCTGTGCTGGATGCGATAGCCGCGGTTGACCTGAACGTCGCCATGGTCGTCGACCCACGACACGCGGAACATAACGGTACGTTCCGGCTCGACCAGTCGGTCAAGCAGTCCGTGCTCGGCATATTTGGGATGTTGCGATATGAACGGCCACAGGCTTTCCATCACCTCCGTGACAGCTTGCAGGAATTCCGGTTGGCCGGGGTTGCGCTCGGCGGTGGCGCGAAGAAAGTCGTCAAGTGATTGATATTTCATCTCGGGTGCCCATCAATGGTGCTTATTCTTGTGCGGAAAAAGCATTTTGCACCAATTGGGATCGCGAGATGATTGAAAAAGAAAAAAATTTGCGTGAAATTCGGCAGATTGTGCTGGCATAGCACGTACTGCCAATCACTCGCGCTGGCGCCAAAGGAATATCGCAATGTGGCGCTACCGTCGCTATGTCCGGTCGACGAGCACTTTCACTGCCAGCGCCGCAGCCGTGGCGCGAGTTTCCACGTTCAGCTTGCGGAACAGGTGTTCGAGGTGCTTGTTTACGGTCCGCGGCGCCATGCCGAGGATGTCGCCGATATCCCGATTCGTCTTGCCGCGCGATACCCACAGGAGGACTTCGGCCTCGCGCGCGGTCAGACTGAAGCGCGCCGCAAGGGCGTTGCAGTGCGCGGTGTCGTCGGCTTCGGTGAGCATGACGATCCACTCGCCGAGTTTTGGCGCCGGTGTGGCGGTCGCCGAGCGTCGTACGTTGCCCACCGTGAATTCGTGCATGGCGTCCGCAGGACCGCCTTGCGCCAGCCAGTCGACGAACCAACTGCGCAACGGCGCGGGCAAGCGCGTTTGCTCGGCGGTGTTTCCCGGCAGTTCACCGTCGTCTGCACTCTCCCCGCGCTCCCCGCCATATGCCACGATCTGCCGCGCGGCGTGCGGACTGCGCCAGCGAATGGTCC
The DNA here is from genome assembly GCF_044745225.1 of Pandoraea sp. NPDC087047. Classification (NCBI taxonomy): domain Bacteria; kingdom Pseudomonadati; phylum Pseudomonadota; class Betaproteobacteria; order Burkholderiales; family Burkholderiaceae; genus Pandoraea; species Pandoraea sp. NPDC087047. The sequence continues at coordinate 355,380 of NZ_JBIUZU010000008.1, forward strand.
CGGCATCGTCCACAATCAGCGCGGCGCGTGCATCGAGCGATAGCGCCGCTTGTGCGTAGGACTGTGCGCGCGAGCGCAAGACGTGTGCTCCGATACGAGCACAAACCTCCTCCGGCCGAACGGGCTTCGTCACGTAATCGATCCCGCCCACGCGAAAGCCTCGCACCACGTGCTCGCTTTCGGTGAGTGCCGTCATGAAGATCACGGGGAGATGCTCGTGACGGGCGTCCTGCTTCATCCGGCTACATGTCTCGAACCCATCCATCTCGGGCATCAATGCGTCGAGCAGCACGACGTCGGGCGTGACACGCGCCAGGCACTTCAATGCCGCCTCGCCGCTCAACGCAACAAGCACTGCGTAACCATGCGCCTGCAACGTGTCGGAAAGGAACGCCAGATTGTCCGGCGTATCGTCGACGATCAGCACGACGGGGCGATCGCCCGCCCATGCCGGCGGGTCGTCGGCCTCGATGCGAACGTCATGCATCGGAATGGCGGGGCAGTCGGTCAAGTGCATTCTCAAGGTCTCGCAACTGAAAACGCTCGGCCAGTGCACGCAGCGTGTCGATCTGAGCGCAAAGCGCCGGGTAAGTGGCGCGCGCCGCTTCGAGCTGTTCCACCACGCCTTGCATATAGCCGACATCGAGATGGGCACGTATGCGCTGCAAAATCGGCGCGGGCAGGACAATACGGCTTTCGACAGGCGTCGGCGCGGGAATCTCGGCGGGCGCAGGCGTATCCGACGCAATCCATTCGAGCGTCAGGAGTTGCGCGAGCTTGTCGAGCAGCAGATTTACTTGCAGCGGCTTGGCCAGATATCCCGCACACCCGGTGGCGCTGGCGCGCTCGCGATCGTCGGCAAATGCGTTGGCGGACAGCAACACGATGGGGGCGCTCGAGAGCTGGTTCTCGCGAATCAGACGACTCGTTTCGTAGCCGTCCATCAATGGCATGGAGACGTCCATGATGATGGCGTCGGCCGTATGGGTGCCGAGCCAGCGCAATGCGTCGGGTCCGCTCGACGTCTGCGTCACGTCGAAACCGAGCGGCGAGAGCAGTTGTACGACGATGCCCCGCTGGTCCGCCAGATCGTCCACCACGAGAATGGCGCGACGCGGCCCCTCATAGCCGCGAATGGCCGCCAGTTCCGTGTAGACGTCCGGCGCACTGTGCACGGCGGGTGCGAAGAGCTTCACGACGAAGCGCGTGCCGCGCCCCACCTGACTGTCGACTTCGAGACTGCCGCCGAGCGCGTGCGTGAGCAACCGGCAGATCGTCAGCCCGAGCCCGGCGCCATGATCGTGTGCGTGTGCGGCGTCCCCCCGCTCGAAGGGGAGAAAGAGCCGCTCCATCTCTTGCGGCGCAATCCCCGGACCGGTGTCGGCCACTTCGAATTTCAGCGTGTCGAGCGCATGACTCACGCGCAACGTCACCGTGCCCGCCGACGTGAAACGAATCGCGTTGCCGATCAGATTGGTGAGAATCTGGCCGAGATACTTCTGGTCGCACTTCACCGTGGCGGGTATCCGGCCGATGGTCTGCACGTCGAAGGCCAATGCCTTCTCCATCGCCAGCGGACCCAGCATCGATGTGACGTGCGTCACAAAATCGGTGAGGGACACCTTCGCGATGTTCAGTTGCAGCTTGCCCGCTTCGATGCGCGCCACGTCCAGCAGGCCGTCGACCAGCGCCAACAAATGCTCGCCGCTGCGATGAATGGTGCGCACCGCGTTGTAGCGAGACGGCGTCAGTTCGTCTTTCGCTTGCAACAGCAACTGCGCGTAGCCGAGGATGCTGTTCAGCGGGGTACGCAGCTCATGACTGAGCCCCGAGACATAGCGGCTCTTGGCCTGATTCGCCGATTCGGCCGCTGCGGTGGCGCGCTTGAGCGCTTCGTCGGTTTTCTGGTGCGCGTCGATTTCGGCCATCAACAGCTCGTTCTGCCGCTGCGATTCCTCCTGAGTGACGTGTCGGCTTTCGCGCTCCAGCACGAACCACCACGCGGCAATGCAGCCCACGAGCGACAGCGCGAAGAAGATCTTCAGGAAGCTGCTCGCAATGGTGCGTCCGGTCTGTGCGTCGAGCGCGCCGAGCGACATCACGCTCTGCGACCAGATCAGATACAGCACGCCGGCCAGCACACTGAGCATCGCCAGTACGAGACTCGCATACCGGATGAGACGCAGCGCGGAAGGACCGAGCCGCACCCTCGGAAACACGCGGTGCAACGCGTGATCGGCTTGCGCGGAGAAGCGCGCATGCGGTTTGCAGCGATCATGACAGCGCGAGTCGAGCGAGCAGCACAGCGAGCAGATCGTGCCGCCGTACGCGGGGCAATGCGCGGTGTCTTCCGGCTCGAATTCGTGTTCGCAGATCGCGCAGCGAAGTGAGAGGGCGTCGCCCGTCGCCTGTGGCTCGCGCGCGAGGTAATACTTGCCGCGCGTGGCCACGGCGATGAGTGGCGCACAGACGAACGCCACGCCGAACGCAATGAACAGCGACATCGCCTCGCCCAGCTCGCCGAACAGGCCACCTCGTGCCAGCAACGCGACCGCCGCGGCAATCAGCATCGATCCCAACCCCACCGGGTTCACGTCGTAGAGATGCGCGCGTTTGAACTCGATATGACGCGGACTGAATCCGAACGGCTTGTTGATGACCAGATCCGCACACAACGCGCCCACCCACGCGACGGCCACGTTGGCATACAGCGACAGCACCTTGCCGATCACGTCGAATACGCCGATCTCGACGAGCAGCAACGCGATCATCACGTTGAACACGAGCCACACAACGCGTCCCGGATGACTGTGCGTCAGACGTGCAAAGAAGTTCGACCACGCGAGCGAGCCCGCATAGGCGTTCGTCACGTTGATCTTCAACTGGGAGACGATGACGAACAGCGTCATGGCAGGCAGCGCCCACCCCGCCAGTCCAACGGGGTCGAGCAGTATGTGATACGCCGCGAGATACATTTGCGTGGGCTGCGCGGCGTGTGCGATATCCACTTCGTGCTGAACTGCAACGAACGCCAGGAACGCGCCGCCGAGCATCTTGAGTGCGCCGGGCACAATCCACCCCGGTCCCGCCGAGAGCAGCGCGAGCCACCAGCGCTTGCGATTCTTCTGCGTGAGCGGCGGCAGGAAGCGCAGATAGTCCACCTGTTCGCCGACCTGCACGATCAGGGCAAATACCACGGTCGACGCCTGCCCGAACGCAATGAGACTGAACGCCCGCCCCTGCGGCGCGAAGCCCGCGAAGGTGGTCCAGTCGGCCACCAGACCGGGCTGGTGCCACAGCACCGCCGCATACGGCAGCACGAGCAGCAGCAGCCACAGCGGCTGGGTCCAGCTCTGCAGGCGGTTGATAAGCGTGATGCCGAACATCACGAGCGGAATCACCACCAGTGAACTGATGACGTACGCAATCGCCAGCGAGATGTGAAAGGACAGTTGTAGCGCCAGCGCCATGATGGCCGCCTCCAGCGCGAAAAATAAAAACGTGAAGATGGCGTAGAGAAGGGAGGTGACCGTCGAGCCGATATAGCCGAATCCTGCACCACGCGTGAGCAGATCCATATCCACGCCGTAGCGCGCGGCGTAGTAGCTGATCGGCAGGCTCGTGAGATAGATCAGCACCGACACGACAGCGATGGCCCAGACCGCGTTCGTGAATCCGTAGTTGATGACGAGGCTGCCACCGATCGCCTCCAGCACCAGAAACGACACGCCGCCAAGCGCCGTGTTGGCCACACGCAGCTCCGACCAGCGGCGAAACGAGCGCGGCGTGAAGCGCAATGCGTAGTCTTCGAGCGTCTCGTCCCGCACCCAGGCGTTGTAGTCGCGGCGCACCTTGACGATGCGCTGCGTGCCGGGCGCGCGTACTGAATTCTGGTGCATCTTGGCCATGACAACGATCCGGATTGGTGCAAAAACAGCGCAGGCTATGTCTCAAGCAAATTACATTCCAAGCGGATAACCGGGAAATACGTCGTTCGACGTATTTCGATCGCCAAATTGGCTCCCTACATTGCGTTCAACCCCTTGAAACCAGCCCGTCGCGTTTTCGCACAGGGCCCAAGACCAGGAGAACGTGATGTCTGCAAACGATCGATTCGAGGATGACGAGCGCACGGCTTCGCCGTTGCGCAGGCGGTTGCTTGGCGGCCTGGCCGCCGCCCCGCTCATGGCGCTGGGCCTGCCGCGTGCGTCGTACGCGCAGGTGCCGCCGACAGCCAAGGTGAACACCACGGGTCTGGCCGTGACGGATACGACCGTGACCGTCGGCCAATTGCACTCGGCCACCGGCACGATGGCCATCTCGGAAACCGGCTCGATTCAGGCCGAGCGGCTTGCCATCGAACAGATCAACGCCATGGGCGGTGTGCTCGGTCGCAAGATCAACATCATTCAGGAAGACGGTGCGTCCGACTGGCCGACCTACGCCGAGAAGTCGAAGAAACTACTCGAGAACGACCATGTCGCCGCCGTGTTCGGCTGCTGGACGTCCGCTTCGCGCAAGGCGGTGCTGCCGGTTTTCGAGAAGGACAACGGGCTGCTGTACTACCCAACGTTCTATGAAGGTCTGGAGCAGTCGAAGAACGTCTTCTACACCGGGCAGGAAGCCACGCAACAGATCCTCTGGGCGCTCGACTGGGCGTCGAATACGAAGAAGGCGAAGACGTTCTTCCTGATCGGCTCCGACTATATCTGGCCGCGCACGTCGAACAAGATCGCGCGCCGTCACATCGAGCAGCATCTGCACGCGAAGGTGGTGGGCGAGGAGTATTACCCCCTCGGCACAACCGAATTCAATTCGCTGATGAACAAGATCAAGCTCGCGCGCCCCGACTGCATTTTCGCGACGGTGGTGGGCGGCTCGAACGTGGCGTTCTACAAGCAGCTCAAGGCGGCTGGCATCACGCCGCAAAAGCAGTTCCTGCTGACGTTGTCCGTCACCGAAGACGAAGTGCTGGGCATTGGGGGCGAAAACTTCGCCGGCTTCTACTCGTCGATGAAGTACTTCCAGTCGCTCGATAACGACAACAACAAAAAGTTCGTCGCCGCGTTCAAGGCGCGCTACGGCGCGAAGTCGGTGATCGGCGACGTGACGCAGGCGGCCTACCTCGGGCCGTGGATCTGGAAGGCGGCTTGCGAGCGTGCGGGCAGCTTCGACGTGAACAAGGTGGTCGCCGCCTCGGCGAACATCGAGCTGCCGAACGCCCCGCAGGGCTACGCGAAGGTCGATCCGAACCATCACCTGTGGAGCCGTTCGCTGATCGGGCAAGGGCAGGCGGACGGGCAGTTCAAGGTGGTGGCGCAATCGCCGGAACCGATCCATCCGGATCCGTTCCCGAAGGGCTACATGTAATCCGTCAACCCGCAGCAGCGCGATGGCCGTGCGGCCATCGCGCGAGGAGCGTTCAATGTCCGCCAACGACATTTTCAACATCACGCTGATGCAGGGCTTCGCGGGACTGAGCCTGTTCAGTGTTCTGCTCCTGATGGGGCTCGGGCTTGCCGTGATCTTCGGCCAGATGGGTGTCATCAATATGGCGCACGGCGAGTTCATGACGATCGGCGCCTACACCGTCTACATGTTCTCGTGGATCACGCAGAACGTCTGGCCAGTCTTCACGCCGGTTTATTTCTTCTTCGCGATCGTTGCGGCCTTCGTGCTCGCATTCGGTGCAGGCTGGCTCGCGGAATGGGCATTGATCCGGCATCTGTACCGCCGCCCGCTGGACACCTTGCTCGCCACCTGGGGGCTGAGTCTGGGCATGCAGCAGGTGTTTCGCTCGACGTTCGGTCCGAAGGAAGTCAGCCCCGCGCTGCCCGACTGGCTCATGGGATCGTGGGAGCCGTCGCCGGGTCTCGACATTCCGGTGAGCGGCATGTTCGTGATGGGCCTGGCGCTCGTCATGACGGGGGGCCTGTTGCTCGCGTTGTACCGCTCGCGCTGGGGACTGCGCGTGCGCGCCACGGTCGCCAACCGTCCCATGGCGAACGCGGCCGGGATCAACACGCGTCGCACCGACCGCATGACCTTCGCCATCGGCTGCGGCATTGCGGGCGTGGCCGGCGCCGCATTCACGGCCATCGGCTCGACCGGGCCGACGAGCGGGTCGCTCTATATCGTCGATTCGTTCCTCGTCGTGACGTTCGGCGGGGCGGCGAGTCTGCTCGGCACGGTGGCGTCCGCGTTCGGCATTGCGCAGATGCAGTCGATCAGCGAGTTCTTCCTTTCCGGCTCCATTGCGCGCGTGCTGACGTTGCTGATCGTCGTGATGATTCTGATGGTGCGCCCGCAAGGGTTGTTCGCCTCGAAAGTGCGACGCGTGTAAGTCTCGCGACCGGGCACACGACAGGCCCGGTCGCTCACCGATTCTCTGTATGGAGAGATGTACATGAAACCCATCCAACCTGCGGCGGGCGATGTCTCCCTCGGGTCCGAACCCGATGCCAACGCCGCGCCCGGTGGCTGGCGCGCGCTCGCGGCCCGGTTCGACGCGTCGGGATATGCGGGCATCGTGATCCTCGCGCTGCTCATCGTGGTTGTGTTCCCGCTCGCGCTCGACACCTTCCGCCTGAATCTCATGGGCAAGTACCTGACTTACGCGTTCGTGGCCGTGGGTCTCGTGATCGCCTGGGGCTACGGCGGCGTGCTCAGTCTCGGGCAGGGCGTTTTCTTCGGGCTGGGCGGCTACGCGATGGCGATGTTCCTCAAGCTCGAAGCCTCCAGCGCGGCGGCCACGAGCACCCAGACCACGCCCGGCATTCCGGACTTCATGGACTGGAACCAGCTCACCGCGTTGCCCGACTGGTGGCGGCCGTTCCACTCGCTGCCGTTCGCGATTCTCGCGGTACTGGCCGTGCCCACGGCGCTCGCTTTCGTGGTCGGTTACGCAATGTTCAAGCGACGGGTGGGCGGCGTGTACTTCGCGATCATCACGCAAGCGGTCGCCCTCATTCTGTCGGTGCTCATCATCGGCCAGCAGGGCTATACCGGCGGTGTGAACGGCATTACCGACCTGCGCACCCTGCTCGGCTGGGACATTCGCACCGATCACGCGAAGCTGGTCCTGTACTTCGTCAACGCGGCGCTCCTGATCGTGGCGCTGCTCGTATGCCGCTGGGTGCAGCGCGGCAAGCTCGGCACGCTGCTGCTCGCCATGCGCGACAAGGAAGATCGCGTGCGCTTTTCCGGCTACGACGTGTCGATGTTCAAGGTGTTCTCGTTCTGCTTTGCAGCGCTGCTCGCCGCGATTGGCGGCGCGATGTTCACGTTGCAGGTCGGCTTCATGTCGCCGTCGTTCGTCGGCATCGTGCCGTCCATCGAGATGGTGATCTACGCCGCGGTGGGCGGGCGCATGTCGCTCGTGGGCGCGGCATACGGCGCGATTCTCGTGAACCTCGGCAAAAGCTGGTTTTCCGAGAGCTTTCCGAACCTGTGGCTCTACCTGATGGCGGCGATGTTCATCGGTGTGGTGATGGCGTTCCCGAACGGCCTGGCCGGACTGTACGAAGCGCACTTGCGCCCGCGCATGCGCCGCATGCTCGGCGTGACGAACAAGGAGGCGTGAGGCATGAGCAACACCGACTTTCTACTGGCCATCGAAGACCTGACCGTCTCGTTCGACGGGTTCAAGGCCATCGATTCGCTGAATCTGTATCTGGAGCGCGGCGAGCTGCGCGTGGTCATCGGGCCGAACGGGGCGGGCAAAACCACGCTGCTCGATCTCATCTGCGGCAAGACGAAGGAAACCGCGGGCAGCATCAAGTTCCGCAATGAAGAGATCACCCGGCTGGCCGAGTTCCGGCGCGTTCACAAGGGTATCGGCCGCAAGTTTCAAACGCCGTCGATCTACGAAAACCTGAGCGTCGCGCAAAACCTTGAGGTGTCGTTTCCTCGCGGGCGCGGCGTGTTCGGTGCGCTCTTCTACCGTCCCGACGCCGAAGTGGCGGATCGTGTGCGTGCGGTCGCCGACGAAATTGGACTGGCGGCGTTGCTGGACCTCGAGGCGGGTCTGCTCTCGCACGGGCAGAAACAATGGCTGGAAATTGGTATGCTGCTTATGCAGGATCCCGAACTTCTGATGCTGGACGAGCCGATTGCCGGCATGAGCGTGCGCGAGCGCGAACTCACGGCCGAGCTGCTTGATCGAATCTGCCGAAACCGCTCCATGATCGTCATCGAGCACGACATGGCGTTCGTCGAGCGAATCGCGCACAAGGTCACTGTCATGCATCAGGGCAAGATTCTGGCGGAAGGCCCGATGGCTCGGGTGCAGTCCGACCCGCGCGTGATCGATGTCTATCTCGGCCACTGAACGGAGGGACACATCATGCTGGAAGTCGACGATCTTGTCGTTAGCTACGGTCAGAGCGAGGTGCTGCACGGCATCGGGTTTTCCGTCGCGAGCGGCGAAAGCGTTGCGGTAATGGGCCGCAACGGCATGGGCAAGACCACACTGTTCAAATCGCTGATCGGCATGCTGCCTGCCAATCGCGGCACGGTGCACGTGGACGGCACCGACGTGTCGAAAGACGAAAGTTATCGGCGCGTGGCCAAAGGCATCGGATACGTGCCGCAGGGGCGGCAGATCTTCGCGTCGCTCACCGTCGAAGAAAATATTCAGACGGGCCTCGAAAACGCGGGACGCCAGTCCGTCCCCGACGATCTCTACGCCCTGTTCCCCGTACTGTTCGACATGCGCCGCCGCAAGGGCGGCAATCTCTCGGGCGGACAGCAACAACAACTCGCCATTGCGCGCGCGCTCGCCACCGATCCGAAGGTGTTGCTGCTCGACGAACCGACCGAGGGCATTCAGCCGTCCGTCATCAAAGACATCGCAAAGGCGCTGAACCAGATTCGCGCGACTCGCAACATTGCCATCGTCGTCTCGGAACAAGTGCTGAGCTTCGCGTTGGACGTTGCGGATCGATTGTTCGTGATCGAGGGCGGACGCTTCGTGCATCAGAGCACGCGCGACGCTGGCGACACCGACCGTATCCGCGAATACCTCTCTGTGTAAACCCGGCGCCACGAGGCGTCTATTTGATCGCCGGTGATCCGAACCGGCACTTGAAACCAGGAGCGAGCGCAATGGCTGACACTCTCATCAAGGTCGACCTGAACCAATCCGCGTACGAGAACGAGCAGGTGCACAACCGTTGGCACCCGGACATCCCCATGGCCTGCTGGGTGAACCCCGGCGAGGACTTCATTCTTGAAACCTACGACTGGACCGGCGGCTTCATCAAGAACAACGACAGCGCCGACGACGTGCGCGATATCGATCTGTCCATCGTGCACTTTCTCTCGGGGCCGGTGGGTGTGCGCGGCGCCGAACCGGGCGATCTGCTGGTCGTCGATCTGCTCGATATCGGTGCGAAGGCGGATAACCAGTGGGGCTTCAACGGCTTCTTCTCGAAGAATAACGGCGGTGGCTTCCTCACGGACCACTTCCCGCACGCACAGAAATCGATCTGGGATTTCCACGGGCTCTACACGAGTTCTCGGCACATTCCCGGCGTCAATTTTGCCGGGCTGATCCACCCGGGTCTGATCGGCTGTCTGCCCGATCCGAAGCTGCTCGCGACGTGGAACGAGCGTGAAGTCGGCCTGATCGCGAAGGAGCCGGATCGCGTGCCGCCGCTGGCCAATCCGCCGTTCGCAGCGACGGCGCATATGGGCAAGCTCGGCGGCGACGCCCGCGATAAAGCTGCGGCGCAAGGCGCGCGCACGGTGCCGCCGCGCGAGCATGGCGGCAACTGCGACATCAAGGATCTGTCGCGCGGCTCGAAGGTGTTCTTCCCGGTGTATGTCGACGGAGCCGGTCTGTCGGTCGGCGATCTGCACTTCAGTCAGGGCGACGGCGAAATCACGTTCTGCGGCGCGATTGAAATGGCCGGCTGGGTGCACATGCGCGTGAACATCATCAAGGGCGGTGTGGAGAAGTACGGCATTCGCAATCCGGTATTCCAGCCGAGTCCGATGACGCCGGCATACAACGACTACCTGATCTTCGAAGGGATCTCGGTGGATGAACAGGGCGGACAGCATTATCTGGACGTGACGGTGGCTTACCGTCAGGCGTGCCTGAATGCCATCGAGTACCTGAAGAAGTTCGGATATTCGGGCGCGCAGGCTTACTCATTGCTGGGATGCGCGCCGGTGCAAGGGCATATCAGTGGCGTGGTGGACATTCCGAATGCCTGCGCGACGTTGTGGCTGCCGACGCAGATCTTCGACTTCGACATCCGACCGAACGCCGACGGGCCGATCCGTCATGTGAAGGGCGGGGTGGACATGCCGTGTTCGCCCGATCTCGTGAAAGTCTGACGCGTCGACCGATACGGAGGCACACATGCCGATTTACGACTTTGAATGTGCGAGCTGCGGGCCGTTCGCCGTCATGCGGCGCATTGCCGATCGCGACGATCCCTGTCACTGCCCGGATTGCGGCAGCGAAGGGGCTCGCGTGATGACAGCGCCCTCGCTCGCGTTGATGGGGAATGCGAGCCGCACGGCGCACGTAACGAACGAGCGGGCCGCGCACGCGCCGCGTCACTCCGGCGACGGACCTTCGCAGCGTCACCGGCCTGGGTGCAGTTGTTGCTCGGGCGGGAAAGTGTCGTTGGCGGAGGCGAGCAAGGAGACGTCAGGGGGGCTCAAGCGGCCGGCCGGGCGTCCCTGGATGATCAGTCACTGAACCTGCCGCCCCTGAACCATTAACCCATTGTTCACTGCGGCCCGGTGACCCCGGGCCGAACCGTGCACTTGTGTGCTTTTTTTGCGTTTTGACGGAGAAACGATTCATGCGACATGGGGATATTTCGAGCAGCCGCGACTGTGTAGGCGTCGCGGTCGTCAACTACAAGATGCCGCGCCTGCATACGAAGGCCGAGGTACTGGAGAACACGCGAAAGATCGCCGATATGGTGGTCGGAATGAAGCAGGGCCTGCCCGGGATGGATCTCGTGATTTTCCCCGAGTACTCCACCCACGGCATCATGTACGACCGGCAGGAGATGTTCGATACGGCATCGACGGTGCCCGGTGAAGAGACCGACATCTTCGCGGCGGCGTGCCGCAAGGCGAACGTGTGGGGCGTGTTTTCGCTCACGGGGGAGCGGCACGAGGCGCATCCGCACAAGGTGCCGTATAACACGCTGGTGCTCATCAACAACCATGGCGAGATCGTGCAGAAGTACCGCAAGATCATGCCGTGGACGCCCATCGAAGGCTGGTATCCCGGCGACCGCACTTACGTCACGGAAGGGCCGAAGGGGCTGAAGATCAGCCTGATCATTTGCGACGACGGCAACTATCCGGAGATCTGGCGAGACTGCACGATGAACGGCGCCGAGCTGGTCGTTCGTTGCCAAGGGTACATGTACCCTGCGAAGGATCAACAGGTGCTCGTGGCGAAAGCGATGGCGTGGATGAACAACACCTACGTCGCCGTGGCGAACGCGACCGGATGGGATGGCGTGTATTCGTACTTCGGCCACTCGGCGATTGTGGGCTTTGACGGCCGGACGTTGGGCGAGTGCGGCGAAGAAGAAATGGGTGTGCAGTACGCGGAGCTGTCCGTCAGTGCGATTCGAGATGCCCGCAAGAACATGCAGTCGCAGAACCATCTCTACAAACTGCTGCATCGCGGTTACACCGGCACGATCAATTCCGGCGAAAGTGCGAATGGCGTTGCAGAATGCCCGTTCGGGTTTTATCGCGATTGGGTGCGGGATCCGGAAGGGACGCAACGCAAAGTCGAGGCAATCACGCGAACGACACCGGGGACGGCAGAGTGTCCGATCGAGGGGATTCCTCACGGAAACGAATAAGCCGCAGGCGGCGAGAGCGCAAGAGGCCGAGGCTCCGGGCATCCTCTTGCTCTCCGAATAAACGCCGGTCGTCCGGCGGGCGTTTTCGCGGGCGCCTTCGCAGACGCTTTCTTTACGCGCTCAAATTCGTCAATATGTTGAGCATCGCGCCCATTACCGGCTCGATGCATAACGAACTACAACATTGACATAGGAGCGAACCGATGACGTTTTCGAGGACCCCTCGCCAAGTTCTGATCCACACGATGGCGACTACCGCGCTCGCCCTGAGCGCCGGCGCTTACGCCGTCTCCGCCATGGCCGATCAAGCCAAGCCGCGCATTCTGGTACTTGCCACCGGCGGCACCATCGCCAGCACCGGCGACGCCCGCTCGGCAATCGGTTACAACGCCGGGGGCGTCACGGGCGAGCAACTGACCGCCAGCGTGCCGGGCCTGGACAAGCTCGCGACGATCAAGGCCGAACAGATCTCGAACATCGGCTCGCAGGACATGAACAGCAAGGTCTGGTACCAGTTGGCATCCCGAATCAAACAGGCATTCGATCGCAATGAAGCCGACGGCATCGTGATCACGCATGGCACCGACACCATGGAGGAAACCGCCTTTTTCCTCGACAACGTACTCGACACGAACCGGCCGGTCGTGTTGGTCGGCTCAATGCGGCCGAGTACGGCCGTGAGTGCGGATGGTCCCGGCAATCTTTATGAAGCCGTCGAAGTGGCGGCAAACCCGCAGTCACGCAACCGCGGTGTGCTCGTGGTCATGAACGATACGATTCACGGCCCGCGCTGGGTGACGAAGACGCATACGACGTCGGTGCAAACCTTCCAGAACCCGAATGCGGCACCCGTCGGGTATGTGGATCCGGCATCGGTTCGCTATCTCTCGGCGGCGTCTGCCGGGCGCAAGGCTGCGCTTAACGTGCCGAGCGGCGGCTTGCCCCGCGTCGACATCGTCTATGCGCACGCCGATATGGATGCGGTTCAGATCGACGACGCGGTGCGTGGTAACGCGAAGGGCATCGTGCTGGCGGGGGTCGGTGACGGTAACGCGTCCAAAGCCGCGCTCGATGCGCTGGAAGCCGCAGCGAAAAAGGGCGTTGTCGTGGTGCGCGCCTCCCGCGTGGGCGGCGGCTTTGTCAATCGCAACGTCGAAGTCTCGGACGACAAGACAGGGTTCGTCGTCTCGTATGACTTGAATCCGCAGAAGGCAAGAGTGCTGACGCAGCTGCTTATCGGCAATGGCGTGAGTGCTGCGGATAAGGTCCAGAAGGCGTTTGACGCGACTTACTGATGGGATGACGCCTGCGGGCGTGCCATGCGCTCGCAGGCTAGTGAGAGCCTGTTCCGGCTTTCCCAACCCGATCACGTGTCCTGACGTCACCCCCCCCGTGGCGTCAATTTTTGGCAAAACGGTCGATATGACGATAATGCTCGTCATATCGACGAAAACATCCGTCCTTTCGACGATCTTGCGCTAGATTCTGACAACAGCGCTCCCTAGAATCGATGCACGGTTTCCGTGTGCGTTGTCCGCCGAAAAGGCGCGTGGACATTGGGGCGAGACGCCCTCGCAGGAAACCCGTCTGCTTCGTCCACCATCACTTCCAAGGGAAAAATCATGAAGAAGATCGCCTTGCTTGGCGCGGGCCATATCGGCCAGACCATTGCCCGGTTGTTGACCGACACCGGCGATTATCGCGTGAGCGTTTTCGACCGCAGCGCACAGGCGCTGAGCCACGTCCGAGAGCATGCCGCCGAGGTATTCGAGCTGAGCGAGAGCGACACGGGCACCCTGCGCAAGGCGATTGCCGGTCACGACGCGGTGATCAACGCGTTGCCGTACACCATGGCCACGAGCGCCGCGGCTGCGGCCGTCGCGGCGGGCTGTCATTACTTCGATCTGACGGAAGACGTTGCCGCCACGCAGGCCATTGCGCAACTGGCCGAAGGCGCGACGACGGCGCTGATGCCGCAGTGCGGTCTGGCCCCGGGCTTCATCTCGATTGCCGCGCATCATCTTGCCGCAGACTTCGAGCGCATCGACTCGGTCAAGATGCGCGTGGGCGCGCTCCCGGCCTTCCCGACCAACTCCCTCAAGTACAACCTGACGTGGAGCGTCGACGGCCTCATCAACGAATACTGTCAGCCGTGCGAGGCTATTCGCGACGGCGAGCGACTCAGCGTGCAACCGCTGGAAGGTCTGGAGCATTTCTCGCTGGACGGCGTCGAGTACGAGGCGTTCAACACGTCGGGCGGTCTCGGCACGCTCTGCGAGACATTGGCCGGACGCGTGTCCGATCTCGATTACAAATCGGTTCGCTACCCTGGGCACGGCGCGCTTATGAAGGTGCTGCTCGGAGAACTCCGGCTCAAGGACGACCAAGCCACCCTCAAGGGATTGCTCAAGCGTGCAGTGCCAAGCACGTCGCAGGATGTGGTGCTGGTCTTCGTCGTCGTGAGCGGAATGCGTGATGGCGTGCTGACGCAGGAAGTCTTCGCGCGCAAGATCTTTGCCGAGCGCAACAACGGACAAAGCGCCAGCGCGATTCAGATCACGACAGCGTCGGCCGTGTGCGCGGCCGTCGATCTCTTCTTTGCCGGAGAGCTCCCGCAACACGGATTCATTCGTCAGGAACAGATCGGGTTGCCCGGCTTCCTCGCCAACCGCTTTGGCAATGCGTACATGCACTCGACCAATATCGAGTCGCTGTCGTAACGCAACCAGACTTCACCGAATGCAGTGATCCGGCGATGGCGTGCTGTGCACGGCATCGTCATCGCCTCCGTCAATGCCTCCGTCAACGCACCGGCACGCGGCTCGACGCTTTGACTTCCTTGAGCGAGAGCGTCGAATGTATGCCGGTCACGCCCGGCAGCATTTTCAATACGGTATCGACGAAGACCCCATACGCGTCGAGATCCTCGCTCACCACCATCAGCATGTAGTCGGCTTGCCCCGTCACCTTGTGACACGACAGCACTTCCGGGCATTGCCGAATCGCCGTTTCGAACTGCGCGGGCGCGTCCTGATCGGTATGGATGTCGAAATCGATCTGCACGAAGCCCAGCAGTCCGAACCCCATGCGCCGCCGGTCCAGCGTGGCCTGGAAACCGGTGATGAATCCCTCCTCCTCAAGTTTTTTCAGCCGCCGCCAGCAGGGCGTGACGCTCAGCGCCAGCGACTCCGCCAACTGTGCCGTCGACACACTGCCGTCCTCCTGCAATTTTTGAAGAATCTGCCTGTCTGTGGCATCCAGATCGGAATAGAGTCGATTGCTCTTCATTTGCTGTCTCTTTGAGTCGTTTTTTACAAAAAATCTAAGCCAGACAAAAAGAAAAGGCAAAGCAATTTCAAGTCCGAATCCACATACTTGCCTCTTGTCCGAACCCTTCAAGCGGCACGCATGCTGACCATTTATAGCGACTTGCACTTCTCTCACCGGGGCACCGAATGGGTCAACGGTGAACGGCATCCGAGCGTGGAATCCCCCGCGCGGGCGACCCACGTCCTGTCCGCGGTTCGTGCCGCAGCGCTGGGCGACTGCCGCGTTGCCGAACCCTATCCGATCACCGATTACATGAGCGTGCATAGCGAGCGCTACGTCCGGTTTCTGGAAAGCGTCTGGCGAGTCTGGAGCGACGCGGGACAAACGCACCACGCATTGCCCCTCGTCTGGCCGACGCGCACCATCACGAACGATCGCGAACCGGAGCACGTCGAGGGCAAGCTGGGGTTCTACGCCGGCGACGCATTCGCCGCGATTACCGCCGGCACATGGGAAGCGGCACGCGCGAGCGCCGATGTCGCGCTCAGCGCAATGCAGGTGGTCGCGCGAGGCGCGTCGAGCGCATTCGCGTTGTGCAGACCGCCGGGGCATCACGCCGCACGCGAAACGATGGGGGGCTACTGCTACCTCAACAATGCCGCGCTGGCCGCGCAGGGCTTTCTCGACAGAGGGGCGTCGCGTGTGGCGATCCTCGACATCGACTATCACCACGGCAACGGCACGCAGAGCATCTTCGAAGCGCGCGACGATGTGCTCTTCGTCTCGCTGCACGGCGACACCCACCGGACGTATCCGTACTTCTGCGGCCACGCCGACGAGCGCGGCACCGGCGAGGGCCTCGGTTACACGATGAACCTGCCGCTGCCGCATGGCACTGGCTGGCACGGATATCGCGATGCGCTGGTACATGCCTGCGATCGCATTGCCGAGTACTCGCCGGACGCGATTGTGATCTCGCTCGGCGTAGACACGTTCAAGGACGATCCCATCAGCCGGTTCGCCATCGAAAGCGACGAGTACCTCCAGATCGGGCACCAGATAGCGAAGCTCGCACGCCCGACGCTGTTCGTCATGGAAGGCGGATATTGCGTCGACGATATCGGCATCAACGTCAGCAACACGCTGATCGGATTCAAGAATGGTTAGTTGACACAGCCGCTTCATCGTCCGTCGTTCGGGCGATAACCCCCGGAAATCGGACTTGGCACACCGCGCTCGGGAGGCGGCCGGGGTGCGCTCACGCCTGCGTTTCGGAAACCGAGAACGTCGAGTCGAAGACGTCGTGTTGCAGCAAGGTCAGACGAGATTCGCCAGCCGTTTTCCGGCGATCGAAGTGTGGCCCGATTTCGAGATTTGATGTCTCCATTCGCGGAGCAATCAAAAAAACCGACTCCTAAGATCGGCTTCGGAATGTTGCGCAGCAAAGCAAAAAAGCAACGTTCCACCCACAGCACTCTCGAAAGGTGTCCGGCGTCAGGCTGCCCATGCGACATGCGTACAGGCAACGCGAGAGTCAGTTCACTCAACGACAGAGAAGAGACAAAAATGAAATATCCACTTGGCCGTCTGAGCGCAGTCCTCGCAGCGCTCGCCGTCACCACGTCCGTTGCACACGCGCAGTCGAACGTGACGTTATACGGGATCGTCGACCTTGGCATCGAAGCGCTTACCAACGTGCCGGGAACCAATGGGGAGAAGACGACGCTGGTGCGTCAGACGTCCGGCAACATGGCCGGCTCACGCTGGGGTCTGCGCGGCACGGAAGATCTCGGCGGCGGCTTGCAGGCGCTGTTCGTCCTTGAGAATGGCTTCAGCGCGAACAGCGGCGTGACAGGGCAGAGTGGCCGCGAGTTCGGTCGAAAGGCGTTCGTCGGACTGAAGGGCGACTTCGGAACCGTGATGCTCGGGCGTCAGCAGAATCTGCTTTACGACATCTCGATTCGCTACGACCCGATGTTCTATGCAGCGTCCTATTCGGCGTATGCACACGACCCGTATCTCGCCGCGCGCACCGACAACACGATCAAGTACACGGGCAGTTTCGGCGGTCTGACGTTCTCGACGATGTACAGCAGCGGGTACGACTCCACCATCCCGAACGGGGCGCAGGTGCCGGGTCACACCAAGGTGGGGCGCGACATGGGTGCCGGTGTCATGTACCAGAACGGTTCGCTCGACGTGGGCCTCGTGTACGACCAGCGCCAGGGATCTTCGATCGACTCGGCGGACGACACGGCGCGCCGCGTCATCGTCGGCGTCGCCTACAAGTTCACGAACACCGATGTCTTCGGGGCGTATCGCTATCTGCAGCAGACTGTGGGCGCTACGCAAAGCCACGCCCATTTGTATTGGCTCGGGGTCACACAGCACTTCTCGCCTGCGTTCACGGTGTCCGGCGCGGTGTACCACACCGACGTGGTCGGATCGGGCCAGGACCCGACGTCGTTTGTGCTGGCGCTCGACTACTACCTGTCCAAGCGAACGGATCTCTACTGGAATCTCTCCTACGCGCTCAACCGTAACGGCTCGAACCTGGGCGTCGACGGGATGGGCGTGAATGTCATCGCCGGCCAGAACCAGTTCGGTACGGTGGCCGGCATTCGTCATCGCTTTTGAAGAGGCGGCGTGCGCGATCAGTTCCTGATGGCGCGCACGCCAGAAGCATGAGCGACGCCACCCAGATACTCCTTGGGCGTGCGTCCCATGGCCGTGCGGAACATCGAGGTAAATGCGCTCGGGCTTTCATAGCCGAGATCGAGTGCGATGGTGGTGACGGCGTCTCCTGCGGCCAGACGCGAGAGCGCCACCATCAGGCGAAGTTGCTGGCGCCACGACGAGAACGTGATGCCGGTCTCGGTGCGAAACAGCCGCGTCAGCGTGCGTCGGCCGACCGCGCCGATGCGCGCCCAGTCGTCGAGATCGCCGGCGTTGCCGGGGTCTGCCAAAAGCAGACGGCAGATTCTCAGCAGGCGGGGATCGCGAGGCATCGGCAGGTGCAGCGCAAGGGTGGGGGCGCTGGCGATTTCATCGACGATCAACGCCATCACGCGCCCGTCTCGGCCATGTTCTTCGTAGAGCAGCGGAATGTCCATGGCCTCGGCAATGAGGCTGCGCAGCAACGCGGAGACTTCGATGATGCAGCAGTCTGCGGGCAGGTTCGGTGACGCGCTGGGCTCGATGTAGAGGGAGCACGCGAGGATGGCCTGGCCGCGTCCGTTGCAGTTGTGCGTGACACCGGCGGGAATCCAGGCGGCGCGATGCGGTGGCACAAGCCACGTGCCGGTGGCCGTCTCGATGGTGTACACGCCCTCGATCGCGAAGAGCAGTTGTGCGCGGCGATGCGAATGGGGCGGATCCGCATCGAGCAGCGTGGGGTCGGTGAAGTCGGACACCATGACGGTGACGGGTCGGGGAAGGTCCTGATAGTCGACGGAACAAGTGCTTCTTTGCATTGGATGTTGGCCCGATTTCGCGAGTGGATGTCCCTTCGCACACAGCATGGTGATTTTTGGAACTCTAGAATTTTTTCGGTTCGTTGTCATCGGCAGGACATTTATGTACCGGCCTTGTCCACCACATTAGCAACCTGAACCACGAAATGAATAAAGAGATACACCTATCCCGCGCCGATGACGTCGCATCGCCGATCGATCCGGACATGACTCGCTTCATGGCGCTGCAGAGCGAAGACGGCGCGCCGTTTGCGCGCTGGGATCTGGGTACGCCCGAGCAGGCGCGGGACGCCTTCGAAGTGGTGCGCCGCCGCTGGACCAGCGGTGGCCCCGTCATGCACGACACGGTCGAGCGTCAGGTGCCGACCCGGCATGGCGACGTTCGTATCCGCGTGTATTACCCGAGCGCACAGCGCGCGATGCCCGCGTTGATTTACCTGCATGGCGGGGGTTTCGTGGTTTTCAGTCTCGACACCCACGACCGCGTGATGCGCGAATACGCCGCGCGTGCCGGTGTGGCCGTGGTGGGCATCGACTATTCGCGTGCGCCGGAAGCGCGTTTTCCCCGCGCGCTGGAAGAGATCGTCGACGTGACGCGCTGGTTGCACCGTCACGCGGATTCGCTCGGACTCGACGCTGGCGCGCTGCTCATCGGCGGCGATTCGGCGGGGGCCAATCTGTCGCTGGGCACGGCGTTGCAACTGCGCGATGCCGATGAAGCCCTGCTGCGCGGCATGCTGTTCAACTACGGCGCGTTCGACATGATTCCGTGGCGCGATTCGTTCGCGCGCTTCGGCGGCGGCGAATACTCGTTGTCGTCGCACGACATGGTGTGCTTCGTGAATCGCTACATCAATCATCGCGACGAACTCGACGATCCGCGCCTGCGCCCCATCGTCGCCGATCTCACGGACCTGCCGCCCGCCTGCTTTGCCATCGCCGAACTCGATCCGCTCTACGACGAGAACATCGAGATGGCCGAGCGCCTGCGCCGCGCGGGTATCGGTGTGAGCGCCACCGTATACCCCGGCACGATCCATAGCTTCCTCGAAGCCGTCTCCATCGCGAGCGTCAGCGACAGGGCGTTCGCCGAGCAGGCCGACTGGATTCGCGATCTGCTTGGCCGTCGCTGAACCGCACCAGATTTCCATCGATACGTATTCACAGGATTCCCCATGTACCGTCCCGCGCCCTACCAGGAGAACGCCCCCGACACGCTGCGCACACTCATGCGCCGCTGGCCGTTCGCCGCCCTCGTCACCTTCGGCCCCGGCGGGCTGACGGCGACCCATTTGCCATTTCTCATCGATGTCGACGCACAGGGCGAGACCGTGCTCACCACGCATCTGTCGCGCCTCAATCCGCAGTACGACGACCTGAAGCAAGGCAGCACGGCGATGGTGATCTTTCAGGGGCCGAGTGCCTATGTCTCACCGAGCTGGTATGACGAAAAACGCACGTTTCCCACCTGGAACTATGCGGCGATTCATGCGTACGGCGATGTCGACGTGGTCGACGACCCCGACGGCATCAAGCACATTCTCGATCGCGTCGTTGAAACGTTCGACGCGCCGGTGGCGGGAGAGTGGTCGTTTGCCGGCATTCCCACCGGGATGACCGCGCTACGCCTGCCGAAAATCGCGGGGGTGGTGCTCAAGGTGTCGCGCCTCGAAGGGGCGCTCAAGCTCAATCAGGATCACAGCGCGGCAGACCGTCACGGCGTGATTGCCGCGCTGGAGTCGCGTGGCGATGCGGGGGGACGCGAGATCGCGGCGCTGATGCGCGAAACGCTGTCCGCAGAGGAATCCATGCCGGACGGCGCCGCGCGTGCGTGATTTTTTTCCGATTTTTGGCGCCAATATTAGCCGCAATAACATGTCGGCTCGTGCGACGGCCCGGACGCCGGAAACGTCCGTGGCCCTCGCCTGAACTCATGGGAGATTAGACAGACGATGTCCACATTCCAGCAGTTTCCGTTCGTTTCCGTGAACGGTCGTCCCTATGAACGCGGCGTACAGTACGGCCGCGCGGCAGTCGGTCGCGTGCGTGCGAGTGCCGCGATGTACGGTCAGACGCTTCACGCGCTCGGCTACAGCGCATCGGCGCGTGCCGCGCTCATCGGGCACTTCGAGACGATGATCGGCGAACTCGACGCCTCCTATCTGGAGGAGATGCGCGGGATTGCCGACGGCGCCGACGTGCCGTTCGCCGACATCGTGATGATCAATGCCCGCACCGAGGTGCTCGCCAAGGCGCGTGCCGATAAGGCGGAGGCAGAAGGTGAAGCCCTGCTCGACGGATGCACGGGTGCGCTTGTCTTGCCTGAGCGCTCCGCCACCGGCAACCTGCTGCATGCGCAGAACTGGGATTGGCGCGCCGATTGTGTCGAGACGGGCATCGTGCTGCGCGTGCAACGCGACGACGGCCCCGACTTCCTCACCTTCGTCGAGGCGGGCGGTCTCGCGCGCAGCGGCATGAACAGTGCAGGCGTGTCCATCACGGCCAACTATCTCGAATCCGATCGCGACTTCAAACAACTCGGCGTGCCGCTCGCGATCCTGCGTCGCAAGGTGCTCGACCAGCCGGTGTTCGCCAACGCGCTCAAGGCCGTGGCCACCACGCCGAAGTCGTGCTCGAACAACATCATGCTGGGCATGGCCGAAGGCTTCGCCATCGATTTCGAGTGCACGACGAACGAAGCGTTTCCGCTGTATCCCGGCGCCGACAACCTGATCGTGCATGCGAATCACTGGGTCAGCCCGGTCGCGCGCGCGAAGCTCGTCGATACCGGTTGCGAGAACTCCGCCGACAGTTACTACCGCGACTGGCGCGTGCACAAGCTGCTGAACCAGCACGAAACGATTTCTCGCGACGATCTCAAACAGGCGCTGTTCGACGACTTCGGCACGCCGTTCTCCGTTTGCCGTCCGCCGCGCGAAGGTGTGCGTCACTCGATCACCGCCACGGTGGCGATGGTCGTCATGGAGCCGGCGCTCGGCGAAATGGACGTTGCACCGATGCCAGCCCTCAACCGGCGCTTCACGCGCTATCGCCTCAAGGGCGATCCCGTCCTGCTCGACGCGCCATCCGTCTGAACGCCTTCGAGCCCGCGCCATTCCGATTTCATTTTTCGACTGACCAAGACCATGACCACCACCCCACGAGACAACAACGGCCTAAGTACCGAAGCCCGCACCCGCAATCTCTACGACCTGGGTTCGACCACCGTCTTCGCACATGCCGGCGATCCTCGCTTCTCCTACGCGCTGTATGTGCCGCGCTCCATTGCGCAACCGGGACACCGCGTGGAGCTTTTGGTGGCCGTTCACGGCACCGGACGCCAGTTCACGATGTATCGCGACGCCTTCGCCGAGTTCGGCCGCTGGCAGGACTGCCTGATCCTCTGCCCGCTGTTCCCGGTCGGGGTGCGTGGCGATGGCAATCCGGGCGGGTTCAAGCATCTTGTCGAGGCCGATATCCGCTACGACAAGCTGATTCTCGACATGGTCGAAGAGGTCGGACGCAAGTACGAAACCCGCTTCGACCAGTTCGCGCTGTTCGGCTATTCGGGTGGCGGCCAGTTCGTCAATCGCTTCGGTTATCTGCATCCCGAGCGGTTGTGGGCGCTGTCCATCGGCGCCCCCGGCTCGGTCACGCTGCTCGACCCGCAGCAAAACTGGTGGGTCGGCATTGGCGATATGCAGACGAAGTTCGGCAAGGCGCTCGATCTCGACGCACTGCGTCGCGTGCCGGTTCACATGGTCGTCGGCAAAGCCGACACCGAAACGTGGGAGATCACGCACCGCGAGGGGGGGCCGCACTTCATGCCGGGCGCCAATTCGGCAGGGGCAAACCGACAGGACCGGCTGGCGTCGCTGCGCGATTCGTTCGTGCGTGCCGGTGTCAATGTCACGTTCGACGTGCTGGACAACGTGCCGCACAACGGATTGATGGCGGTGCCGGCAGTGCAGGATTTCCTCGCTGACGTTCTGCGCAAGAAGCGCGCGGCTGCCTGACGTAACAGTGTCAACGGTGCCGTATCGCGCGCATTCCGATACAGGAACGCGCGCCGCACGGCGAACGGTCTGCCGTTCACTCTTGGGAGCGCGAACATGCTTCGTTTTCTTTTGTCCCGGATTCTTGCCGCGACACCCACGCTGCTGATCGTCACGGTGTCGGTCTTCGTGATGATCCGGCTGGTGCCGGGCGATCCGGCGCAGTTGTTGCTCGGCGATCTGGCCGACCCTGTCTCGCTCGCGGCCATGCGCGCAAAGATGGGTCTCGACCAGCCGTGGACGACGCAATTCTGGATCTGGTTTTCTAGCGCACTGCATGGGGACCTCGGCACGTCGATTACGACCGGCGAACCCGTGAGTCACCTGGTCTGGTCGCGTTTTCTGACCAGCGCGCAAGTCGTGCTCTGCGCGGTGTTGTTCGCGGCGCTCGTCTCGGTGCCCGCGGGCATGATCGCGGCCTGGAAGCAGAACAAGTGGCCCGATCTGCTGCTGGTGGGCAGCGCCACGCTGCTCGTATCGATGCCTGCGTTCTGGCTCGGTCTGCTCATCCTCCTGTTCTTCGGTCTGAAGCTCCAGTGGCTGCCGGTGGTGGGCTACGTCTCGATCGCCGACGACTGGCGAGGCGGATTG
This sequence comes from Pandoraea sp. NPDC087047, assembly GCF_044745225.1. Classification (NCBI taxonomy): domain Bacteria; kingdom Pseudomonadati; phylum Pseudomonadota; class Betaproteobacteria; order Burkholderiales; family Burkholderiaceae; genus Pandoraea; species Pandoraea sp. NPDC087047. The sequence continues at coordinate 378,618 of NZ_JBIUZU010000008.1, forward strand.
CTGTATCTCGTCATGCCGATTCTCACGCTGTTCCTGCACGAGATCGGCGTGCTGATCCGCATGGCACGCGCCAGCACGCTCGACGTGCTGCGTCTCGACTACGTCACGCACGCGCGCGCCAAGGGTTTGTCGGAGCGGGCGGTGCTCACGCACCACGTGTTTCGCAACGCCTTCGGGCCCACCTGGACGCTGATCGGGCTCGTGCTCGGCAACCTGCTCGGCGGCATTGCGGTCGTCGAGACGGTGTTCACGATACCGGGGCTGGGCAGATTGCTCGTCGATTCGATTTTTGCGCGCGACTACCCCGTCATTCAGGGTTGTCTGCTGTGTGTCGCAACGGCCTACGTGCTGGTGAATCTCGTGATTGATCTGTGTTATCCGATTTTTGATCCCAGGGTGACGGTGCAATGAGACATCGACTTTTCTCCAATGCTGCGATTGGCATTGCGCTGCTCGCATTTCTGCTCGGTTGTGCTGTGCTCGGGGCCATATGGACACCGTTCGATCCGCTGCGCATTCAGTTCGGCCTGCGCCTGCATCCGCCGGGCGGCGTCAACTGGCTCGGCACCGACGAATTCGGCCGCGATGAACTCTCGCGATTGCTCAGCGGCGCGACGACGAGCTTCTGGATCTCGGCACTGACGGTCGCCTGCGCCATCGTCATGGGCAGCACCATCGGGCTGCTCGCCGGCTTCACGCGGGGCTGGACCGACACCATCATCATGATGTTCAACAACGCCATGCTGGCGTTTCCTGGCCTGCTGCTCGCGCTGGGCTTGCTGACCATCGTCGGACCGAATCAGTACGGCATCGTGCTCGCACTGAGCCTGGCCTACACGCCATCGGTCACGCGTGTGGTGCGGGGTGCGGTGCTCTCGTTGCGAGAGCGTGAGTTCGTCGAGTCGTCGCGGGTGCTTGGCAATTCCGATCTGTACACGATGTTTCGTCACGTGCTCCCGAACTGCATCGCACCGATTACCGTGCTCGCCACGTCGATGTTCGGGTGGGTCATCCTCGCCGAGAGCGCGCTGTCGTTCCTCGGTCTCGGGGTGCCGCCGCCGGCGCCGACCTGGGGCAACATGCTCGCCTCGGCGCGTCCGTTCATTTCGCAGGCGAGCTATCTGTCGATCTTCCCCGGCGTGTGCATCGCGCTCACGTTGCTTGCCATCAACCTCACTGGCGATGCGGTGCGCGACCGTCTCGATCCGCGCATGCGAGGGATGAAATGAGTCTGATCCTTTCCGAATATTCGACACTCGTCGACACGCAGTCCGCAGCGTCGACCGAATCTGCTTCGCTGGCACAGCGCGGCGACCTGGCCAAACCGATTCTCAGCGTTGACGATCTGACGCTCACCATCGGGGCCAGTGGCCGCGAGATCGTCTCCGGCGTTTCCTTCGACGTTGCGCCGGGAGAGATCGTTGGTGTCGTTGGCGAATCCGGTAGTGGCAAGACGCAGGCGGCGCGCGCCATTCTGCGTCTGAACCCGGAGCCGGTAGTGCGCTCGGCCGGACGTATCGTGTTCGCCGGCGAAGATATGACGCGTGTGGACGTCAAGCGCTTGCGGGAGTTGCGCGGCGGCAGCATCGGCATGGTCTTTCAAGAGCCGATGACGTCGCTCAATCCGTCGATGACGGTCGGGCGGCAACTGGGGGAGGCGCTTCGACTGCATCGCCGCTCATGGTCGGGCGCGGAGCGTCGCGAGCGCATTCTCGACATGCTGCATCGCATTGGCATGCGAGACCCGAGGCGCGCACTGGATGCCTGGCCGCATGAGTTCTCGGGCGGCATGCGTCAGCGCATCATGCTCGCGTCGGTCATGTTGCTGGCACCCGCGTTGCTGATTGCGGACGAGCCCACCACCGCACTCGATGCCCTCGTGCAGCGCGACGTCCTTGAACTGCTCGTCTCGCTCACAAGAGAGCAGGGGACTGCGGTGCTGATGATCAGCCACGACTTGCCGATGGTCGCCCGCTATACCGAGCGCATGGTCGTCATGGAGCGCGGCAAGGTCGTGGAGCAGGGCGACACGGCGCAGGTGCTGGCGGCACCGCGCGAGGCCTATACGCGCCGTTTGCTCATGGCCATGCCACACCGCTTGCCCGCGCGAGCGCCCGTGACCCTCGCGCCGGTCGTCGACGTGCGCCATCTGCGAGTGGACTACGCCGGCCGGCGACGCCTCTTCGGCACCACACAGGGCACGCGGGCGCTGCATGACGTCTGCGTGCAGGTGCGTCCCGGCGAGGTCGTGGCGGTGGTGGGGGCGTCGGGCTCGGGAAAGACGACGCTCGGGCGCGCGATTGCCGGATTGCTCAAGCCGACGGGCGGTGAAATCCTCTTCAACGGACGCGCCATCCATCGCTCCGATGACGCATGGCGCGACTATCGGTTGAATTGTCAGATGGTGTTCCAGGATCCGAGCGCCTCGCTCAATCCACGCATGACGGTCGCGCAACTCGTCGGCGAAGGACTTCGACATGTGCCTGGCTTGTCGCGCGCCGAGGTGCAGGCTCGTGTCGACGAAGTTCTCGACGAGGTCGGGCTGGAGCCTGCCTATGGCACGCGGCTGCCCCACGAACTCTCGGGCGGGCAACGGCAGCGTGTGGCCATTGCGCGGGCGATCGTCAGACGACCGTCTTTCGTCATCGCTGACGAGCCGGTGTCGGCGCTCGACGTCACCGTGCGCGCACAGGTGCTGGAGGTCTTCGCGAAACTCCAGCGCAGCCACGGCTTCTCGTGTCTGTTCATCAGTCACGATCTCGGGGTGGTGGAGCAACTGGCGGATCGCGTCATCGTGATGCGTGACGGCGCGATTGTGGAAGCGGGGACGCGAGACGACGTGTTCGATTCGCCGCGACACGAATACACCCGCGAGTTGCTGCGCGCGATTCCGATGCTCACGCCGAGCGATCAGGGCGGTGTGATGCTTCGGCAGCGCACGGTCGCCACGCAGACGGAGTGACGATGAGTGCAACCGCACCGCAGAACCTCGTCGATCGCATTGTGAGCGACATCCAGTCGGGCAAGCTCGTGCCCGGCAGTTGGCTCAAGCAGATCGATTTGCAGGCGCGTTATGAGGTGACTCGTCCGGAGGTCAGGCGGGCACTCGACCAGCTCACGCGCATGCGCGTCACGGCGCATGTGCCGAACTGCGGCTATCACATCCAGTCGATGGATACGCAGCGGCTCCACGACATCCGCGAGATTCGCGTGATGCTGGAAGTCGGTGCGGCCGCGGATCTGATCGGGAACATCAAGCCGTCGCAGATTGCGAGGTTGCGCACGCTGGCCAAGCGCTTTCATGCGCTGACGTTCGACGGCACCGTGCTCGACCTGCATCCGGTGAATGCCGAATTTCACAGCTTGCTTTACTCGGCTTGCCGTAACACCGAGCTACCCAACCTGATTCACGAGATGCGCACGCGCATGCCGTCCGGGATGGCGACGCAAACGCGTACGCGTGCTCGTGTCGAGGCATCCTCGCTTGAACACTTCGCCATCGTCGACGCGCTCGAAGCTCGCGACCTGAAGGCGCTCCAGCGTGTCATCGCCGCGCATGTGCGGCAACCGGCAACGTCTGGCAAGCCACGCCATCACGCAACACCCCGCTGATTCCGGAGAAAAAAATGAGAGATCGTTTGTTGTTTGCCTGGCTGGCTTCGCACAAATTGCCGCGCGTCGGTGCTGCGGCGCTGCTGCTGTTTGCGGGTGCGCCGGGGGCTTTGAGTGCCGTCTCCGCGCAGACGCTCAACGTGGCGCTCGCGGCGGATATCCGCTCCACCGACCCCGGCGTCAATCGCGACGATATGACCGACGCGGTCGTACTGCATGTCGTCGAAGGGCTGGTTGGTTATCGCGAGAACGGCACCGTCGCGCCCTTGCTCGCGGAGTCGGTGCAGACCTCGAAAGACGGCCTGACGTACACGTTCAAGCTGCGTCGCGACGTGCACTTTCACAACGGCAACAAGATGACGTCTGCCGACGTGCTGTGGAGCTGGCAGCGCTACATGAATCCGAAAACGGGTTGGGCGTGTCTGGACGAGTTCGACGGCCGCAAGGGGCTGAAGGTCACCAAGGTGAGCGCGCCGGACGCCGCCACGGTGGTCATGCAGCTCAACCATCCGTCGAGCCTCTTTCTCGACACGATGGCGCGCACGTACTGCGGCATGACAGCGGTGCTCGACAAGGCCTCCGTGAAGGCGGACGGCACGTGGGACAAGCCCATCGGCACGGGACCGTTCAAGCTGACGGAGTGGAAGCGCGGCGAGTCCGTGCTGCTGTCGGCGTACGCCGGTTACAAGTCGCCGCCGGGCAACCGGCCTGACGGGTATGTCGGCGCCAAGGCGCCGCTGGTCGATGCCGTGAAGTTCGTGATCGTGCCGGACACGTCGAGCGCCAAGGCCGGGCTGCAATCGGGCGCGTTGTCGATTGCGCGGATTGCGCCGTCGGACATCGCCGAGTTGCAGGCAGATAAGCGGCTCAAGGTGGTGGTGGGGCAGGTGGCTTCAAAGAACGCGTTGTTGTTGCAGACGCGCGACCCGGTGCTCGGGAATCAGAAACTGCGTCAGGCGATTGCGGCGTCGCTCGACGTTCCGCAGATTGCCGCGGCCATTTCGGAGGGACACAGTCCGGCGAACGCTTCGGCTGTGCCGACGTCGTCTGCCTACTACGACGGGGTGCAAAAACGCGGTTATGCGTATGACCCTGTGCGGGCGAAACGTCTGCTGCGCGAAGCTGGGTACAAGGGGCAGAAGATCACGATCTTCGCGAACAAGCGGGTGAACGTGCCGAGCTACACCATCGCGGTGCTTGCGCAGGCGATGATGCAGGCGGTCGGCATCAACGCGGTCATCGAAGTGCTGGAGTGGACGACGCAACTCGACCGGTACTACAGCGGGGCATATCAGATCAGTTCGTTCTCGTATTCGTCGCGCATCGATCCGGCGCTGAGTTACGAGCAGTTCGCGGGCGACAAGACCCGTCAGCCGCAAAAGGTCTGGGACGATCCGCAAGCGCTCTCGCTCATTGAGCAAAGCCGCGACGAGGTGAATGTGGCAAAGCGGCAGACGATGTTCGACCAACTGCACACGACCATGCTCGATCAGGTGCCGGTCATCTTCCTGAGCAACGGCGTCGACCCATGGGCCGTCGGCCAGCGCGTCGAAGGGTTCATGCCGTGGGAAGGGAAGCCAAGACTTTGGCAGACGCGGGTTGGGAAGTGAGTAGGGAGCTTCGCTGCGGTGCCGCCGCCCAGATGGAGGTCTGGGGGCGGTGTCCGATCGACGGTTCGACGACACCCGCGTAGTTCCCGCTAGCATTGCCGCGCGAGTAACTGAAACTGCCGGATGCGCCCCCCATGCTGAGGTTCAGCCCACCACCCATGCTTTCCTGATGCGCGGA
>NZ_JBIUZU010000009.1:0-258804 GCF_044745225.1 Pandoraea sp. NPDC087047
ACAATGCCAAGGTGGGCACGGATCAAAAGGGGGATGCAAAGACCGGCGCGAACGCCACGCCTGGCAGCGAGCTGCCGAAGACGGGACCGGTGAGTGTGGCGCCACCGGTTGTGGTGGCGGCCGGGGACAGCGCTTCGAGCACGACGCGCAGCGGCATCAGCGCCGGAGTAATCGAGATTACCGACGAGGCGAGCCAACTCGGACGAACCGGTCAAACCGCGGATGAAGCGGTTGCCGCCGTCAACCGGGACGTCTCCTCGGACAAAGACGGGAGTAACGCACTCGTCAACAACTTCGACAAAGCGCAAATCGAAACCAGCTTCGAGATCATGCAGACGCTGCAGCGCGAGGTCGGCACCTTTGTGGGCAATCGGGCTAAGGAGTACGAGGCGCTTAAGGAGGCACGAAAGAACGAGACCGATCCGGCGAAGCTCGCTGAGTTGGACCGGCAACTTGACGATGCCGCCAAGTGGGCACCCGGTGGACGATACCGCCAGATCGTCACCGTGATCACAGCCGCGGCCGGTGGAAATGTGACGGCGGGCACGGGCGAATTTCTTCAGCGCGCCGCCGTGGCTTACTTGCAAACGCTCGCGGTAGAAAAGGTCAAGGAGATCGCGGACGAACTCAAAAGCGAGGCCGCTCGCACAGCGTTGCATGGCGTCGTGGGCTGCGCTGGCGCAGCGGCGGTCGGCAGCCAATGTGGTGCAGGCGCAGTAGGCGGGGCGGCCAGTGTAGTTCTCGGTAACTTGCTTAACGCCGTTGCCAACACCCGTAACGAAAACCTCCCGCAGCACGAGAAGGAAGCCCGGATGAACTTGATTGAATCCGTGGTCGCAGGCATTACGGCGGGGACCGGTGGTGATGCGACGGCTGCAAGCATCGCCGCACGCGTGGAGTTGGAGAACAACCAGTTCCAGCTTCCGCGGGGAATTGTGAGGGCCGGGGCTGCGTCGGCGTCCCTAGGCGAATTCATGGCAAAGCATGGGGCGTCCGACGAGGGCATTCAGCAGGCTCAGTCTGATCTGTTGCGAGGATTGGGCACCGACGCCGCTCAGCCTGCGACGGCACTTCTGAAAAGTTGGGCAATTCTTATGGCCGCTGCTCCCTCCATCGCTACAGGGACTACCGCGCCGTTAGCCAGCATTGCGGCGGGGGGAGCGATTGGGGGAACTGCAAACGCGCTCGTTCAATTGGCGCTCAATGGAGAAAAGGAAATGAGCACTATCGATGTGCTTATTGCCGTCGCGACCGGAGCCGCGACTCAAGGGCGAGGCATTGTGGCTACCGTCTCTACAAGTGCTGGTGGCGCTGCACTCGGTGCGATTATCAAAGGAGATAGTCCATTCAAGGCATCAATTTCTGCTGGTGTTGGTAGCGTTGTTGGCACGAGCGCTGGCAAAGTTATATCAAACAACCTCGCTCCGTTAATTGAAAACTCTCTCACAGCAGAAATCACCGGAGCAATCGGTGGCGCATTTACAACTGAAGTTACAACCAATCGAATAGAAAAAAATCTAACTATTGAAAACAATAAACAATGAAACCACAAAAATCGACAATCAAGATGTTATTTTTTTTAGTTTTGATTTATTCCACTCTATTCACTCTCATGGCGGCAGCCACGAGCATCGCAGTTTCATTATTACTCATCCCAAAAACAGGCAACATAAATATTAGCACAGAGGACGCAATATTTTCATTAAAAGCAGGAATTTCCTGCGGAATTCCGACGGGATCTGGAGTTTGGATCTTTTCAAAAATTAAAGAAACCATAAATAATAGACGAAAAAATCAATAAACATTCCTCGCCAGCGTCACCAACAAAATAAGCTGCAACCTATAGCCACAGCGATACTGGCACGGTCTCCAATTGGTGGTTCTGGGACGGAGAAGATGAGTGCAAGATTGGAAGCATCAGCGACAAGCAACGAAAACTACCGATTCTCGTTTCATTGAATGACACGCTTCTGATACAGCGCATCGAAGAGGAATAGCTAGCTCGCATTAATAGAAATTAAAAAACAATGATGCACTTCAAATATTATTTTTCACAGTTGGCGCAGCGGCGGCCGGCAGCCAATGTGGTGCAGGCGCAGTAGGCGGTGCGGCCAGTGTAGTTCTCGGTAATTTGCTCAACGCCGTTGCCAACGACGAGCGGCGGCGATGGGCTACCGTGTCCACGAGTGCAAAGACCGAGGCGGAGAACAATAGAAAGCCATGCTGAAATTAGTTTCGCAACAGCGTCTTACGGCAAATGAATCACAAGCACGAAAAAGCCGTCCCGAGCTTCACACTCGGGACGGCTTTTGACTTGACTGCGACGGCGTCTCAGCCAGCTAGCGATCAGCTGCCTTGGAACTCGTCGAGTTGACCAGCGGCACGGGCGCGGGCGAGTTCCTGCTTGACGTCGGCACGCGACACGCTCGGGCCCTGCGAGGCGACGACCGGATAGTCCACGTCGTTCTGAGCCAACAGGCCTTCAGAGCGCGCTTGCGCCAGTTCCGTCTTCACCTCGGCGCGGGTCTTGGCAGCGCCCGAAGCCACATACACAGGATAGTCGGCGTCGCCTTGCGGGATCAGACCGTTTGCACGGGCTTGCGCCAGGTCAGCGAGCACGGCAGCACGCGTGAGCGGCTGACCTTGCGAGGCGACTTCCGGGTAGTTGTTGCCGTTTTCGGCAGCGTTGCTGGCGACTGCACCAAGGGAAGCCACAGCGGCGATAAGGGCGATTGCGATGTTCTTGCGGTTCATTTTCCTAACTCCTGTCTAGTTGCGACGACTTTGTTTTGAATTGCGCCGTCGATGGAAGCAAGTCTAGAACTCGCCATCGCAATGAAAAACGCGATATTTGTCGACGGACTATTGCGTCTTTCGATGAGAATGAACGCACCAAATCGGTGCAATCCAAAATGAGAAACGCCGCGGCAGCTCGGAAAACCGGCACGCAGCGGCGTCGCAACACGCAATAGAAACGTCGGCGGGAACGCTCAGTCGGTCAGCGAAGCCGCCAAAGCGTCGAGCAGGAAATTCGTGCCGCGTTCGCGGGAGCCTGCGTCGTCGTAACCGTCCAGAAAAGCGCCCTGCTCCGTCATCACGAGATGGGTGCCACCGTCCCGCGCTTGAAGATCGATGGTCGCGAGCGACACCGAAATCTTGCGCGCATCCAGATGCATTTCGTACACGTAGACGAGACGCGTGTCCGGCACGATGTCGTAGTACAGCGCGTCGAAGGTCGACACCATGCCGCTCTGCCATCGTCCCTTCGCACGCTCACGTCCACCGGGGCGCACGTCCATCGATCGCTCGATCAGCGTGAGACCGTCGCCGCGCGCGAACCACCGGTCCTTTGCCTCACGTTCGGTGAACGCACGGAACACGCGTGCGGGCGATGCGGGGTACTGACGCTCGATACGAAACGTCGAATGCACGACGTTGCGCTGCGTGGGCGCCTCCACCTCGCGCATGACTTCGCGCCCGAGTTTGTCGAGCGTTTGCGCCCAGCCCTGACCTGCGCCCTCGGGCATCCACGCGAACGCGGGATCGAGCACGCTGTAACGTTGCTCGACATCCAGTCGCGTGCCATGCGAAACATCGGTGAAATTCGCCGTCGTGAACGCGCCAAAGAGCGCATGCCCCTTCGCATCGGTCACCTTCATGTCGATGACGAGACGGTTCGGCGCATCGACCTCGACGAACCGTCCGCGAATCCAGTGCGATTCGCCTTCGGGCGACTGCATGCGCAAATCGAAAGCGCCGCCCTCACGGGCATCGATCTGTGCTTCGGGAATCGTGTAACCGACCGGACAAAACCAGCGCTTGACGGCATCCGCCGTCGTCCAGGCACGAAATATGGTCTCGCGTGTCGTCGGGTAAGTCCGCTCAACGGCTAACGGACGCGGCTGCGCCGCAGACTTTGCTTCACTTGCTGTCGTCATGAAGGGCTCCTTCGGGCGGCAGGCTGGCCAGATACTCGCCCAATCGGTCGAGATGGCCCTCCCACTCGTGACGGCGCTGGTTGATCCATCGCTCTGCAAGGCTCAGCGCCTGGGGTTCGATCCGGCACGTACGTACACGCCCGGCCTTTTCCGTTCGCACCAGCCCCGCGCTCTCCAGCACAGCCAGGTGCTGCATGACCGCCTGCAACGACATCGCCAGCGGCTGCGCGAGCGCACTCACCGACGCCGGCCCCTGCGCCAGCCGCGCGAGCATCGCGCGGCGAGAGGCGTCGGCCAGTGCCTGGAAAGTCAGATCGAGGGCGATGTCATGGTCAAGCATGTGCTTGAGTATAGACGCACAAAAAACTAAAGCAAGGACTTTAGTATCAAGAATCTCAGGTGATGATGTGGTGCTCGCGCGAGCGCAGGTGCGCCGTGTGATGGCGATGGAGGACTTCGCGCAGCGATTGCTCGATGGTCTCGGACATGGCGTCGAGCGCCAGATCATTCGGCTCCAGCCCGAACGGCTCTTCGATTTCGGCGCTCACGGCCTCCAGCGCGAAGAACGTGTACGAAAGAAAGGCGACGATCACCGGCGTCATCGGGCCGATGGAGTCGATCAGCCCGAACGGCAGGAGCAGGCTGTAGAGATACGTCACCCGGTGCAGGATCACGCCGTATGTGAACGGAATCGGCGTGGTGGCGATGCGCTCGCAGCCGCCGATGGCTTCGCCGAGACGGTCCAGATGCATCTCCATGAGCTGCGCGAGCGGCGCCTCGATCTCGCCGCGCAGGCGACGCTCACGCAACCATTCGCCCGCCATGAGCAGGATCATGATCGGCTTGAACTGCTTGCGCTTGAGGCAAGCCACGTCTTCCTTATCGAGTAACCGCATGAAATCGGCACGCGGGTCGGTACCGCGCAGTTGATGGCGCATACCGTGCACGAAGGCGACGAGATAAGCGACGAAGCGCGGCGAATCCGAGGTATCGGAGATGAGCGTCATCGACTGACGCGCCAGCGCGCGAGTCTCGTTGAGCACGCTGCCCCAAAGCATGCGCGCTTCCCAGTAGCGGGCGTAGCTGGTGGTATTGCGAAAGCCGAGAAAGATCGCGAGCGTAATGCCGATCAGCGAGAACGGGATGAACGTGAGCGGAATCTTCCACTCGAAAACACGCCCGTGCGCCACCGTGACGGCTATCGAAATGATCGTGGTGAAAATGAGCTGCGGGGCGATCTTGGGCAGGATCGAGCCACGCACGACGAAAAGCATGCGCAGCCAATGCAGATTGGGACGAACGATCATGGCGACAAAGGCGCTCGCAAGCGCTCGGAAACTGGCTGTGGGGGTAGCCGTTGGGGCGCGATGATACGCCGATATTGACAGCATTGAAATGGTTGCAACCGATTGCAACATCGCTGTTCACTGTGCGGCCGGTTCGTAAGAATGCTTATACGCCGTCTTGGCGTACATAAGGCCAATAACGATCATGAACGCACCGAACCACATCTCTCGCATTTCACCCGCCGGTGCGCCCGGCAAGGCTCGCGGACTGGCCGCGATTGCGCTGCTCGCCGGACTTGCCGGCGTCGTCGGCAGTCTGTCGGGCTGCGTGGTCGAGCCGCCCCGCCAGGCACCGTCAACGCGTGTCGTCGTCGAACCGGACCCGCACACGGTGGCCGTGCAGCGTCGCGAGCAGATCGATCGTCGCATCGGCAACGAGTCGCGCGATATCGACAATCACGTGAACCAGGGCTACTACCCGCCCCCGCGTGGTTATGACCTGCATCGCCGCCTCGATGCCATTGCGCAAGAGGCCCACGACATGGCGGCCCAGCACGGTGGCGGCCTGTCGGCCGACGAGCAACGCGCGCTCAATCAGGAACTCGATCAGTTGCATCACATGATTGCTGGCTGACACGTCCCGGCACTTTTAGAGCATCAAAACAAACGCCCGTCGGACACCGAGTCGACGGGCATTTTGCCGTTCCTGAGCGCCGAAGGCTTACTTCACCTCCAACGCCTGCACCAGCGTGACCGGGTCCTGGAAGATGCTCGAGAAATCGAGCGCGCCATGGCCGTTCGCCCGATGCACTTCGAAGATGCGCCGCGCGAGATCCCCGAGCGGCGTCGCCACGTCGCTCGACTCGGCGGCCCCATGCGCGAGACGCAGGTCCTTGGCCATCAGATCCGTGGCGAAGCCGCCGGTGTAGCCGCGCGAGGACGCCGCATTCTCCATCACGCCGGGACACGGGTTGTAGACCTCCAGCGTCCAGTTGCGCCCGGAGCTTTGCTGCATCACCGCCGAGAGCACCTTCGGGTCGAGCCCGTTGGCGATGCCCAGGCGCAACGCCTCGCTCGTGCCCGCCATCAGAATGCCCAGCAGCATGTTGTTGCACAGCTTGAGCGTTTGCCCGGCACCGAGCGGGCCGCCGTGGTGAATCGCGCGTCCCATATTGCCGAGCAACGGCCGCATGCGCTCGACGAGCGTCGCGTCGCCCCCGACCATGAACGTGAGCGTGCCCGCCGCCGCGCCTGCCGTACCGCCCGAGACCGGCGCGTCGAGCAGCAGCGTGCCCGGACGCGCGAGCTTCGCCAACTGCCGGGGAATCTCCGGCGGCACCGTGCTGCTGTCGATCAGCACGGCGTGCGGTGCGGCGTTCGCGAGCACGCCCTCGGGGCCGTCGTAGGCCGCGAGCACATGCTCACCGGCGGGCAACATGGTGATGACCACCTGCGCGTCGCGCACCGCGTCGGCAATCGACGTCGCCGCTTTACCGCCTGCCACGGCAAGACGCTCCACCGCCGGGCCGGACAAATCGAAACCGCGCACCGCATGCCCGGCCTTCACCAGATTCGCCGCCATCGGCCCGCCCATGTTGCCCAGGCCGATGAACGCGACGCGTAACGCCCCTTGTTGAGTTTCCGTAGCCATCGTCTGTCTCCGAAATCCGTAGGAAGCCGCGCGTTACTTCAGCGTGATCGTGGTGTTCACGCCCGCCGGGCCGGTGCCACGGGCTTGCCAGCGTGCGGTCACGGTCTTGGTCTGCGTCCAGAACAGAACGGCCTGCTTGCCGTTCGGGCCCAGATCGCCGAGCTTCGACCCCCGCGAGCCGGTGAAGCTGAACCATGCGACCGGCACCGGGATCGGCAGGTTGATGCCCACCTGACCGACGTCGATCTCGTTCTGGAACTGACGCGCCGCCCCGCCGTCCTGCGTGAACAGTGCCACGCCGTTGCCGTTGGGGTTTGCGTTGACGAACGCAATCGCCTCGTCGAGCGTATCGACACCGGCCACGCACAGCACCGGGCCGAAAATCTCGTCGCGGTAAATCGACATCCCGGCCGTCACGCCGTCGAAGATCGTCGGGCCGACGAAGTTGCCGTCCGGCGCTTCCTTGACCGCATGACCGCGACCGTCAAGCACCAGCTTCGCGCCCTCCTCCACGCCGGCGCCGATCAGCTTCTCGATGCGCGCGCGCGCCTGCTTCGAGACGACCGGACCGAGGTCGGCCTTGCGATCCGTGCCCGGACCGACCTTGAGTGCGCGCGCACGCTCGACCAGCTCCGGCACCCACTCGCGGGCCTCGCCCACGAGCACCGCCACCGAGGTGGCCATGCAGCGCTGCCCCGCCGCGCCGAACGCTGCGCCGAGCAGATGGTTCATGGCCTGTTCGCGGTCGGCGTCCGGCAGGATCACGCAGTGGTTCTTCGCGCCCATCATCGCCTGACAACGCTTGCCCGCTTCCGAGGCGCGACGATAGATGTGCGTGCCGACATGCGTCGAGCCGATGAAAGACACCGCCTTGATATCCGGGTGATCGCAAATGGCGTTGGCAATGTCCGGGCCACCGTGCACGACGTTGAGCACCCCCGGAGGCAGACCGGCTTCGAGGGCCAGTTCCGCGAGACGCAGCGACGCGCTCGGGTCCTGCTCCGAAGGCTTGAGCACGAATGTGTTCCCTGTCGCCACCGCGAGCGGGAACATGAAGCACGGCAGCATCACCGGGAAGTTGAAGGCCGTGATGCCCGCACACACACCGAGCGGCTCGATCAGGGTGTAGACGTCGACGCCGCCCGCGGCGTTTTGCGCATACTCGCCCAACTGGAGCGAGGCGATCGAACACGCATGTTCGACGACTTCGAGACCGCGTCCGACTTCGCCCTCTGCGTCGGGCAACGTCTTGCCGTGTTCTCGCGTGATCAGTTCGGCAAGCTCGCCCGTATGATCGCGCAGCAGTTGCTGAAAGCGCAGCATCACGCGCATGCGGTTCGCTTGCGAGGTATTGCGCCAGGACTTGTAGGCGGCCTTGGCGGACGCCACGGCGGCGTCGAGCTCTTCGGTCGTCGCAAACGGCACACGGGCGACGACCTCCTGCGTGGCCGGGTTCACAACGTCGCGCCACTGCGACGTCTTCGATTCAACACGCTTGCCGTCGATGAGCAGCGCAATGGTAGGTAGGGACATGACACGCTCTCCAGATCGAAACGAATGCGGGATTCCGGGAAAGAAGGACGAAAAAAACTCAGCCGTTACTTCGCTGCCGTGCTCGTCTTCACAAGCGAACACGTCGATTTCGACAGCGGCTGGAAGGCTTCCGTCGCGGGGACGGTGGCAACTTTAGTGTAGTAATCCCACGGGCCTTTCGACTCGGCGGGCGACTTCACGCGAAACAGATACATGTCGTGAATCACGCGTCCGTCCGGGCGAATCGATGCGTTGTGCATGATCGGATCGCGAATCGGCAATTCACGCATTTTTTGCGCAACGACCTTCGCCTCCACGCTCTTGGCGGCCGCTACCGAACGCAGGTAATGCAGCACGCTCGAATACACGCCCGCCTGCACCATCGTCGGCTTCAGGTTCTTGTACTTTTTCTGGAAGCGGTCGGACCAGGTGCGCGAGGCGTCGTCGTAGTCCCAATAGAAGCCGTCGGTAAACATCAGGCCTTGCGCCGTGTTCAGACCGAGGGCGTGAACATCCGACAGAAACACCAGCAGCGCCGCGAGCTTCTGTCCGCGCTGTACGATGCCGAATTCGCGCGCCTGCTTGAGCACGTTGACGGTGTCCTGCCCGCCATTGGCAAGCGCCACGACCTGCGCCTTCGAGCTTTGCGCCTGCAACAGGAACGACGCATAGTCGGACGCGTTGAGCGGATGCCGCGACTGGCCCACGACCGTGCCGCCGAGCGTCTTCACGATATCGGCGGCGTCTTTTTCCAGCGAGTGCCCGAAGGCATAGTCGACGGTGATGAAGTACCAGGATTTGCCGCCGTCGCCGACCACGGCGCGCGCGGTGGCGGCCGATTGCGAATAGGTGTCGAACATCCAGTGAAAGCCCGTGGGCGAGCAGTCTTCGTTCGTCAGACGCGTTGTCGCCGGCCCCGAAAACAGCACCACTCGCTGTTTGTCCATCGCGAGCTTCTGCACGGCGAGCGCCGCGGCCGAGTTCGTCAGATCGGCAATCGCATCGACGTTATCGCGATCGAACCATTCGCGGGCCTTGTTGGCCGCCACGTCGGCCTTGTTCTGATTGTCGGCCGAGACCAGTTCGATCTTCATGCCCTTGCATTCGGCGGCCAGACAGTCGTCGATGGCCATTTGCGCCGCGACGACCGATCCCGCGCCCCCCATCGCCGAGTACGTCCCCGACATATCGGTGAGCACGCCCACCTTCACCGGACGATCCGGCAATTGCGCCATCGCACCCGCCGACGACACTCCCAAGCCCGCGCCGAGTCCCAGCGCGAGCAGCCACGGCTTGATCTTCATCGCTTTGTCTCCTTCAGGTCTTTATCGATCTCTTATGCTTTCGTCGCCCACGTCTATGCGCGGCGCTCATAAATTGTATTTGTGCGAATTTGCTTTACATAGCGCATCGCTGCATCTACTTTGTGCAGAAATACACAAAGGAGACGGCACGATGGCTCGCACCGCGACATCACGGCCCACAGGCATGTCTGGCCCCTCGGGCGCGGAGCCCCGCCCCGACTGGGACGACCTTCGATACTTTCTGGAGGTGGCACGCACGCAGCGGGTGAGTGCGGCGGCGCAGCGGCTGGGCGTCGATCACACGACGGTCTCGCGACGCGTGCGCACACTGGAGCAGTCGCTCGGCACGCTGCTGTTCGACAAGTCGCGCAATGCGGGCTTCGCGCTCACGCCCGAGGGACAGCAACTCCTCGTGTATGCCGAGCAGATGGAGACGGCGCTGCAATCGGCTTGCGAACAGGTGGCCGGCCTCGGGCAGACGCTCTCGGGCCACGTGCGCATTGGCTCGACCGAAGCGTTCGGCACCTACTTCGTTGCGCCCGTGCTCTCACACTTTCAACGCGAATACCCCGCCATCGATTTCGACGTGCTGCCCGTACCGCGTTTCGTGAGTCTGTCCAAGCGCGAGGCCGATCTGGCGATCACCATCGAGCGCCCGCAACGTGGCCCGTATGTGTGCAGCAAGCTGTGCGACTACCGCTTGCAGTTGTATGCGACGCCGGGCTACCTCGCGCACTATGGCGACGTGACGACGTTCGCCGATCTCGCCGGGCGTCGTTTCATCAGCTATGTGGACGAACTCTCGTTCAGCAACGAGTTGCGGTATCTGGAGGACGTTGTGCCCGGCTGCCATGTCGTGCTGCGCAGCACGAGTGTCATCGCGCAATATCAGGCGGCCTTGCAGGGCGAGGCGCTGGCGATCCTGCCCTGCTTCATGGCGGCACAGGACCCGCGGCTGGTGCCGCTGCTGGTCGACGACGTGGCCGTCACGCGCAGCTTCTGGATTTACTGCCACGAGGAATTGCGCACGCTCAAACGCATTACGGTGCTGTGGGACTATCTGCGCGACGCCGCTCAGCGTAACGACGCTCTGCTGCAAGGCAAGGCGGGACAATTGCAGCTCAAGTGACGCATCAGCGCATCAGCCAAGTCAGCGAATCTTGCGCTGCTCCGCGTCGATCACGGCGGGAACGACGGTACGCATGGCCTCGATGAAGCGCTGCAGGCGCGTCGGGTAATACTTCGCATACGGGTAGATGAGATACATGGGCAACGCGGTCGCACACCATTGCGGCACCAACTGAATCAGGCGCCCTTGCGAGATGTCCTCGGCCACCAGCCATGCCGAGCTGACGGCGACCCCCAGGCCCCGTAATGCCGCACTGCGCAATGCAAACAGATTGTCCGTCCTCATGCGCGGATCGAATGTGATGGGCACGCTCTCCTGCGTATGCGGATGCGTCAGCGTGATGTCCGTGCGGTAGAACATCGTGAGCGCCAGCCACGGAAACGCCGTCAGTTCCGAGGGATGCATCGGGATCGGGCGTCCGCGCAACAAGTCGGGCGATGCCACGACGATTCGCGGCACCTCGGTGAGCGAAATCGCCACGTTCGCCGGATCTTGCAACTCGCCCACGTGGATCGCACAGTCGATGCCTTGCGCGATGAAGTCCGGTTCGCGGTCCTGCAGGAACCAGTGCACCTTCATGCGGGGATAGCGCTCGAGAAAGTCGGCCAGCGGCCCGATCATCATCTCCTGCCCAAACGCATGCGGCACGTGCACCCGCAAGGTGCCTTCGGGCTCGTCGCCCGTGCCGCGCAGATCGGCCTCGAACGCTTCCCAGCTCGTCATCAGATCCTTGGCCCGCGCGAAACAACGCTCGCCGTCTTCGGTGAGCTTCATCCGATGCGTGGAGCGCTGGAGCAAACGCAAGCCCAGCGAACGCTCCAGCATTTGCAGACGTCGACTGACGGTCGGTTGCGTGGTGCCGAGCAACGCCGCAGCGGCCGACAGACTGCCGGCCTCGACAATACGCACGAAGGTTTGCATGAGCTCGACGCGGTCAGCGCCATGGGCCCGGGCGGACGAGCCGTTGGCCGTTGTTCGCGGAGGATGAAGGGGCTGTGTCATACGTCGCACGTATAAAGGTTCTACGGATTATAGGTCTACCGCTGCACCGCACCAAGCGGGACACTACGCCCCATCACTTTCCGCTGGAGCCCCCCATGCGTAGCGCTCAGATTTCCAATAATGCCGACGCGAGTCAGTCCGCCGCGCGGCAGCCGCCGGAGTTGTCGGCCCGGCTCATCCTGCTGCTCGCGACCGGCACCGGTCTGACGGTCGCCTCGCTGTATTACGCCCAGCCGATGCTCGGCATCATGACCGACGACATCCATGCCGCCAACACGACCGTGGGCTGGGTGCCCACGCTCACCCAGCTCGGCTACGCGCTGGGCATTTTGCTGCTGGTACCGCTCGGCGACCGCTTCGACCGCCGTCGTATCGTGCTGATCAAGGGCGCGATTCTCTCGCTCGCGTTGCTGTTGGCCGCGGTTGCGCCGGGCATCGGCACACTGCTTGTCGCCAGTCTTGCGATCGGCCTCACGGCCACGATGGCGCAGGACATCGTGCCCGCCGCGGCAACGCTCGCCCCCGAGTCGATTCGGGGACGCGTCGTCGGCACCGTGATGACCGGTCTGCTGATGGGCATTCTGCTCTCGCGGGTGGTATCCGGCTTTGTCGCGCAGAACTTCGGCTGGCGCGCGATGTATGTCGTTGCGGCCATCAGTGTGGCGGGCTTTGGCGTGGTGGCGTGGCGCAGTCTGCCGTCGTTCCATCCGACAACGCAGATGACCTATCGTCAGTTGATCGGCTCGGTGGCGGGACTGTGGCGGCGTCATCCGGCGCTGCGCCGGGCGGCGGTGGCGCAAGGCTTGCTGTCGGTCGGCTTCAGCGCCTTCTGGTCGACGCTGGCCGTGATGCTTCACGACGCCCCGTTCCATTTGGGCGCAGCGGCGGCTGGGGCCTTCGGCCTGGCAGGGGCGGCGGGCGCGCTGGGCGCACCGATTGCCGGTCGTATCGCGGATCGCAAAGGGCCCCAGATCGTGACGCGCCTGGGCGCGGCCATGGTCGCCGTCTCGTTCGCGGCCATGCTGTTCGCGCCGATGCTCAGCGCCCACGCACAACTGTGGCTGATCGGCCTGGGCGCGATCGGTTTCGATCTGGGGGTTCAGGTGGCGCTGATCTCGCACCAGACAATCGTGTACGGGATCGAGCCCGCCGCGCGTAGCCGTTTGAACGCCGTGCTATTCGTCGGCGTGTTCATCGGCATGTCGATCGGCGCGGCGCTCGGGGCTCAGGCGCTCGCCCACTGGGGATGGACGGGCGTCGCGGGACTGGCCACACTGGCCGCGCTGGGTGCGCTCACCGTCCGTCTGTGGCCGGGAACGATGTCGGCACATTGATGACTATCGCGGGTCGTGAAAACGCGGGGGGCACCGAGCTACTGAGCCAAGGAACATGAGGCGCGCTCAGCCTTCCGTCTTCGCGGCACCGGCGCAGGCGCGATCGAACAACTCGCTCGCGTCGACGCCCGCCAGATTGAGTCCGAAGCGCCCGTCGAGCACCTCGGCCAACTGGGGCGCCGAAGTGATCTGCGTTTGTTCGGTCACATCGCCCTTCGGCCCGCGCTCGATCAGCTTGGTATCGAGCAACGCGATACGCCCCTGCGGCAATACCCGGCACGCCATCAAATGATTGCAGAAGATCGACTCGGGTGCGCTCGACGTGTACCAGTTACCGACCTTGTAATCGATCCACTCGGCAGGCCGACGCGTAAAGCGATACATGGGCAGCCAGTTCTCCCCCGATTTCACGCTCAGCCGATATTCGCTAACGGCGTCGTCTTCCAATGTGGGCACGGGCGCCAGTTGAAAAACTTCGTACGGCGTTGCCTGTTCGTCGGACAGGTTCAGACGCAATGGCGTCGCGAGTGTGACCGAGCCGAAACCGACGTCGGCCAGCCACGACTCACCGTCCACGTCGACGCGCAACAGCATGTGCGTGAGCGGCGATTCCGTCTCGAACGTCCGGCCCCAGACAATGCGTCCGATCAGCGGCGTGACGTCGAAGCCCAAGTGCATGAGGGCGTTCGCGAACAGCGTGTTTTGCTCGAAGCAGTAACCGCCACGCCCGCCGTCGACCAGTTTTTCCGCGACCGACGGCAGGTCGACCTGGACCGGCCGACCGCGAATCGGGTCGAGGTTTTCGAACGGAATCACCCGCGGATGAAGCGCATGTACCGCGCGAAGCACTTCGAGCGTGGCTTCACGCGGGCCGGTGTACCCGATACGCTGGAAATAGCGCTCGGGATCGAAAGCATGGGACATGCCGGATCTCCTCTGACGGGATGCAGATTGACGCGAAACACATACGTTAGCGCATTCGTCAACGCTGCGCGCACGCTGTCCCAGTGCCGCACCGACGCATCGCGGCGGCCATTGCGATGCCCCGCCAGGAGCGCCCACGCCTGCTTGTGCCTGAGCGCCCTCAGCCGTTCGATTCGCAGAAGCGAATACGATTGTTGAACGGGTCCGTCACCGTCATCTGTTTGCCCCAGTCGAGTGCTTCGATGCCCGGGTTCATATTGGGATAACGCTTGCTCGACAGCGCTTGCCGATACGCCTCGATGCCGTGCATGAACACGAACGTCGTGGCGCCCGGGCTCGCGTCGCCGAAGTGACCGGACAGATGCAGCGTCATGCCGGCGCGCGACACCTGGCAGTAGAGCGGCAGGCCGTCGGCAAAGCGGTGCTCCCAGTCGAGCGTGAAGCCGAGAAAGTCCACATAAAACTCGCGCGCCTTCGCCTCGTCGAAGATGCGGTGAATCGGCGCAACGGTATCGAAGACAATGCCGTCGCTCGCCGTCGAGGCGATTTTGGCGGCGAGCACGTTCCAATCCGCAAAGCCGAATTGCGCGGCAACGGATTCGAGGGCCTGAGCGTGGGAGATGTCGATACCCTCGCGCGAAAGACGCTCGCGCAGGGACTTGGCCATGATTTTGGCGTCGAGATAGGTTCGCATGTTTGCCATCCTTGATAGCGTTCAGTGGCGACGCATTCGATCAGTGCTCGCGTTGCTGATGCGCGCCGCCTGAAGAACGGGACGGACATGCGACTGCTGCAATGCTTTCACCGTGCCCGGCAAGCGGGTGCGAGCGGCAGGCAGCATCGGCCTTGCAGCAATTCTAGCAGCAATCTGCGTACCCTCCGCGCCTCCATCGACATGCACCGGCGCGATGCCGAAATGCGATCGCCGCACACGGAATTCCGTATTGGCCCGGATCTCGCGGCGCCGGTATAGTGGCGCTCGTTGGCTGGCGCGACGCGTCGGCTTCAGTTATCCGGAGTGCTTCTTTCATGATCGACGCGCAGCGCGTGACGCAAGCGCTGGCCGAGCGCCACATCCATCCCGATCTTCGTCAACGCGACGCCATCGATGCCCTGACCCGTCTCGCAAGACCGGGCGAATCGGGCGAATCGGGCGCCGGCGTGGCGCACGACGGCGTGTACTGCTACGGCCACCCCGGACGCGGCAAGAGCCTCGTCGTCGACACCGCCTTCGCAATCGCCGTATGCGAGAAGCGTCGCGTGCACTTCCACGAATTCCTGCGCGACACTCACCGCCAGCTCGTGCGCGAGCCGAAGTGCGACGACCGGCTCGCAGCGGTGGCGAATCGCTGGCTCGACGGCGTCGAACTGCTGTGCTTCGACGAGTTCCACGTCCACGATATTGCCGACGCCTTCCTCATCGGCCGCTTTCTCGACATCGCCCTCGCGCGCGGCGTGCGGCTGGTGTTGACGTCGAACTATGCGCCTGCGCAGTTGCTGCCCGATCCCGAGTTTCACGAGCGCTTCGAGCCGACCATCGCCGTGATCCTGCAGCGCTTTGCCATCGTGCATTTCGACGGCGCCACCGATTACCGGATGGGCGGCGAGGCGGCGTCGATACCGCGCTGGATTTCGCCGCTGGAAGAAGCCGCTGACGTGCTGACCGCCCGTTACGCCGAGCTTGAGGGACGACCGGCTGGCGGGCCGGCCGAGGTCACGGTGGCCGGTCGTGCCCTTGCGGTGCGCAGCGCGGGCGAGCGTGTGCTGTGGGCGGACTTCAACGCGCTGTGCGTCGCGCATCGCTCGCATCTGGACTACCTCGGGGTGGCGGAACAGTGGCAGACGCTGATCGTCGACGCCCTTCACGTCGAGCAATTGCGCCGTCCGGATGCGCTGCAACGATTTCTGTGGCTCGTCGACATTTGCTATGACCGGCAGCGCACACTGCTGATTGCGTCCGATGTGCCGCTCATTCCCGCACTCGCCGCGCTGAGCGACTGGCGCGATCTGTCGCGCACGATCAGCCGTCTGGCGGAGATGGGATCGCGCGCTTACGAGCGCCGCACGCTCATTCGCCCTCGCTGAAGGTATCGTCGATGCGCCGGCCGAACACGCGCGCAAAACCGGCTCCCTCGATATAGCGATTCTTTTCCATCCGCGTTACACCACGCTCGCAATGGCCTCCCGCAGCCATTGATGCGCCGGATCGCGATGCACGCGCTCGTGCCAGTACATCGAGATTTCGAAGCCGGGCAGATCGACGGGCGGCAGCATCGTCTGTAACGCCGGATCGTCGCGCACGAGCCGTTCGGGGGCCATCGCCACCAGATCGGTGCCGGCGAGTGCCGAGCGCAGAAACAGGAAATGCGGGACGGAGAAGACCACGCGCCGCGACATGCCCAACTGCGCGAGGACGTCGTCGGTACTGGCGTGAAAACCGCCGCCGTCCTGCGAGACGATGGCGTGCTCGAGCTCGCAGAACTGTTTGAGCGTGGGACGCCGCTTGAGCTTCGGATGCCCCCGCCGTCCCACCAACACATATCGCTCGGTGAACAGCGCCCGGCGACGCAAGCCCTCCGGCGCGTTCTCCGTGGTATGGAAGATGACGTCGACGATCCCCTGCTCGGCCTGACGCACAAGCCGCGACGGCGTCAGATCGAACACGGCCAGACGCGTTTGCGAGGCCTCCACGCGCAGTCGCTGGAGCAACGGCAGCACGATGGTCGACTCGGTGTAATCGGTCGCGGCGAGGCGCCACGTCAGATCGGCGGCCTTCGGATCGAACGGCGCGGCGGGGGCGACGGCGCGTGCGAGCGACTCGAGCGCTTCGCGCAGCGGCTCCCGCAGCGACTCGGCGCGCGTCGTCGGACGCATACCGCGCGGGCCGGGCAGCAACAGCGGGTCGCCCAGCAGGTCGCGCAACTTCGCCAAATGCACGCTTACCGCCGGTTGGGAAATATGCAGACGCTCGGCTGCGCGCGTGACGTTCTGCTCGGCCAGCAGGACGTCCAGCGTCACGAGCAGATTCAGATCGATACGTCGCAAATTAACCATCGTTATACCTACCATATCGGGAATTCATTTCCAATATACCTTGTGCGCCACTAAGCTGCATTCGTTCCCTCCCCCGAATGAACCGAATGTGCCGAATGGCAACGGAGCTTGAAAATGAATGTCCTGATCGTCTATGCCCACCCGCAACCGCGCTCACTCAACGGTGCGCTGCGCGACTTCACCGTGCAGCATCTGGAGGCGGCCGGCCATCACGTGCAGATGTCGGATTTGTATGCGATGCAGTGGAAAGCCCCCATCGATGAACACGACGCGCCCCAGCGCAACGCGAGCGAGCCGTTTCACGCGTCGCTCGATTCGAAGCAGGCGTTCCTCGCCGGCACGCAAAGCGCCGACATTGCACGCGAGCAGGAGAAGCTGCGCTGGGCCGACACGGTGATTTTCCAGTTCCCGCTGTGGTGGTTCTCGATGCCCGCGATCATGAAAGGCTGGTTCGATCGCGTGTACGCGTATGGCTTCGCTTACGGTGTGGGTGAGCATTCGGACACGCATTGGGGCGATCGTTATGGAGAAGGCGCCATGTCGGGAAAACGCGCGATGCTGGTCGTGACGACCGGCGGCTGGGATTCGCACTACGCCCCTCGCGGCATCAACGGCCCGATCGACGATGTGCTTTTTCCTATTCAGCACGGCATGCTGTTTTACCCCGGCTTCGATGTGCTGCCGCCGTTCGTCGCCTACCGCACGGGGTCCAACGTGGACGCCGGGCGATTCGCGAAGATCACGCGCGAGCTCGGTGAACGTCTCGATAAGCTCGCCACCACAGCGCCGATTGCCTATCGTCGCCAGAACTATGGCGAGTACGACATCCCGGCGCTCACGCTCAAAGACGAAGTCGCCACAGGGCAGACGGGGTTCGCGGCGCATATCGTCTGACGGGGTATTGGCGTGCGACGCGGCGGCCCGGCCCGCTTGCTGCCGGTAACGGGATCTGCAAGACTGGCGCTTCCGCTCTGTTACCGGTCTCTCGTCATGCAACTCTCCACGCTCGCCATTTACGCCACCGCCGCGCTGATCGGTGGCCTGATTCCCGGCCCCACCACATTGCTCGCGCTTGCGAACGGCATTTCGGGGAACTGGCGCGTGGTGCTCGTGGGGATGTGCGGCGCAGCATTGTCCGACTTGCTGGTCGTGGCTGCGGTGGGCGCAGGACTCGGGGCGTTGCTGATGGCGTCGGCGACGCTCTTCGCGACGGTCAAATGGGTGGGTGTGGCCTATCTCGTCTGGCTGGCGATCCAGTTGTGGCGCAGCCATCCGCAAGACTTGAGCCAAGTCCGCATCAAGTCGGATCTGAGCGCCACACGCGTTTTTCTGCGCAGCTTCGGCGTCGCGCTGACCAATCCGAAGATTCTGCTGTTCTTCTCGGCGTTTCTGCCGCAGTTCGTCGATACATCGATGCCGCTCGCGCCCCAGTACGCCGTGCTGGCGGTGGTGTCGGCCTCCGTCGATATTCTGGTGATGACGCTTTATGCAACCGGCGGCGTACAGGCCGCGCGATTGATGACGGCCCGTGGCCTGAAGCAACTGAACCGCGTCTGCGCCGTCGTCATGTTCTCGCTCGCGGGCGGATTGGCGCTGTATCGCAAGAGCGGCAATTGAGGCGCCGACTAAGCTACTTACTGAAGCGCGGCGCATCGTTCGCGCCGCGCTTCGTTCGCCCTGCTACCCTCCCTCGTCGGACCGTCGACGGGTTTTGCTTCTGCGGATCGATCCCATACTCGCGGATAGCCTCCACCACCCGATCGCGCGAGTACGGCGGTGAAGGCGTTGGGGGAGCCCCGGCAGCGGTGAAGGACGGTTGGAAGAGGCGTTGCCGGGCATTCGCCGCACGCTCAGCTGTAACCGTTCGTCGGATTGATGCATGATTGATGCTTGAACGATGCCGACGGGCATCGGGATCTGTAGGAGCGTGGTATGAGCCATGATGTGAGCAGCATGGAACAACTCGAAGCGATTTACGGCAAACCGGGTGAGCGCGCAGTATGGAAAGAGCTGACGTATCTCAACGAGGACTATCAGGCCTTCGTGAAGGCGTGTCCGTTCGTGGTGCTGGCTTCCGTGAGCGACGAGGGGACCGACTGCTCTCCAAAAGGCGACCCTGCGGGTTTCGTCCAGATTCTGGACGAGCGGACGCTGGCCGTGCCCGATAGGCCGGGCAATAACCGGATCGATAATCTGCGCAACATCATTGCCGATCCGCGCGTATCGCTTCTATTTCTGATTCCGGGTATCGGGGAGACGTTGCGCGTTAACGGACGCGCCCGCATTTCAGTAGATCCGGATCTCCTCTCGCGCTTCGACGTCGATAGCAAGCTGCCGCGCACGGTGATCGTGGTGTCTATCGACCGCGTGTATTTCCATTGCGCCAAGGCAATCGTCCGTTCCCGTCTGTGGGATCAGGCGACGCAGATCGCGCGAGACTGCCTGCCCAGTACGGGCGCCATGCACCGTCGCCTGAGCGGTGGCCATTTCGACGCCGAGACTTACGACCGGGATCTGCAGAAAAATACGGTGGCGGGGTTGTATTGAGAGACACCGTCGGTAGCGTCCGACCCCGCCACCGATGCCTGAATCCGGGTTTATTCCGCCGCTGACCGACCGTTGCTGACGGCCGCGTCCAGACGGAAAACGTGATCATCAATGAGCGTCCTCCCATACGCCAGCGAACGGACCTTGATCTGGCGTCCGCCGCCCCATCCCCCGTGGCATGACCTTCCGCCGTGCCAGCGGATTGCAGGCCTGAACTCCCGCGCCTTCACCCGGACTGCAGGGAGATGTCAAAAATCCGCAGCGATTTCCATCATCAATTTGAACGATGAAATTTCGCCCCCTCGCTGAGTAAGATTCGGCTGCGACATGACGCATCAAGGTGCGCGCACTCCCCCCTTCCATCATCGCGATACGGTGGATCCGGGGGCGATGCCGGCATCAAGTCGATAAAAGACAAATTCCGACGGCGGGGAAGCCATGAAAATTGTGCTGAATTTCACGAAGCTTGTTCTTCTGGGCAGCCTGACCACGCTGGCCGCTTGTGCTTCGGCACCGCGCAAACCGGCGCTGCCTGCGGCCTGGTCTCCCACGACGCAAGGGTGCCAAGTGTGGAACCCGGCCCCGACGGGGACCGATACGGTGACCTGGGACGGCGCTTGCGTCAGTGGATATGTCGACGGCCCGGGAACGCTGACGTGGTTCGACGATGGCAGCTACGTACAACGCTTCGTCGGCACCATGCGAGCGGGCAAACGCAGTGGCACGGGCGAGTATTTCTGGGCGAATGGCGATCATTACCAGGGGCCGTTCGAGGATGACAAACGCACCGGCAAAGGCAGCTATTCGTGGAGCGATGGCGACCGTTATACCGGCGACTTTGTGAATGGCGCGCGCACTGGGTACGGCATTTACACGTTTGCCAACGGCAATCGTTATGAAGGCGATCAACGGGCCGGGAATTTCATCAACGGCAACCTGACCGACGCCAGCGGTGAAGCGATCGCCAAGTTTGTCGATGGGAAACGCATTGCGCTGCGGTATGAACCGCCGCCGGCGTCGAGTCAGACGAGCAGCGGTTCCGGATTCGGCGCGGTGCTTGGCGCAATCGCGCAGGGCTTGGCCGCGGCCGGTGGCAAGAATGCGGCACAGTTTCAGGCGATGGCCACTGCCATGAATAGTTCTGTGGGTAGCAGCGGCAGCAGCGCACCGCAGGCTTACAGCGCGCCAAATACGGTTGCCAGCAACAGTGCTGCCAGCGGCACCAACAGCGCGAGCACTCAGCCGATGGTCAATAACTGCCTGAACTTCACCCGCAAGGGCAAGTATTCGATGCAGATCAACAATAGCTGCGGTTTTGAAGTGTCGATGATTTATTGCTTTACCAGCATCAGCAATCAGGCGCCGATCGGCTACGACGTCACATCGAATGCCTGCACGAATTACCGCTCAAGTTCATCGGCCAATGTGATTGTCGGCGCGTCGTCGTTCACGGTGGTCAACGCCCCGAACAATTCCAACCCCGTCGAATTCATTGCGTGCAAATCGGCCAATAACGGCTATCCGGAAAAGCTGCGCTACGACGGCAGTAAGCTCAACGGGCAATGCCATTACATGCAGGCGACGGCAGGGAATGGCGCTCGCAGTTTTGGAGCGATCAAATAGCGTTGCGGTCGATGGCGGAATGAGACGGGTGCGCTCCGGAAATCCCGATGCCCCTCGTGCGACGGTCAGTTTCCGATGGTCACGTTTCCGGAACTGAGCCACGACACGAGACGATGGCATGTCGGCCGAGCGAATTAGGGCGGCATGCCGGGGGTACACGAATACGATCAACAGGCGTTCGGCAGCGAATTACTTTGCGCGATTACGTGCCTGAATCCGCTTGTCGAGATATGCCGCCAGGGTCGGATCGTTGTTCTTCAGATCAAACCTCTTCTCGTCGATGGCCTGAATATAGCTATTACAGATACTGGCCTTGGCCGGCACCGTCTTCATCATGTCGATGGGTGCCGCAAACGACTCGTACTGCTTATCCAGAACGACCGGCGTCTGAACGTACAAAAGGTCATGGAACATTTCACTCGCCTTGGGATTTTGGCGAAGACTTTGCTCCACCAATGCGCGAATTTTCCGGTTCTCTTCAAGATAAGCACTGTGGCGAGTCTGCCAGTTGCTTAACGCCGCTTCACCGGAAACACGAACGTTGTCACCGTAAGCCGAGCATTTTTCGATAAGGCGCTCAAGGACGCTTTGCAAAGACGTTGGCGAAACCGTGCCGGCCATCAGGACTTCGTTCTCGTTGTCATACTTGAGTATCTGCGCGGTAACAATGCCCGGATAAACACCCAGCAGCAAGCAGCAGGTTGCGACCGTGATCGCCCGCCCCAAACGGTGAGTCCCCCTGAAAGCCCCCAGCATTTTTACACCTCGCATATCTTAAATGACGGCGTCATGCGGCGCACTGCGTTCGAACGGTCACCGACCGAGAACCGAGTTCGAGCGTGGTGCCGAATCGCTACCCCGCCCTACCCCTCTTTCCAGACGCATTGCCCCTATTGTTTTCTTTGATTTTGAATTTGGTTTTTCCCGTTACGGCGCGGATCTTAGCATGACGAAAAAGAGATGAGCGGCAACGTGTTTTGCCAGCCAAATCTGCCAGTCACGGCACCGTTTGAGCATGGTAGATTTCTGAAAGAACTCGCTACGGATAAAGAGCGCCATGGATCCCTCGCTCCAGCTCGAGCTCTATGAGCGAATTGAAGGGATTAGTACTTGGCAGCTGACCGACGCGACTCCAGACGTCGTCCCCCCAGGTCTTGCAGCCAAGAGCGAGCAGGAAGACCTTTGACAGACTCTGAATTGAGAACCGCGCGAGAAACGAGAACGTTCAGCGCTCATCGTTGTATTCCTGATCGTCGCAGACTTAAAGGCTGAGAAGCTTTTCTACCAGAGCCACCCAATACGCCACCCCGGTTGGAATTACGTCATCATTGAAGTCGTACAGTGGATTATGAAGCTGGTGCGAGGTATGAACATCGCAACCGTTGTCGGTCGCCAAGACGCCATTGCCAAGAAACGCATAACACCCCGGCTTGTGCTGAAGGAAGAAAGAAAAGTCTTCAGAAGCGAACTCGCGCTCAACGTTTGCATTCAATCCTTCGAGACCGACCACAGCCTGCATCGCCTCGGTGGCCAGAAGCGTGTCATTTTCGTGGTTCACAAGAGCGGGGTACAGGCGTTCGAACTGAAAATTGGTCTCTACGCCGAACGCTATCGCGGCGCTTTGCGTGATGGCCGACATTCGACTCTCAATGAGATCCAACGTTTCCGCGTCAAAAGTACGAACGGTCCCCGACAGCGTTGCGACCTCCGGAATGATGTTGTCCGTCGTACCCGAGTGCATCTGTGTCACCGAGAGGACCGCCGCATTGTTGGGATTCACGTTGCGCGTAAGAATCGTTTGCCATGCTTGCGCGATATGTATCGCGGCGACCACTGGATCGACACTTCGATGGGGCTGAGCGCCGTGTGCTCCTTTGCCAGTTATCGTCACATTGAACGTGTTGCTCGACGCCATGAGCGCGCCGGGCCGCACGCCAAACGTGCCGACTGGAATTCCTGGCCAATTGTGAATGCCGAATATCGCGTCTATTTTGAATCGATCGAAGAGCCCGTCCTCGATCATTCGCCTGGCGCCGGCGCCGCCTTCTTCAGCAGGCTGGAACACAAAATGTACGGTTCCATCGAAATCGATGTCCCGGCTGAGCGTCATGGCTGCACCTAGCAGCATCGCTGTGTGACCATCGTGACCACATGCATGCATCTTTCCGAGGTGCCGGGACGCATGTGGAAAAGTGTTCAACTCCCGCATAGGCAACGCGTCCATGTCGGCGCGAAGTGCGATGGCTTTATCGGAGTTGCCCTTACTTAGCGTGCCGACGACTCCGTAACCACCGACTCGCTCTTCAACCTCGATCCCGTATTCTCGAAGGATATTCGCCACGAACGCCGATGTCTTTTCTTCTTCGAACCGAAGCTCAGGATGAGCGTGCAGATGGCGCCGAATTCTAATGATTTCCAAATGGTCGTGTTGTTTCGGTTTCATGCTTTTCAAATTGAGGTGTCATACAGCGCATCAGTTCACGTTGACGCGCTGCTGTATTGTCGAGAAGCTGCTTCGGGACTGGGCTGTAGCGCCTAAGTGCGCTTGCTTCTCGCAAGGACGGCAATGAGCGCGAGGCTGACCAGCGCAGCAGCGCAGAGGTAAAGTCCAATAACGAGCTTGTCACCGCTAAGATGAATCAGACTCGTCACGACAAGCGGGGTGAGTCCCCCGAAGATTGAGACGCCTAGGGCATAGGAAGTACCGACACCCGTTGCTCGGTAGTGGGTTGGGAAGATGTCAGCCAGGACAAGCGGTGCGCATGCCGCGTACAGTCCAAGAAAGATCGAGATCAGTGTTTGCACGACGACCAGCATCGCCAAACTCGGGTATGAAGCGAGCCCCCAGAACAGCGGGTAAGCCAGCAATCCAGCCAGCGCCGAGCCCCACGCCATTGGCTTGAACGGCCCGATCCTGTCCGCGGCGGAGCCGACCAGAGGGCACACGACGATCAACGTCATGCCACTTGCAATCTGTCCGATATAGGTCGCAACGAGCGGCAGGTGGAGTTCCCGTACAGCATAGGTCGTGAAGTAGTTTGATACTTGTGCGGTGACAGTCCAAAAGACCATAAGCGCGATGCCCACCGCAATGCGTCCAATGTGTGCGCGCAAGCCTGAAAGGAAGGATGTGTGTACGTGTCCAAGTGCTGCGGCCCTGGCAAACTCGGGAGTTTCAGGAATCCTACGGCGAACGTACCAGCCAACGGGCCCGATCAGCAACCCGGCAAGAAACGCAAGGCGCCAATATCCGTCCAGGATTTGCTGTTCCCCGAAGTATTGGGTCAGCCCGAGCCCGATCACGCCCGCCACCAGCACACCGCCGCCTTGCGCCACCTGTTGAAAAGAACTGTAGAGGGCGCGATTCGAACTGGAGGCGTTTTCGATGAGCATGGCCACATTGCTGCCAATTTCCCCACCCGCGGAAAATCCCTGAACCAGGCGACCCAAGACAAGGATGACGGGGGCAACCAGTCCAATGGCTTGGTATGAAGGGCATACGGCCGGCACAAGGGTACCGAGCGCCATAAGAAACAACGTGAGACTTAACGCGCGCTTGCGCCCGACACTGTCCGCGTAGCGGCCGAGGATAAGTGCACCCAACGGCCGAATGATGAAGCCTGCCGCGAAGGTCAGGAAAGTCAGCATGAGTGCGACGTACTCGTCGCCTGCAGGAAAGAACGTCTTCGATATTGGGACAGCGAAGATGGCGAATGCTAGGAAATCGTAGATTTCGAGCACGTTGCCGATGGTTGCAGCGACGACTGTGCGACGTTGGGCGGTCACACTTGGGTCTGCCGCAACTTCGGAAAGAATAGTGTCTTGCATGGCGTCTCCTTCTGTTGTTTATATGTTGTCGCTGGAGTGTAGGTCGCCGCAGGTATAATAAAAAATACCAATTTCTGATACTGCCTATACCTCATGGGTATAGGATCGCGCATGATCGAGCTACGTCACTTGCGATACTTCTTGGCGGTTGCCGACTACGGCAGTGTTGCGGAGGCCGCTAGGCGACTGCATGTCGCTCAGCCGGCGTTAAGTCGGCAGATGAAAGATCTAGAAGAAGAGTTGGGGGCGGTACTCTTTGAGCGCGGTGCGAGAGGCGTCACACTTACCACCGCTGGATCCCAATTCGCCATCGATTGCCGGGCCTTGCTAACGGATCTGAGGGCCGCCAAGGAGCGTGTCTCGCGAATTTCCGTCGGTATGGAAGGGGCCTTGAGAATTGGAATTGCGCCCAACTATAGTTGGCATCCAAAAATACTGGCGTCGCTAAGGTCATTCTCAGCCGACGCGCCGAAAGTTGCCGTTATGCTTGAGCCAACGCTTTCCACTCGACAGATCACGAGAATCGTGGCGTCGGAACTAGATGGCGGATTTCTCACATGGAAGTACTTGCCGCAGGATAAGACGGAGATCGATGGAATACGCGAGGTTCGGCTCTTCGAATGTCACCTAAAGCTCGCTTTGCAGCGGGGCAGTCGATTGGCCAAATCGGTTCCGAAAGCGCTCGCCGAACTGCAAAGCGAACCGTGCATTTGGTTTCCGCGAGAAATTGCGCCAGCTTATGACGATTTCCTCACCTACCAATGCCGACAGGCCGGCCTCTCTCCAAAGAAGGTCCAAATTGGTAGCGATGTATTGACTATCCTGGGATTGGTAGCGGCTGGAATGGGTTACTCAATAGTTTCCGACGTCTCGGCCCACACGTGCCCGCGGGACGTCGTTCTCGTTGATCATCCCGAACTCACCATGAGCCATCCGGTCTCATTCGTGTATCGGTCGGAAGACAGCAATCCGGCGCTTCTTCGCTTTGTAGACCTTCTGCAAAATGCAGCAGCCTCATCCCGTTGACAGACCGCCATTTGGAGGCGCTCGCGCGAGGGAGTCATTAGTGGAACACCGGCACTCTCTTCCCGAGTGGATACACTTTTCACCCCAGTCACCTGATTCCCGGATTGCCAAAAACCCCCAACCCCGCTTAGAATGACGGTCTTCGCGGGCGTCGTATAATGGTAATACCCTAGCTTCCCAAGCTAGAGCCGTGGGTTCGATTCCCATCGCCCGCTCCAGAATTTTCGAGAAAGCCGTCCTTGTGACGGCTTTTTTGTTTTCCGCATCTGCGTATGTCTTCCCGCCTCGCTGCGCGTCGCGCGCCACAGCCCCAAATCCACAACCGACATCCGGTTATTTGAACGTCCAGTCAAAAATAACCTATAGTCACGCCATCGGAGCGGTGCGTCGTGTGCGTCCGCTATTTCCATTCCTCCGGATATACGAGGCCCATCATGAGCGGTAGACCCAGAGAATTCGACGACGCAGCCGTCATCGACGCCGCGATGGACGTCTTCTGGACGCATGGCTACGAAGGCACGTCCGCCCAGGCGCTCGTCGAATGTACCGGGCTCGGGCGCGGCAGTCTCTACAACGCCTTCGGCAGCAAACTCAACCTCTATCACGAAGCCCTAGAGCGCTATCAGACGCTCGGGCTTCAGAAGCAAGCCGACATTCTCAACGCGCCCGGTCCTGTCAAGGATCGGCTGCGCGCGCTCATGCAATGGGGTATCGACGAAGACCTCGATCCCGAGAAGCAGCGCGGCTGTATGTCCCTTTTCGCAGCGCTCGAACGCGGCGCCAAGGACGAAAAGGTCCGTCAGATCAGTCAGGCTTACTTCACGCGCATCGAACAGGTGCTCGTGCATCTGATCGCCGTCGGGCAGCACAACGGCGAACTCAGCGCCGAACGCTCACCCGTGATCGTCGCCCGCACGTTCCTGTCCAGCTACTACGGCCTGCGCGCCCTCGGACGCACCGTCTGCGACCGTGCCTTCCTCGAAGACATCATGCAAGGCACGCTCGATCAGATCTAACGCATAACCGACACAACACGCACCAAACACACCAAACGCGCAACACACACCCGCGCACAGCACATCCCTCGAACACCAAATACTCTCACCCCAACCCTCGCCCCCCCCTCGCCCGCGAATATGGAATGATCGTTAAAAATATGACGCAAAAATCCGCAATGCCACCTGTCGTCTACCTGTTAGGACTCACCGTCTTTGCAATGACCACGGCGGAATTCATGGTCGCCGGCATGATGCCCGCGCTCGCCCACGCGATGAACGTCGGTATCGGCGACATCGGCAATCTGATCTCGCTCTACGCCCTAGGCATGACCATCGGCGGCCCGGTCCTCACCGCCCTGCTGCTCGCGCTGCGTACGCCGCACAAGCGCGCCCTCATCTGGTTGCTGACGATTAACGTCGCAGGCGGCGTGCTCGCCGCCATGTCGACCCGCTATGAAATGATGGCCGTCGCGCGGATCATCATGGGCGTGGCCAGCTCGGCAACGTTCGGGGTCGCACTGACGCTCTGTGCCGATCTCGTTGCGCCGTCAGTCCGCGGACGCGCCGCTTCCTTCGTCCTCGGCGGCTTGATGTTCTCGCCTGTGGTCGGTGTGCCGCTCACGGCCTTCATCGAGCAGCACTACGGCTGGCGCGCCAGCTTCTGGCTCGTTGCCGTGCTCGCCGCGCTATGTACGGTTGCCGTCGCGCTGTGGGCGCCCGCAAGCGAGAAGCAGAACGGCGAAGTCGTCAGCCTCGCTGCCGAATTCCGCTCGCTGCTGAATCGTCCGCTGTGGGCCGCGTTCGCGACGAGCGGGTTGATCATCGGCGCGACGTTCGCCGCGTTCAGCTATTTCTCGCCGATCTTTTTGAATGTCGCCGGAATTTCGGCCGCCGCGATTCCGAATCTGCTCGCGATGTACGGCATCGCCAACATCATCGGTAACGCCGTCATCGGACGCCTCGCCGACCGCCACACCCTCACAGTGCTGGCCGCCGGTTTGTCAGTGCTCGCTCTCGCGTTGATCAGCTTTGCGCTTTGGGCCGACCTGACGCCGGTGGGTATCGCCGCGTTCGCCGCCATCGGGCTAACGGGCGTGTCGCTCAATCCGGCGATGGTGGCTCGTGTGATGCGCACCGCAGCCCCCGGGCCGCTCGTCAATACGATGCATACCTCGGTGATTACCGCCGGTCTCGCGTTCGGCACATGGGCCGGTGGTGCCGCCATCGACGCGGGCTACAGCATGCGTGCCCCGCTGTGGATCGGCGCCGCGATGGCCGCGCTCGGCCTCGCCAGTCTGTTGCCTTATCTTCGTTCGGGTCTCGCAAAAGCCCCCGAGACCGCCTGCTCAACCTCCTGAGCCGTCTCACATGCAAAGGCCAGCCACGTCGGAGAAAAACCTGACGACAGGCTCAGCAGCATGGCTGGCCCACGCACCTCCCTTCATCACGCTGTCAAAGAACAGTCCCCCGACGCATTTCACGCCTCCGGTCGTTGCTTGATTCAGGCTTGATTCAGGCTTGATTCAATGTCGTCTATCGCGCGTCAGGAGACGTCAGGCGAAAAGACGAATCACGTCGTTGAAGAACTGGACCACCGGCTTGGCCCGGTGATATGCCACTGCACCGTCGAGCATCGCGCCATGAAAGAGAGTCGTCATCCAGGCCATCGCACACCTCTTATATCCGTTTGATCCGATTTCGCTTGTCGCGAGTGATTTCAGAACAGTGCAGCTACGTCGGCAAAGAACTTGGCGACCGGCGCAGCCCGGCTTGCCCATGTACCTACCATTACCAACATGTCGCAGACGGGACCGATTGCAGCCATTTCACACCTCCAGGGGTTCGGTTCAATTTCGCTTGTCGCGGGTATTTCAGAACAGCGCCGCCATGTCGGCAAAGCACTTGGCGATCGGCGCAGCCCAGCTTGCCCAGGTACCCGCCGTTACCAGCGCGTCGCCGATAGGAGCGATTGCAGCCATTTCACACCTCCAGGGGTTCGGTTCGATTTCGCTTGTCGCGGGTATTTCAGAACAGCGCGGCCATGTCGGCAAAGAACTTGGCGACCGGGGCAGCCCGGCTTGCCCACGTACCTACCATTACCAACATGTCGCAGACGGGACCGATTGCAGCCATTTCACACCTCCAGTTGTTTGCTTGGTTTGCTTCACTTGTTTCGCGTTTGTCGCGAGTTGTGCCAAAGATAACCCTCGGGCCCGGACCTGAAAACTGAGATAAATCACAGTCGGCGTTCGAGCCCGCAATGACGGCGGCCACGACACCGTCACACGACTGCCTCACGCTCGTCCCGCGATTCCGGTACGGCCGTGACGTGTCGCCGTCCCCGCCTCGGGACGCCCGCCCAGCGCCTGCTTGACGCCCGTCAAGCCCCCGCCGGACCGGTCAGTCGGGGCCGGGAGGCGCGCGCAGTGTAAACTGCTGGGTTTTTGACCCCCCAGTGGAATGGTGCAAGTGTCCCGGCGTCCCGTTATCAGCGCCCCAACACTCATACGCTCGCTGGCCCGCCTGAGCACGTTCGCGCCCCCCGAGGCCGCGCCGTCGCTCTCGGACCGCATGAGCCAGTGGCTGGGCTGGACCGACGCCATCGCGCTATCGTCGGCGCTCAAAGCCAACCCGCCGGCGGCCGCGCCCGGCGCGCGTCCGGCTGCGCAGGATCCGGCGAGCGAGCTCGCACGGGTACGCATCGACCTCGCCGCGGCCATCGCCCGCGATTGCGGTCTGGCAGCCGCGCCCGGCGGGCAGATTCGCGCGCTGAGCGCCGCCGAGCGGCAGCGGGCGGCGTCGTTCGCGGAGTTCCCGGCGTATCGGCAACGCTACGCGACGTCGCAGCAGACGATGGATACGGCGATCGGCGCCCTGCGCACGCGCCTTCGTGCCCAACTGGCGACCCAATCGCCGGACGCCGCACGACTCGCCAGCGTCGACGCCGTCATGGAGCGGGTGATGGGCGCACGTGAGCGCACACTGCTCGCGAGCGTGCCGAATCTGCTCGAAGGGCACTTCGTCCGGCTGCGCGATACGGAACAGGCAGCGATGGCCGCCCCGCGCGTGCCAGGTGCGCCGCCGCTCGCGCCCGCCGGCACATGGCTCGACACCTTCCACCGGGATATGCAGAGCGTTTTGCTCGCAGAACTGGATATACGCCTCGAACCGATCGAAGGGCTGATCGCCGCCCTCGCCTCGGTTCGCATCGGCGAAAACGTTAGTGAACCCGGACAACATGACCCGTTACCTCGTTGATCTCGTTGCCTTTGTCGCAGGGCTGGCCGTCGTCGGCTGGATCGCCATCGGCTATGCCGATACCAATACCCTCGCGCTCGCCGTCGCCCTGCTGATCGCGGCGGTCTATCTCATTGGCGCGCTCGAACTCAAGCGCTTCCATCAATCGACGAACGCGCTCGCGGGCGCCGTCGCCAGCCTCACCGCGCCACCCGCCTCGCTGCCCACATGGCTCGATACGCTACCGGCCGGACTGCGCACCGCGGTGCGTCTGCGCGTCGAAGGCGAGCGCGTCGGCCTGCCCGGCCCCGCACTCACGCCGTACCTCGTCGGCTTGCTGGTGCTGCTCGGCATGCTCGGCACGTTCCTCGGCATGGCCGCCACGCTGCGCGGCACCGGCATCGCGCTCGAAGGCGCGACCGACCTGCAAGCCATCCGCGCCTCGCTCGCCTCGCCGGTCAAGGGACTGGGCTTCGCTTTCGGGACGTCGGTCGCCGGTGTCGCCACCTCGGCCATGCTCGGCCTGCTCGCCGCGCTCGCACGCAAGGAACGCGCGCAGGTCGTGCAGTCCCTGGACGCCCGCATCGTCACCACGCTTCGCGGCTTTTCGCAACAACATCAGCGCGAAACCACGCTGCAACTCCTCGCACAACAGGCGAACGTCATGCCTGCGCTCGTTGAGCGGCTGCAAGAGATGATGACCGCGATGGAGCGACAGAGTCAGACACTTGGCGAGCGCCTCGTGGCGAATCAGGACGCCCTGCACACCAGAACCAACGCCTCCTACGCACAGCTCACCCACGCGATGCAGCAGTACCTGAAGGACAGCGTCGCCACCACGGCGAGCGCGGCGGGTGCGGCGATCCGTCCGGAAGTGGAAGCGACGATGGCCAGCCTCGCGCGCGAATCCGCGACGTGGCACCAAACCGTTTCCGCCTCGATGCAAGACCGCATGGACGGCCTGTCCGATCGCTTCGAAGCGACGACGGCCCGCGTGGCGAACGTCTGGAAGGATTCGCTCGACGCTCAGTTGCGCGCCAATGAATCGCTCGCAACCGATCTACGTGCCGCCCTGGGCGAGTTCACGCAGACGTTCGAGACGCGCTCTGCGAAGCTCGTCGACGATGTCGCCACTCGCCTTGAG
The DNA here is from genome assembly GCF_044745225.1 of Pandoraea sp. NPDC087047. NCBI lineage: Bacteria > Pseudomonadati > Pseudomonadota > Betaproteobacteria > Burkholderiales > Burkholderiaceae > Pandoraea > Pandoraea sp. NPDC087047. Next base: position 31,559 of record NZ_JBIUZU010000009.1, read on the forward strand.
ACCACCACGGCGCAGGTAAGCACCGCCCATGCAGACGTTGCGCAGACCTGGGAGACGTCGCTCGCGGCACAGCAACAGACCAGCGACGCCCTCGCCAAGGACTTCGGCACCACGCTCGCACAGTTCGCGCAGACCTTCGAGACGCGCGCTGCCAAGCTCGTCGACGATGTCGCCGCCCGCCTCGAAACGGCGACGGGTCACGTCAGCACCGCCCACGCCGGTGTCGCGCAGACGTGGGAAACGTCGCTCGCCGCACAGCAACAAACCAACGACGCCCTCGCCAAGGATCTCGGCGCGACGCTCGCGCAATTCGCACAGTCTTTCGAGACCCGCTCGGCCGGGTTGCTCGCGGATGTCACCACGCGACTCGACCATGCGACCGGCAGCATCGCCACGGCACAGACGACCGTCGCGCAAGCCTGGGAGCAAGCGCTCGCGCAGCAGCAGCGCTCGCACGACGCCCTCACGCAAGACCTCGGCGCTGCGCTGGAGCGCTTTGCGCAAACGTTCGAGGCACGTTCCAGCGCGCTGCTGGGCGACGTGGCCGCCAAGCTCGACGCCGCGAGCGGCAACGTGAGCGGTGCCCACGAGCGCGTGGCGCAGGCGTGGGACCAATCGATCGCGCTGCAACAACAGGCCAACGCCTCGCTGAACACCGAACTCGCCGCCGCACTGACCCGCTTCACGGACACCTTCGAGCAACGCTCCGCGCATCTGATCGACGGTGTCGGGCAGCGCACCGAAGGGGCAATGCACAGCGTGTCGGAGACAGCCGCGGTCGTTTCCGGCGAGTGGAAGCAGGCCATCACGGCGCAGCAGTCCGCCAACGACGCCCTCGCCCGCGATCTCGCCAGCGCCCTGACCCGCTTCGCCGACACGTTCGAGACGCGTGCGTCGCAGTTGCTGCACAGCGTCTCGGCGCAAATGGATTCGACGTCCGCCAATGTCGCGCAGGCTTGGCGCGACGCCATCGAAACCCACACCCGCACCAGCGAACGTCTGGCCGACGGCAATCAGCAACTCGTCGCGGCGACGACCGACGCCTTCACCGAACACAGCGCCTCGTTACTGCAAGCGCTCAGCGCTGCCAACCACGCGCATCACGACGCCACGGCCGAGCGCGAAACGCAACGCCTGTCCGTCTGGACCGAAACGCTCGAAGGCACGCTCGCCACGCTGCGCTCGGAATGGCAACAGGTCGGTGCGCAAACGGCGAGCCAGCAGCAGACGATCTGCGACACGCTCGCCCGCACGGCGCTGGAGATGTCCGAGCAGACCCGAGCCAACGCGAGCGACACCATCGCGGAAATCTCGCGTCTGGTGCAGACCGCTTCGGAAGCCCCGAAGGCCGCGGCGGAGATCATCGGCGAACTGCGTCAGAAGCTCTCGGACAGCATGGTCCGCGACAACGCGATGCTCGAAGAGCGCTCGCGACTGCTCGATACGCTGGGCACGCTGCTCGATACCGTCAAGCATGCCGGCAACGAACAGCGCGCCGCGGTCGACGAACTGGTGACGACGTCTGCCCAACTGCTGGAGCGCGCAGGCGCGAATCTGGGCGACGCCATTGCCGCGCAAACGGAGAAGCTCACGGAAGCCTCCGCGCAAGTCACTGGCAGCGCGGTGGAAATCGCCAGCCTCGGCGACGCCTTCGGGGCCGCCGTGCAGTCGTTCGGCGAATCGAACACGCAATTGCTCGACCATCTGCAACGGATCGAAGCCGCCCTCGACAAGTCGATGGCGCGCAGCGACGAACAGCTCGGCTATTACGTCGCGCAGGCTCGCGAAGTGGTGGAGTTGAGCGTGATGTCGCAAAAACAGATCCTCGAAAACCTTCAGGATCTGGCGCAAACGCGCTCGCAACCGGGTAGCGTGGCAGCATGAGGGACGAATTCGACGCGGATATCGCGGACGGCGGCGACGTAGGCGCCGCTGCGCCGACGTGGGCCGTCTTCGGCGATCTGATGTCGGTGATGCTCGGCGCCTTCGTGCTCATCATGCTCGGCGTGATCGGCGTGCAGATCGAGCTGTCGGCCAAGCTGGAGCGCGAAGTGAAGGAGCGACAGGTGGAGACGCAGCGCCGCGAGACGCTGGAGAAAGCACTCGCCGGGCCGCTCGCGGGCGGACGCGTCACGCTGGTGAACGGCCGTATCGGCATCAGCGGCAACGTGCTCTTCGCGCTGAACTCGGACCAGTTGCAACCGCAAGGGCGCGAGGTGCTGCGCAGTCTGGCCGGACCGCTCGCCGCCTATCTGCGTGCGAGCGACGAGATTCTCATGGTCAGCGGTTTCACCGACGACCAGCAAGTGCGCGAGACGAACCGTCGATTCGCGGATAACTGGGAGTTGTCGGCGCAGCGCGCGCTGACCGTCACGCGCGAATTGATCGCCGCTGGCGTGCCGCCGTCATCGATCTTCTCAGCCGCGTTCGGCTCGGAACAGCCCGTCACGTCGAACGCCGACGAAACCGGCCGCGCGAAGAACCGTCGCGTGGAAATCGCGCCGATGCCGCGCAGCAGCGCCAGCAACGCTGGCAAGCCGAAGGCGTAACGCAATGAACGCCAATCTCGACGTCCAGGACATCGAAGATGCCGAAGGCGCGGCGAGTACCGCAGAGGATTCGGTCGCGGTGGACACGCACGATTTGACCGTTGTCGTCGAAGACGTTGCGAGCGTCGATGCAGTGTCCGAACGGATTGCGGCATGGCGAGCCCAGGGCGCGGACAAGCGCGACCCGGCACGCTTTCATCGCATCGAAGCCCTTGCTCAGCGCGCCCGCACCTACCAGGGCGACGTGCGCCGCGTGCTCGACGCACGTCTGAAAGCGCTTGTCGACGATTTCTCGACGTCGCTCGGCAGCGCTGAAGTGGTGTCCGATCCTTCGGCCGATGTTTCGCTCGATGTTTCGCCCGACGCGCCGTCGCAGCCCGCTTTGTCAGCGCTCGCCGCCTTGACCGCCGACATCACGCAACGGATCGGCACAGGCGAGCGCCCTGCGCCGTCGCTCCCGTCACGCGCCGTCAGGTCCAGCGCACCCACGCGCCCCGCAAAGCCCAGCAGCGAGCCTTCGCAGACGGGCGTGGCATCGAGCGCGCCGCCGAAGCGCATCGTCTCGCCCCCCGTTCTGGCTCCGGTCACGATCACACCGACGGTCATCGCGACAGACGACGCCTTCGAAGACCTCGATGTCCTCGAATACTTCCGCGAGACGTGGTCGAAACTGAGCACCGACGGCAATCTGCGCCAATCGCTCGCGCAGGTGCCGGAAAACGCCGGGCCGCTCAATTCCAGCCATCTCGTGCATCGCGCACTCTCGCTCATGCACGACGTGTGTCCCGACTATCTGCGCCATTTCCTGCGCCATGCCGACGCGCTCTCGTGGCTCGAAGACATGGAGACGACGGGCGTGTTCGGCAATAAAAGCGCCGCACGTGTGGCGGCGAGCGCCAAGCCCTCGCGCGCCAAAGCCCGCTGACGTTCGCGCGCCCGCCCAATGGTAACGGGTGCAACCAGGCGTCAACTTGCCAGTGAAGGGGGTTCCGGTGGATAATCGAGCCCGTTCCCGGCGCCACGGCGCGGGAAAATCCTTTGAAAAATCATCGTGTTGGGCGCTGTCCGCACCGCCTGCCGCAGCACTCCTCGACAAGCCGTCGTCCCAGACGGCTTTTTGCTTCCATGACGAACCACGGACACCCGCCGGCTGACGACGCTTACCCGGCCAACGACGACGCCGATCTCGACGCGTCGCAATCCAACGCCTCGCAAGACGACGGCAGCGATGACAACGACATCGGCCCGGACGGGGTGGCACACCCGCGCCGCATCCGCAGTTTCGTGCGTCGCGCCGGGCGCAGCTCGGAAGCCCAGAAACGCGCGTTCGACGAACTCGGCCCGCAATTTCTCGTGCCATACGCCCCCGAACCGCTCGACTGGCCCGCAGCCTTCGCGCGCGCCGATGCGCCGCGAATTCTGGAAATCGGCTTCGGCATGGGTGACGGCACTGCGCACATCGCGAAAGTGCGTCCGGCGGACGATTTCCTCGGCGTGGAAGTGCACGAACCGGGCGTGGGCGCGTTGCTCAAGCTCATCGGCACCACCCCGCTTGCGAACGTGCGCATCATCCAGCACGACGCCGTGGAAGTCGTCGAGCACATGCTCCCGGAAGGCTCGCTCGACGGCGTACACGTCTTCTTCCCCGATCCGTGGCACAAGAAGCGCCATCACAAGCGCCGCCTGCTGCAACCGCCGTTCGTGGCGCTGCTCGCGTCGCGCCTGAAGCCGGGCGGCTATCTGCACTGCGCGACGGACTGGCAGGAATATGCCGAGCAGATGCTCGAAGTGCTGGGCGGAGAAGCGTCGCTCGAAAACACGGCCGACGGTTACGCGCCGCGTCCGGAGTATCGTCCCGTCACGAAGTTCGAGAACCGCGGCCTGCGCCTCGGGCATGGCGTGTGGGATCTCGTCTTCCGAAAGCGCGGCTGAGCGAGATCGTCACATAGCAAGAAGGGCACCTCGCGGTGCCCTTTTTTCGTTCTGCGCCCGACACGCCCGCGCGCCGGTGCTCAATCCGCCCAGACGACCAGCCCGCTGTACCCCGAGGCCAGCACCACCAGACCGAACGCGATCCGGTACCAGGCAAATACCGTGAAGTCGTGCGACGCGATGTAGCGCAGCAGCCAGCGCACGCAGATGAAGGCGCTGATGAAAGCGAAAACGAAGCCGATGCCGAACAGGCCGAAGTCTTCGACTTCCAGCATGGAGCGCGACTTGTAGAGTTCGTACACCGTAGCGCCGAACAGGATCGGGATCGCGAGGAAGAACGAGAACTCGGTCGCCACCCGGCGCTCCAGTCCGAACATCATGCCGCCGATGATCGTTGCCCCCGAGCGCGACGTGCCCGGCACCAGCGCGAGGCATTGGGCGAAGCCGACTTTCAGGGCGTCGACGGGCGAGAGGTCGTCAAGCGAATTCACCCGCGGCAACTTGCCCGCCTCAACATTGCGACGGTTGTGACGCTCCACAAGCAGGATGATCACGCCACCGACGATGAACGCCGTGGCCACCACGACCGGGTTGAAAAGCGCAGCCTTGATGTGCTTGCCGAACAGCAACCCCAGCACGACGGCAGGCACGCACGCGATGATGACGTTCACTGCGAAACGACGCGCCTTCGGGTCGCTGCCGAGGCCCGACACGACCTGCGCAATCTTCGCGCGAAACTCCCAGCACACGGCGAGAATCGCGCCGAACTGAATCACAATATCGAAGACCTTGCCCTTGTCGTCGTTGAAGTCGAGCAGGCTACCGACCAGAATCAGGTGGCCGGTGGAGGAGATCGGGAGGAATTCGGTCAGCCCTTCAACCACACCGAGAATGACGGCTTTGAGCGCCAGCAACAAGTCCATGCAGTGAGTTCCTGAGAAGTCGTGGATGGTGGAAATCGAAATCAGCGCGGGTCGAGTTTGACGTTCACCCCATGCGAGAGCACGGTAATCGCGCCCGGCTGGCGCGCCACGCCGCCGATGTTGAGTTGCTCGGGCTTGAACGTGTAGATCGGCGCGCCTTGCAGCAACTGCGTTGCAATCAACGCGCCCGCCGCGTTCAACTGGCGCGACCAGCGCTCAGGCAGACCGTTGACGGTGAAGGTCTCCACCTCCGGGTCGCGCAGCACGACCGACATCGTAGCCGGGTCGTACGCGAGTGCGCTGTCGATGGCGAGCGTGCCCGTAAGCGGTGCGCCGCCGAGCGGATGCGTCACGGTCGCGTCGACAGACACCGCCAGACGATTGCGCTCCGGCAGCAAGGTCAGACGCGGATGCGAGAGATTGACGTCGAGCACGGCCAGCACGCGACGGTCGAACGGAAACTTGCGTTCGAGCGCACGCTGCAACTGACTTTCGGAGAAGGTGTAATCGTTGCCGAACGGCAAGCCCGCACACGCTGCCAGCCCGGCAGCGAGCGCCACCGCACCGGTCATCGCCAGCCAGCGGCGGCGCGACACCGGTGCGCTCGCGCGCGAGGATTCCGGCAAGGGCGGGAGGGCTTGCAACGCAAGCGCATCGCACTGCTGACGAATGTTCCGATCTGAATGAGCACTATCCGGCATGTCACGTTCCGCTTCAGGGCGCCTGACGCCCGACACGCGCGACTATAGCACTCGCATGCGACACGGCTCTACGCCTGCCCATTGGGTCGCCCGCGCCCCTTCGGGCGGCGTCAAGCCAGCGCAGGCGCCGTCATCGCTTCCAGGTCGGACAGCCACGCAATCGCCTGCGCGCGATCCTTGCCACACATTTCGGCCGACGGCTGCAACGAACCGCAGACGGCCGGACGCAGCGGGCTGCCGAAGATCCGGCAACGGTCGTCGTCGTCGAGCTGCACGCAACGCGTGTTCGCCGGCTTGCCGTTCGGCATTCCGGGAATGGGCGTCGAGATGGAAGGCGCGATGCAGCAAGCCGCGCAGCGGGGTCGGCAGTTCATGACGGAACGGGAAAATGCGGGTGAGTGACGCCGTCCGCTCAGGACGACGCCGTTTCAGGCCGCACATTTTACCGCGCGTATCGCTCTGGACGGCCGAAGGTCCCCCTTTTATGAGCAACGAAGCCGGAAGAACGGGGGGATCAACCAGCGGCGACTTACCAGGGCAGGCTGCCCGCGATGTCGAAGAAGCCGCCCGTCACCGGTCCGCGCTCACCCAGCGCGAGCATCACCACGCTGCGCGTGCCATCGGCCAGCCCCTGACGGGCGCGCTTGCCGCTGGCGTCGGCCGCCAGATCGCCGGGGGCGCCCGGATCGACCGAGTTCACCGTGATCGACGTCTCACGCAAGGTGTGCGAGAGCTGCACCGTCAACATGTTCAGCGCCGCCTTCGACGCGTTGAAACCGATCTGCCGGAACGCCGCATGCTCCCACGCCGGATCGCTGTTATGCGCGAGCGAGCCAAGGCCGCTCGACACGTTGACGATACGCGCGCGCTCCGAGCGCGACAGCCACGGCAACATCGCTTGTGTTACGCGCAAGGTGCCAAAGAAGTTGGTCTGGAACACCCGTTCGACGGCTTCGATAGAGGCCTTCTCCGGGGAGTCGTCACGCGCATCGGTCACGCCGGCGTTGTTCACCAGCACGTCGAGGCGTCCGTGGTAGCGACCGATGCGATATGCCGCCGCGTGCAATGTTTCCGTGCGCAGCAGGTCGATCACCAGCGTCTCCGCCTGAAAACCCGCCTTGCGCAACGGCGCGACGACTTCGTCGCCCCTGGCTTCGTCGCGTGCGCCCACGAGTACCGTCATGCCCGCCTCGGCCAGCTCGCGCGCGACTTCCTGTCCGATTCCCCGGGTCGCGCCAGTTACCAGCGCCACTTTTCCCAGATGGCGTTCGGCGTCCTCGCGTACCGCACTCTCGATAGCGTCCCGTTTCATCACTGCTCCCGTCGAGTTACTTGTTGTTCTGCGCCCGACCGCACGCAAATTTGTTAGCATCGAGTTTATGAAGAATCCTTCAGATTTCCTATTCGCATATGAAACCGGACGGCCCACCTCCCGCAACGCCCCGTAAAACGCCGCAGCAGGCGCGTTCGCGGGTCACCATCGATGCCATTTTCGAAGCCGCGCTTCAGGTTTTGCTGCTCGATGGCGGACGTCAGTTGACCACCACGCGCGTGGCGGAGCGCGCGGGCGTGTCGGTCGGCACGCTGTATCAGTACTTCCAGAACAAGCAGGTGCTGCTCTATGCCGTGCTTGAGCGGCACGTCGACCGGATCGTGGGGACGGTGGAGCAGACGTGCCTCGCCTCGCACGCCCGGCCGCTGGACGTGATGGCGCGCGAGCTGGCGAAGGCCTATGTCGGTGCGAAGATGACGGATATCGAAGAGGCGCAGGCGCTGTACCGGCTCTCCGAGGATCTCGACGGACGTGAAGTGTTTGCGAAGGCCGGCGCGCGTATGCACGGGGCCGTCGTCGGTATGCTGAAGACGGCGCAAAACGCGCGCTTCGACGATCCCGAGACGGTGGCTTTCGTCTTCCTGAACTCGATGACGGGACCGATCAAGGCGATTCTGGAAAACCGCGCCCCCGCCGGCGCCTGCTACGAGACGCTCGCCAGTCAGATCGCCGAACAGATGGCGACGATGTGCGGCGCCTATTTGCAGTGCGTCGCGCAGACGACCGACGCGCCAGCGTCCGAGAAAGCCGCATGACGGCTGCCGGTGCGCTCGCGGCAGTGAGCGTGCGCCGGCCAGCCGTCGACAACCATTGACGCCCCTCGTCCGACGAGCGTCATGCCGTTTTTCGGCAAAAGTTCACGCGTCATCATGGCTGCTGCCCGGAACTGGTAAAATGCCGGGTTGTGTTTGCCTACTACCCACGAGTAATCGAAATGAATTACGAACAGGCCCGCTTTAACATGATCGAGCAGCAGATCCGTCCCTGGGACGTGCTCGATCAGGACGTGCTCAAGCTGCTGGAAATCGTCAAGCGTGAAGATTTCGTGCCGGCGGCATTGCGCGACATCGCTTTCACCGACGTCGAACTCCCGCTCTCGGGTGCTGCAATCGCCAACGACAGCCAGCACATGATGGTGCCGCGCGTCGAAGCGCGCATTCTGCAAGCCCTCGCGCCGAAGAAGAACGAGAACGTGCTCGAAATCGGCACGGGTTCGGGCTACATGGCCGCACTGCTGGCCTATAACGCCCACCACGTCACCACCATCGAATTCGACGCCAACCTCGCCCAGAGCGCCCAGCAGACGCTGCGCGCCAACGGCGTGACCAACGTGGAAGTCGTCAACGCCGACGGCGCGCAAGGCTGGAGCGCCGCCGCACCGTACGACGTGATCGCCATCTCGGGAGCGCTGGCCGAACTGCCGCAGGCGTTTCTGAACCAGTTGAAGGTCGGTGGCCGTCTGGCAGCTTTCGTGGGCGGCAGCCCGGTCATGGAAGCCATGCTTATCACGCGCGTGTCCGAGACCGAATACCGCCGCGAAAACCTGTTCGAGACGCAAGTGGCCTATCTGGTCGCGCCGCAACCGTCGAGCTTCAAGTTCTGAGCCCGGCGACCGGGAGACGCGCCGTTCGGTAGCGGACAGCGCGCCCCGGATGCCGCGAGCGGACCGGTCCCGCACCCTTTCGTTTGGGGACGAATGGGCGGAAACACGAGGACAGGACGCCACCGATTCGACACACGTAGAACATCATGCAAAACATTACACCGGCGCAATTGGCCCAGTGGCTGACGGATGGGGACCGCAGCCGACCCACGCTCCTCGACGTGCGTGAGGACTGGGAAGTGCAGACCTGCCACATCGCCCAGAGCAAGAACGTGCCGCTCGGCGACGTGCCCGCCCGTCTGACCGAACTCGACGCCGACGCGCCCATCGTGTGCATCTGCCATCACGGCATGCGCAGCGCCCGCGCCGCAATGTTTCTGGAACAACAAGGCTTTACCCAGCTGTTCAATCTGGACGGCGGAATCGATGCCTGGGCTCGCCAGGTCGATCCGTCGATGCCGACTTACTGAGCCAGGGCCGTGCGCCCCCCGAGGTTTGCCGCGCAATCGCGCGCGGCCAGGCGTGCGCCTGCCTTGCGCACCCTCTCTGCGAGCGCGCTCGTCATGGCGACGACGCTCGCAGCCCTCATGGCTTACGCCATCCCCGCCAGCGCGACCGACCTGCTTGCGCTCTACAGCGAAGCCCAGAACCGCGACGCCCTGATCGCCAGCGCTCGCTCGGCCTATCTCGCCAACATCGAAGCCCTGCCGCAAGCCCGCGCCGCGCTCCTGCCGCAAGTCACTGCGCGCTGGGGGTCCGTCAACACGCACTACGGCTCGGGCAGCGTGTCGAACACGTTCGGCAGCAGCGGCTACAGCCTCGCGCTCACGCAGCCCATCTTCCACTGGGATAGCTGGCAGTCGTATCAGCAGGGCAAGCTGACGGTGTCTGCCGCCGAAGCCTCGTTTGCGCAGGCGCAGCAGGATCTGATCCTGCGCGTGGCGACCGCCTATTTCGACGTGCTCGCCGCGCAGGACGATCTCGCGCTCGCGGGCACGCACAAGCAGGCCATCGCTGAACAATTGGCGTCTGCCAAGCGGAATTTCGAAGTCGGTAACGCCACCATCGTCGACACCAACGAAGCGCAAGCCAGCTTCGATCAGGCCACCGCACAGGAAATCGCCGCCCAGAACACACTCGACGTGCGTCGCGCGGCCTTCGCACGCATTGTCGGCCACCCGGTCGGCTCGCTCGCCACGCTGCGCGCGGGATCGACGCTGCCGTCGCCCGAGCCGAACAACGTGGCGGACTGGATCGCGCAAGCCGAGCAATCCAATTACGGCGTGCAATTGCAGTCGCTCACGCTGGAGATCGCCCGACGCGAAACGTCGAAGGCGAAGTCGGGCTATATGCCGTCGGTGGATCTGGTGGCCGCCGGGGCGCACTCGAATGTCGGCAACGCCAACAGTTTGTTGACGTCGGCGATGTCGAGTCCGTCGAGCCCCGGTTCGGGGCCGAGTTCTGCGGGGCAGATCGGCATTCAGATCAGCATTCCGATCTTCTCGGGCGGTTCGGTGCAAAGCAAGCTGCGTCAGACGCTCGCGCTCGAAGACAAGGCGCAGAGCGATCTGGACGACGCCCGACGCCTCGCCGTGCTCGGCGCGCGTACGTCGTATCTCGGGGTATCGAGCGGGCTGGCGCAGGTCAAGGCGCTCGAAGCTGCGGAGCAATCGGCGCAGTCGTCGGTCGCCTCGAACAAACGCGGCTATCAGGTCGGCATTCGCATCAACGCCGATGTGCTCAACGCCGAAGACAAGCTCTTCACCACACGACGCGATCTCGCCAAGGCCCGCTACAGCACGCTGCTCTCCAGCCTTCAACTGAAGGCCAGCGCCGCCACGCTCGTCGATACGGATTTGCAGTTGCTCAACGCGCTGCTTACCGAGAATCCGAATGCCTCCGCCGCCATGGCGGGCGCTCGCGAAGCCGCCCCCGCCAACGCGGGCGCCGGGCTGCCCGAGCGCGGTGTTCGTCCGGGAACGACTGCGCCGCTGCGACGCTGACAACGCCCACACATCAAAACAAAAAGCCTCGCATAACCGTATCGACATACGGGCATGCGAGGCTTTTTGCTTCCGGCGACGCAGGCGTCAGACGTTCTGCCGGATCATTCCTGAGAGGCGACGAAGCCAGCGCCGGCGCCGGAACCACCACTATCCAGCCAGCGTCCCAGGGCGGTGACGGTGCGAGCCGTCGCGCCCTGATGCTGCTTCGCGAACAGGAGCGCCGCGGTGCGCATCGCCAGCCGGCGGTCGTCGTTGATCAGCAAATCGGCCAACGCCGTGGCGAGCTCGCCCGCATCGCTCACCCGGCGCGCCGCGCCCGCCGCGAGCGCGTTTTCACTGGCTTGCGTGAAGTTGAACATGTGCGGACCGAACACAACGGGGGTGCCCGCCGCGCAGGCTTCGATCAGGTTCTGACCGCCTAACGGCAGCAAACTGCCGCCGATGAACGCCACTTCGGCCGCAGAGAAATACGCGGCCATCTCGCCCATCGAATCGCCGAGCACCACGTCGACATCGGCAGGCAACGGCGTGTCGCCGTCCGGCCATGCACTGCGACGCACATAGTTCAGACGCACCCTGTCGAGCATCGCCGCCACTTCGTCGAAGCGTTGCGGATGACGCGGCACGAGCACCAGCAACGAACGGCGTCCCACGTCGGAGGCCGCCGCGAGCATGGCGCGCGCCTGCAACACCAGCGCTTCCTCGCCGTCGCGCGTGCTCGCCGCGAGCCACACCTTGCGATCACCGAAGCGCTCGCGCCAACGTGCGCCCAGCGCGAGCAGCGCGGGCGGCGGCGTCATGTCGAATTTGAGGTTGCCCATCACGTCGACGTCGCTCGCACCCAGCATGCGCAGACGCTCGGCATCGGCATCGCTTTGCGCCAGCACACGGCTGAACCCACCGAAGACCGGCTTGGTGGCGTCGCCGAAGCGGGCCGCGCGACGGAACGAGCGCGCCGACATTCGCGCATTCGTCAGCACCAGCGGCACGCCGCTATCGCGGCACGTGAAGATGAGATTCGGCCAGACTTCCGTCTCCATTACCACGCCCACACTCGGGCGCCAATGCTTCAGAAAGCGGCGGATGGGGCCGCCCATGTCGTACGGCAGATAGCATCGCAGCACGCGATCGCCAAAGACGGTTTCGCCGGTGGCGCGCCCGGTCGGTGTCATGTGTGTGAGCACAATGCCGTGCGACGGATAACGTTCGAGCAACGCGTCGACGAGCGGCTGCGCGGCGCGCGTCTCCCCGACGGAGACCGCATGCACCCAGATCAGCGGACGGCCGGTGTAGGGCGGCTTGCCGTAAAACCCGAAACGCTCACCGATGTGACGGCGATAGCCGGGCTCGAAGCGCCCGCGCCACCACAGACGAATCACCGCCAGCGGTGCCACGATCCACCAAAGGGCGCGATAGACGAGACGCAGCAACATTCAGATCAGCGCGCGATGCGTCAGGCGTTGCAACACCGCCAGCGGCGAGCACTCGGGGTGCACCATCGCGTCGGCCGGCAGGAAGAAGGTCTGCTCCATCATGAACTGCCCCGACATCACCGCGTGCGACGTCTGATCCGAGAAGCAGATCCACACGCTGCCCGGCGGGAACGGCATGGTCTGCTGATCGGCGTCGTGCTGATAGCCCATGTCGGCTTTCATGCCGTCGTGCAGGTGCAGCATGATGTGGTCGTAGCCGCTGCGCGGGCGCTTGGTGATGCCCACCGCGTTTTGCAACCACGCGGAACCCGGCCACTGCGCAGGCACTTTGGGCAGGAAGCGTTTGGCCACGTCCTCGAACGGTTCGCCCACGCGCCACACGCGCGGCTGGCCCGCCGGATTGATGTTGGTGAACACGCGCAAGATGCGCTCGCCGTAATTCGGGCGCGACGGGAAGGCATCGACGTGCAGGCGGCTGTCGTCCTTGCGCCACGAGGTCTGGCGTGTCTCGACCTGGTGCAGACGCAAGCTCGTAGGCGCGGCGCGCAGCTTGCCGCGATACTCCGGCATCAGACCGTCGATCAGACTGCACGCCTGCGTGTAGTAGCGCTTGACCAGCGCATGAACGGCGCGCTGTGTGGCGTCGTCGGCGGCCACGCCAACGAGCACGCCGGTCTTCGGATCGAGGCTGATGTTCTTGCGCCTCGGATCGGCGATCTTCGGGTCGAGCAGGCCTTGCTCGGCGGCGTCGAGGACAAAGGCCAGATGCGGGAAGTACAGCACCTTGCCGGCTTCGACGTCGGCCACCAGCGTCTCGCGCGACACCGGGAGTTGCCCCCCCTGCCAGTCGCCCGACGCGACGGTGACGATCTGACTGCTTTCGCTTGCCGCGTTCGCTTCGTTTGCTTCGTTCGCTTCGTTCAATGCATTCATGCGATTCGGTCCCCCCCAGGCGCAGCGGCGCTGCTTGGCACCGGCTGGAGCGACGGTGCGAGCTCACGCACGGCGTCGCGCACTTGTGCGAGCGTCGGCTTGTGTTCGGCGTCGCCGAGATTGACGATGTGCGGCGACCAGAATCCCCCGGTGCGCCACGCAGTGCTGAAATTGTATAGCTCGATGGTGGGGCGATTCAGCGCAGCGGCAATATGTACCAAACCGGTATCCACACCCACGGTGATCGCGCCGCGATCGATGAGGCCAACCACCTGCGACAGATTCATCTTCGGCGGCACCCAGGCCGCATCACCCAACGCCGCCGCCAGTCGCAGCGATACCTCGTGCTCGGCAGCACTGCCCCACGGCAACACGATCAGCAAGCCCTGCAACGCCAGATCGCGCCCCAACGCAATCCAGTTGTCTTCCGGCCAGGTCTTGTCGTCTCGCGAAGTCGCGTGCACGAACACGGCATACGGACGATCAGGGCACTGGCTGTGATCGGCACGCTCGGTGGCGATGCCGAAATCGATCTGGCCCGGCACCTTGAAGCCCATCGCCTGCGCGACGAGCAAACGCGAGCGCGTAACCACGTGCGTGTGCGGCTCGATGCGCACCATGTGCTGATACAGGTAGCGCACCGGCCATTCGTAGCTGGCGCCCTCGGTCCGGTTGCCCAGCCCCCACACCGCGCCGCGTGCGGTGCGCGAGATCCAGCCGGTCTTGACCAGACCTTGCGTGTCGATCACGTAATCGTAGGGGGTTTCGCGCAGAGCACGGCGAAACGTGCCGATTTCCTGCCAGGTGCGTGCCGCGAGCGGCTTCTTGCGCCAGCGGCGCAGGGCAAAGGGAATGACCCGGCGCACACCGCGCACGAGTTTGACGAGGTCGACGAATCCCTCTTCCACGACCCAGTCGATCTGGGCGTCGGGGTACTGGCGCAGGATGTCCTGCACCACGGGCATGTTATGGACGACGTCGCCGAGCGACGAGACTTTGACGATCAGAACCTGCAACCGAACGCCCCGGCGGTTCGGCCGGGCCTCGTGAGCAAAACCGCGATTTTACCCCGACCCGGCCCGCCGATCATGTTTGATCCTGTTGCGAGGGCAACGACCGCCTTACAACGTCACGTCGACATCACGCCAACTTCATTCCAACGTCGGTCAGGCGGCCCGTCGCGCCTCAGAACGGCAGCCTGGCGTCGGGCTTGACGGCCAGAATCGCGCGGCGGAAGTCGTCCTGAATGCGCTGGATGGCGGCCTCGCTATCGGCCTCGAAGCGCAGCACGACGACCGGCGTGGTGTTCGACGAACGTGCCAGCCCGAAACCGTCGGCGTATTCGACCCGCACGCCGTCGATCTTGACGATCTCCTGCGCGCCGTCGAATTTGGCGGTCTCACGCAGCTTGTCGATCAGCGCGAAGTTCTCGCCCTCGGCCAGCGGAATCTGCAACTCCGGCGTCGAGATCGAATTGGGCAACGCGCGCAGTACAGCGCTAGGATCGGCCGACTTCGAGAGGATTTCGAGCAGACGCGCGCCCGTGTACAAGCCGTCGTCGAAACCGTACCAGCGGTCCTTGAAGAACACGTGGCCGCTCATCTCGCCAGCCAACGGTGCGCCGGTTTCCTTGAGCTTGGCCTTGACCAGCGAGTGGCCCGTCTTCCACATGAGCGGCTCGCCACCGTGCTTGCGCACCCAGCTCGCGAGATTGCGTGTGCACTTCACGTCGTAGATGATCTTCTCGCCCGGATTGCGGCTCAGCACCTCGGCGGCGAAGAGCATCAACTGACGATCCGGATAGATAATCTGACCGTCCTTGGTGACCACACCGAGACGGTCGCCGTCGCCGTCGAACGCCAGACCGATTTCGGCATCGGTCGTTTGCAGCGTGCGGATCAGATCCTGGAGGTTCTCGGGATGGGCCGGGTCCGGGTGATGATTCGGGAACGTGCCGTCGACCTCGCAGAACAGCTCGAGGACGTCGCAGCCGAGTGCGTGGAACAGCGCAGGCGCGTAAGCCCCCGCCACGCCGTTGCCACAGTCAACGGCGATCTTCATCGGACGCGCCAGATGCACGTCGTTCACGATGCGCGAGCGATACGACTCGTCGATCTCATCGGCGGTGTAAGTGCCCTGCCCCGTCTCGAAATCCTGCGCCTCGATCAGTTTGGCGAGACCCTGAATCGCGTCGCCGTAGATCGCCCGGCCGCGCAGTACCATCTTGAAACCGTTGTAGTCGGGCGGGTTGTGGCTGCCCGTGACCATGATGCCGGAGTCGACCACGCGGCCGTGCAAAGTGACGTTCGTCGCGAAGTACACCATCGGCGTGACGACGACGCCGATATCGACCACGTCGACACCGGCGGCGCGCAGGCCGTCGGCGAGTGCGCCGACCAGTTCGGGGCCGGACAGGCGGCCGTCACGGCCGACGACGACGGCATTGCCGCCCTCGCGACGCAGTGCCGTGCCAAATGCGCGTCCGATCAGATGCGCGACGTTGGCATCGAGGGTCTTGCCGACGATGCCGCGAATGTCGTATGCCTTGAAAATCGCAGGCGAAACTTGCGTGGTTTGCGTCATGGGAAAGCGTCTCTCGGAAACGAGGGGGGAAATTAGCATCCGTTGCGGGTAAGCCTGACCGGTGGACTGCCGCCATCCGATGCGCACCGGACGTCGCCTCGGGTCGGCAGTCGCGAAAGGCCGGCTACACCACAAACGTAAAATCCCGGCGCAAAGGCGCGAGGCCCGGCCGGGAACGGCTGCATTACGCTAAAATTATACGGGACTTCGCCGCACTGCGGCATTTCCCGCAAGCCTTGTCAGTCAGCGCCTACACTCAACCTGCTAACCGTAGTCACGCGACCCGACGAGCGCGTAACATCCCCCAGCACCGGCCTCGCAAGGCCGGTTTTGCTTATTTTGAGAACGAGTGAGACGCGCGAGCGCCACATGCCCTACCGGACCATCATTCGCAACATCCTCTGGATGCTGACCGAGCGCGGCGCGCAAATCGCCGGCGGCATCGCGGTCTCCGGCTTTCTCGCCCGCAGTCTCGGCGCCGCAGAGTTCGGCCTGTTTCAGTACGCGCAATCGCTCGTCTTTCTCGCCGCCTCTCTCACGCTGTTGTGCGGCAGCGAAGTGGTGGTGCCGCGTCTGGTCGGCAAACCCGAAGCCGAGCAACGCACGATCATCGCGCACGCCTTCGCGCTTCGGCTGGCCGCCGCCGCCCTCGCCTACGCGATCCTCACCGTCTATATCCTCTGCTTTGCGGAGTCCGATCTGGTTGCCGTGGCGCTCTGGCTCGGTGTGGCACTGTGGTTCCGAGAGCCGTCGGGCATTGTGATCGCGTGGCTGCAAGCCCGCACGTTCAACCGGCCGAGCGTGAGCGCCAATCTTTGCGGGCTGGGCGTGAAGCTCGCGCTCGTGGCGCTATTGTTCGCCACGCACGCAGATGTGACCGCGTTCGCTATCGTCTACGCCATCGAAGCCATCGTGGCGGCCGCGCTGCTCGTGCGCTATTACTTCCGACATTCGCCCAGCACGCCCGTGGCCTGGCGTCGCGCCCTGCTGCTCGATCTGCTCGCGAGCGGCTCGACGTTCTGGGGCGGCCTGATGCTGATGATTCTCTTCAAGCGCATCGACCAGCTCGTGCTCAAGCCGATCATTCCGCTTGCGGAACTGGGTGCTTACGCGGCGGCGATGCAAATCACGGAGAACTTCGTGCTCGTCGCGCCGATCATCGCGAACTCGCTCGCGCCCCAACTGATTTTCCAGACGACCGACAACGCCGCGGCGCGGCGCAACACCGTGCGGGCCGTGTGGTTAATGGTGGCCGCAGGCGCGAGCATGGCGATTCCGATTGCGTTGCTCGCGCCCTGGATCGTGCATCTGATTTATGGCGCCGGATTCGCGGAGTCGGCGCAGATTCTGCGTGTGTCGGCACTCATGGGAATTCTCGTGTTCGCCGACGCCGGCCTGAACCTTACGCTCATTCGGCGCGGCGCCGGACGCTGGGTCATTGCCAAATGGCTCTGCGCGGCCGTGGTGGCTTTTGTCATCGTGCGCGGGCTGGCGCCGCAGATCGGCGCGCTCGCCGGGGCGCTGGGTTACGGCGCGGGCTATGCCGCGGCGCTGGTGCTCGGCGTCTGGCTGCTTCGACGGGACTGATGCAATGACCGCTACCGATTCACACCACGCCGGCAACACCGGCAACGCTCGCACCATCTGCCTGTTCACCGGGACACTGGCGGTGTTTGCCGGTGCGGAACGCGCCACCGCAACGCTCGCCAACGCGCTCGCCGCACGCGGGCATCGTGTCCATGTGCTGTCGTTGTGGGGCCATCGCCCCGTCTTCGCACTGGCGCCGGGTGTCAAACATCACGCGATATTCGCCGAACGCGTCGCGTTCAAACATCACTATCTGTCGATCGTGCGGCAGGTACGGCGTTACGTGCGCGAACACCGCATCGAGACGATGATCGATGTGGACCCGATGCTCGCCCTCTATGTCGTGCCCGCCACGCTCGGTCTGCGATTGCAGCGTATCGCCTGGGAACACAGCACCTATGCCAGCGACCTCGGCCGATCTGCGCGCCGCTGGGCACGAACGCTCGCGGCCCATCGGTACGACGCCCTCGTCGTGCTGACCGAGTCGGACCGTCATGCATGGCAGACGCATTACCCGCGCGCCCGCGCGCAAGTCGTTACGCTGCCCAATCCGCTCGGCATCGCGATTCCCGATGCGCCGCCGGAACATGGCGACGAACGCAGCATTCTCGCGGTCGGGCGTCTCGTCCCGGAAAAAGGCTTCGACCGGCTGATCGACGCGTGGGCGCGCATCGCCCGCGACACGCCGGGATGGCAGGTGACTATCGTTGGCGACGGCCCGTTGCGCGACGGCCTGCTCGCGCAGGCGCGTAACGCTGGCGTTGGCGACACGGTGAAGGTGCTGCCTGCGGTGTCCGACATTGCGCAGCACTATGCGCGGGCATCGATCTACTGCCTGCCCTCGCGACGCGAGAGCTTCGGGCTCGTGCTGATCGAAGCGAAGGCCTATGCGGTGCCCATCGTGGCCTATGCCGCCGACGCAGGACCGCGCGCATTGCTGCACCATGAAGTCGACAGTCTCGTAGTGGAAGACGGCGATATCGCGGCATTGGCCGCTGCGTTGTCGCGGCTGATCGGCGACGCCGCGCTGCGTCGCAAGCTTGGGCTGGCCGGTTACGCGCATGCACAGCACTTCGGGGCAGACGCCATTGCGGCCCGCTGGGAAGCGCTGCAGACGGTCGCCACGCTGTCGAAGCAGGCGTCGCGATGAGAATTGCGCTGTTCGTCACCGGTCTGCAACTCGGCGGTGCGGAGACACAGGTGGCCGCGCTCGCTCAGGGCTTTCTCGCGCGCGGTCACGAGGTTGCGCTGATTTCGCTGACGGGCACTTGTGCGATTGCCCTGCCGAAATCGTCGCAACTCACGCTCGTCGAATTGAAGGCGAGCAAGTCGCCGGGATCGCTGATAGGTGCGCTGGCGAAGCTGGCGGCGTATTTTCGCGAGTGGCGGCCCGATATCGTGCACGCCCACATGGTTCACGCCAATCTGATGGCTCGCGTGGCGCGATGGGTTGCGCCAATGCCGGTGCTGGTGACGAGTGCGCACAGCCGCAACGAAGGCGGCCGGGCACTCATGCTGGCCTACCGGCTGACCGACCGGTGGACGGATCTGACGACCAATGTCAGCAACGACGCCGTCGCTGCCTTCATCGCGCAACGCGCCGCACCTGCCGCACGCCTTGTGAGCATGCCCAACGGCATCGACACCGCGCGCTATCATCCCGACGCGCAAGTCCGCTCGCAATGGCGCGCGACGCTGCGGGATACGGCGCAGGTGAGCGGTGCATCCTCCGAAGCGACGCCCACCGCCCCCATCGTCTTCGCCGCCGGCCGCATGGTCGAAGCGAAGGACTACCCGACGCTGATCGACGCCTTCGCACGCGTGCTGAAAGCCATGCCCGACGCGCGGCTGTTCATCGCGGGCGAGGGGCCGTTGCGCGCTTCGTTGCAGGCGCACATCGACGCCCGCGGGCTCGCTCCGGCCGTCACGTTGCTCGGGCGTCGTCACGATGTCGCCCAGTGGATGTGCGCGGCCGACGTCTATGCCATGTCGTCCGCCTGGGAAGGCTTGCCGCTGGTGATCGGCGAGGCGATGGCCTGTGGCCTGCCCATCGTGTCGACCGACTGCGGCGGCGTGCGCGAACTGCTCGGCAACGACCCGCGCAACACGCTGGTGCCGGTGGGCGACGCGCCCGCGCTCGGCGACGCACTGATCCGTCACCTGCGCGCCTCGCCGGACGCGCGCCAGACAACGGGCGCGGCCAATCGTGCGCGTATCGTCGAACACTACTCCCTGGACGCCATCGTGACCCGCTGGCTCGAGACGTACACCCGCTTGCGCGAAACCTCCCGCGCAGGCGCCTGATTTGCCCACGACACCGTCAATGACATCCCCGGTCCTGCTCTGCTCGAACACTTTCTGGTCGATCTACAACTTCCGGCGCGGCCCGATTGCCGCGCTGCTGGCGGCCGGCCATCCGGTACACGTGGCTGCGCCCGACGACGCCTTCGCCATCCAGCTCGCCGAGATGGGCTGTGTCGTGCACCGCGTGCCGATGTCGGCCAAGGGCCAGAACCCGCTCCAGGATCTCGGGCTGATGTGGCGGCTCTATCGCCTCTACCGGCAAGTCCGGCCGGCCGTGATCTTCCACTACACGATCAAGCCGAACATCTACGGCGCCATTGCCGCGCGCTTCGCCCGCATTCCCGCCGTGTCGATGACCACCGGGCTGGGCTACGTCTTCATTCGCGAGTCGCTGACAACGCGTCTGGCGCGGCAGCTCTATCGCGTGGCGTTCCGTCATACGCTCGAGAACTGGTTCCTGAACGTGGAAGATCACCGCGCCTTTGTCGAAGGCGGCCTCGTGGCGATGGGTAAAACCCGTCTGCTGCCGGGCGAAGGCGTCGATCTCGCGCATTTCGCCAAGGCCCCGTGGCCGGTGTCGGATACCGCGCGCGACGCGGCGCCCGTTCCCATGCGCTTCCTGCTCATCGCCCGTTTGCTGCGCGATAAGGGCGTGCTGGAATATGTGGACGCGGCGCGCACCCTGCGCGCGGAAATGCCGCACGTCACGTTCCAGATCCTCGGCGCGGCGGACGTCGAGAATCCGACGGCCATCACGCGCGGCGAGGTCGAAGCATGGCAACGCGAAGGCGTGATCGAGTATCTCGGCACGACCGGCGACGTGCGGCCAGTCATCGCCAATGCGCATTGCGTGGTGCTGCCGTCCTACCGTGAGGGGCTCTCGCGCACGCTGCTCGAAGCCAGCGCGATGGGCCGCCCCGTGATCGCGAGCGACGTGCCGGGATGCCGCGACGTGATTGACGATGGCGTCACCGGGCATCTCGTGCCCGCGCGCGACGCCGCCGCGCTGACTGCCTGCATGCGCGATGTGGCACGCACGCCCGCGTCCACCCTCGCCGCGATGGGCGACGCCGGGCGTGCTAAAGTGGCGCGCGAATTCGACGAACATGTCGTCATTGCAGCGTATTTTCGGATTCTCGGATCCCTTCCCGCATCATGCTAAGTCTTGCCATCGCCCTCGTAGTGTCGTTCGTCACGACGCTGTTGATCGTCCGCTACGCACATGTTCACGCCCGCTTCTCCGGCGATAGCGATGTCGCCGGGGTGCAGAAGTTTCACGTGCGCCCGGTGCCGCGCATCGGCGGCGTAGGCATTCTCGCGGGCCTGCTCGTCTCGGCGACCGCGCTGAGTCTGTCGTACCCCAAAGTCTCGCGCGACATTGTGCTGCTGGTGGCCTGCGGGCTGCCCGCGTTCCTGGCGGGCTTCATCGAAGACCTGACCAAGAAGGTCTCGCCAACGATCCGGCTCGTGTGCACCATGTTCGCCGCGCTGCTGGCGTGGCTGGTGCTCGGCATCCATATCACGCGCATCGATATCGGCGTGGCCGACCGCATGCTGTTCATTGCCGCCGTGTCGGTGCCGCTCACGGTGCTGTGCGTGGCCGGCATGGCCAATGCCGTCAACATCATCGACGGCTTCAACGGCCTCGCGGCAATGGTCGCGATGATCATGTTCGCCTCGCTCGGGTATGTCGGCTTTCAGGTGCAGGACCCGATCGTGCTCACCACGTCGATGATCATGGTCGGCGCGATCCTGGGCTTCTTCATCTTCAATTTCCCCGGCGGGCTGATTTTCCTCGGGGACGGTGGCGCCTATTTCCTGGGCTTCATGCTCGCCGAGATCGCCGTGTTGCTGGTTATGCGCAACCCCCAGGTCTCGCCGTGGTATCCCGCGCTGATGGTGATCTACCCCGCCTTCGAGGTCTGCTTCTCGATCTATCGCAAGCGCTTCGTGCGCGGCATATCGCCCGGCATTCCCGATGGCGTGCACCTGCACATGCTGGTCTACAAGCGGTTGATGCGCTGGGCCGCAGGCGCACGCACGGCCAGCGCGCTCACGCAACGCAATTCTTTGACCTCTCCGTACCTTTGGCTGCTATGCTTGCTGGCAGTGATCCCGGCAACGGTTTTCTGGCGGCATAGCGTGGTGCTGGCACTGTGCTGCGTCGCCTTCATGGTGACGTACGTGTGGCTGTATCTGCGCATCGTTCGCTTCAAGGCGCCGCGCTGGCTGATCTACAAAAAATGAACGACCACGGGGGGCGACGCACCGAAGGTGCGCGGCCGCGGCACATGGAATCCCCCTGATCGGGACAACAAGACAAGACAGCGCCACCAACGCGATGCGTGACATCTATGCCATCGGCGACCTTCAGGGTTGCCAAACGTCGTTTGAACAACTACTCGAGCACCTGCCGCAGGACTCGGATCTCTGGCTTGCCGGCGATCTCATCAACCGCGGCCCGCGCTCGCTCGATACCCTGCGTCACGTGATTGCGCTGGGCGATCGTGTCACCGCCGTGCTCGGCAATCACGATCTGCATCTGCTGGCCGTGGCCGCAGGCGTGCGTCAGGCACACGGCAGCGACACCCTCGACGACATTCTCAACGCCCCCGACCGGGACGCCCTCATCGACTGGGTGCGCCGTCAGCCGCTGGCGCACTACGCGCACGGCCATCTGATGGTGCACGCCGGTGTGCTGCCGCAGTGGGACGCCGAACAAGTCGTCTCGCTCGCGCGCGATGTGCAGACGCAACTGCGTGGTCCGGACTGGAAGACGTTCCTCTCGCGCATGTTCGGCAATCAGCCCGATCAATGGCATGAAGGGCTGGGCGACGAAGACCGCCGGCGTCTCACAATCAATGCCCTCACCCGCATGCGCTTTTGCACGGCGGACGGGCGCATCGACTTCAAGATCAAGGAAGGGGCCGATGCGGCCACCGAGGCACTGAAGCCGTGGTTCGACGCACCGGGGCGTCGCACGGCGAACGTCACGATGGTTTTCGGCCACTGGTCGGCGCTCGGCCTGGTGATGCGCGATAACGTGCTCGGGCTCGATACCGGCTGCGTCTGGGGCGGCGAGCTGACCGCGGTGAAACTCGCCGATTCGCCCGCCGGACGCGAACTGATTCAGATCGACTGCCCGCAGATTCGCGATCCGCTCGGCTCGGCCGACAGCAAGAAGCGCAGCAAGATGAAGACCGCCGATAAGGCCGAAGACGCGCTCAAAGCCGCCAAGGCCGAGAAGCTGGATAAGTTCGGGAAAGCGGCGCGCAAGCTGGAGAAACTGGAGAAGGTCGCGAAGGCGGAGAGAGCCGACAAATCGGAAAAAGGAACGAAGCGCAAAGGCGAGTGATCGCTGGCGCTTGCGGGGCTTTCCGATTTTTCCCGCCGCCGGACGTTACGCCCGGTGAATATCATCCAGTCAACGAATACGGCGCCATGCAGGCGCCGTTTTTTCGTGTTGCGTCGAATCGCGTCTAATCGCGTAGCAAGGCGTCGGTGATCCGACGAACCGCTGACTCAGACCTGAACCGCCTGCGCGGTGTCGTCCGCTTCGTCCCCCACCGCCGGGGACCGCGAGCCGACCAAGCCGTTCTCCGGCAACACCGCTTCGGGCAAGAACCCCTGCAACGCCTCACCCACGGCTTGCTGCGCGCCCAGTGTGAACTCGCGGCGATGTTGGCCCTCCTGCGGATGCTGTGGCTCGCCCACCGACAGACGCACCGTCATGGGCGGCGCCCGCAGAATCATGTCGATGGACTCGATCAGGCTCATCTCCCCGATATACGCGGGGGCCATCGTGTGGCGTCCGCTAGCGGCGTCGGCGTAAAACAGGCACAGCGGCTGCACCGGCTTGCCCGTGGACACCGGCGCTTGCAGCAGATTGGCGTGAAACGGCAACAGGCTGCGTCCGTCCGTGGTCGTGCCTTCCGGGAAGACAGTGATGACGTCGCCGTCACGCAGGCAATCCGACAGGTAGTGCATGATGCGACGCGCGTCGGCACGGCGTTCGCGTTGCAGGAAGATCGTGCGCGTCTGCACGCACAACCAGCCCACCAGCGGCCAATGCCGGATCTCGGCCTTGGCCACGAAGCGTACCGGCTGCCACGCATTGAGCGCGAAGATGTCGATCCACGACACGTGATTGCACAGCAGCATCACGCCGCCCTCGGGCACCGGCGCATGCTGTTCGACTTCGAGACGCATGCCGCACAACTTCAGCAACTTCTGCGACCACGCGCGAATGCGGCGATTCTTCTGCGGTTGCGAGAGGAAGGGAAAAAGCGTCGCTGCGGTCAACATACCGCGCGCGAGATGCAGGCCCAGACGAAGTTTTTTGATCAACAGCACGGCAATCGCATCCTAGACGGCAGGGGCTTCGTACGCCACGCGGCCACCGACCAGCGTGAGCCGTACCTGGCCCGGTAACTCGTATCCCAGAAACGGGGTGTTGTGACCGGCGCTGCGCAGATGCTGCGCGGCCACGGTCCAGTGCGCCGACGGCGCAAACACGCAAACATCTGCCGGATGACCGGGTGACAAACGGCCGGCGCCCGGTGCGACTGCCGCCAGACGCTGGCCTGGCGCGTGCGTTACACGTGCGAGCGCGTCGACCAGCGGCACGCGCGACTCGCCGGCCCACTTCAGCACGAGCGACAGCAGCAATTCGAGCCCCGTCGCCCCCGGCTGTGCTTCGGCGAAGGGCACGAGACGCGCATCGGGTGCGAGCGGCGTGTGGTCCGAGCAGATGGCGTCAATCGTACCGTCACGCGCGGCGTCGCGCATCGCTTCACGATCGCGTTGAGAGCGCAACGGGGGATCGAGCCGGTACTGGGCGTCAAAGTACCCAATGTCCATGTCCGTGAGATGGAGATGATGCGCGGCGACGTCACACGTCACCGGCAATCCTTCCGTCTTGGCCGCTCTCACGAGCGCAAGCCCTGCCGCAGACGACAGACGGCAAAGGTGCACGCGCGTGCCCGTCACGCGCACGAGTTCGAGAATGGTGTGCAGCGCGATGGTCTCCGCCGCCACCGGAATGCCCGCCAGTCCGAGGCGCGAAGCCACAGCACCGCTCGCGGCCACGCCGCCTGCCGCCAGCGTGGCATCCTGCGCGCGCAGCCACACGGTCAGCCCGAAGGTGCCCGCGTATTGCAGGGCGCGCAGCAACGTACGGTTGTCGGCAATGGCGGCATTCGCCTGCGACAACCCGATGCAGCCGGCCCGCGTCAGTTTCGCCATTTCGGTGAGCTCGCGTCCCGCGAGACCGACCGTCAGGGCACCTAACGGGTGAACCTGGGCGGGATGCGTGGCGCGGGCGCGCAGTTGCAGCATCTCGACGAGGTCCGGCTCGTCGAGGACCGGCTCGGTATCGGGGGGACAGACGATGCGCGTAACCCCCCCGGCGAGCGCTGCGGCCGCTTCGCTCGCGGCGGTGGCGCGGCGCGCCGAGAGATCGACCAGCCCCGGCATGACCACCAGTCCCGTCGCATCGACTGCGCGATCGGCGGTGAAGTCGGCCGGCGGCGTGTCGAGTGCAGCGATTTCGCCCGAGGCGATGAAGACGTCCTGCACACGATCGGTTCGGGTGGCGGGATCGACGACGCGGCCGCCCTTCAGATGCAGTTTCATGGGGCGCTTACCCGTTGTTCGCGGCGACGATGCTCATCACCGCCATCCGCACGGCAATACCGAACGACACTTGTTCGAGAATGACCGACTGTGGGCCGTCCGCGACAGCCGAGTCGATCTCCACGCCCCGGTTCATCGGGCCGGGATGCATGACGATGGCGTCGGGCCTGGCGAGCGCCAGACGCGCTGGCGTCAGACCGTAGGACTCGAAGTATTCGGCCGCCGACGGCAGCAGCGCCCCGTTCATCCGCTCGTTTTGCAGACGCAGCATGATGACAACGTCGACATCGCGCATCCCTTCGTTCATATCGTGGAACACACGCACGCCGAGTTGCTCAAGCCCAGTGGGCAAGAGCGTGCGCGGGCCGATGGCGCGCACTTCCGGCACGCCGAGCGTGGTGAGTGCGTGGATGTCGGAGCGCGCCACGCGCGAGTGCAGAATGTCGCCAACGATCGCGACCGTCAGATTCTGGAATTCGCCCTTGTGATGGCGAATCGTGTACATGTCGAGCAAGCCCTGTGTGGGATGCGCATGACGTCCGTCGCCCGCGTTGATGACGTGCACGTGCGGCGCGCAATGCTCGGCAATCAGGTACGGTGCGCCCGCCTGCGCATGACGCACGACGAACAGATCCGCGTGCATCGCCGATAGATTGCCGATGGTGTCGAGCAGCGTTTCGCCCTTGCTTGTCGACGACGCGTTGATATTCAGATTGAGCACATCGGCCGACAAGCGCGCAGCGGCAATCTCGAACGTTGTGCGCGTACGCGTTGAATTCTCGAAGAACAGATTGAAGACCGACTTGCCGCTCAGCAACGGCACTTTCTTGACGTCGGCATCGTTCACGCTGACGAACTGCGTGGCCGTATCGAGAATGTGAGTGAGCACGGCCCGCGGCAACCCTTCGACCGTCAGCAAATGCTTCAGCTCGCCGTTGCGGTTGAGTTGGGGGTGGCCGCGACGGCCGAGAATTCCGTTAGCCATGCAGCGTCTCCGTGACGGCGCGGCAGTACGCCGCCAGCGTGACGTGGAACGGGGGGGTGTCAGGCAGGCACATGCTCGTCGAAATACTGCTGGAGGATGATGCGGGCAGATTCGGCGTCGAGGGAAGTCTTTCGCGAGACCTTGGTGCCCGCTTCGGCCAGCGCCGCCGCAGCGGCGACCGACGAATAGCGTTCGTCCACCCAGATCACCGGCACATTGAATCGCCCGTTGAGTTGATTGCCGAAGCGCTTGGCCAGTTGTGTCATTTCGTGCGGCGTGCCGTCGGGATGCAACGGCAGGCCAACGACGATGAGCTCGGGCTCCCACTCGGCAATGAGCTTGCCGGTCTCGGCGAAGCGGACTTCGCGGTTGAGATTCGCGAGGACAGTGAGCGCGCGAGCCTCGCGCAGGAACAGATTACCGATTGCCACGCCGATGCGGCGCTCGCCGTAATCGAAAGCGAGCACCGTGCGACTGCCAGCGGTCATGCATGCCCCGCGTCGGCGGATAGCATCGACGACGTGACACCGAGCAGCCCGAGCGCAGCGTCGAAACGCTCGGCCGGCGGCACATCGAACACGATGCCCGGATCGGCCGCCACCGTCAGCCAGCCATTGCGGCTGATCTCGTCTTCCAGTTGCCCGGCGCTCCAGCCCGAATGGCCCAGCGTGAGCAGAAAGCGGTTCGGTCCCTCACCGTTGGCAACGGCTTCGAGTACGTCCTTCGATGTCGTCATCTCCAGACCGCCCGGCACCGACAGCGACGAGCTGTACGACGTGCCCGTCGCCTCGTGCAGCACGAAGCCGCGCTCGGTCTGCACCGGGCCACCGAAGAAGACCGGTTGATGCGCCAGAGGATCGATTTCGAGCTTGAGATCGAGCCGCTCGAAGAGCGACGCGAGATCGATGTCGGTAGGACGGTTGATCACGAGCCCGATCGCGCCTTTTTCACTGTGCTCGCACAGATAGACGACGGTGCCCGAAAAGGTGGGATCCGC
Organism: Pandoraea sp. NPDC087047; assembly: GCF_044745225.1. Classification (NCBI taxonomy): domain Bacteria; kingdom Pseudomonadati; phylum Pseudomonadota; class Betaproteobacteria; order Burkholderiales; family Burkholderiaceae; genus Pandoraea; species Pandoraea sp. NPDC087047. The sequence goes on from NZ_JBIUZU010000009.1 coordinate 59,062, forward strand.
CATGCCGGGCATGGCGATGAGGAACTGATTCGTGAGATTGATACGGTCGTTCGGCATAGGGCCAGAGTTTATCGGAACCTGTTTGACGGTCTGCCGCCCGGTATCGCGCTCCGCGGCAGACGCATCGGCACCCGCTGGGGCCCTATGTCACCTGCCGTCGGCCGGTCGGCGGACGAACTTTTTCCGCATCGTGATACGGCCATCGGCCGCCAAAGGCAGCCTTTGCGCCGACTTTATCACGGAACGTCGCGCCCGGTGACGAGCCGCTGTCCGAACACGCTGGCATCCAGCGCACGCTCACGCCACATCGCCATCTCGGCGATCAGGTCGGGCCGCGACTCGGGATAGGTGTCTGCGGCGAACTGATGCAGCATGCCGCGCAGCGCCTTGACCGTCATCGCCAGCGCCGCCGGTCCGCCCGGCTCCGCGGGGGGCGATGCGGCCAGCCGTTCGCCGGTGACGGCCACGGCAGCGGCAAGCCGCGCGACCGGTGCCAGCCCGATGGCCGCCGAATATTGCGCCATCTGCGCGGCCACCGCCGGATCGTTCAAATTCGGAAGGGCCTCATCCGCGAGGCTCAGGAACGTCTGACAAACGTCTTGCCGCACTGCCAGTGGACCGATGCGCAGCCAGTCGCGCGAACTCGTGCCCGCTCCCTGCTTCTGGGCGGCCTGTGCGGCGTCGGCCAACGGCTCGGGGAGATGGCTGGGACGGCGCAACACGCCGAAATCGGCCAGCAATGTCCCCAGCCAGCTGTCGGGGGCTTGCGCGTTCCACGTCGCCAGCGCCTCGATCAGATCGTGACCCGGCACGGCCTCGGCCGGGGCTTTCGCTGCCGCCGTGGACGTTGTCGACGCTGCCGACGCCGTGGACGCCGTAGCGGCGGCCGGGGATGCCGGGGATGCCGGGGTCGCCCCAGCATCGTCCAGGCCAACCGGACGGGTCAATTGTTTGCGCAGCGCCATGTTCATCCGCCCGATCTGACGCTTGTCGGCCAGACGCAACGGCGCACGGGCAAAGCGCAGCCAGGCAGCGGCCAGACGCCAGTAATCAAGCGGCGCGGACGCGCCCGCGCGATGCAGATCGGCAGCCAGATCGGCCAATTGGCCCAGCGCTGCCGTGGTGTCGGTCGCGTCGGCATCGGGGCGCAGCAAGCGCAGGAGCACCCGCTCGACGTCGGCACGCAGCGGTGCCGTTCCCGCGGGCAGGCCGTGCAGACGCGGCTGCGCAATCACCCATCCTGCCATGCGAAGCTCACCCGGCGTTGGCGCGCCGGGCCAGTGATTCGATGCAGGAGAGGCCGGGGAGGCCGGGAAGGCCGGGAAGGCTGGAGCAGCGGATGCAGCACCCGCTTGCCAGATATCGCGCTCGAACTGGCGCAGCGCGTTGCGCTGAGCATCCTGACTGCCTCGCTCGCCATACGCCGCCTCGGCAATCGCCTGCACCAGACGCTCGCCATGCAACGCCCAGTCGGCGTGACCGCTCGACTGAAGCAGACGATTCGCACGCCGCAGCGGACCAAGTGCCGCCGCCGGGCCGTTGGACCAGGCGTCGGACGCTTCGGTGAGCGCCTCGGCCACCTCTGGCAACCGCCACAACGGAGCGTCACGCGTCTCACGCGCGGCAGCGCCTGCGGTGTTGACGGACGAGTTGAGTGACGCTTCCGATGATTCCGGCGATTCGGGCAATTCCGGCAACTCCGACGCTTCCGGCGATTGGGATGATTGGGACGATTGCGGCGCTCTGGGCAATTCAGGCATCACCATAGGCCATCTCCTGGCCGCGCGGCCTCAGATCTGCACCATCTCGAAGTCTTCCTTGCGCGCACCGCACTCGGGACAGGTCCAGTTGATGGGCACGTCTTCCCAGCGCGTACCGGGCGCGATGCCCTCGTCGGGCAAACCGGCCTCTTCGTCGTAAATCCAGCCGCAAATCAGGCACATCCAGCTCTTGTATTCCATTCTTTCTTCAGCGACGAGCGTTCCGTTACAATGGCTTGTCAACCGCTTCGGGGTCCGCTGGCAGACATGCCGGGCGGTCTTGTGGGAACCCTGCCGGGGCATTGTCCGGCGGGCGCTGCCCACGGCGCTTTCAAGCGCTCCGAAACGGGCATTTAAGGCGTGATGGTACCAACGAACCCAAAGCCTGACCAGATCGCCGTCTATCCTGCCTCCATGCAAACTGAATCCCCACCCATTCTCCTGACCTTCGGGCTCTCCGACCCCACTTCGGCAACCGGCGTTCAGGCCGACCTGCTCACCTTCGCGAGCATGGGCGGCTACGGCGTTTCGGTACTCACCGGTTACTCCGCGCAGGACTCTCGCTCGTGCGACGACGTGCAGCCCATCGACCCCGATTGGATCGGCGATCAGGCGCGCATGCTGCTCGAAGACATGCCCGTGGCCGCGTTCAAGGTCGGTAGCGCGGTGAATGCGGAGAACGTCGCAGCCATCGCCGAGATCGTGGCCGACTACGACGAGACACCGCTCGTGGTCTCTCCCGACTTCGGGCTGGCGGGCGAGCACCTGCTCTCGGCGGACGATTTGCGCGAAGCCACGGCCAGCCTGCTCGTGCCACAGGCAAGCGTGCTGGTCGTGAGCCCGACGAGCGCCGTCGCGCTCGCCCAGACAATCACCGAAAACGAAAACCTCTCGCTCGACGAAGCCGTCTCGATCCTGCTGGAGAACGGCTGCGAGTTCGTGCTGGTGAGCGACAGCAACGCGCCGCAGTTCACGCACACGCTGTACGGCGACGGCGGTATCGTGCGGGAAGACGCGTGGGACCGTCCGCCCCACAACGTGGCCGGCGCCATCGACACGCTGGCGGCAGCCGTCACGGCAATGCTGGCCAACGGCCTCGCCGTCCCCGAAGCGGTACGGGAAGCACAGGAGTATCTGCAACAGGTGCTGGAAAACGCGTTCCGCCCGGGCATGGGGCGTCATTTCCCCGACCGCTTCTTCTGGGCGCGCACCGAAGAAACCGAACCGGAGAGCGACGCTCCCGAGGCCTGAGTCTTCCGCCAGAAATAGCCGCACCAGCGGCAGCGACGCAGTCCCTGCCTGCCGGACGCCAAATGCAAAACGCCCGCGAATGTCGCGGGCGTTTGTGTTGGTGTCATGGGAATCGGGACAGGCTCACGATAGACGGCCTGTCTCACGCTGCGGTGCGAGCATCGCGTCCTCGTCAGACTCGCCCGTCGGCCGTCCCCATGTGTCGATCACGCGTTTGACGAAGGGTTTCAGTTCATCCCCCTGGGCACGCAACATGCGCACCAGCGCAGCGTACTGCCCCTCGAAAAGCCGCATGTTGTAGTTCTTCAGCCGCTGAATGTCCTCAAGCGCTTCGTCGTCGCGTCCGGCGAGCGCCAGCAACACGATATAGCGCTTGATCATGGTCGGCCCGGCACCCAGCGCCAGCGCTTCGCGATGCGCCGCCAGTTTCTCGTCGAGCTGATCGCGATTGAGGTACAACGCGCCAGTCACCGCATAGTCGCCGTACGGCGCGAAGAACAGCGCCGGATCGGTGCGATACGTCTCGATCTTGCCCGCGCGATAGGCCACCTCGACCCGTTGATAGTCCTGGTACAGCCAGGGAATCGCCACGCATGCGAACAGCACGATCACGCCGTTGATGGCACCGGTAGCCGCCGGCGACACGCTATCGATGGCCTTGGTCTCGCACAAGCCGAGCAGGAACAACGCCGGCAGCAGGAAGAATGCATAGTGCTGCGGATACTCCAGCAACGCGTGTATCGCAAGCATGCCGAGCAGAATGAAAGCGAATGCGATCGGCGCCGTCTTGATACCGCGCACGGCGCGCACGAACCAGAACGCCAACGGCAGCAGTACGACCAGTGCGCCGACGATGCCGGTCTTCGCGAGCAGGTCGAGCAACACGTTATGTGCGTTGTCCGCCATTTCCACCGGGCCGAGTTTGTCGACCAGCGCGAACTGTGCGTCGATGTAGTTCGACCAGCCCGCACCGAAGAACCAGTGCTCGCGGAAGATCGCGAGGCCATATTCCCAAAGGTTCAGACGCCCCGTCACCTGCCCGGCCTGGTGCATACGTGCCACGGCACTGCCGTCGAGTTGCAGCCCCCACGCTACGTTGGCCCAGCCCACGAACAGGGTCATCAATGCGAGCACCGGCAGCAGCGCAACGGGCACGAACCAGCGCATCGAACGGCGCATGTTGCGCGTCTGCGCGTCGCGCTCCATCCACACGAGCCACAAGCCGAAGACCGAGAGCAGTCCCAGTTGCAGCCACGGCGTGCGCGAGCCCGTCAGACAAATACCGATGTCGAACGCGGCACAGGCGGGGAGCAGCAGCCATGCCGGCAACTTGCGCTGATACCAAAGATAGAACGCCCCGGCGCTCGCCAGCGACAAATACGTCGCCAGATGATTCGGCTGGTACATATTGCCGAACAGGCGTCGCGCCGCCGTCACGGTGTACTTGGCGACCAGCCACGGCACATTCGCTTCGAGATGAAATGCCTGCACGATCTGCGCGCCCACGGCGTACAGGCCGCCCAGCACGAGTGCCACGGCACTCCATCGCATGAGCACGCCACGCCAGCCCAGTTGCGCGAGCCAGAAGCCCGCGTTGACGGAGACGATCATCGCAACGCCATAAAGCAGCGCCGTCATCAGCAACTGCGGCAGCTCGGTAGGCATTGTGGCGCGCTGCACGAGGATCACGGCCACAAAGGCCAGCGGCATCCAGGTGACGCGCGGCATGCGCAGCGCTCGCGCGTCGCGCTGCCACACGGCAATCATCGACAGCACGCCGAGCAGCGCAAAAAGCGAAAAAGTCAGCGCTTCCGAATAGAACGTGGAGATCGGATATGTGTGCTTGACGAGGTTATAGGGCAAGGCCCAGATCAGGGCCAGCGTGAGCCCGATCATCGAGAGAAGCAAAGGAGGAAACAAGGTCGCCGCCGTGCAGTGCACCGGTTGGAAGATGCGCAAGCATAACGAAAAATGGCCGCCCGAGGGGCAGCCATTTCATGCCTGACGCGCGTGAAGTTGCCGTCGGTAAATCCGGGGAGGTTCCGCGGTGGCCGCCGGGCCGGACGTGGTATCGCGTAATGCAACACCGTGCCGTGCGGCCGCCAGCCAATCAGACTCAGGACCTCGCGTTCGTCGCCGTGCCCCGGCACTCCGGCGGGGCCAGCTTGGCCGGCAGCGTTGCGCCGCCCGGCGCCCCTTCGCGGCCCTGGGCGTAGCACGTCCAGATGATCTGTCCTTCAGGCGCCTTGCCGACCGCGAGCGCCTCCGATTTGCCATTGGCACCAGTGCTCGTCGGCACCAGAACGATCGCGCCGTCACCAGCACGCTGCGTGTAAGCAATCGTGACGTTGCCGCTCACCGATTCGATGGTCACCGCACTCACGTTGTCGGTGGCACTCGGTGCTTGCCAGCCGCTGTTGAACGGCACACCATGCATGGCGTTTTCGCTCACGAGCGCCTTTGCCGACGCCGCAGCGCCCAGCCCTTCGACGACACGTGCACGCACCAGATAATTCTGCAAATACGGCACCCCTGCCGTGACCAGCACGCCGATGATCGCCAACACGATCATCAACTCGATCAGGGTGAAACCCCGGGATTTGGCGATACCGGTAGTCCGGCGGCCGAAACGACGCATTGTGTAACTCCCTGCAAAAGCAATGAAAACAAAAGGGACATCGGGGGGAAGTGGGCGGAGTATGCCATACCCCCAACGGCGAACACCCTGCCGCAGATCAAAATCGGTCGGCGCCGTATGGGTAGAGAGAATCGTCCTATTCGTTGCCGGACGATTCATCTGACGAAGTGCCGAACGAGCGCGCAATATCCCGAAAAAACACCCGGGCGCGAGACGCGCAGTCCCGGCAATGGACTCGATTATTTCGAAGAGGTTGCACGTGCCTGACGTGCTTCGCTGCGGCGCTTGAGCAAAAGCCCCATCGCCAGCACCAGCACCGCACCGATCGCGGACGCCACGTAATGTGTGTATTGCGCCGCATCGCCCGGCAAATGCAGCAGATAACCAATGCCCGGGTCCGTGACGATCAGGCCGCCAGCGATCCATCCGAGCAACGCGGCCCCTGCCGTCACGATCAGCGGGAACCGATCGATGGCCTTGAGCACCAGTTGCGAACCCCAGACGATAAGCGGAATGCTCACGAGCAGGCCGAAGATCACGAGCGGCAACTGATGGTGATCGGCCGCACCTTCCGCCGCGCCGGCAATGGCGATCACGTTGTCGATGCTCATCACCAGATCGGCGACGATGATGGTATTCACCGCCGTCCAGAGCTTGTCGGCCGGCTTGACGCTGTCGTGCGCATCATGGTCGGGCACCAGCAGCTTGATACCGATCCCGAGCAGCAGCAACCCGCCGACGGCCTTGAGATAAGGCACGGCGAGCAACGTCACGGCGAACGCGATCAGAATCACGCGCAACACGATCGCCCCCATCGTGCCCCAGACAATGCCCTGCAACCGTTGCCTGGCCGGCAGATTGCGGCAGGCGAGCGCGATCACCACAGCATTGTCGCCACCCAGCAGGATGTCGATCATGATGATTTGCAGGACGGCGGCCCAGTTCAGCTCGGCAAAAAACGCAAGCATGGCGGGAATATCCTCGGGGACAAATGGATCGATTGAGACAAGTGAGACAGCGCAGGCAGGCGCGACAACGCCAACGAGGGCAAACGGATAAGACGGCTAACACGCAACCGCAGCCGCAATAGCAAAAAAGGGAGCCCGTTGCCCTGGGCTCCCTTTTTCATGACCTTCTTGCACAGCCGCCGGTTCTGGCGGCCGTCATGCGGTCATCCGGCGGGAATTACAGCGCAGCCTTGAGCAGGCGGCCCATTTCCGACGGATTACGGGTCACCTTGATACCGCAGGCGTCCATGATTTCCAGCTTGGCTTCGGCCGTATCGGCACCGCCCGAGATCAGCGCGCCGGCGTGGCCCATGCGCTTGCCCGGAGGCGCCGTCACGCCTGCGATGAAGCCGACGACCGGCTTCTTCATGTTGCCCTTGATCCATTCGGCAGCCGTAGCTTCGTCCGGACCACCGATTTCACCGATCATGATCACGGCGTCCGTATCCGGATCGTCGTTGAACATCTGCATGACGTCGATGTGCTTCAGACCGTTGATCGGGTCGCCACCAATACCGACGGCGCTCGACTGGCCCAGACCCAATGCGGTCAGTTGGCCCACGGCTTCGTACGTCAGGGTACCCGAGCGCGACACGACGCCGATGCGACCCTTCTTGTGGATGTGACCCGGCATGATACCGATCTTCAGCTCGTCCGGCGTGATCACGCCCGGGCAGTTCGGTCCGAGCAGCAGGGTCTTGCGACCTTCGCGACGCATACGGTCCTTCACTTCGATCATGTCACGAACGGGGATGCCTTCCGTGATACAGATCGCCAGGTCCAGATCGGCCTCGACGGCTTCCCAGATGGCGGCAGCAGCGCCTGCGGGCGGAACGTAGATCACGGACACGGTTGCGCCGGTCTGTTCCTTGGCGTCCTTCACCGAACCGAAAATGGGAATCCCTTCGAAGTCTTCGCCAGCCTTCTTCGGGTTCACGCCCGCGACGAACGCGTTCTTGCCGTTCGCGTATTCGCGGCACATGCGGGTGTGGAACTGACCGGTCTTGCCCGTAATACCTTGGGTGATGACCTTGGTGTCTTTGTTAATCAGAATCGACATTGCTTGATTTCCTTCGTCCTGTTGCCTGGCGGCGTTCGCTCACCCGTTCGGGGCGGCGCGCCGCGGCGGCTTCGACTGTTCTGGTTACTTGCCTGCGGCAGCCGCGACAACCTTCTGGGCAGCTTCTTCCATGCTGTCCGCAGAGATGATCGGCAGACCGGATTCGGCGAGCATCTTCTTGCCCAGGTCTTCGTTCGTGCCCTTCATGCGCACGACCAGCGGCACCTTGAGCGAGACAGCCTTCGAGGCCGTGATCACGCCTTCGGCGATCACGTCGCAGCGCATGATGCCACCGAAGATGTTGACCAGAATGGCCGTCAGGTTCGGGTTCTTCAGCATGATCTTGAACGCTTCCGTGACCTTCTCTGCCGTGGCGCCACCGCCCACGTCCAGGAAGTTCGCCGGTTCGCCGCCGAACAGCTTGATGGTGTCCATCGTGGCCATGGCCAGACCGGCACCGTTGACCAGACAGCCGATGTTGCCGTCGAGCGAAATGTAGGCCAGATCGAACTTCGAGGCTTCGACTTCAGCCGGATCTTCTTCGTCCAGATCGCGGTAAGCGACGATTTCCGGGTGACGGAACAGGGCGTTCGAATCGAAGTTGAACTTGGCGTCCAGAGCCGTGACCGTGCCGTTGCTGCTCACGTTCAGCGGGTTGATTTCGGCCAGCGAAGCGTCCGTTTCCCAGAAAGCCTTGTACAGACCTTGCAGGATCGTGCGGGCTTGCGGGATCGAAGCGTCGGGGACGCTGATCTTCTTGGCCAGGTCGTCGGCTTGCGCATCGGTCAGGCCGACCGACGGATCGATGACGACATGGTGGATCAGTTCCGGGTGCTTTTCGGCGACTTCTTCGATGTCCATGCCGCCTTCGCTCGAACCCATCATCACGATCTTCTGCGTGACGCGGTCAACCACGAGGCTGACATACAGTTCGTTCTTGATGTCGGCGCCTTCTTCGATCAGCAGGCGGTTGACCTTTTGACCTTCCGGGCCGGTCTGGTGCGTGACCAGTTGCATGCCGAGGATCTGGCTGGCGTATTCGCGCACTTGCTCGATCGACTTGGCAACCTTCACGCCGCCGCCCTTACCGCGACCGCCTGCGTGAATCTGGGCCTTGACCACCCAAACCGGACCGCCGAGTTCTTCGGCTGCCTTCACGGCCTCGTCCACGGAAAACGCCGGAATGCCGCGGGGCACCGCGACTCCGAATTTCCGGAGGATTTCCTTGCCTTGATACTCATGAATCTTCATGCGTGATTCCCTTCTTGCTGAGTTGGAAGTTTGGGTTCGAGCTTGCGAGTCGAGGCACCATCGCGCACCGCTTCTGTTGTGACGGGCGTCGTGGGCTCGTTCGCTCGATCGTTTGCGCGGCCGTTGAACCAGCGCGGGTAAAACCGGCGCACCGCCTCGCCATCAAACCGCAGGGCGTGACAATGTCCGAGTTGGAAAGGAGGTGCCGAGTCTTCGGCATCGTTGGCGGCCTTGAGCGCCGTGTCGGGGGTGTGGATCACCACGCCGGCGAAGGCCTGAATCGCTGCCGTGGGCAGGACGTTGCAAAGCTCTGTCAGATGGGTACAGCCCGCCGCGCCGCCGAGGCGCTCGCGAACCCCGCGCCGGAAGCCCCGTCGCAGGTTAAGTCCGATCAATTGTCGGTATTCCGGACCGATCTGATCGCAAATACCGGGATATGGCACCCAGTCGGAGACGGCCTCGGCGTCATGCACCTCGAAATCTTCATCGATCGTCAGCCGCAGCCATAGCTCGTGAATCGGCGTGCCCTCCTTGCGAAGGCCTGTCGCCAATGCAAAATCCCGATCCTTGTGATCGGTCAGACAGGCTTCGATGTCCCATAGACCGTCGTCGCGCGAGAACGCTTCAACAGCGATCGTGCGGCGATGACGCAGGGTACGAGAGGCAGGCGCAGAGAGCGGCATGCGGAAGTGTGCAATGCATGAACGCAGAAAGATCTTGATTCTAGCATAGGCGGCAGCCCCGCCTACCGCAGTGCAGCAGAAGCCCGTCGTATAAGGGGGAATTACCCGACCCACCGGTCGGATTATCGAAAACTGCGAACGCGGCGTGCGCATGGTGCGACGCCATATGGCGATAACCGAAGGATGACGCGTCACGCGAGATTCAACGTCATGTCACGCGAGCATTGAAGCGAGTGGCACGATGGTCGACGTCATTTGCGATTCGTCGATGAATGGGCGTACATCCATGACGATAGCGACTGAACGTTCGCTAGATATCGTCCGAAAATTCGTCTGCGCCTCGCACGATTTTGCTGATAACGGTACGCGAGAAGCCGCGTGCGGCGAGAAAGCGCATTTGCTTTGCCCGCGCCTCGGGCGTTGTGGCCACTTCACCGAACTTCTTCTGCCATACCGCGCGAGCACGAGCGAGTTCGGTTTCGCGCAATTGCTCGGAGATCGCGGCGACGGTCTCGGCATCAACCTTGTGCTGCTTGAGCTCACCGACGATCCGCGTCGTGCCCATGCGAGATGCACGACGGTTCACCACACTCTGCGCGAACCGTTCGTTCGACAGCCAGCGCTCCTGCTCGAGGGCGTCGAGCACGCGATCGAGTGCTTCGGGATCCTCGGCATCTGTATGGGGCACGAGCTTGCGGCGCAGTTCGGCGCGGCTGTACTCGCGACGCGCCAGATAGGACAACGCACGGCCCTTCAGACTCAGCACGGGCTTGCGCGATCGCTTGGCCGCAACGGCCTCGTCGCCCGGAGGGGGCGGCACAGCGTTCGGATCTCGGGGAGGACGGCGATTGATCATGACCTCATCGTAACGCCATCAAAGGCAATCGGTGGAGAAGGCGACTGACTTCGGCGGCTAGGGTCGAAGGTCGAAGGTTGGCATCGGAGCCCAGGGTCAGAAACAGCAGTCCCGAATTGAAGCTCCCCCCATCGAAACCCAATGGGGACCAGAGACAGACGTCAGACGGACACCGACAACCTCGACCCGAAAAGCAAAAACGGCAACGCGAGGCCTTGTGTGGCTTCGCGCCGCCGTTCTGGCAACACAGGCGTATTACGCCTCGTCGTTGGCTTCGATCTCGCCGGTTTCGTTGATCGCCGTGACGCCGAGCGATGCACGCACCTTGTTCTCGATCTCGTGGGCGATGTCCGGATTTTCGCGCAGGAATTCACGCGCATTGTCCTTGCCCTGACCGATCTTCTCGCCGTTGTAGCTGTACCAGGCGCCGGCCTTCTCCACGATCTTCGCGTTCACGCCCAGATCGATGATTTCGCCTTCGCGCGAAATACCCTGACCGTAGAGGATGTCGAAAATCGCTTCGCGGAACGGCGGCGATACCTTGTTCTTCACGACCTTGACGCGGGTTTCGTTACCGACCACTTCGTCGCCCTTCTTGATCGAGCCGATACGGCGGATGTCCAGGCGCACCGACGAGTAGAACTTCAGTGCGTTACCGCCCGTCGTCGTTTCCGGGTTACCGAACATCACACCGATCTTCATACGAATCTGGTTGATGAAGATCACCGTGCAGTTCGTGCGCTTGATCGTGCCGGTCAGCTTGCGCAGCGCCTGCGACATCAGACGCGCTTGGAGGCCCGGCAGCGAGTCACCCATTTCACCTTCGATTTCGGCCTTCGGCACGAGTGCCGCTACCGAGTCGATGACGATGAGGTCGATCGAACCCGAGCGCACCAGCGCATCGGCGATTTCCAGTGCCTGCTCGCCCGTGTCCGGCTGCGAGATCAGCAGTTCCGGCACCGAGACGCCCAGCTTGTTGGCATAGCCGACGTCGAGCGCGTGTTCCGCGTCGATGAACGCGCAGGTGCCGCCGATCTTCTGCATTTCCGCCACGACTTGCAGCGTGAGCGTGGTCTTACCCGACGATTCCGGACCGTAGATTTCGATCACACGGCCGCGCGGCAGGCCGCCGACGCCAAGTGCGATGTCCAGCCCCAGAGAGCCCGTCGAGACGACCTGGATATCCGCTTCGACCTCGCCGTCGCCCAGACGCATGATCGAGCCCTTGCCGAATTGCTTCTCGATCTGCGCGAGGGCGGCGGCGAGCGCCTTGCCTTTCTCGGCCGACAGATTGGCAGACCCTTTCTTGCTTTCTTCCATGAATCGTCCTTTGATATGATGAGCGAGACGGCTCGAGTGAGGCGTGACTGCCGGTACTGTATAAAAAACCAGTGCTCTTTGCAAGTGCCTGTTGTCCGAAAGCGCCGAAACGACAAAAAAAGCCGCGAACCACGCGCCGCAACATCACAGGAGACACACCGCTGCCGTCAGGCAACGGTGCCTACACAAGCCTATCACGCCCATGCGAATTCTCATCGCAGAGGATGACAGCATTCTGGCCGACGCCCTGACCCGCTCGCTGCGCCAGGGGGGCTACGCCGTCGATCACGTCAAGACAGGGCTCGAAGCCGATTCCGCCCTCTCCGCGCAAACGTTCGACCTGCTGATTCTCGACCTTGGTCTGCCTCGCCTGCCCGGTCATGAAGTGCTGCGCCGGCTCCGCGCTCGCAACTCCCACCTGCCCGTCCTGATTCTGACGGCATCCGACAGCGTCGACGCCCGCGTGAAGGGCCTCGACCTCGGCGCCGACGATTACATGGCCAAGCCTTTCGCGCTGGCCGAGCTCGAAGCGCGCGTGCGCGCCCTGACCCGGCGCGGCGCGGGCGGCGGCTCCACGGTCATCCGTCACGGCCCGCTCAGCTTTGATCAGGTCGGACGCACCGCCTATATCAATGAGCAGATGCTCGACCTGTCCGCCCGCGAGCTCGAACTGCTCGAAGTGCTGTTGCTGCGCACCGGCCGGCTCGTCTCCAAGGAGCAACTCGTCGATCATCTGTGTGGTTGGGGCGAAGAAGTCAGCAACAACGCCATCGAGGTGTACATGCACCGGCTGCGCAAGAAAATCGAGCCGAGTGGCGTACGCATCGCCACGATCCGCGGGCTGGGGTATTGTCTGGAGAAGCCGGCTGCGACGCCTGCCAACGCGGCCTGATGCAGCCGACGCAGCGTGACGCTGTCTCGCCAAGCGGCGCGGGACGACGCACGCGAGGCGCAACGCAACCGCGCCCACCGCCGACACCCGGCCGTCCCAGCCTCTTTGGACCTCTCGCCCGATGCGTCTGAGCTTTCGTCACCCCCATCGCGCCACGCCTTCGGATCCGGACGCTTCGCCCCGGTCCACCGGCCCGTCCGAACCGTCCGACCCCAGCGACCCGTTCGATCCTTTCGCCGATCCCTTTGTACGGCCCGGCTTCGGTGCACCGCTGGAACACGAAGCGGAGCCGCCGCCGCGCTCGCTCTTCGGCGAGATTCTCGATTGGATGCTCGCGCCGTTGCTGCTCCTCTGGCCGATGAGTATCGCCGTGACGTATCTCGTCGCGAAATCGATCGCCAACGGTCCGTTCGACCGGGCGCTGGAAACCAATACGTACGTCCTCGCCCAGCAAGTGCATTCGGATCGCGGACAAGTCACGCTCACACTGCCGATGCCCGCGCGCGATCTGCTGCGCGCCGACGCGACCGACAACATCTACTATCAGGTGCTCGGCGCGAAGGGCGAGCTCGTGGGTGGCACCGCAGAACTGCCACTGCCGCATGAAGACGACCGGCCGCAGCCAGGGGTCGTGCAGTTTCGCGACGAAACCGTCAACGGCAACGACATTCGCGTAGCGTTCACCTACGTCGACCTGCCACGCATGACGCCGCCCGGCAGCATGGCCCTCGTCCAGGTCGCGGAGACGCTCGACAAACGCAGCCAACTGGCCAACGAAATCATCAAGGGCGTGATCCTGCCGCAGTTCGTGATCCTGCCGCTGGCCATCGTGCTCGTATGGTTCGGCCTGTCGCGCGGCCTCGCACCGCTGCATGCATTGCAGGAACACATTCGCGCCCGGCGCCCCGACGATCTGTCGCCCCTCGAAGCGCGTCAGGCGCCGCCGGAGATCGCCCCGCTCGTCAATTCGTTGAACGATCTGCTCGGACGTCTGGAGCAGAACATGAAACTCCAGCAACGCTTTATTGCAGACGCTGCCCACCAGCTCAAGACGCCGCTCGCCGGATTGCGTATGCAGGCCGAGCTCGCCTTGCGTCAAACGTCTCCCGACGAATTGCGCCGCTCGCTCTCGCAAATCGCGGTGAGCTCCGAGCAGGCGGCGCGCCTCGTCAATCAGTTGCTGGCGCTGGCGCGCGCCGAGAACAGCGCGAACGACGCCGCCGCTTTCACGCCGCTCAATCTCAGCCTGCTCGCGCGCAGCGCCATGCAGGACTGGTTCCAGGCCGCGTTCGCCAAACGAATCGATCTCGGCTTCGAGGAGCCGCCTTTCCCGGTGCATCTGTCCGGCCAGCCGGTCATGCTGCGCGAGTTGCTCAACAACCTGATCGATAACGCGATCCGTTATACGCCGGCGGGCGGCAAGGTTACGGTGCGCCTGCGTCATGAACCCTCCGACGGCTTCGTGCATCTCGAAGTCGAGGACACCGGCCAGGGCATTCCCGTGTCGGAGCGTCCGCGCGTATTCGAGCGCTTCTACCGCATTCTCGGCAGCGACAGCGACGGCAGCGGCCTGGGGCTCGCCATCGTGCGCGAGATCGTGCAGATTCATCGTGGCGAGGTAAGTGTGCTCGATCACGTCGACGCGCAGCACCCCGAAGCAACCGGCACCCTCATTCGCGTCACGTTACCGCTCGCCGAGGTGCCTATCGAAAACCCTCATGCGTAAGGGAAATACGCAAAATGCGGCACATTTCGGCCCAAAAACGAGGGTAAGTCCCTAATAACGTAAGGTTCGAGTCAGTTTGGCGTCAGACGACGGTAAGGTTGCCCTCCAATAATCAGTTGCAACGACCCGGGCACGTCCCAGGGGCGTGCTTACATTACAGGAGACAACCGCATGGCTACTGCAACGACAGCCACCTCCCATGCGCCGATGACCAAAGAAGAAAGAAAGGTCATCTTTGCATCGTCGCTGGGCACGGTGTTCGAGTGGTACGACTTTTACCTGGCCGGTTCGTTGGCCGCTTTCATCAGCCGTCACTTCTTCTCCGGGATCAATCCGACGGCAGCCTTCATCTTCACGCTGCTGTCGTTTGCTGCCGGCTTCGCGGTGCGTCCGTTCGGCGCCATCGTGTTCGGCCGCATTGGCGACCTGGTCGGTCGCAAGTACACGTTCCTCGTCACCATCACACTGATGGGTCTGTCCACGCTGGTCGTCGGTCTGCTGCCGGGCTATACGTCCTGGGGGATTGCCGCACCGGTGATCTTCATCGCCATGCGTTTGCTGCAGGGTCTGGCCCTCGGCGGCGAATACGGCGGTGCTGCCACATACGTTGCCGAGCACGCGCCGCAAGGTCGTCGTGGCTTCTACACGTCGTGGATTCAGACGACCGCCACGCTGGGTCTCTTCCTCTCGCTGCTCGTGATTCTCGGCACCCGCATGGTGCTGGGTGAAGAGGCGTTCGGCGAATGGGGCTGGCGCATTCCGTTCGTGCTGTCGATCGTTCTGCTGCTGATCTCGCTGTGGATTCGTATGCAACTGAGCGAATCGCCGGCGTTCCAGCGCATGAAGGCTGAGGGCAAGGGTTCGAAGGCGCCGCTCAAGGAATCGTTCGGCGAATGGAAGAACCTGAAGATCGTGATTCTGGCGCTGGTCGGCCTCACGGCGGGTCAGGCAGTCGTGTGGTACACGGGCCAGTTCTACTCGCTGTTCTTCATGACACAGGTGCTCAAGGTCGACGGCAATACCGCGAACATCATGGTCGCGTTGGGCCTGTTGATCGGCAGCCCATTCTTCGTCTTCTTCGGTGCACTGTCGGACAAGATCGGTCGCAAGCCGATCATCATGGCCGGCTGTCTGCTCGCGGCGCTGCTGTACTTCCCGATCTTCAAGGCGCTCACGCACTACGCCAACCCGGCGCTCGAAGCGGCAACGGCCCGTTCGCCGATCACGGTCATCGCCGATCCGAACGAGTGCTCGTTCCAGTTCAACCCGGTGGGCACCTCGAAGTTCACCAGTTCGTGCGATATCGCGAAGAGCTACCTGTCGCGTGCCGGCCTGAACTATCACAACGAAGCGGCGCCGGCGGGCACCATGGCGTCGGTGAAGATTGGCGACAAGGTGATTCAGTCGGTGGACGGCAAGGCGGCGGACGCGAAGGACAAGACCAAGGCGTTCGAGACGGATATGTCGGCCACGCTCAAGGCAGACGGTTATCCGCCGAAGGCCGACCCGGCGCAGATGAACAAGCCGATGGTCGTGATCCTGCTGGCCATTCTCGTGATCTTCGTGACGATGGTGTACGGGCCGATTGCGGCGATGCTGGTGGAAATGTTCCCAACGCGCATTCGCTACACGTCGATGTCGCTGCCGTATCACATCGGTAACGGCTGGTTCGGGGGCTTCCTCCCGGCAACGGCCTTCGCCATCGTGGCAGCCAAGGGCGATATCTACTCCGGCCTCTGGTACCCGATCGTGATTGCCCTGATTACCTTCGTGATCGGCATGCTCTTCATCAAGGAGACGAAGGACGTCGACATCTACGCCAACGACTGACGGGCTGACCTGCCGGACACGTTGAAATAGTTCGATGGAACGACAACGCCGGGGCCTTCGGGTCCCGGCGTTGTTATTTGTGGTGTCGTCCGGGAAAGCGCACGCCCCGGCATGAGCGACGCCGACGCCACTATTTTGAGGGTTTCGCAAAATACCTGTTGACAGTCTATAGGGGCCTACCTATAATCTTTCTTCTACGGCGAATTAGCTCAGTCGGTTAGAGCGACGGAATCATAATCCGCAGGTCCGGGGTTCGAGTCCCTGATTCGCCACCATATTTAAAGCGGCTCCCAGCAATGGGGGCCGTTTTTTTTGGTTCATCGTGGAAAACCGTGGAGGTTTTCGTGGCAATTGATAATCTGGCATCGATAAAGACGGTGTTCGGAGGACAAATTGCTAGATCGAAAAGCGCTGGAGGCACTGGGTTGCTGGACGGGCTACCGAGTCGAGCGGGTGGAGTGGCCTTCGCAGGACAGCCGAACGCTGTCGCTGCATTTAAGGCCATCGAGCCGTGTAATGCTCTGCGAGCAGTGCGGCAAGCGCTGCTCACAGATTCACGAGACCACGGTGCGCCGGGTTCGGGATCTTCCCCTGTTCGAGTACCGAGTGGTACTGCATGTGCCGCGTCGTCGGCTCTGGTGCGAACACTGTGGTGGCCCGAGGCTGGAGAAGTTGGACTGGCTTAGACGCTACCAACGGGTCACAGAGCGTTTCGCCAAAGCCTGTGAAATTCTGCTCAAGTCCACCAATGTGCAAGCCGTCGCGGCGTTCTATGGTTTGGATTGGCATACCGTTAAATCCATCGACAAGACGCGTCTACAAGCGAGCATTGTCGAGCCGGATTGGACGCAGATCCGGTATCTGGCGATGGATGAATTTGCTCTGCACAAAGGTCATCGCTATGCCACAGTAGTCGTCGAGCCGCTCAGTCGTCAGGTGCTATGGATTGGAAACGGCCGCTCGCGTGAAACCGCTCGGGCTTTCTTTGAGCAACTCCCCGAAGGGGTTGCCGGGCGTATCGAGGCCGTAGCGATTGACATGACAACGGCCTACGAGCTGGAAATCAAAGCACACTGCCCGCAAGCAGAAATCGTCTACGACTTATTCCACGTCGTTGCCAAATACGGACGCGAAGTGATCGACCGGGTGCGAGTCGATCAGGCTAACCGGCTCCGGGATGATCGACCTGCACGCAAAGTCCTCAAATCAAGTCGCTGGCTGCTGTTGCGCAATCGGAAGAATCTTCGGCAGGAACAATCCGTGCATCTGAGTGAGTTACTGCAAGCTAATCAACCGTTGCTTTGCGTCTATTTGCTGCGTGACGAACTCAAGCGACTATGGTTCTACCGAAAACCGGCTTGGGTACAAAAGGCTTGGGAGCAGTGGATAGCCCAAGCCAGCGACAGTGGCATCGCTGCACTCAAATTGTTTGCGCAACGTCTGCAAGGCTACTGGCACGGCATCCTGGCTCGCTGCCGGCATCCCCTAAACACCAGCATCGTTGAGGGAATCAACAACACCATTAAGGTCATCAAGCGACGA
This sequence comes from Pandoraea sp. NPDC087047, assembly GCF_044745225.1. Lineage (NCBI taxonomy): Bacteria > Pseudomonadati > Pseudomonadota > Betaproteobacteria > Burkholderiales > Burkholderiaceae > Pandoraea > Pandoraea sp. NPDC087047. The sequence continues at coordinate 76,878 of NZ_JBIUZU010000009.1, forward strand.
GCCTATGGATACCGCGACGAGGAATACTTCTTCCTAAAAATCCGCGCCGCTTTCCCCGGTAATTCACGATGAACCTTTTCCTTTGGTATTTTGATAGATACGCGTCCATTGCCATTACTATCGATTTCGATACTCTGATTGCCCAAATACGCAGACAAAGCCGCTCCTCCGGCGACGATGCCCAAGCCCGCCAACACCGTAAGCCAAACTGGCCCACCCAGCATGGTCAATCCAACGGCCGCTCCCGTCGACGCAACGTTTAGTGCCGTTAGTCGCGAGGACATTGCCGCTTCCGTGGCGGCGATTCTCGGATCTGCGGCGGAAATGCCACGTCGTTTCGCGACCTCTCGCATGATGCTGGCAATGGATCGATTGAACAGCCAGTTCCCGGCCGCTGGCGGAACGAATGAACTCGCGGTTTGCTGCGACAGCAACGCGAGCATTAGGACGACGAGCAGTGCCTTTTTCATCGTTACCCTCGCAAGCCCGTAACGACCGCCCACCCGCACACCAATCCCCACGCAAAAAACGTCAGGTTCCAGAGTTCTTGAGATGGCATGACGTGTCCTTTTCACACGAGAAATTGGGCTAATTCGATAAGCTGAAGATCGAATCGAAAACTAGCTGACGTCTTCTCTTGTAGGTTGCTTTCTCTGTTTGTCGGAATAGCTCTTGAGTACGTCGACAAGCAGGGCTCCGACCATTGCGCCGCCGATCGAGCCAGCCAAGCACAACACACCGAATGCCAATATCAATTGGCTAAGGTTTGCAAATTCCACCTGCATAGGAGCCTCTCCAGAAATGATTGATCTTTCTCCAATCGCAGATAACGCTCGCATTGCGTTCTTCGCGGTGATGGCCGCCATTTGCTGCGTGACATGCTTAATCGGATGGTTCTACCGTCCGGGTAGCTGGTTTCTGCCGATGGCCGCTGTAGTGTTTGCGTTGATCAGCATTGCCGTTGCGTCGCAGACTAAGACGAGCGGCTCGGAGTTCGTTACCGGGAAGCGTCCGGATCGCTTCCCTACCTCACTTACCGCCCATCAACCGCGAATGAACCCGAGTACGATCTTTGCGCCTTTCACGCCTACGTAAACAAGCGCCAAGCTTGCCCCGACGGCCACGACGGCCACGACGGCCAAACCTACGTTAGTGAAGCTAATGGCGTTGGTCATCGCGCTCAGATCGACGGCGCCGTTACCGCCACCACCTTCCGCATGTGCTGCAAAGGGCGCGAAAATCATTGCGGTGGCAATACCTGCACGGGCACCGACTGCCTTCAGACGTTCAAGCGATTCCTTCATGGTTTTCTCCTACGAGTGATGCCGGAATGCGTCCGGCGCGCTGGCTTGTCCCCGGCGTATGAAGCCGAGAACTGCACCCACATGTGCACTCACGACGTACAGCCCGACAACCATCGTGAATGCCAAAGTCCAGAAACCCGCCATTTGTGGGACGTCTAGCGGCGTGTCGGCGGTACTCGGTGCGACCTGGGTAATGCGTGCGATGGCGAATTGCTGGCCGTTCTTAGGTGGGCATAGCTGACGGTCCCATCGGTGTGGTCGTCATCGCGTTGCGAACGGGCTTGCAGGTCAGCATCTGCATCGATTGATTCGCCACCGTTAGCCCCCACGGTTGATGTTCTTCAGGATCTGCCACGCGAACTTGGAGCAAGCCGGTTGTGCCAGTTCGTGCGCCTCGTAAGCAAGATCAAGCGCACCCCCAAGCACCTGCACCGTTTCGTAGAGCAGCGCAGCAGCTTCGACCATGCGGGCGAAGCGTTCGGTGTCGGCTGCATTGACGCCGCCGACGCGTGCAATGCACATGCAGGTTCCGTCTGTCGCGGTCACGGTGCGATTAAAGAGTTCGGTCGCGGGGGCTGTCATATCGGGACCTATGCGGTTGTGGAACTCACTTGCACGTACGCGATTTTCCCAACGCGGCGCGGATGCAAGCCGGGAGCAGGTGGCCGTCGTAATCCATGATTCGCGAGATAAGCGAGCGCATGGTTTTGCAAACAAATTGGATGCCGTCAGGGGCGCGTCCAGATGAAGCCCTTGCCAGCTTTGATGAGGCGACGCAGGGGCAGCTTCAGGCGCAGTTGACGCCACGGACGGAGCGGAATTGGGCGAGGACGCGGCGCGCGCCGGTGTTTGATTCGAGCGGGACAGAAACCGCCGAATAGGTCGAGAGACAGTTGATGAAGCATCGCAACCCCCAATCCGAGCACGGCCTTTACGCGGTGTCGGTACAAAGAATCTGGCGGGGGGCCGGATTTGACTACAGGTTGTCGCTTCTTCGAGGAGCGACGTAGAACGAAACGGAATTACGCAGTGCTGGCAACCGCGGCTGTCGCTTTAGGCGTGGCCGTGGGACGTGTATTACTTACGTAGGGATGCAGCGATACAATGCGCGGAACAAGGGCACCATCCATCGATTGCGCCATCGCCATTTCCGCGAAGTACTCGCCTTTGGCAATGTCTTTGGCGACGTCCGGCAGCGGGACAGTGCCAACAACGGCCCGTTCACCGTCGCTTGTCGATTGCCAGAGCGCGCATTGCGCCGTGCGCAAGTGCGAGTTCGACGTACTTTTCGGCGGTAGCCGAAGCCGGCATTGACGTTTTGTACGTGCTGACAGGCAAGCGCGCTGTCCCTGTGCAATCGACGCTAACTAACGAGGAGCTTGCCCTGCTAGACAACTACAGGCATAGCTCTCGCGAAGACCAAGCAGCATTACGGAGGATGGGACTTGCGCTCTCGAAACAGCCCACAGGCAGGAAGCGAAGCGGCACAACCGATGGAGATTAGGAGTACCGCCGAAATCATTCCCTTCAAGAAGAGGGTATAGCAGTTCTGTTGCCCACCAACAGCGATCAAACGCGCAAAGATTCTGCGACGGTGTCCCGTCGTTATCCAGTTTTACAAAAGTTCCCCCCACTTCAGTTTTAATGATGGAGACATTCATATGGTCTGGGGGACGCTCGCTCTATTTTTTCTAGCCATCGTTGCCGCGACACTGTCGATCCACGCTGAACGCAAAGTCCGTGGCACTGGTCGCGCAATTGATGCATCTGCGTACTACGCAGTAAAGCCGCTAACCACTACCGAACAAGCATTTTTTCGGCTCCTCGAAAACAGCTTGCCTGGCTACGTGATCTTGGCTCAGGTGGACTTCAAGAGGATCGTAAGAACGAAGCGAGGTAAGAGCCATCTGCATTTCAATCGAGTGGCACAGCTCTCGCTGGACTACGTGATATGTCGCCGTGATTTTTCTGTTGTCGCGGCGGTCGAGCTAGACGATCCATCGCATGACCGACAACGACAGAAAACTCGCGACGAGAAGAAGAACGCCGTGATGAAAGCTATCGACGTGCGTCTCGTGCGGTTCGACGTCAGACGCTATCCGTCTGAAATCGACGTTCGGAAGCAATTGCTTGGCGAAAAGGAGTACGCAGAAAGGCAGTCGGCGGCCGTGTAGTGAAATGCGAGGGTGAATACGGAATTAGCTAACGCCGAGCTTGGTCTCTTTTTTTCTCCTCACTTATGCCCGTTATTCAATTCAAGAGACGCTCACTCATTGCTCGTCTGCTCAGGACGCTCTCGCGGAAGAGGCGCTGGCGAGGACGAACGCCAGGACGCTTGGACCGCGCGAAGACCTACTACGATCCCAAGCAGTTTCGTCATCATAAATAGCTCGAAAAGCACAGGCGATACTCCTCAGCCAATGTCGCGATGGAACGGCCCACCGCGCCGGGTGGGCCATGAATCAAATTACCTAATCAATCGCGGCTTCTCCCCCGGCTTCGGCGAGTGGAGAATGTAGTACGGACTAAACAAGAACTCCGTCGCCACCATCGCCTCCGCGAACGTCGGAAAGTAAATCGCATGCTCAGGGTCGGACACATGCGCTCGCCTGATGTCCCCTTCCTCCTCATTCCAGGCATAACCGAGGTACCGGTCGTGCGCGTAAAACCATATGACATAGCCCGTGCGTGGGAATGACGGCGGCAGCGATGCGGGGTGCTTCTTGCCACCTTGCCTGTTCGCCTCTCCTGTAGTTCCAATACTATGCGGCGCGGTGCCGCTATCGTCTGTCTTTCTCACTGCGTCTCCGTTTCGAAGTCGTTCACTGGGGGCCGAATTCATCATGTCAGCGCCCACGGCACTCGCGTTTCAGTAACTTCCGCGTTTTTCCGCGATTTCGCGACGTCTACGCCGAGTTTCGATAGACCAGAACTCTTTCCAGATATCGGGAGATACGCAATTTCACGATTGCCGATAACAGTGGTGAATTGACCGCTCACGCCCCCGACCTTCGGCAGGCTTGCAAAAGTCCCATAATGGGACTATGATTCGCTCATGCGTATCGTTGCGAAGAAAAACCTGACCACCTTCTGCGAGAAGCACCCGGCAGCCAAACAAGCCCTGCTGGCATGGCATGAAGAAGCTCGCACTGCCGAATGGGCGTCGCCGCAGAACATCAAAGATCGCTATGCTTCGGCCAGCTTCGTGGGACACAACCGGGTGGTGTTTAACATCAAGGGAAACGCCTATCGGCTGATCGTTGCGATCGCGTACCGGCTGGGGGTGGTTTACATCAAGTTTGTCGACACTCACGCCGAGTACGACAAAATCGACGCCGCAACGGTAGAACTGGAGTAACGAGATGGATATTCGACCGATTCACACTGAGCAGGACTACGCCATCGCACTAAAGACGATTGCGGCGCTGGTTGACGCCGACCCCGCGCCAGACACACCGGACGGCGACCGCCTTGAAATTCTGTCGGCGCTGGTCGAGAACTACGAGGCCAAGCACTTCCCCATGGAACTCCCTGATCCGGTTGAGGCGATCAAATTCCGCATGGAGCAAGGTGAACTGTCTGTGCAGGACATGGGGGCTTATATCGGCGGCGCGAACCGCGTATACGAAGTGCTTAACGGGACACGCGGCTTGAGCTTGAACATGATTCGGCGGCTACATTACGGGCTACGTATCCCCGCCGAAGTGCTGCTTGGCAAACCTTGCTGATACCCTGGCTTTCGTTCCGCAAAGCCCTAAGCACCCAAACGGGACAAGCGTTTGCGGACCGCAATCCGGTCTCGATTACGGAACGGAATTTCACGTAAGCATCTGATATCTGTGAAATTTTCTGGAGAATCATAATCCGCAGGTCCGGGGTTCGAGTCCCTGATTCGCCACCATATTTGAGAACGGCTTCCAGCAATGGAAGCCGTTTTTTTATGTCCCGACGCTTTGGTGCCCGATGAATCGCCCGTCGCAACGCCTCTTCCTGCCCGGTGCGTCCGGCAGTCTCGCATTCTGGGAGCCGCTGGCCGGCCTCATCACCGGCGACGCAACAAAATCGGTCGTGGGGTATCCCGGCTTCGGGAACGTCCCGCCCTCGTTTGACCTCCCCGATTTCGAGGCGCTCGTTCAGCACGTCGTGAATCGCATTGACCAGCCGACCGAGATCCTTGCGCAATCGATGGGCGGGATCATCGCGATCCGCGCCGCGCTGGCAAAGCCGGATCTCGTCACCCATCTGGTGTTGTCAGTGACCTCCGGCGGGCTGGACATGGTCAGCCTGGGGGCGGCCGAGTGGCGCGACGATTTCCTGAAAGCCTATCCGAACGTGCCGGACTGGTTCGCCTCGCATCACTCGAATCTCGAAGCCGAGATTTCCAAAGTGACGCAGCCAACACTGCCGCTCTGGGGAGATGCCGACCCGTACAGCCCGGTCGCCGTCGGGGCAAAGCTGCTGGCCGCGCTACCGAACGCCACGTTGCACGTGGTCGCCGATGGCCATCACGATCTGGCATTCGCGCACGCAGCAGCGCTCGCCCCCTTGGTCAACGCGCATCTCTCCTAGAGAAGAGAAGACGCCCGCGTCCGGATCAATCGAAATCGAACATTTCGAATAGCGATTTTTTCTTGCGCGGACGTTCGTCATGACGTCGACGGTCATCGTGGCCGTCATGTCTGTTGCGATGCTCGTAATCGTCGCGGTCATCACGGCGCGCGCGCGAGTCGTCATCGCCTCGCACCCATTGCATCGCCTGTGCAGACTCGTTCGCCCCACCCTCCGTACGCTCGATCAGCTTGTCCAGCTCGCCACGATCGAGCCACACGCCCCGGCACTTCGGACAGTAATCGATCTCCACTCCCTGACGCTCCGTCATCAGCAAATCCGGGGTACCGCACACAGGACATTTCATCGTTTCGCTCCGTCACGTAAAAGACAACGTCTTCAATGTATCGGGCACGACGCAACGAAAAAACCTGCATTTACATTCATCCAGCTTCGAAAAAACCGAACTCATCGCTCCTCGTCGATGAAAAGCTTTTTTCGGAACGTTAAAGTCTGAGTGCTTTCGTCTACCCGCTTCGACAGTCTGGAGCAGCGCACAAGACTGTTCGGATCAAGCGCAAGCAAAAAGGGCCGAGTCCTGTGCCGTACAGAACTCAGCCCTGGGCTGTTTAGCTTAATCGTCCAACGTTACGGGGTCAGCTCACACCCGGCGCCGCTTCCTTTTTGCCGATCAAGGGTTCAGGGGGTCAATGGCCGGCCCGTTCGGTTTTGCCCGCCGGGAAAATCCCTCGGCACGATGCGCCTGCGGCACTTGCACAGCCGGCAAATCCGGTGCGACGGGTACATCCCGACTGCCGTGTGGCAGCACCGTGGCCCGATGTCCGACCTTGACCGGTTTGGGCCGCCAGCCATTCTCGTGGGCCTGCGCAGCAACACCGGTCGGCTGGCGTTTGCCCTGCTCGAAAGTCACGGGATTCTCACGATACGCAGCAAGGCGTGTGCGAACCCAGTTGCTCGGATCCCCGACGGCACTGACCACGCCCGTCGTCGCGCCTCCGCCCAACAGCACCGAAAAAATGCCACGTCGCGGGAAGTCGAGATACTTCGGTGCCGACAAGTTCCATGCGTGGCGGGAGAATAGTTCGCGCGCGTTCGAACCCATCGTTGGCTCGTAGACGGGATTGAACTCGACACTCAGCAGATGCGGATGAATCGCATCAACAGCAGAGCCTATTTCCGGATGTCCAAGCAGGTAGCTGCCGCCACTGCCCCAATGTTGCTCGTCGAAACCGAGCCCCCCCGAGCGCTCGGCATTCGAATATCGGCGACCGTTGATCCGTGCCCGAATACGCTGGGCACAAATATTGCCCGAAGCGCTCACGCGCGGCGGCTCATCCACCTGATCAGCCGTCGTGGCCAAATGGCTGGCCGGGATTTGCCACGGCATCACCGGTTTGCGCAGATGACGACTGAGGACCGCGCAGAAATCGAAGGTCCGCTCCCACTCATATGGCGAATAACAATAGCCGTTCGCGTACGAACGAATCGTGAAGTCGTCGGCTTCGTAGCGGTCGACCGCCATGAAGTCCGCACCCTTGGCAACGGCTCTCGTTCCATCGCGCCGCGTGAACGCAATGTCGTCGAACACCCCGACGAGCAAGGCATACTGCGCCATCAATTCCCCGGCGCGCTCCGGCGTAATCGTCATTTTCTTCATCTGGCCATCAACGGGGTCAAACACTTCCGCGTACTCAAAGTCCCTGTATATCCACTGCGACCCCGCCACGCCCCAGAGGTTAACCTGCCAGCCAAGTACCACGCTCGGCGCGATGACGCGAGTAAGCCAGTTCACCGCCTTGATGTAACCTTTGAGCGTATCTGTGATATCGCTGGGGATCTCAAAGGCGACACCGTGATATTCAAGTGCCGAAGCAAGCGGTTGCCGAACGGGAATCGCGTAGGTAGGCCCAAAGCCATATTTCTGGCATTCGCCAAGATAATCCGGGTTCACGATAAAACCCGCTGGCACGGGATGCTCCGGATCCTGAGTCGCCTGAGCCATTTGTAATGCCTGAATATAGTTGGCAAAGCTGAACTTGTGGCGCTCCGGGTCCTTGATGATGACCTCGACGTTACCCAATGACAGATTGCACGTATACGAGATCATCACCGGCAGCACCGGAAGCGCATCATTCTGCTTCGCAGACACGTCGCGCGCCATTTGAATAATCTTCGGTGTCGGCTCCTTCTCTGGCGGTAAATAGTGACCCGCGTCGCCCATGCCGTCGTCACCCGAATATTTGAACAGCGACGAAACCCGGGCCGCAACAAAGTCGTCCACATTGCTTGGCGACATGTTTGCGCACCCACCGAAGCTGAGGAAGTTTGGGAAGCCCGGCACATGCAGATTAGCGCCAGCGACAACGGAGGCCTCCACGCGTGCCGGCACGTTGCCCACGACCGTCAATGGATTCGGCAGGACGTCAATGTAGTGAACAACGCTATTGAAAATAAACGACTCGACAACAACGTCGTAAGCCCCTGGCGCCACAAGCACCGCCGGTCCCGCGCTGTAGTTATCCACACGGATATCGTCGAACCGGTATTGTCGGGGCGGATTTGAGTGATCGACCAGGCGAAGCGTAAAGCATTGGGCCACCGGTGTCACAGCGCTCACATCGATGGTGAATCTGGCTGCATCGGGACGCGAATCATCCATCTGACGAACCTGATCGCGCGTGAATTTCACCGAATGATACTGTCCGTCCAGTGTATTCACGTAGTCGTCGAACCGGTAATGGATGTTGTTCAATCGAACATCGGTCGCACGCAAGGTGAACGAACCCGAGAGTGGCAACATCTCCAGCCGGCGAGTCTGACCGGAGCGCAACACAAAACGGTGCTTTTCCGTGCTGCCTTCCAGGTAGCTCAGTTGAATGTCTTCGTCACGCAATTCCGGGATGTCGGCAAAGTCGAGTGACACATCGACCGTCGTGCTGCGCACGACGTCCCCAAATCTGACCGACAGGTCAGTAGATTCGCCACGTCTGATAGCGACTTCGTCGGGTTGCAGGGCAACGGAGGCACGCAAGGTACCCTCCGCATTGCGCAGTTCCGCAGCACTGACGCGATACGTGCCGGCCTTCACGTCAAACGACGATTGCTGACCGAACGACGGTTGGAGGCGCTCGCTCTTCTCGCCTCGCGTGAGGCGAACTTCCGGCTGCGCATTTTCAAAACCCCGCGGCGCCGAGGCACAGTCGATGACCAGCTTACCGATCACCCGCGGGTCCTCATCCACAGCGGCAGCGAATGTGCCCACAAAGGTCGACCACGCTGGCGCCTCTTCAGACGACTTGTTCACCCCAATACGCACCTTGGTGATTGCACTCGTATTGATGGGCTCACCGTCGGCGAGGGAAAGCGTGAGTTTGATGTCGAAAATGCCGCGACCTACTTCGTCCTCCTCGATCGTTACGTCAAACGCTCTCCAGGGCGTGGACTCGACGTTGACATCGCCTTTGGTCGGCTTTCCGGGCGCAGTAAACGAAATCACCAGCGCATTTTGAATTTCAACACCACCGCCCGACGCGCTCTTGAAACCCGTCAGTTCTGCGCTCGGGTACCAGGCATTATCCTCAATGCGTGGCGTATCGAATATGAGTTGCATGGTACGACTCCATTGATGAAGTAAGAAATCTGAAATATCGACAAAATGTGGCGTATCGCGCACCAGCCGCCTGCTTCAAACAGCATCTCGGAATGGATCCCGTTGATCAATGACAGACTCAACCATCGATTCATTCACAAATAATTAATATGAAAATTAATTAAATGGAACTCGACGAACCGACAATTTTCCGTGTGGAAAAACGGCGACGCCCTGACAGTGAGCTGAAATATCGCTCCCCACGCAAGTTCCGGCAACGGACTGTCTCATCGACTCAAGTTCGGGGAGGTCTGCGTTGATACAGGGGCAAGTCCACCGTCATAAAGGTTAGGCAATCCAGGAAGAAAAATCGGACTCCTATTAGAATATTTCCTCAGAGCTTCCGTATGGCGCTCAATGACTCGCGAATAGACACTCAAGTGCCTGAAGACACATAGACACATGCAGCGTGCACCCATCAAGGTAAGCCTTGATAGAAAGACGCCGATGAGAGCTTCTGCGGGAAATTCCGCGATAAACAAAAAAGCGGCGCCGATGTTCACCGGCACCGCTTCTCTCACATCACCCGCATCAACGCCGCCGATCAGTGCAGCACGCGCGCCTTCTCTGCCTGACGCCGCGCCTTCGCACGTCTCGTGAGCATATTCAACCCCTCGACGAACGCCGAGAATGCCATGGCTGCGTAGATGTAGCCCTTCGGGATATGCGACCCGAAGCCTTCCGCAATCAGCGTCATACCGATCACGAGCAGGAAGCCCAGCGCCAGCATGACCACCGTCGGATTGGCCGCAATGAAGCGCGAGAGCGGCCCTGCCATGAACAACATCGCTGTCACCGCCGCAATCACGGCAACGAACATGATGGGGATGTGTTCGGTCATGCCCACCGCCGTGACGATGCTGTCGATGGAGAACACCAGATCGAGCACCAGGATCTGCATGACAGCCGCGCGCGCCGTGATCGTCGCGAGCGTGCCCGATCCCGAAACGTCATCGCCATGCGGCTCGTCGTCCGTGCCCGACGCCACATGGTGATGCATCTCCTTCGTCGCCTTCCACACGAGGAAGAGTCCACCGGCGATCAGGATCAGGTCGCGCCACGAAAAGCCGTGGCCGAACCCTTCGAACAGCGGGGTCGTGAGCTTGGCGATCCACGCGACCGTCCCGAGCAACGCCAAACGCATGACCAATGCCAACGCAATCCCCATGCGCTGCGTGCGCGCGCGCATCGACAACGGCAATTTATTGGTCAGGATCGAGATGAAGATCAGGTTGTCGATGCCAAGCACGACCTCCATGACCACCAGCGTGACGAGCGCCGCCCACACCGCCGGGTCAACCGCCAAAGCAAGTAGATAGTCCATTTGTGCGCCAGAGTTTCCGTAGCGTTATCGCGATGTTCGCCGCCCTTGAACGGCGGACACCCCATTTCGTTATCCCGCACACAACGGAGGTGCGGGCTCAGGACTGCATCATCGTCGAACTTATGATTCGCAAAAACCAGCTATATACTTCACTTCAGTTCGGTTTTTCCGAAGTTACGCCAACATGTTGAACTACCGTCATCTTTACTATTTTTGGGTGGTCGTCAAGGAAGGCGGCTTTGCGCGCGCCGCGCAGCGGCTCGATGTGGCCGTGCAGACGATCAGTGCTCAGGTACGCGAGCTGGAGAAGTCGCTGGGGCACCAGTTGCTCAAACCGGCCGGGCGCGGCGTCACCATGACCGAACCGGGACAAGCGGCCTTTCGTCGCGCGGAGGAAATCTTCCGCCTGGGGCAGTCAATTCCCGACGAAGTCCGTGAGGCGGCGAGCGGGCGCGTCGCGCGGCTGGCTGTCGGGCTTGCCGACGGCATCTCCAAGCTGGCGGCGCATGCCATTCTCGCCCCGGTGCTCGACACGCCGTCGTTGCGGCTCGTTTGCCATGAAGGCGAGCACGAGCAACTGCTCGCCGAACTCGCCCTGCACAAGCTCGACCTGGTGCTCGCCAGCCAGCCCGCGCCCTATAACCCGACCTTGCGCCTGACGAGCGAGTGTCTGGTCGAGTCGCCGGTCGACTGGTACGGGCCGGCATCGCTCGTGCGCAACGTCTCGCGCGACGCCTTCCCCCAATGCCTGACCGAACTGCCCGTGCTGCTGCCGACCGGCCACTCGGCCCTGCGCGCCCGGCTCGATCAGTGGTTCGAGGCGCAGGGCATTCGCCCGAATGTCGTGGGCGAGTTCGAGGACAGCGCATTGATGGCGGTGTTCGCCACGCGCGGCATGGGTGTGTTTGCGCTGAGCGAAGCCGGGGCGGGCGACGTCTCGCTGCTGCGCGGTCTGCGCTGGCTTGGGCGGCCGAACGACGTCCACGAAGACATCCACGCCATTCGCTCGCGACGCGGCGAGGGCCACCCACTCGTCGCGCGCATCATGGAGAGCGTGGGCAACGTCAAGAACGTCAGGGACATCGCAACCGATGCGACGTCCGATTCTGTTATAAGAACGGGGGACGCGCCGCCCGCGCCGTCGTCATTCGCGAGGAAACCTCATGCCGAGTCGTAGCGACCAGCGCAAGTTCTTCCATCTCATGCTGTTCGTGGTGACGGTCGTATTCGGGTGGATTCTGTTGCCGCTGTTCGGCGCCCTGTTCTGGGGGACGATCCTGGCCGTGCTGTTCCAGCCTGTGCAGCGTCGCGTGCTCGCCCGCATGCGGGGACGGCGAAATCTCGCCGCCCTCACCACACTGACGCTGATTCTGCTCATCGTGATCTTGCCGCTCACCCTGGTGGTGGGCATGCTGACGCAGGAAATCAGCACGGGACTCGTGCGCTTTCGCACCGACTTGCCGCAGCTCACCATCGCCTTCCAGCAACTGCTCGACCGGCTGCCCGCAAGCGTTCACCGGGTGATGGATCTGGCCGGGGTGCAGGACGTCAACGCCATCCAGCAAAAGCTCGGCGACGGCGCCGCGCAGATCGGGCGTCTGGTGGCGGTTTATCTGGTGAGCATCGGCCAGAACACGGCGCAACTGCTGGTGAGCTTCGGCGTGATGCTCTATCTGCTGTTCTTCCTGCTGCGCGACGGCACCGTGCTCGGCACCATCGTGCGCCGCGCCCTGCCGCTCGACGAACGTCACAAGAGCCAACTGATCCTGCAATTCACCACGGTCGTGCGCGCCACGGTCAAAGGCAACATCGCCGTGGCGGTGGCGCAGGGCGTGCTCGGCGGCTTCATCTTCGCCGTGCTGGGGATTCAGGGCTACGTGCTCGCGGCCGTGGTGATGGCGTTCCTGTCGCTGCTGCCGGCCGTCGGCGCGGCCGTGGTGTGGGTGCCGGTGGGCACGTGGCTGCTACTTTCCGGGGAAATCTGGCGAGGCGTGGTGCTATTCGCCTTCTGCGGCACCATCGTGAGTCTGGTCGACAACGTGCTGCGCCCGATTCTCGTAGGCAAGGACACCAAACTGCCCGACTGGGTGGTGCTGATCTCCACCCTCGGCGGTATGTCGCTGTTCGGCCTGACCGGCTTCGTGATCGGCCCCCTCATCGCCGCGCTGTTCATCGCGAGCTGGAACATCTACACGCGTTTGCGCGACGACGACGAACCGTACGATGCCGGTTGAGGCAAACCGAGGTGATCGACGCCGCGCTCTACAGAACGGCGTCGTACGTCATGCCCGATGTTGACGTTGGCGCTGACCTTGACGCCGACGACTACTGCGCGCGCGCCATACCCACCCTACCGGCGTTGCCGGCTTCGAGCGCTTCGTTGGTTTCGCGCTGCCCGATAGCGTCGAGATCGGCCCCGGCCTGCGTCATGACGGCGTCCCAATCGCCCCGTTGCGGCTGACGATAAAGCGACACCGACGGATACCAGGGGCTGTCGCGGCGCGTCAACTGCCAGCGCCAGTCGGGCGTGTAGCCCAGCAGCACCCAGACCGGCTTGCCCAGCGCCCCGGCCAGATGCACCACCGCCGTATCGGCGGCAATCACCAGATCCATCTGCGCAATGACGGCCGCCGTCTCGGCGAAATCGCTGAGCTTCGCGCCAATGTCATGCACGTTGCCATGCGCGGCCCGATAGCGGGCCAGTTCCGCGCGCTCGTCGTCGGTCGCGTCGACCTGCAACGAATAGAACTGTGCGTTCGTCGCGAACAGCGGCGCCCAATGCTTGAGCGCCACATCGCGGTGCGGCGGGAACGGACGCGTGCGCCACACGAAGCCCACACGCAACGCCCCTTGCGGCTTCGCGCCCAGCATCGAACGCCAGATCATCTCCCGCCCGGCGCTGGAGCGCAGATACGGCGAATGGACGGCCACATTGCCCCCGATCTTCAGCAGATGCGGCAGGCTGAGCAGCGGCAGTTGCCAGTCGAACGACGGCACCGGCATATGCTCGCCGAGCACCGTCACGCCGCGCGCAAATCCGCCCAGCAACGTGACGAGCGGGGCCTGCACCGACAGTACGACATTCGCGCCCATCTCGACCAGACGCGGCACGAAACGCACGAACTGCAACGTATCGCCAAAGCCCTGTTCGCTATAGACGAACACCGTCTTGCCCGCGAGCGGCGCCTTGCCGTCCCAGAGCCGGTCGTGGAAGCGCCGTTGCTGACCGCCGTCCTGCCAGCGCCACTCATAGTCGTGCCAACCGTGCTCGAAGTCGCCCAGCAGCAAATTGGTCTGCGCCCGGTTGGTGCGCGCGCCCGCATGGTCCGGCGAGAGCTTCACGGCTTCGCGCAGGCATTGCAGGGCATCGGTGAACGCGTGCCGCTCGCGCAGCGCCACGCCAAGGTTCACGAGCGGGTCGGGTTGCGCGGGCGCGATGGCGTTGGCGAGCCGGTAAGCGTCGATCTCTTCGTCGAAGCGGCCGAGCGCGCCGAGGGCACGCCCGCGGTTGAAATGCGCCTGCCACAGCGCCGGGGCCTTGGCCGCCGTACGCTCGAACCACGCGAGCGCACGGGCGTTATCGCCCGCCTGCGCCCACGTCAGACCGATGGTATGCAACGTGCCGAGGACGTCCGGCGATTGCTGTACCGTCGCCTCGAACAGCGCGTCGGCACGCATCGGGCGGCCCGCTTGCAGGCTGGCCATGGCGGCATCGAAGCTCGCCTGCGCGCCGGGCTTGGGCACGAGGGCGAGCAAACGATCGAAGGCGTCGGCCGCCGACTCGAACGCGTGGGTACGCAGCGAGACATAAGCGAGCCCTTCGAGCGCGGGCAGAAATTCGGGGGATTGCTTGAGAACTTGACGCAACTCGGCGATCGCCTCGTCGAGCCGACCGGCGGCACTGAGTTGTCGTGCACGCTCGCAACGCGCGTCTAATGGCGTCGTCATGCGGCGCATCCTTGCTTGTCTTGGAATGGAGGGAGACGGGCCGGCAAGCAACACGAACACTGGGGGCATGAACCGCCCGCAGCGACAGGCGCCGTGGCCCGAGCAAGCGGTGCACACTACACGACCGCACGGCGCGAAGCAAGCCGCGGGAATTGGTCTTGGCAACGCCCGTAAAGTTCACACCATCGACGTATCGTTCTCTGCGCTGCCGACCGTCGATTTGTCATCCGCACGAGGCACGATCGCGTTGTCTCTTCATGCAGGCGCGGACATGGCCTCACCTTTGTATCGCCCAATAAAACGACGCACTGCCGCAGTGCAGCAGAAAAACCACACTCGCTTATCGAACGCTCCGGTTTGCCAATCTATGACACGCGCTTTAACATCATTTTGCAGGTCAATCTGGTAGCATCCGCTGCCGTCCATGCACACGCGCACCGTCGCTGCCGTGCCGCATGCCGACACTTCAGCCCTGTTATCCGTCCGAACCCTCATCCAAACGAGGTCTTGATGACGCGCGTTGCCCGTCCGTTCATCCCCGCCACTGCGCGACGCCTGCTGCCCAATCGCTGGGATTTCATTGCGTTTCCGATCATCATCGGTTTCCTGATGGTCAGCTCCTCGGGCATTCGTCAGACCTGGGCCCCGTTGGCCGATCTGCACACTGAAGTCATCTCGCTCGACCCGGCGAACCTGCCCGAATATGCCCTGCGCACCACGCTGCGCATGCTCGCGGCGATGGTCGCCTCGCTGATCTTCACGCTGGTCTACGGCACGCTCGCGGCCAAGAGCCGTCGGGCCGAGAAGCTGCTCGTGCCGATGCTCGACATCCTCCAGTCGGTGCCGGTGCTTGGCTATATCTCGTTTACCGTCACCTTCTTCCTCGCCCTGTTCCCGGGACGCGTGCTGGGCGCCGAGTGCGCCGCCATCTTCGCGATCTTCACGAGCCAGGCGTGGAACATGACGTTTTCGTTCTACCAGTCGATGCGCACCCAGCCGCGCGATCTGGCCGAGGTCGCGGTCAATCTGCGCCTCTCGCCGTGGCAGCGCTTCTGGAAGCTCGACGTGCCCTACTCGATGCCGGGCCTCATCTGGAACATGATGATGAGCATGTCGGGCGGCTGGTTCTTCGTGGTGGCCTCCGAGGCGATCACCGTGGGGGACAAGACCGTCACGCTGCCGGGCATCGGGGCTTACCTCGCCACCGCCATCCTCCAGCGCGATCTGGGCGCCGTGGGCTGGGTGATTCTGGCGATGGTCGTCGTCATCGTCATTTACGACCAGTTCCTGTTCCGGCCGATGGTCGCGTGGTCGGACAAATTCCGTCTGGAAGACACCGTCTCGCAGGCTGCGCCCGAATCGTGGGTGCTCAACGTGATCCAGCGCACCCGCGCCATTCAGCTTCTGCTGCGTCCGCTGGGCAAGCTGCTGCGCACGATTGCCCTCATGCGCATGCCGATCTCGCTGCCCGCGGCGATCCACTCCGAGTCGAAGTCCCCGCTCTCGCGGGTGATCGACTGGCTGTGGGCCGCGCTGCTCGTGGTGCTGGGCGTGTCCGCCGCCTGGAAGATCTGCACGTTCGTACTGGCCGAAGTGGGCGGACCCGAGATCCTGCGCGTGTTCGGCCTCGGCCTGATCACGCTGGTTCGCGTGATCGTGCTCATCGCCATTGCGTCGGTCATCTGGGTGCCGCTGGGCGTGCTGATCGGGTTGCGTCCGAAACTTGCCGAACGTATTCAGCCGCTCGCCCAGTTCCTCGCGGCGTTCCCGGCGAACCTGCTGTTCCCGATCTTCGTGGTGATGATCGTGCACTTCCGTCTGAACGCGGATATCTGGCTCTCGCCGCTGATTGTGCTGGGCACGCAGTGGTACATCCTGTTTAACGTGATCGCCGGCGCCACCGCCTTCCCGAACGACTTCAAGGAAGCCGCGACCAACTTCCGCATTCGCGGCTGGCAATGGTGGCGTCAGGTCATGCTGCCGGGCATCTTCCCCTATTACGTGACGGGGGCGATCACGGCGTCGGGCGGCGCATGGAACGCCTCGATCGTCTCGGAATACGTGCAATGGGGCGACGACAAGGTCGCCGCTCACGGCCTGGGCGCCTACATTGCGCAGACGACCGCCGCCGGCGATTACCCGCGCATTCTGCTCGGCATCGCGGTCATGGCGCTGTTCGTCGTACTGTTCAACCGTTTGCTGTGGCGCCCGATGTACGCCATTGCTGAAAACAAGCTTCGTCTGAATTGAAGGGACCGTGATGCCGAACGATACCCAAACGATCGCCGGAAAAGAGATCTTCTCGCTTGCCAACGTCAGCCGCGGTTTCCGCAAGGGCAGCGACGAGCGTCAGGTGCTCGATGGCGTGAACCTGCAACTGCACGAAGGCGAGATCGTCGGGCTGCTGGGCCGCTCCGGCTCGGGCAAGTCGACGCTGCTGCGCATCATCGCCGGTCTGATCCAGCCCAGCTCGGGTGACATCCGCTACCTTGGCGAGCCGCTCGAAGGCCCGCCCGAAGGCGTGGCGATGGTGTTCCAGACCTTCGCGCTGTTCCCGTGGCTGACCGTGATGCAGAACGTGGAAGCCGGGCTCGAAGCGCTCGGCGTGGAGCCCAAGGAGCGCCGCCGCCGCGCGCTCGCGGCCATCGACCTGATCGGTCTGGACGGCTTCGAGAACGCTTACCCGCGCGAGCTCTCGGGCGGCATGCGTCAGCGCGTGGGCTTCGCCCGTGCGCTCGTGGTCAATCCCACGCTGCTGCTCATGGACGAGCCGTTCTCCGCGCTCGACGTGCTCACGGCCGAGACCCTGCGTACCGACCTGCTCGATCTGTGGAGCCAGCGCCAGTTGCCGATCAAGTCGATCCTGATCGTCACGCACAACATCGAAGAAGCCGTGTTCATGTGCGACCGGATTCTGGTGCTGTCGTCGAATCCGGGCCGCGTGGTCGCCGAGATCAAGGTGCCGTTCGCGCACCGTCGCAACCGTCTCGACCCGGCGTTCCGCAAGATGGTGGACGACATTTACGCGCTGATGACCTCGCGCCGAAACGCGCACACTACGCAGAAGATGCCGCTGGAGCTCTCCAGCCCGCTGCACGAAGTGTCGACCAACCTGATGGCCGGTCTGCTCGAAGCGCTGGCGGTGCCGCCGTACAACGGACGCGCCGACTTGCCGGACATCGCGCAAACGCTGCTGCTGGAGGTCGACGACCTCTTCCCGGTAGCCGAAATTCTCGACCAGTTGGGCTTCGCGGAACTCAAGGAGGGCGACATTCTGCTCACCGCCGCAGGCAAGCGCTTCGTGGACGTGAGCACGCAGGAGCGCAAGGTGCTGTTCGCCGAGCATCTGCTGCGTCACGTGCCGCTCGCCGCCAAGATTCGTGCGGTGCTTCAGGAGCGTCGTGGACAACGCGCGCCGCGCGTGCGTTTCGAGCAGGAGCTGGAAGACTCAATGTCGGACGATCTGGCGCAGGAAACGCTCGAGACCGCGATCAACTGGGGACGTTACGCCGAAATCTTCTCGTACAACGACCACACGGAGACGTTCAGTCTCGAGGACGTGGAAGGCGCGACCTGAGCGTCATCCATCCCGCGTCAGCCGGGGAATTCAACGCCGCGCGAGCCATTCGGCCGTGCGGCGTTGTCGTTTTTGCGCGATGACGCAAGTCAGAACGCGTAACCCGCGCCGATCATCCACGTCTGATTGATCGTCTTCGAATCGGGTTCATACGCGCTGACACCGGGGCCGACCTGCGTGACGCCGGAGCGGCCGTACTGGAAGCGCGACCACTCGTAAGTGGCGTTCACGTGGAAGTTGCGCGCCACCGCGTAGTCGAGCCCGAAGCCCGCCACGACGACTGGCTTGTTGCCGAGACCGAACGTGTTCTGCGAACCCGCCAGCGTCATCGACGCGCCAACCATAGCGCCTGCACGAACATCCGCCGTTGCCACGAGCCTCGACGTCAACTCCATCTGCCCCATCAGACCACCGCCGATCACGTGGTGGCGATAGCGCTCGTAGAAACCGTACGGATCGCGGCTGCTATCGCGAATCCAGTCCCGGTAGCTGTAGCTCACGTACGGAATCACCTGCGCATTCCACGTGCCCAGATGGAACGGGATGGCCTTACCGGCCTTAAGCGTGACGTCCGTGGTGGTGGAGCGCGTCGTCATCTGGTAGTCCGGCTGAATCACGCCGCCCGTGACGTCCTGGAGATAGCCGCCGTAATTCACGTTGCCATGCGCCACGCGCACGGAACCGCTGAAGTACAGATTGGAGACGCCGAACAACTGCCGCTGGGTCGACGCGCTCAGCGAAAACGCCGCGGTCGTGCCTCGTTCGGCGTCGCTCTTGCCGGACGCGATGTTCTCCCAGTAGTGCAACTGCTGGGCACCGACGTCGAGCCAGACCTGATTGTTGGCGCGCAGCATGGCTTCCTGCGCATGGACATTGGCTGCGGAGAATCCCGCGACGAGCGAGACGGCGGCAGCAATGCATGCGGTGCGCCTGATGGCGGCTCCGCGCTGGCCGCAAGCGATGGTGCGGCGCGTGTTCGACGTCATGGCACGACCCTCCCCAGGCGTGATCTCAACGACGACATGGCAGCGGCCATCGGCGTGGCCACCGTTTTCAGGCATTGTTTCAGCGCGTTCGGCGACGCGCAAGCGGAGAAATGTGGAATCTCGACACGCTTCGTCAATCGAGATTCACGCGTGTCGAAGCACCTCGATGAGCAATGCCGGGCGACAGGCCCCGGCGAGCGGCCAGCACGGGGACGACGGGGTGCGAGGCACCCTTTGAGAGCCCGTTCGAGGCCATCGTCGAAACGATCCGAGCGTTGGCAGACCGTGTCAAAAAGGCCACACCTATCGGTATAGATACCGATTAGCCGTCGTTTTTGTGCGGTCGCATAATCGATCGGGAACCTGCTTGTCGAGCGCCGGGGGGCGCGCCAGCAAAGGCACAAGCGGGTTCTTTCCGCGGCGAAGACCGTGCATCAGATCCGAGAAGGTGCAACATGAGCTACTACCATTCGAAAGAAGAAGGCCGCGAACGCGCCATCAACTTCACCCCCGCCCACCGCTGGCGCCGTCGCGCCCTCGCCGTCACCTGTGCGGTCATCGCCGCACTCGCTTACTACGCGATACATCACCCGAAGTAAGCCGGACGCCCACCCCGGTGCCAAATGGCACAAGGCGCGTACGACTCGCATCGCACGCGCCTTGCTCGGATTGCCTTCACGACGTCCGCGGCCGTCTCACCTTGCGCCCTTGCTTCGATCGGCCCTTCAGGCGGCGTTTCCCAGTGCGGGAGCGTGCCAGTCGAGCGGCACGTTGGCGAGCATGTCGTCGACCATGGCGTCCAGACCGAAGGCCGGCTTCCAGCCCCAGTCGTAACGCGCATGCGTATCGTCAAGCGTGTGCGGCCACGTCTCGGCGATTGCCTGACGGAAGTCCGGCGCGTATGTCACCTTGAAGCCGGGCACCCGGTGCGCAATCGCTGCGGCCAGCGTCGCCGGATCGAAGCTCACGCCGGCCACGTTATACGACGAGCGCACGCGCAGTCGCGAGGCGTCCGCATTCATCAGTTCGAGCGTGGCGCGCACGGCATCCGGCATATGGATCATCGGCAGCGTGGCGTCTTCCTTCAGGAAACAGGTGTAGGTCTCGCCGCGACGCGCTGCCTGAAAGATCTCGATAGCGTAATCGGTCGTGCCGCCACCGGGAGGCGTCTTGCAGCTGATGACGCCCGGATAGCGCAGGCTGCGCACGTCCACCCCGAACTTCGTGAAGTAGTACTCGCACAGGCGCTCGCCGGCCTGCTTGCTGATGCCGTACATCGTGGTCGGGTCCATGATCGCGAGTTGCGGCGTCTCGACGGCCGGCGTATGCGGACCGAAGGCGGCAATCGACGACGGCCAGAACACGCGCAGGCCTTTTCCTTTGCCTTGATGCTCGCGTGCCAACTCCAGCACGTTGAGCAGACCGTTCATGTTCAGCGTCCAGGCTTGCAGCGGACGGGTCTCGCCCGTCGCCGAGAGCAGCGCCGCCAGATGGAAGATCTGCGTGATGCCGAAACGCTCGACCAGCGCGGCCAGACGCGCCGCGTCGAGCACGTCGAGCGTCTCGTAATGCACCGGATGACGCGACGGTCCCGGCGCGATATCCGTCGCAATCACGTTCTCATGGCCGTATTGCGCTGCCAGCGCTTCGACGAGTTCGCTGCCGATCTGCCCGTTGGCGCCAATGATGAGGATACGTTCCATGGTCAACCTTGCTTGAGAATGCCGAGTTCGTTACCGGCCTGGGCAAACGCCGCCAGCGCGCGGGTGAGATGGTCGCGGGTATGTGCCGCGGAGAGTTGCACGCGCACGCGCGCCTCGCCTTGCGGCACCACCGGGTAGAAGAAGCCGGTCGCGATCACGCCCAGCTCATAGAGCCGCTGCGCGAAACGCTGGGCGAGCATGGCGTCGAAAAGCATCACCGGGACGATCGGATGGGTGCCCGGCTTGATCGTGAAGCCCAGCGCCGCCACTTCCTGACGGAAAAATGCGGTGTTCTCGTGCAATTGCTCGCGTCGCGCCGACGAGTGTTCGAGTTCGTCGAACACGGCAAGCGACGTGCCGACGATGGCCGGTGCAAGGCTGTTGGAGAAGAGATACGGACGCGAGCGCTGGCGCAGCGTCTCGATGACTTCCTTGCGGCCCGCCGTGAAGCCGCCCATCGCGCCGCCGAGCGCCTTGCCCAGCGTGCCAGTGATGATGTCGATCTTGCCGAGCACGCCGTGATGCTCGTGCGTGCCGCGCCCGGTCGGTCCCATGAAGCCGCTCGCGTGACACTCGTCGATCATGATGAGGGCGCCGTATTGCTCGGCCAGCGCCACGATACGGTCGAGTTGCGCAATCGTGCCGTCCATCGAAAACACACCGTCGGTGACGACGATGCGATGACGCGCGCCAGCGGCCGCCTGCAACTGGCGTTCGAGGTCGGCCATGTCGTTGTGGGCGTAGCGCAGGCGTTGCGCTTTACAAAGACGCACGCCGTCGATGATCGAGGCGTGGTTCAGGGCGTCGGAGATGATGGCGTCCTGCTCGTCGAACAGCGGCTCGAACACGCCACCATTGGCGTCGAACGCGGCGGCGTACAGGATGGCGTCTTCCGTGCCGAGGAAGGCCGCGATGCGGGCTTCGAGTTCCTTATGCGGGCCCTGGGTGCCACAGATGAAGCGCACCGACGACAGGCCGAAACCGTAGTCTTCCAGCGCCTTCTGCCCCGCCTTGACGAGCGATTCGCTGCCGGAGAGCCCCAGATAGTTGTTGGCGCAGAGATTGATGCGCGTGCGGCCGTCGTCGCACATGACCTCCGGCCCCTGCCGCGACATGAGCACGCGTTCCTGCTTGAAAAGGCCCTGGCGGCGCGTGTCTTCGAGTCGTTCGGTCAGTTGGCGGTAGAAGCCCTCGCGAGCCTCCGGGGTTTGTGCGGTCATCGTGCGCATCTCCTTTAGGTGCTCTGCTACCATGCAGCCATCCTCACATACAGCTTATCGGAAACTATACTTTATATTGAACTAGTTTCAATATATTGGAAAATTCTAATATCCCGGAATTCATATGGCAAGTACTCCCGCTGCGTCCGCGGTGTCCCCGATCGCCCCGCCGCCCGTCGGCGACATGATTCAGCAGTTGCGCAAAGAGCGCGGCATGACGCTGGAGACGCTCTCGCGCGCGTCCGGCGTGTCGAAGTCGATGCTCTCGCAGATCGAGCGCGACAAGGCCAACCCGACCATCGCCGTGGCCTGGCGGCTGGCCACCGCGTTGGGTGTGCGGCTCGATCAGTTGCTGGGGGCCCCGGCGGGCGATCCGGAGCCGGTGCGCATCTTCGGCAAGCACGAAACGCCGACACTGGCCGGGGCCGAGCATGCTTACCAGTTGAAGATCCTCGGGCCGATGGAGCTGGCCGGGAAGTTCGAGTGGTATGAACTGACGCTGCAACCGGGTGCGGCGCTCGTCTCCGAGCCGCACGATCCGGGCACGCGCGAGCACTTCACCGTGTTCGACGGTCAGGTGGACATCGAGGTCGAACACTTCGCCCGCCGCGCCAAACCGGGCGAGACGGCCCGCTATCCGGCCGACCGGGCCCACGCCATCCGCAACGTCGGCAAGTCGGTCGCGCGTGGCCTGATGGTGGTGATTCACGGGTAATTGGAGCCTCCCGCTCCCTACCCCTACCTCCCCCGCACCGCCCGCCCTGCCGGCGGCGGTGCGCGCGGCGTCATGCGTCGCTCAAGTCCTCTCCCAGACTGCCGTTAGCACACGTTCGGTCCGTGTCTTCATCAGGGGCACTGACACTAAATCGACAACCGGACCGCTCGGACGTGCCAACACGTCACGCGCGGCCGCCGCAAACGACACCGGCGCGCAATGAGTGGGGATGACGAAGTGATGCAGCAATTGAGTTTGAAAGCGAAGTTATGGTCGGCCGTCGCGCTGATGTGGGTCAGCCTGCTGGCCATGGCCCTCTGGGGCGCATGGGCCCAGCGCGACACCATGCTGGCCGAGCGCCGGGCGGGGCTCACGCACGTCGTCGACTCCGGTCTGAGTCTGGTCAAGCACTACGCCACCCGGGCCGAGCGCGGCGAAATCAGTCTGGCCGACGCCCAGAAACTCGCACGCGAGCAGATCGGTGCGATCCGCTACGACGGCGAAAACTATTTCGGTATCTTGAACTCGCAGCGCGTGATCGTGCTGAACTCGGTCAATCCGAAGCTCGAAGGCCGCGACATGAGTCAGTTCCGCGATCCGTCGGGCAAGCTCATGTTTTCGGACATCGTCGCCGCCGCGCGCACCAACGATCCGTTCGTCACCTATCTCTGGCCGAAGCCGGGCTCGGACAAACCCGTCGAGAAAATCAGCCGCGTGGGCGCCTATTCGCCCTGGGACTGGTATCTGACGACCGGCGTCTACGTCGACGATATCAACGCGGCCTTCATCGGCGCCCTGTTGCGCTGGGGCGCGATGCTCGCCGTGGTCGGCCTCGCGGTGTCGGGCGTCATGCTGCTCATCATCCGTAACGTTCAGCAAAGTCTGGGCGGCGAGCCCGAGTACGCCACCGATATCGCCACGCGCATCGCCGACGGCGATCTGCTCACGCAGGTGCGTCTGCGCGAGGGCGACGGCGCCAGCCTGCTCTTCGCGATGCAGCGCATGCAAGGCAATCTCCAGCAAATGATCGGACGCATTCGCAGTGGCACCCGCGCCATCACGCTCGCCGCACGTGAAATCGCCGAAGGCAACACCGATCTGTCGGCGCGCACCGAGCAGCAGGCGGCGGCGCTGGAGGAAACGGCGTCGTCCATGGAGCAGCTCACGTCGACCGTGCGTCAGAACGCAGACAATGCGCGTCAGGCGAGCCAACTGGCGGAGAATGCGTCGGCCATCGCCGTGCGCGGCGGACAAGTGGTGGATCAAGTGGTCGACACCATGGAGCGCATCTCGCAGAGCTCGGGCAAGGTGGTCGATATCATCAGCGTGATCGACGGCATCGCCTTCCAGACGAACATTCTCGCGCTCAACGCTGCGGTGGAAGCCGCGCGGGCCGGCGAGCAAGGTCGCGGTTTTGCCGTCGTCGCCGGTGAAGTGCGCACGCTTGCCCAGCGCAGTGCCGCCGCAGCCAAGGAAATCAAGGAACTGATCGAATCGTCGAACGGCCGGGTGCAGGACGGCTCGGTGCTCGTCGCCCAGGCCGGTCAGACGATGCACGATGTCGTGCAGGCGGTGCGACGTGTCACCGACATCATGGGCGAGATTTCGGCGGCGTCTGCCGAGCAAAGCAACGGCATCGAGCAGGTGGGACGCGCCGTGACGCAAATGGATGAAGTCACGCAGCAGAACGCCGCGCTCGTGGAGCAGGCCGCCGCCGCGGCCGCCTCGATGCAAGATCAGGCGCACTCGCTCGATCAGGCGGTGGCGGCTTTCCGTATGAATGGTGCGGCGGCGGATCATGCGCCGGCGCACAGTACAGCAGCCGTCGCCCTTCAGCGGCTTGCCGCGTAATTTATCGCTTCATTGCCGCGCAGAGACTGCGCGGCCTGAAGGCGCAAAGCCGTCAGGCCTCGCCCAACGCCCCTGCCATGGCCGCATCGATGATCTGACGGGCGACCGTCGGCAAAATACGCAACGGGGGCGAGCCGGGCCCGAAGGTCTGGCTCGCGGCGTAGGCGCCTTCGAGAATCAGCGATAGCGCGTCGACCAGCGGCGCCGGTTCCCGCAAACCGGCAGCCGTGACAAGCGTCGTGAAGCGTCGCACCACCTCTGCCTTATAGCCCACCACCGACAGACGCGCAGCGTGCGCCGGATCGGGGAATTCGGCCGCCACATTCACGAACGGGCACCCGCGATAGCCGGGCTTGCTCGCCCGCTCGGACAGATCCACAAAGATTTGCAGCAACTGCGCACGCGGTTCGCCGGGGTGTTTCGCAATGCTCTCGTCGATACGCGCGAGACTCGCCGTCTGCATATGGTCGAGGTACGCCAGAATCAACTCGTCCTTCGACGCGAACTGACGATACAGACTCATCTTGTTCACACCGGCGCGCTTGACGACGGCGTCCACACCCACGGCGCGCACCCCTTCGGCATGAAACAACGCGACAGCCGCGTCGAGCAAATGCTGCTGTGCGATGGGCGCAGGCGTGATGTGCCGTCCTGCGGTCGATTTGGCCATGCTCTGACGCTCCCTGATCTGTGGCTTGCGATGGCCCGGCGCGACGAACGCTAAAGCCCTGCCATCGCAATGGAATACTTGACATGTTACCGATCGGTTCATAACATGGCAACCTGATGTTACCGAGCTGTCACAACCCTAACGATCAACGTAGACAGCCCGGGTCTCGCAAACGTTCCCGGTTCGGCATACACAACCGAATCTCAGCAAGGATTTCCGCCATGAGGGCAGCACTTGCACGGCGCATCGACGGGCGCTTCCACTATGGGTGGATCGTCGTCGGCGTTATTTTCCTGGTTCTGCTCGCCTCGGCGGGCATTCGCGCGACGCCCAGCGTCATGATGGTGCCGCTCGAGCACGACTTCGGCTGGAGCCGTGCCACGGTCTCGCTGGCGATTTCCGTCAATCTGGCGCTTTACGGCCTGACCGGCCCGTTTGCGGCGGCGGCAATGCAGCGTTTCGGCATTCGTCCGACGGTCATGGTGGCCTTGCTGTTGCTCGCTTCGGGCACAGCACTCTCCTCGCTGATGACGGCTCCCTGGCAGATGGTGCTGATCTGGGGCGTGATGGTTGGCGGCGGTACCGGCGTGGCGGCCGTGACCCTGGCGGCCACCGTGTCGAACCGCTGGTTCCACACGCATCGCGGTCTGGCGATGGGGATTCTCACCGCCAGTTCGGCCACCGGTCAGATGGTGTTCCTGCCGATCATGGCCGCGATTACCGAGAGCTACGGCTGGCGCCCCGTGGTGCTGATCGTGGCGGCGGTCGCCGCGCTGGTCTTGCCCCTGGTGGCGGTGCTCGTGCCGGAGCGCCCGGGTTCGGTCGGCCTGCGCCCGGTCGGCGCACCGGAAGACGCACCCGACGTCCAACTCGCCCAAGGCAACCCGCTCACGACGGCACTCTCGGCGTTGCGCATGGCGGCCGGCAAGCGCGACTTCTGGCTGCTGTTTTTCAGTTTTTTCATTTGCGGCGCGAGCACCAACGGCTACATCGGCACCCACTTCATCGCGATGTGCGGCGATTACGGCATCTCCGAGGTGAAGGGGGCGGGCATTCTGGCCGCGATGGGCATCCTCGATCTCGTGGGCACCACGGCGTCCGGCTGGCTCTCGGATCGCTACAACAGTCGCGTGCTGCTGTTCTGGTATTACGGCCTGCGCGGTCTGTCGCTCATTTATCTGCCGTACGCCTTCGGTTTCGACTTCTTCGGCATTCCGCTCTTCGCGCTGTTCTACGGTCTGGACTGGATCGCGACGGTGCCGCCGACGGTGCGTCTGACGACCGATGTGTTCGGCAAGACGATGGCCCCGATCGTGTTCGGCTGGATCGTGGCCGGCCACCAGCTCGGTGCCGCGACGGCGGCGCTCGTGGCCGGTTCGCTGCGTGCCACGCTGGGCAACTACACGATGGCGTCAATGCTCTCGGGTGGCGTGTGCATTCTCGGCGCGATCCTGGTGCTGCGCATCGCGCCGCATGCACCGAAGCGTCCGGTAGCGGCTGGCGCCTGAGCGGTACGACCCATGGCCGCCGGCCTTCACGGCGGCGAACAACGCGCCGTGTTTTCCGAATTTCGGAGAGGGAAACCGGCGAATTCCGCTGCGACGCCGGTGTGGCAGTCATGACATTGGGGTCGTCGGCACGGCCACGAAAATTGCCGTAATCTGTGCGAGTTTTGTGCAGCACAGCATCCCCCCCACTTCCACAGGACCTTCAGCAATGACGGACTCGCAACGCTCCCAACTCGCCGCGCTGGATACCGACCTTTTCTCGTCGTACCAGCTCGGCCCGCTCGAACTGAGCAACCGCATCGTGATGGCACCGCTCACGCGCAGCCGCGCCAGCGCGGGCGACGTTCCTGGCCCGCTGGTCGCCGAATACTACGCGCAACGGGCATCGGCCGGGCTCATCATCAGTGAAGCCACCAACATCTCGCAGCAGGGCAAGGGTTACGCCTACACGCCGGGCATCTACACCGAAGAGCAGATCGCCGGCTGGAAGCAGGTGACTGACACCCTGCACGCCAAGGGCGGCAAGATCTTCTGCCAGTTGTGGCACGTAGGCCGCATCTCGCATCCGTCGCTGCAACCCGGCGGCGCATTGCCGGTGGCGCCGTCGGCGATTCAGCCGGCCGGTCAGGCCTTCACCGAACATGGATTCGAGCCGCATCCGGTGCCGCGCGCACTGGAAACGTCCGAAATCCCGGGCATCGTCGAGCAGTATCGTCATGCCGCGCAGTGCGCGAAGCGTGCCGGTTTCGACGGCGTGGAAATCCATGCGGCGAACGGCTATCTGCTCGACCAGTTCATGCGCGACAAGACGAACCATCGCACCGATCAGTACGGCGGCAGCATCGAAAACCGTGTGCGTCTGACGCTGGAAGTCACGCAAGCGGTCGTCGACGTATGGGGCGCCGAGCGCGTGGGCATTCGTCTCTCGCCGATCAGCCCGGCGAACGACTGTGGCGACAGCAATCCCGAGCCGGTGTTCACCTACGCCGTCGAGCAGCTCAACCGTTTCGGCCTCGTGTATCTGCATGTGGTCGAAGGCGCGACGGGCGGCCCGCGTGAAGTGGAAAACGGCTTCGATCTGCAAAAGCTGCGTCGCCACTTCGACGGCACGTTCATGGCCAACAACGGTTACGACCTGGCGCTCGCGCTCAAGGCCCGTAAGGAAAACCTGGCCGATCTGATCGCGTTCGGCAAGCCGTTCATCGCCAACCCCGATCTGGTGGAGCGTCTCAAGCGCGGCGGCCCGTTCAACGCGCTGGATCGCGACACGCTGTACGGCGGCGACGCCCGCGGCTACGTCGACTATCCGGTGCTGGACGAGTCGGCAGCGTAACGACGATTGACGTTGCCGATGGATAGATAGATCGATTGGCAACTAAGCAGTCACGAAAAGGGCGCCTTCGGGAGCCCTTTCGCTTTTGCGTGGTCAGTCGCCCTCGCTGCCGAGTTCATCAGAGAAAGTTTCGCGAAGCCGCGCCATCGTCTCGCTCAACGACACGCGGTCCAACGTGCCCGAACGCCGCACCAGTCTCAGCCGGTCAATCGATCTGAGATGATCCAGGTTCGCTGTGCCCGGCCGTCAGGCAAACGTTGTGGGGATGCGATAGCGAGAGGCTTGCAACGAAGAGGTCAGCGGTGCAACGATCACCGTCTGCATGTGTTTATGCATCACCGAAGGCGACACCACGACGCAAGTCCGCGTCTTTCTGATCTCGCGCCCGACAGTAGGGGTCAAGGGATGTGACCCAGACCTCTCCTCGCTTCACCACGTCCACGCCTCTTCGTCAGCCGCGTTGGCGAAGCTCCACAACTGAAGCGTGTCCTTTTCGGTGTCCATGTCGCACAGGTCCAGAACCGAAGTTCCACCGACGGCATCCGTCGCCGCGCGCGCCTCTTCTCTTTCGTACATCCTGCTCTCCGATTTGATACCCCCTGCTCCCTCTCGCGTGGATTGAGGGTTATCGTCGCAGCGCGACTCGTCAAAGTAAACAGAGGCGAAAGTATTCCGGAATATTCCTGAAGCGAAACACCGACAACTTGCTTAGGCCGCGCGCTGCCCCTGCCAGCGCATCAGATCGGCGCCCGCCGGGTTCTGGTACATGCGCAGGTCGAACTCCGGCAGGATAGCCAGCAGGTGATCGAACACATCGCCCTGCACGCGTTCGTATTCCGCCCACACGATCGTGTTCGTGAAGCAATACACCTCGACCGGAATGCCCGTTGCCGACGGCTGGAGCGAGCGCACCATGCATGTCATGCCTTCGTGAATGTTCGGATGCGCCTTCAGATACGCAAGCGCATACGCGCGGAAGGTGCCGATGTTCGTCAGACGCCGCGTGTTCGCCGGCACCCCCGCCGCGCTCCCCAACGCTGCATTCGCGTCAGCCAACGAGCGCTGCTTCTCGGACAGATAGTCGCCAAGCAAATGCAGCTTCGACAGACGCGCCATCTCGGCGTCGTCCAGAAACCCGACGCTCCCCGCATCGATGCACAACGTGCGCTTGATGCGACGCCCGCCCGATTGCTGCATACCGCGCCAGTTACGGAAGCTCTCGGAAATCAGTCGCCACGTCGGAATCGTCGTGATCGTCTTGTCCCAGTTCTGCACCTTGACCGTATGCAACGCGATATCCACTACGTCGCCATCGGCTCCGACCTGCGGCATCTCGATCCAGTCACCCACGCGCAGCATGTCGTTCGACGTCAGTTGCACGCTCGCCACGAACGACATGATCGTGTCCTTGAACACCAGCAACAGCACCGCCGACATCGCCCCCAGCCCGGAGAGCAGCAGCCATGGCGAACGGTCGATGACCGTGGCCACGATCGCAATCGCCGCCACCACGTAAAGCGCGATCTTGCCGAGCTGAACGTATCCCTTGATAGAACGCGTGCGTGCGTGCTCCGACATGGCGTAGACGGTTTGGGCGGCGTCCAGAACGCCAGCGATGGCCAGCGTGGCGTAGAGCAGTGTCGTGGCCAGCGCCACGTTGCTGATGACCATCACCGCTTTGGGCGGCAAGTCCGGCACCAGCGCGATGCCGAACTGGATCACGAGATACGGCAGTATGCGTGCCGCACGGTGAAACACGCGATGCGCGAGCAACGCATCGTCCCAGCGATTCGCCGTGCGCTGCACAACGATGCGCACCACGCGCACGATGACGAATTGCGCCACCGCCTGCACCAGCAGTGCCGTCACGATCAGTATCGCCAGCCCGACCGCCATCCGCGCCCAGGCCGCATTGTCGAACCACGCTATCACCGCATCCCACGTCATCCCGCAACTCCTTGACTTACCGATTGCTCTGCTTGATTACTCTGGCCGCCCCGCCGGGCAGACTCAGGACAGACCGAGGATAGACAAACGCAAAAATGACGGCCACCTCGGGCCGTCATCCTTGGATTCGCCAGACGGACGTCGTTCACCGCCGTCTTCCGGAATTCATGCGAACTCATGCACTTTCATGCGCATCCATAGGCGCTCACGCCCCTGAAACGCATCAGTACATCGAACGAGCTACACCGCTTATACCGACGCCCCGAACGGCACACTCGCCACCACGCTCGGCGCGCCCGGCAACGACGGGGCAATGATCGTACCACCGCCATTGCCGCGCGACTTGCCCGAACTCAGATAGTCCGCGATGGAGTCCTGCGTTACCTCGCCGAGATACTGATTGTCGTCGCCCAGCACCGGCAGCGACGCCAGGTTGTGCTCGTACATGCGCGAGAGCAGCACGCGCAGGTTGTCGCTCGCACCGGCCGATGCCTTGAAGTCGCGCACCCGCTCGCCGCACGTGCCCTGCGCGTGACGCGTATCGCGCCGCGCAATGTACCCCAGCGCGCGGGCATTCTCGTCGACGACCACCAGCGAGCGCGTGTCGAGTTCGTCCATCATGCCGTACGCCTCGGCCAGCGTGGTCTGCGGCTTGACGGTCGGCTGCGGCGTCGCGGCGTCCTCGGCGCGCACCAGCAGCAGACGCTTCAGAATTCGGTCATGTCCCACGAAGCTCGCCACGAATTCGTCGACGGGGCGCGCCAGCAAGGCATCCGGCTGCGCGTACTGCACCAGACTGCCCTGACGGAAGATCGCGATGCGATCCGCCAGTTTGATCGCCTCGTCGATATCGTGGCTGACCATGATGACGGTCTTGCCCAACTGACGCTGCATTTGCAGGAATTCGTTCTGGATCGACTCGCGGTTGATCGGATCGACGGCGCCGAACGGCTCGTCCATCAGCAACACGGGCGGATCGGCGGCCAGCGCACGGATCACGCCGATACGCTGCTGCTGCCCCCCCGAGAGCTCGCGCGGGTAACGCGACAGATAGCGCTTCGGATCGAGCGCCACCATGCCCATGAGTTCGGTCGCGCGCTCGCGGCAGCGCTTCCTGTCCCAGCCGAGCAGACGCGGCACCACGGTAATGTTCTCCTCGATGGTCATGTTCGGGAACAGACCGATCTGCTGGATCACATAGCCGATGTGGCGGCGCAATTCGATTTCGTTGATCTTGCCGGTGTCTTCGCCGTTGAGCAGAATGTGCCCGGACGTCGGCTTGATCAGACGGTTGATCATCTTGAGCGTGGTCGTCTTGCCGCACCCCGACGGGCCGAGGAAGACGCAGATTTCGCCCGGCGGCACCTCGAGGCTGACCGAGTTCACTGCGGTCACGCGCGTGCCGTCCTTCTGGACGAAGCTTTTGGTGAGATTGTCGAGTTTGATCATACGGTTCGGATTCCTTTCGGTGTCAGCACGCGCTGAAGGCGGTGCAACAGGGTGTCGGCAACGATGGCGAGCAGACTCACCATGACCGCACCCACGACAAGCTGCCGGGTATCGCTCTGGCTGATCCCCTGGGTAATCAACACCCCGAGACCGCCGGCCCCGACGATGGCACCAATGGCCATCACGCCAATATTCATCACAACGGCCGTGCGCACGCCGCCCAGCACCACCGGCACGGCCAGCGGCAATTCCACCAGGCGCAGGCGCTGCCAGAACGTCATACCGATGCCGATGCCCGCTTCGCGAATGCTCGGGTCGATCTGTCGCAATGCGAGACTCGTGTTGCGCATGATTGGCAGCAACGAGTACAGGAAGACGGCGGCAACCGCCGGCGCAGGCCCGATGCCTATGCCGTAGACGGACAGGGCCGGGATCATCAGGCCGAACAGTGCAATCGACGGGATCGTGAGCACGACGGTGGCCAGGCCAAGCACCGCGCCCGAGAGCCAGCGAAAACGCGTGACCAGCACGCCCAGCGGCACGCCGACCACAATGGCCGCCCCGACCGAAGCGGCCACCAGCCACGCATGCTGTCCCGTGAGGACCAGAATGCGGTGCCAGTTATGCGTCAGAAATTCAATCATGGGACTCCTCAGTCAGTAACCATCAGGAGCAATGACGTGCTTTCGCCGTCACTGCACCAGCCCTTCCTGCTTGAGGAAGTCGCTCGCCACACGCGATACGGCACGATGATCGATGTCGACCTTCGCGTTCATGTCGCGCATGTTTTCGTCGTTGATCTTCGCGGACAGCGTGTTGAGTTCGTCGGCGAGCTTGGGATTGGCGTCGAGGATTTCCTTGCGCACCACGGGCGTGGCCGCGTAAGCCGGGAAGAAACCCTTGTCGTCGGCCAGCACCTTCAGGTCGAAGCCTTTGTTGCGGCCATCGCTCGTGTAGACGAGACCGGCGTCGATCTGCTCGTTCCTGAGCGCCGTATAGACGAGGCCCGGGTCCATCTGCTTGATGTTGCGACGCTCGAGATGGAAGTCATAGAGCTGCTCCATCGGCTCGAGGCCGTCCGAGCGGCCAACGAACTCCATGTCGAATGCGAACTGCATCTTCGGATTCGAGCGGAATTTTTCGATGAGCTGCGAGACGGTCTCGATGCCTTCTTCGCGCGCCAGCTTGCCCGGCATGGCAAACGCATACGTGTTGTTGAGCGCAGCCGGATTGAGCCAGACGAGACCGATCTTGCTATCGAGATCCTTCACGCGCTCGTAGGTCTGCTGCGGGTCGAGCTTCTCGGTGATCTTGTTGTAGACGATCAGCGCCGTGCCCGTGTACTCCCAGACGATGTCGAGCTGATTGCTCTGCATGCCCTGACGCATGACCACGCTGCCCAGGCCATTCTTGAGTTCGACGTCGTACCCTTTGCTGCGCAGGTACTGCGCCGTCATCTCGGAGAGAATCAGTTGCTCGGTGAAGTTCTTGCCGCCAATGGTGAGCGTGGCGGCTTGCGACGCCATGCTCGTCGCCATCACGCCCAGCACGAGTGCGGCAGCACCGAGCAGACGCATCCAGCGCGGCATGACGGCGGCCAGCGTACGGAATAATGAAACTTGCATACGTGTGGGTCTCCTTTGTCTTAGCGCGTCGTGGCGCCGTGACGTGCGAACCAGAGCCCGCTTGTGAATGCGACGATGCCGTCGAGCACGAGCGCGAGCAGCGCAGTCCCGGCAGCGCCGAGAAGCAGCTTGGTCTGGTCGTTCAGATAGATGCCCGGGAAAATCAGTTGTCCCAGACTGTCCGCGCCGATCAGGAATGCGAGCGGCGCAGTGCCGACGTTGATCGCGAGCGCGGTGCGAACGCCGCCGATGATGACCGGCATGGCGTTGGGCAGGTCGACGCGAAACAACACCTGCGCGGGCGTCATGCCCATGCCGCGCGCCGATTCCCGCAAGGCGGGCGGTACCTGCCGCAACCCTTCGTACGCATTACGCACGATGGGCAGCAGCGACGCGAGCCACAGCGCCAGAATCGCCGGGCGGTCGCCAATACCGAGCACGGCCATCGACAACGCCAACACGGCGAGCGACGGCAGTGTGTTGCCGATGTTGAACACCTGCACGGCGCGTTCGGCGTGTTTCTCGAACATCGGCCGCGAGATCAGCACGCCTGCGGGCACGCCGACCACGATAGCCAGTGCCATCGATATCGCCACGAGCTTGAGGTGCTGTTGGGTGTAATACACCAGGTCGCCCCGGTACTTGACGAGCGAGTCCACGCCCAGCCAATACACCAGACCAGTGACTGCGGCGGCAACACCGAGCAGTCCGAAGCCGGCCAGATAGAGAATGCGATACTGCTTCGCCACGTTCATGCTCCCTTTGAATGGGTTGGCAGCGCTGCGCGCGAGGCAATAGCAATCACCCCGCGTGACAACGCGGTCAAACAAGCATGACAACTGTTAGCTGCCTTGCGAATTGTGATGTGTTCGATCCGAAGGTCTGTGGAAGACGACGGTCACGAACAAGGCGTCGCGGAATGCGACATGAGAGACGAGCTTTCGACGCCGTGGGCGCCTGGGCCTCTCGGTGCACGCTTATTGAAAGCGCGCGAATGTTTTACTGCACGAACTCATTGCTTGATGGAACGAACGCCGGCGCAACGAGGAACACCGGCAACGCTTCTGATTCTATGGGCCAACCGCAGCGATTGGCTTTTTTTATTCTAGTACAGATAGTGCGTCGATGCCAACCCGTAGCATGTTTTTAGTGATGAATCCTGCATATTTACACGCAATTACACGGCATATTTTTCATATGAATCGGATAACGAATTAATTGCGCGCGCTGTAATCCCCCGTCATTACTGGGGTGACGGAAGGAAAGCCCACGAGGCAAGACCGAGAGATTTACCGCGTCCCGAAATCCGTCATCCCGATGTTCCGCATAGCGGACCGATGTGCCGCACCGAATTATTTTCCGGGACACGCGAAACGCGTTTCGAGACCGCCGGTGCCGCGCGTCACCCGTCCGAAATCCGCATGTTCACTGGGGTCAAACGCGAATTTAGAGGGCCGCCCCGTAAACGGGTGCCAACCCGGGGAAACTCGTGTATTCTCCGAGGTTTATCTTAGTTTTCAATCATTTAGCGCAGAATCGGGGAAACGCGACGGTAACGTCAGGCCATGACCTGACGGCCATTTGCGGGTGCGATGATTGAACGGTAGGAAAAGCGATCGTGCGCCGGCACGAGGTCGTTGAATGGCGAATAACAACTATGAAAAGTACCATCAGCCGTACCGAACAGGGCAATCGCGTTGCCGCGACCACGATCCTGACTGCGTGCGCCGCGCTCACACTCGCGGGATTTCTTGCACGCACGCTCGAAGGCGCGGTGAATCCGTTACTCACCTTCTTTCTCGTCTCGGCTGGCGGCATTCTCAATCTGTCGACAGCGTGTCTGCTCGGCGTTCAGTACCTCTACAACGGCAAACGTTATTTCGCGCAATTCGGCTGTGCATTTTTACTGCGCGGGCTGTTCATGTTCACCGAGGGCGTGCTGCTCGCGAATCAGCTCGCGGGCATCTCGACCCACATCACTCGCGCGCCGTTCTGGCTCTGGCTCGTTGCGGAGGCGAGCTTCGCCGCGTATGTGATGTTGAGCGTGCGCAGCTATTCGCGCACGCGTAGCGATCCGCATACGCGCCCCGGCTATCCGGAAGCCGCACGCTACGGCGCCACGGTGCTCATCATCTGGGCGACGGTTTCGCTGTCGGTGGTTGGCGCAGGACGTACGCTGGTCACGCCCCATCTGGCCGGTGGCATCGACGTCGAAACGCTTGCGCTCGGTGCGCTGTTCGTCGCCTATCTGGCGCTGTGGTGGCGCGTCGCGGCGGTTACGCGCTTGTCGCACAAGCTGTTCCTGCTCGTGTGGGTCGTCGTCACCATCTCGCTGTGCCAGTTGCTGCTTTCGCTGACCGCGCCGAGCGAAGCGTCTTATCAATGGTATGCCGCGCGTCTGCTCGCGCTGGCGTCACCCGGCGTGGCGACACTCGCCCTCGTTTGGGAAATCACCCGCCAATATCAGTCGCTCGCGCTCACGAACACGGATCTGGTGGAGAAGGTCTTCATCGATCCGCTCACGCACATCTACAACCGCCGTTACTTCGACAACCGCATTCGCCTGGTTGCCGAGCGCGTGCAACAACGCGCGATTCCGCTGTCGGTGCTGCTGATCGACATCGACTTCTTCAAGCAGGTGAACGATCGCTACGGACATCCGTTCGGCGACGCCGTGCTGCAACGCATCGCCACCACGATTCAGCATTGCATTCGGTTGCCGAGCGACTTTGCGGTGCGCCTGGGCGGAGAGGAGTTCGCAGTGGTACTGCCGGAGATCGATCAGCACGCCGCGCTTCGTGTGGCCGACCGCATTCGCGAATCGGTCAAGCACGCCAGTTCGGATCTGCTGCCTCAAGCGGCGCGCGACGAAGGCGAGGCCATCACGATCAGCGTGGGCATTGCGTCGTGGCAGCCGGGCGAGCCGCTCGTCATCAGCGCGATGCTCGACCGCGCAGACAAGGCGCTCTATCAGGCCAAGCACAAGGGACGCGATCAGAGCGTGCTGGGGCAGATAGCGGCGTAAGGTTGCCACCCATCGTCAAGCGCGCGACGGCGGCCCCTTCAATTCGACGGTATTACCATCCGGATCGTTGAGATAACACGACGGCCCTTCGCCGTGCGCGCCGTAGCGCTGCACCACCTCTCCCAACGTCACACCATGCGAGGCCAGCCCCTTGCGGATAGCCTCGTCGTCGAACGGTTCGACGCGCAGGCAGAAGTGATCGAGATTGCGGCCTTCGGGGCCGGGGGCCGCGCCGCCCTGTCGGCCTATCGCGCCGGCAACGTCGACCAGATCGATCAGGGCGTCGCCCGCGCGCAGTTGCACCAGCCCGATGTCCGCCTGCACCTTTTCCAGCGTGCAGCCCAGCACGTCGATATAGAAGTGCTGCAATCTGGCCACATCGCAGGTGCGCAACACCACATGATCGAGCGCGACGAAGGGGATCTTCATCGCGCGCCCGTCAGGCACTCAGCGCATAGCGCCGCCGTTTCTCGACCTTGGTCTCGTGCGTCACCTCGCTGCGGCCGTCTTCGAATACCGTCTCCAGCCGCACCGTGAATCCCCACAGACGCGCCACGTGCTTGAGCACCTCCTCGAAGCTGTCGTCGAGCGGCTTGCGCTCGCTTTGCACGTGACGCAGCGTGAGCGAACGGTCGCCGTGCAGGTCCACATGCGCGACTTGAATATTGGGTTCGAGCTGACTGAGGTTGTACTGCTGCGCGAGCATCTCGCGAATCTCGCGATAGCCGGTGTCGTTGTGGATGGCGGTGACACGCAAACGGCTGTCACGGTCGTCGTCGAGCACAGCGAACAGTTTCAGATCGCGGATGACCTTGGGTGAGAGGAATTGCTGGATGAAGCTCTCGTCCTTGAAGTTGCGCATGGCAAAGTCGAGCGTCTTGATCCAGTCGGTGCCCGCGATATCCGGTGCCCAGTGGCGATCTTCCTCCGTGGGCGCCTCGCACATGCGGCGAATGTCCTGGAACATCGCGAAGCCCAGCGCATACGGATTCAGACCGCTGTAATACGGACTGTCGAACGACGGTTGATACACCACGTTCGTATGCGCGTGCAGGAACTCCATCATGAAGGCGTCGTTGACGAGCTTCTCCTTGTAGAGCTGCTGAAGAATCGTGTAGTGCCAGAACGTCGCCCAGCCTTCGTTCATCACCTTGGTCTGACGCTGCGGATAGAAGTACTGAGCGAGCTTGCGCACGATCCGCACGATCTCGCGCTGCCAGGGCGCCAGCTTCGGGGCGTTCTTCTCGAAGAAGTACAGCAGGTTCTCCTGCGGCTCGCCCGGGAACGGCGGTTCGTCCGAGTCGGTGGGATCGAGCCCGTCGTCCTCGTCGTCGTCATGCAGTGCATGATGCGGCAACGTGCGCCACAGGTCGTTGATCTGCAATTGCAGATAGTTCTCGCGCTCTTTCTGGCGCGCCTGCTCCTGCGCGAGCGACAGCCGCTTGGGTCGCTTGTAGCGATCCACGCCGTAGTTCATGAGCGCGTGGCAGGAGTCGAGCAGCAACTCCACGGACTGCTCGCCGTAGCGTTGCTCGCACTCGGTGATGTAGTTGCGCGCGAACAGCAGGTAATCGACGATGGCGTCAGCGCTGGTCCACGTGCGAAAGAGGTAATTCCCCTTGAAGAACGAGTTGTGACCGTAGCTGGCGTGCGCGATGGTCAACGCCTGCATGGTCATGCTGTTTTCCTCCATCAGATAGGCGATGCAGGGGTTCGAATTGATGACGATCTCGTAAGCGAGCCCCATCTGCCCGCGCTTGTAACCGCGCTCGGACGACAGGAAGTGCTTGCCATACGACCAGTGGTGATAGCCGATGGGCAAGCCGACGGTCGCATAAGCGTCGAGCATTTGCTCGGCGGTGATGATCTCGATCTGATTCGGGTACGTATCGAGCTTGAAGTTCGCGGCAATGCGCGCGATCTCATGCTCATAGCGCTGAATCAGTTCGAAGGTCCATTCCGATCCGGTGGATATATACGCCATGATGCGTCCTCGTTGCCCTCGTTGGGGTATCGACGCGGGACCGTTTCAGGCCGCCTTCTTCTTGAACAGGTCGTGCAGCACCGGATAGATCTCGGCCGCTTCCATGATGCGTTGCATCGCGAAATTCGGATGCTGCTGCTTGACCGACAGGTATTCGTTCCACAGGTTCTGCGGCTCGGCGCTCGCGACCTCCACATACGCGAAGTACTGCACGGCCGGCATGATCGACTGCATCAGAATATCGCGGCAAATGGGCGAATCGCCGTCCCAGTTGTCGCCGTCGGAGACCTGCGCCCCGTAGATGTTCCAGTCGCTCGGCGAGTAACGATCCGCAATGATTTCGCTCATCAGCTTAAGCGCACTGGAGACCACCGTACCGCCGGATTCGCGGGCGTAGAAGAAGTCGTCTTCGTTGACTTCCTTCGCCGTGGTGTGATGGCGGATGAGCACCAGATCGATACGCTCGTAGTTATGCCGCAGGAAGAGGTAGAGCAGCATGAAGAAGCGCTTGGCGAGATCCTTGCGGCTCTGGTCCATCGACCCGGAGACGTCCATCAGACAGAACATGACGGCCTGCGCTTGCGGGCGCGGCTGCATGATCCGGTTCGAATACCGCAGATCGAGCTTCTCGATGTACGGAATCGCTTCGACGCGCGTACGAAGATGCGTGATCTCATGGGCGAGCGCCAGCGCACGCGGGGACGTATCGCCCTCACGCGAGACGAGGTCCTCATACTCCGCTTCGAGCTCGCGCAATTGCTTGCGATACGGGGCCGTGAGTGCGATGCGCCGGCCCAGCGAGCTGCGCATCGTGCGAATGACGTTGAGGTTCGACGGTGTGCCGTCGATCGAATAGCCCGCACGAACCTTGCGGAACTCGGGAATCTGCGCGAGACGACGTTTGGCGAGGTCCGGCAGCGCCATGTCCTCGAAGAAGAACTTCAGGAATTCCTCGCGCGAGAGGTTGAAGACGAAATCGTCCTCGCCCTCTCCCGAGTCGCTGGCGCGGCTTCCGCCGCCGCCAGACCCCGATGGCGGACGCTCGAAGTTGTCGCCCACCACGAACTCGCGATTGCCGGGATGAATCATCTCCCGCCGCCCGCCGGGCCCGTGGTGGAACAACGGCTCCGAAATGTCCTTGACCGGGATCGAGACCTGTCCGCTGCCATCGATATCGGTAATCTTGCGCCCAGCCACTGCCTTCGCTACCGCGCGACGAATCTGATCGCGATAGCGTTTGATGAAACGCTGCTGATTGATGGCGCTTTTGTTCTTGCCGTTTTGCCGTCTGTCGATGATTGCTGACATAGTGGCCCCGATTGGTTGCTACGAGGATTTGCGCACGCGCAGATACCATTCCACAAGCAGGCGAACCTGCTTCGGGGTATAGCCCTTTTCCACCATACGGTTGACGAAGTTGGCGTGCTTTTCCTGATCCTCCTTGGACGACTTCGCGTTAAACGAAATCACCGGCAACAAATCCTCGGTGGTCGAGAACATGCGCTTCTCAA
The DNA here is from genome assembly GCF_044745225.1 of Pandoraea sp. NPDC087047. Taxonomy (NCBI): domain Bacteria; kingdom Pseudomonadati; phylum Pseudomonadota; class Betaproteobacteria; order Burkholderiales; family Burkholderiaceae; genus Pandoraea; species Pandoraea sp. NPDC087047. The sequence continues at coordinate 116,776 of NZ_JBIUZU010000009.1, forward strand.
TGACCGCACGCAGCTTCTCGTAACTCGTCCAGAGCGGATTCTTGCCCGCGTTGTTGGCGCGCGCGCGCAGAACGAAGTTGACGATCTCGTTGCGGAAGTCCTTCGGGTTGGTGATCCCGGCCGGCTTTTCGACTTTCTCCAGTTCGTCGTTGAGCGCCGTGCGATCGAGAATCTCACCGGTATTCGGATCGCGATACTCCTGATCCTGAATCCAGAGATCCGCAAAGTTCACGTAGCGATCGAAGATGTTCTGACCGTACTCCGAATACGATTCGAGGTAAGCGGTCTGAATCTCCTTGCCGATGAACTCCACGAACGGCGCGGTCAGATACTCCTTGATGTAGGCGAGATAGCGTTTCTCGACTTCACCCGCATACTGTTCGCGCTCGATCTGTTGTTCGAGCACATACAGCATGTGCACCGGGTTGGCCGCCACTTCGGTGTTGTCGAAGTTGAAGACCTTCGAGAGCACCTTGAAGGCGAAACGCGTGGACATGCCCGTCATCCCTTCGTCCACCCCGGCGTAGTCGCGATACTCCTGGTACGACTTGGCCTTCGGGTCGATGTCTTTGAGGTTTTCACCGTCGTAGACACGCACCTTCGAGAAGATGTTGGAATTCTCGGGCTCTTTCAGACGCGTGAGCACCGCGAACTGAGCGAGCATCTTGAGCACGTTCGGCGCGCGCGGCGCGTTGGCGAGCGAGCTGTTCTTCACGAGCTTCTCGTAGATCTTCACCTCGTCGGTCACGCGCAGGCAGTACGGCACCTTCACGATATAGATACGATCGAGGAAAGCCTCGTTGTTACGGTTGCCCTTGAAACTCTGCCACTCCGCCTCGTTCGAGTGGGCGAGCACGATACCGTCGAACGGAATCGCACCAAACCCTTCCGTGCCCTTGTAGTTGCCTTCCTGCGTGGCGGTCAGCAACGGGTGGAGCACCTTGATCGGCGCCTTGAACATTTCCACGAATTCGAGCAGGCCGCGGTTGGCCAGGCACAGGCCACCGGAGTAGGAGTAGGCGTCCGGGTCGTCCTGCGGATATTCCTCGAGCTTGCGGATATCGACCTTGCCGACGAGCGACGAAATGTCCTGATTGTTCTCGTCCCCCGGCTCGGTCTTGGCGATAGCGATCTGTTGCAGCACCGATGGCCGCACTTTCACCACACGGAACTTGGTGATATCGCCGTTGAATTCATTCAGACGTTTGGTGGCCCACGGCGACGGAATCGTATTGAGATACCGCAGCGGAATGCCGAAGTCCTCTTCCAGAATCTTGCCGTCTTCCTCCGAGGAGAACAGGCCCAGAGGCGACTCGTGCACCGGCGATCCCTTCAGGCAATAGATGGGGACGTCTTCCATCAATATCTTGAGCTTCTCGGCCAGCGACGACTTGCCGCCGCCCGGGGGCCCGAGCAGATACAGGATCTGTTTGCGCTCTTCGAGACCCTGCGCCGCGTGCTTGAAGAACGAGACGATCTGCTCGATCGTGTCTTCCATGCCGTAGAAGTCACGGAAGGCAGGATAGATCTTGATGATCTTATTGGAGAACAGCCGCGAGAGTCGCGGGTCGTGATGCGTGTCGATAAGCTCAGGCTCACCGATCGCGCGCAACATGCGCTCGGCTGCCGATGCATACGCAGTCGAATCCTTCTTACAGATCTCCAGATATTCCTGGATGCTGTATTCCTCTTCCCTGCGTGCTTCGAAACGTGTCGTGTAGTGGCTGAAAATATCCATATGCCTCACCCCCCGCTTCATCGGAAAACACCGCAATGCGATGCCCGCTCTGTTGCCTAAGACCCGGAAGACTGCGCAATGGTTTCGACCTGGCTCACTGCATGCCGGAGCGACTGACGCGAAACCTTTCGCACTGTCCCCTCCCTTACATGAACGACTCAAAATCGGTTTAGGTTGACTTTAAACTTGTCAGTGAAAATTGCAACCGTTAACTCATCATATGCACAAACAAAAAAACTGTCGCTAGATATTTTCCGCAGCGCTAAGCATTCTCGATAACCCGCATTCCACAAGGGTTTCCACACGCTCTACGCATTGCGCACGTCAGGCGATTCATGTCAATAATCGAGCGATTTTCCCGGCATGACGTCACGCACAGCGCACTCGGGTTTGCCTGCATTCAATCACGTTTATCTACCCCCCTCATTTATTAAGGAATCCTATTCATTAAGGGAAATTTCACACAATTTTTCGACGCACACCGTGCAGTATTCTCAGGAAAAAAAGTGGGCGGCCCAACGACGTCGACGAAGGCGAAGACGTGGGCGCGAGATGGGCGCTTTCCTATCGAGGCGTCGCGACTGCGCAAAGTCGCGAAGGTCGTGCGATCGGCATGCGCCGGCGCATGCGTGTCACGTGCGGAAAGTCGACGAGGGCAGGATGTCTGAACGGGCTAACCTCCTCCTTGCATATTGCCGATCTCTGGAATGAAGCGAACAGCGTGCCAGACGACCGGGCGTGAAAACATGTTACGCCGGTTCACCAAAATCTGCTGCGCGGATATGTAACGCGTTGTGTAACGCCTTGTGACTCGGCGCAGCGCCGCCCGGCCGCACCCGCCGACGGTTTCATGCAATAATGCAACTTTGTTGCATTTATTACACAGTTGCAAACTGTGTCCGGGCATAGCCCAACTCGTCCATGATTCGTTTCTCCGTTTGGCTCTACCGTCTCGCAGGCTGGGAACGCACAGCACTCACACTGCTCGTGCTCGTACCGCTGTGGGCGCTCGTCTTCTGGGCGCTCAAAGGGGTGGCCTCGTGATCGGTTGCCAGAATCTCTCGGTCCGGTTCGGACCGAATATGGCGCTGGAGGGTGTGAGCGCCACGTTCGCGCCCGGCGTGCTCTCGGCGGTCGTCGGCCCCAATGGCGGCGGCAAGACCACCCTCCTGCGCGCGCTTGCGGGGCTGCAAAAGGCCTCGACGGGCAAAATCGTCTGCGACGGGCCGGTGGCCTATCTGTCGCAGCGCCCCGAAACCGATCATCGTTTCCCGATGTGCGTCGAAGAGTATGTGCTGACCGGCACCTGGCGGCGCACCGGCGACGCTCGTCGCCTTGCGCGCGAAGAATTCGACCGCGCACTCGATGCCCTCACCCGCGTCGGCCTCGCCGAGAAGCGTGCGCAGGCGCTGGAAGTCTTGTCCGGCGGTCAATGGCAGCGCGCCCGCTTCGCGCGCCTGATTGTCGAAGACGCTCCGATCGTTTTACTGGACGAACCACTCACCGGCATCGACGTGCCCTCGGCGGAACTGTTGCTGGCATTGCTGGATCAATGGCGCAACGAGGGTCGCACCGTCGTGACCGTACTCCATGATCTGCCGCTGGTACTTGAGCGCTTCGCGCACGTCGCCGTCATGGCGGGCCGGCTGGTGGCGTCGGGCACGCCGTCCTCATGTCTGCATGGCGGATTCCCGAGCGCCGACAGTGCGATCGGCGGCACGCATACCGGCCTGTCGGGCGCGGGCGGCTATACCGCTTTCGCTGCGAATCCGGGAGCGCCCACGCCGGGAGGCCATCGGTGAGTGCTTTGCTGAACCTTATCGTCGGCCCGTTCTGGGAATTCGATTTCATGCGGCACGCCCTGGTCGGCAGTCTGGCGCTGGCGCTCGGCTGCACCCCGGTGGGCGTGTTCCTGCTGCTGCGCCGCATGAGCCTGATGGGCGATTCGCTCTCGCACGCAGTGCTGCCAGGGGCGGCCGTCGGCTATCTCATCGGCGGCCTGTCGTTGCCGTGGATGGCGGGAGGCGGCATGGTGGCCGGCCTGCTCGTCGCCCTGCTCGCCGGGCTGTCGAGCCGCCGCACGCGGCTGGACGAAGGCGCGTCGTTCGCCGGCTTCTATTTGCTGGCGCTCGCGGGCGGCGTGGTCATCGTCTCGAAGTGGGGCAACAGCGTCGATCTGATGAATCTGCTGTTCGGCTCGGTGCTCGCGGTGGACGATCCGTCGCTGATCCTCGTGGCCGGCATCACCACGGTCACGCTGCTGTGGTTCGGCTGGCATTACCGCGGACTGGTGCTCGACAGCGCCGACCCGACGTTCCTCGGCCACGGTCAGGGCAAGGGCGTGATGCGCTACCACCTGGGCTTCACCGTGCTGACGGTCATGAACCTCGTTGCAGGGTTCCAGGCGATGGGCACGCTCATGGCCGTGGGGCTGATGATGTTGCCGGCGGCCACTGCCCGGCTCCTCGCCCGTACGCTGCCGGGCATGCTGCTCACCGCGTGGGTGGTGGCAAGCGCGTCGAGCGTGATCGGGCTGCTGATTTCGTATTATCTGGCTTGCCCATCCGGGCCGGCCATCGTTTTGACGGCAGGCGTCGCCTATCTGGGCGCGCTGCTTGTTTCGCCGGGCAACGCCAACGCTGCGAAGGCACCGGCGCTTTAAGAGAGGAAGACATGTTCGGATCGGTTAAATGGCGCCGTGATTCGTGGGGCCGCCAGTCGTGGGGCCGCACCGTGTGGCGTGGCGCAGGATTATTCACCGCAATGTTTGCCTTGGCGCTGGCGGTCGCCAGCCCGGCACGCGCGCAGGACACGCGCCTGCCCGTGGGCGTGAGCTTCAGCATTCTGTCCGACATCGTGAAGGTGGTCGGCGGCGACCGGGTCGACGTCACCACGCTCGTCGGTCCGGATCAGGACACGCACACTTATGAACCCACGCCGGCAGACGTCGCCAAGCTCTCGAGCACCAAACTCTTCTTCGTGAACGGTCTGGGCTTCGAAGGCTGGCTGCCGCGCCTGATGAAGTCGAGCCACTACCCCGGCACGCTCGTCACGGTCACGAAGGGTCTCAAGCCCCGCACGATGGTCGACGACGGCAAGACCGTGACCGATCCGCACATGTTCCAGGACCCCGAGCGTGTGAAGACGATGGTGGACAACATTGCCGCCGCACTGTCGCAAGCCGATCCGGCCGGCGCCAGCTACTATGCCGAGCGCGCCAGGAACTATCGCGGCGCGCTGGACGACCTGATCGTCTGGGCCAACAAGCAGCTCGCCCCGATCCCGCAGTCGCGCCGTGTCGTGCTGACCTCGCATGACGCCTTCGGCTATCTCGGCCAGCGCTTCGACATCAGGTTCCTCGCCCCGGAAGGCGTGTCCACGGAGAGCGAAGCCAGCGCCAAGGATGTGGCGAATCTGATTCGTGTGATCCGTCGCACGGGCATCAAGGCGGTGTTCATGGAGAACATCTCCAACCCACGTCTGGTGCAGCGCATCGCCCACGACGCCAAGGTGACCGTCGACGGCAAGCTCTACTCCGACGCCCTGTCGCAGAATCCGGAAGCCACGACCTACCTCCAGCTGTTCCAACACAACATCCGCGCCATTGCCGCCGCGATGAAGGACAACCGCTGATCGCGCTCAGGCTCCCGCGCTCCCCCTCGGTGCACGCGGTATAATGCGTGCACCACACACCGGCCCCGCTACGGAGGTCCGGACAGGCCGGCCATGCCGGCTTTTGCGTTTGGGCCGCCCCTTTCTCGTGCGGCCGGATACTGAACCCCAGAAACCTCCCTGAATTCACTCATTCATTATTACGGACGCCCCCAGGTTAATCACTGCGAACGGCGCACACTCAATGGCTAAGAAGATTTACATCAAGACGTTCGGCTGTCAGATGAACGAGTACGACTCCGACAAGATGGCGGACGTGCTCGGCGCAGCCGAAGGTCTCGAGAAGACCGACACTCCCGAAGACGCAGACGTCATCCTGTTCAACACCTGCTCCGTGCGCGAAAAGGCACAGGAAAAAGTGTTCTCGGACCTGGGCCGCATGCGCGCGCTCAAGGAAATCAAGCCGGACCTGGTCATTGGCGTTGGTGGCTGCGTCGCCAGCCAGGAAGGTGCCGCCATCGTGCAGCGCGCGCCGTACGTGGACGTGGTGTTCGGTCCGCAAACGCTGCACCGTCTGCCGCAAATGCTCGAAGCGCGCCGCTCGACCGGCCGCTCGCAAGTCGACATCTCCTTCCCGGAAATCGAGAAATTCGATCACCTCCCGCCGGCCAAGGTCGAGGGCGCGACCGCGTTCGTGTCGATCATGGAAGGCTGCTCAAAATATTGCAGCTACTGCGTGGTGCCGTACACCCGTGGCGACGAAGTCTCGCGTCCGTTCGAAGATGTGCTCACGGAGATCGCCGGTCTGGCGGAGCAGGGCGTGCGCGAAATCACGCTGCTGGGCCAGAACGTCAACGCCTATCGCGGCCTGATGGCCGACGGCGAAATCGCCGACTTCGCGCTGCTCATCGAATACGTGGCCGAAGTCCCGGGTATCGAGCGCATTCGCTACACCACCAGCCATCCGAAGGAATTCACGCAGCGTCTGATCGACACGTACGCCAAGGTGCCCAAGCTCGTGAGCCATCTGCACCTGCCCGTGCAGCACGGCGCCGACCGCGTACTCTCGGCCATGAAGCGCGGCTACACCGTGCTGGAGTACAAGTCGATCATCCGGCGTCTGCGTCAGGTGCGCCCGGAGATGTCGATGTCGTCGGACTTCATCGTGGGCTTCCCCGGCGAGACGCAAGAGGACTTCGACAAGCTCATGGCGATGATCCACGACATCGGCTACGACACCAGCTTCTCGTTCATCTACAGCCCGCGCCCCGGCACGCCTGCCGCCAACCTGCCGGACGACACGCCGCGCGAAGTGAAGCTGCGCCGTTTACAGCATTTGCAGGCCGTGATCGAGGAGAACGCCGCGCGCATCAGCCAGAGCATGGTCGGCTCGCGTCAGCGTATTCTCGTCGAGGGTGTGTCGCGCAAAGACCCGAACGAGCTGCAAGGCCGCACCGAGAACAACCGCGTGGTCAACTTCCCGGCACCCGAAGCACAACGCGCGGGCCTGATCGGCCAGATGACCGATGTTGTGATCACCTTCGCCTACCCGCACTCGCTGCGCGGCGAACTGGTCGCCACGCACTGAATGAAGCAGCGAACCTGAACGGACCGGCGGGGCCGCGCCCCGATCCCGCCGCCTCCGAGACGCCATCGAATGACCTGAACAGGCAACCGACCGGATCATCTTGAAAGCACCCGCCCAAGAATTCACCGCCCCCCGCGACGACAACCGCCGTCTGGCCAACCTCTGCGGCCCGCTCGACGAAAACCTGCGCCAGATCGAACAGGCGCTCGACGTCTCGATCACCCGCCGCGGCCATCGCTTCTCCGTTCGCGGCAAGAGCGCCGAAGTTGCCACGCAGGCGCTCGAGAGCTTCTACAACCGGGCGACCGAGGCACTGTCCGTCGACGATATCCAGTTGGGTCTGGTTGAGACGCGTCAGGGCCTCGCGCCCCTCGTGCGGCATGGCGACGACAACCCATTCGCCGCCGGCGAGACGCAGGACGGCTCGCCCGTGCTGCACACGCGCCGCAGCGACCTGCATGGCCGCACGCCCGCACAGCGCGACTACCTCAAGCAGATCCTGTCGCACGATGTGACGTTCGGCATCGGCCCGGCCGGTACCGGCAAGACGTATCTCGCCGTGGCCTGTGCCGTCGACGCGCTGGAGCGCGACGCGGTCAAGCGCATTGTGCTCACGCGCCCCGCGGTCGAAGCCGGTGAGCGTCTGGGCTTCCTGCCCGGCGATCTGGCCCAGAAGGTCGATCCGTACCTGCGTCCGCTCTACGACGCCCTCTACGACCTGCTCGGCTTCGACAAGACACAGAAGTATTTCGAGAAGCAGATGATCGAGATCGCGCCGCTCGCGTACATGCGCGGGCGCACGCTCAATCACGCGTTCATCATTCTGGACGAGGCGCAGAACACTACGCCCGAACAGATGAAGATGTTCCTCACGCGTATCGGCTTCGGCAGCAAGGCTGTCGTGACGGGCGACACCACGCAGGTCGATCTGCCGCGCGGTCAGAAGAGCGGCCTGATGGAAGCGCAAGTCGTGCTGAAAAACGTTCGCGGCATTGCCCTGACGCGCTTTACCAGCGTCGACGTGGTGCGTCACCCGCTGGTCGCGCGCATCGTCGAAGCGTACGACGAGCACGCGCAGCACACCGAAGCCGGACTGGATCTGCCCGCGCCCCAGCGCGTGCGCGCGCCGCAATCCCCTCGCGCGGCCGGAGGCAAGGCATGAGCGAGCGGGCACCGCGTCACTCGCTCACGCTGACGAGCCAGTTCGTGGCGGGCCCGGCGTTCGCCACGCACAAGGCGTTGCTCTCGCGCACCGCCGTGCGCCGTTGGGTGCAGGCCGCGCTGCTGGCCGACGCCGAGCTCACGCTGCGCTTCGTCGACGCCGAAGAAGGACAAACGCTCAACCGGGGGTATCGCGGCAAGGACTACGCCACCAATGTGCTGACGTTCGCCTACGCGCAAGACGAGAGCGATCCGGTGACGGGCGACATCGTGCTGTGCTGCCCCGTGGTCGAGCGCGAAGCGAACGAGCAGGACATCACGCTCGAAGCGCATTACGCACACCTGATCGTGCACGGCGTGCTGCATGCGCAAGGCTACGATCACGAGGAAGACGACGAAGCGCAGGAAATGGAAAGCCTGGAGACGGAGATTCTCGCCGGTCTCGGTTACGCCGATCCTTACGCAGCGGAGAAGTCGCCGAAAGCCGCTGATGCCGCGAAGGCCACGGCTGCCGTAGATGACGCAAATGCCCCCGCGACGCTGAAGTCCACCCCGCGTGCCAAGCCCGCCCGTCCGGCCCCGGCCGCGAAGGCGCCTCCTTCCCCCCGAAAAGCGCCGGCCACCGCCAAATCGCGCCGCGCCTGAGCCGACAACGTATGGACCGTCTCTCCGATCGACCGACCGCCCCCGGCACTGCACAGACCAGCGTCTCGAGCGGTCCCGGATGCCATCGGTACCCGCCGGACCTCGGCGTGTCCCGCCATCTGACGCAGGAAGAACTCTCCGGATCGCTCGACAAGGCCCTCGTCGACTGGGACGGCCGCGAAGATCTCTGGATCTTTGCGTACGGGTCGCTCATCTGGAATCCCGGCATGCCCGTCGAAGAAAGCCATCGCGCTCGCGTGCACGGCTATCACCGCGGGCTGTATTTGTGGTCGCGCGTGAACCGCGGCACACCGGAGCAACCGGGACTCGTGCTGGCGCTCGACCGCGGCGGTTCGTGCGCGGGCGTGGCGATGCGGCTCTCGGCCGCCCACGCGCGCGCCGAGCTGGAGACGCTCTGGTATCGCGAGATGGCGATGGGGTCGTATCGCCCGACATGGCTCAATTGCCAGTTGGCGGATGGCCGTACCAAGCCGGGGCTGGCGTTCGTCATGCGGCGCGAGGCGATGAGCTACGCCGGACGCCTGCCCGACGACATCATCCGTCAGGTCTTCGATCAGGCACAGGGACGCTATGGCACCACGCGCGATTACGTCGCGCGCACGGTCAAGGCGCTGCGCGAAGCGGGCATGCCCGATCCGGCGCTCGAGGCCGTGCTGCACCGCTGCGGTGCGAAGTAAAGGAAAAGACGACGCGAGCGGATGCAGACGGACAGCGCGCACGAGGCGTCAAACCATCTTGAAATCTCCTGAAACATGCGAGGCGGCCACGGCCCGCGAGCCAGCGGTGTTACGCGCTTGGGCTGCCTCGGGAATGCCGCACATCTGGTGTATCCTTGGGGTTCCTGTAACAGCTCGGCGTCCGCCCAACTTGGACGCGCCGTCATGAACGACCCTTATCCCAGTCGACCCGGTCGAAAAAGCCCCGAAAAACCTCGCTCTCTGCTCGAACGCCTCACCGATCTGATTTCCCCGGAACCGGAGTCGCGTGCAGAGTTGCTCGAAATTCTGCAAGACGCCCACGCCCGCAACCTGATGGACGCCGATTCTCTGGCGATGATCGAGGGCGTATTCCAGGTGGCCGATCTGTGCGCCCGCGACATCATGGTGCCGCGCGCGCAAATGGACGCCATCAACATCGAACAGACGCCCGACGCATTTGTCCCCTTCGTGCTGGAACAGGCGCACTCGCGCTATCCGGTCTACGAGGGCAATCGCGACAACATCATCGGCATTCTGCTCGCGAAGGATCTGCTGCGTTACTACGCCAATCACGATTTCGACGTGCGCGACATGCTGCGCCCGGCCGTGTTCATTCCGGAGTCGAAGCGTCTGAACGTGCTGCTGCACGACTTCCGCGTCAATCGCAATCACATCGCCATCGTCGTGGACGAATACGGCGGCGTGGCCGGTCTCATCACGATTGAAGACGTGCTCGAACAGATCGTCGGCGACATCGAAGACGAGTACGACTTCGATGAGGAAGAAGACAACATCATCGCCGCGCCCGACGGCACGTACCGCATTCGTGCGCTCACGGAAATCGAGCAATTCAACGAAGCGTTCGGCACGCAGTTCCATGATGACGAGAACGACACGATCGGCGGTATGATCACGCACCAGTTCGGCCGCGTGCCGCGCCGTGGTGAGCGTGTGCGCATCGGCAATCTCGTGTTCGAAGTGCTGCGCGCCGACGGCCGTCAGGTCCACATGCTGCTGTTGCGGCGCGTGGAGCCGGTACCTGCCGTTCAGCCCGAGTAATCAACCCCATCCGATCCATGCAGGAAATGACCGTCCACGCGCCCGAGCGGCGCTCGTGGCCGGCCTGGCGTGCCCGTGCGCTCGCCGGTCTGGCCGGTATTGCGCAAACGCTGGCCTTCGCCCCGCGCGATCTCTGGTGGCTGCAACTGCTCGCCATGGCGGGACTGTTCGCGCTCGTCGAGCGCAGCGCCTCGCGTCGCAGCGCCTTTTGGCTCGGCGGCAGCTTCGGTGTCGCCTCGTTCGCGAGCGGCATCTGGTGGCTCTACATCAGCATGCACACCTACGGCGGCATGCCCGCTGTCATGGCAGGTGCCGCCGTCGTGCTGTTCTCGATCTATCTGGCGATCTATCCGGCGCTGGCGGCGTTCGTCACGCGTGCGGTGCCGGTCGTCGGCCCGTGGCGCGTCTTCGCGTTCGCGGGCGCCTGGACACTCGCCGAATGGCTGCGCGGCACCGTCTTCACCGGCTTCCCGTGGCTCTCGCCCGGTTACGCCCATGTCGACGGCCCGCTCGCCGGCTTTGCACCGCTCATCGGCGTGTATGGCATCGGCGGACTCGCCGCGCTCGCTGCCGCATGGCTCGCGCGTGCGGTGCTGCCGGTCGCGGCGACGGTGCGCGCGACACGGCGTCTGGCGGCGGTCGTCGGGGTGCTGGCGCTGCTTGGCGCGGGCGCAGGACTGGCCCGTCACACATGGACAACGCCCTCGGGCAAACCGCTCACCGTGCGGCTGCTGCAAGGCAACGTGGCGCAGGACATGAAGTTCGAGCGCGCGGGCATCGAGCACGCGATGGCGCTCTATCGCGACATGATCGTGGCCGCCCCCGCCGATCTCATCATCACGCCGGAGACGGCATTCCCGGTGCTGCTGCAAGGCATTGCGCCGGAAGTCGCCGAGCCGATTCGCGAATTCGTGGACCGCACCGGCTCGCACGTGGTGCTGGGCGCCGTGGGCGCCACGCTCACCGAGCGCGGCCCCACCGACCTCACCAACAGCCTGTTCGGTGTGACGCCGCGCGATCCGACGCTCTATCGCTACGACAAGCACCATCTCGTGCCCTTTGGTGAATTCGTCCCGTGGGGCTTTCGCTGGTTCGTCGACATGATGCATATCCCGCTGGGCGACTTCCTGCGCGGCACGGCCACGCCGACCGGTTTCCCGGTGCGCGATCAGCGTGTGGCGCTCGACATCTGCTACGAGGATCTGTTCGGCGAGGAGATCGCGCAGGCGCTGCGCAGCATGCCGCAGCCCGCCACGGTGCTCGCCAACTCGACCAACCTCGCCTGGTTCGGCGACACCATTGCGCTCGACCAGCATTTGCAGATCGCACGCATGCGCACGCTGGAGACGGGGCGTCCGATGCTGCGCGCCACGAACACGGGGACCACGGCCATCATCGACGCGCACGGCCGTGTGCAGGGGCGTCTGCCGGCCATGACCGTCGGCGCCCTCACGGGGCACGTGCAGCCGTACACCGGCCTCACGCCCTACGTGCGCTTCGGCAATGTGCCCGCGCTGGTGCTGGCGCTCGTCGCGCTGGGCCTCGGTCTGGCAATGACGCGCCGGGCACGCTGAGCCAAAGGCGGGCCGGGTGACGGGTGACGCCGACCCCGTCAAAACGGCACACGGAAGAAACCGGGGGGACGTGAAAATCCCCCCGTCGTGCCACCCCAAGGGCATCAACGCCCCGTTCGGGTCGAATTCCCGCTAAAATTCAACGTTTTAGTCTTTTGGGCGCGCTCGCGGCCGGGCCAAAAGACTGCGCAAAATCCGCATTTTTTCCTGTTCGTCCGCGCGAATTCATCATGCTTACCTTTCAACAAGTCATCCTGACGTTGCAGGATTACTGGGACAAGCAAGGCTGTGCGTTGCTCCAGCCTTACGACATGGAGGTCGGCGCCGGTACCTCGCACACTGCCACGTTCCTGCGCGCGATCGGTCCGGAGCCGTGGCGCGCTGCCTATGTGCAGCCGTCGCGCCGTCCCAAGGATGGCCGTTACGGTGAGAATCCGAACCGCATGCAGCACTACTACCAGTACCAGGTGGTGCTCAAGCCGGCCCCGGAGAACATTCTCGACCTGTACCTCGGTTCACTGCGCGCGCTCGGTCTCGACCTGACCGAAAACGACGTGCGCTTCGTGGAAGACGACTGGGAAAACCCGACGCTCGGCGCCTGGGGCCTGGGCTGGGAAGTGTGGCTCAACGGCATGGAAGTGACGCAGTTCACCTACTTCCAGCAGGTCGGCGGCCTCGACTGCAAGCCGGTGCTTGGCGAAATCACGTACGGCATCGAGCGTCTGGCCATGTATCTGCAACAGGTCGAGAACGTCTACGACCTCGTGTGGACGGAGTGGGAAGAGCAAACGGCTGACGGCCCGGTCAAGCGCCGCCTGACCTACGGCGACGTGTTCCATCAGAACGAAGTCGAACAGTCGACGTACAACTTCGAGCACTCGAACCAGCCGATGCTGTTCGGCTTCTTCGACAACTACGAGAGCGAAGCGAAGCGTCTCATCGAAGCCGAACTGGCGCTGCCCGCCTACGAGATGATTCTCAAGGCCGCGCACACCTTCAACCTGCTCGACGCGCGCGGCGCCATCTCGGTGACCGAACGTGCGGCGTATATTGGCCGCATCCGGGCGCTGTCGCGCCTGATCGCACAGGCCTACTACGCCTCGCGCGAGAAGCTCGGCTTCCCGATGCTGAACGCCCCCGCCGCCCCGATCCAAACATCAGCCCAAACGCAACCCGCATGATGAGCACCGCACAACGCACCCTGCTGGTCGAACTGCTGACCGAAGAACTGCCGCCGAAGGCACTGGCGCGTCTGGGCGACGCGTTCGCCGAGGGCATTGCCAACGGCCTGCGCACGCGCGGCCTGACCACCGACGCCAGCGTCGTCACGCCGTACGCCACGCCGCGCCGTCTGGCCGTCACGATCTCGCACGTGCTCGAGCGCGCCCCGGACGCGACCATTCGCGCCAAGGTGCTGCCGGTGTCCGTCGCCCTCGACGCCAACGGCAACCCCACGCCGCCGCTGGCGAAGAAACTCGCCGCCATGGGCTTTGCCGACCTGCCGGTCGCCAGCCTCGAGCGCGCCATGGACGGCAAGGCCGAAGCCTTCTTCCACACCTACACCGCCGCAGGCGCCCAACTGGCCGACGCGCTGCAAGCCTCGCTCGACGAAACGCTGGGCAAGCTGCCGATTCCGAAGGTCATGAGCTATCAGCGCCCGGACGGCGAGACGGTGCAGTTCGTGCGCCCGGTCCACGGCCTGATCGCACTGCACGGCGACGCGCTCGTGCCCGCCACGGCCATCGGCCTGTCCTCGGGTAACACAACGCAGGGTCACCGCTTCCTGTCGACGGGCGAAGTCACCGTCGCCAATGCCGACGCCTACGCCGCCGTGCTGGAAACCGAAGGCAAAGTGCTGGCCAGTTTCTCGGGGCGTCGCGATGCCATCCGCACGCAATTGCTCGCCGCCGCCGGCAACGATCACGTGGTGATGCCGGACTCGCTGCTCGACGAAGTAACCGCACTCGTCGAATGGCCCGCGATCTACGGCTGCCATTTCGAGAAGGAATTCCTGGCTGTGCCGCAGGAATGTCTGATTCTCACGATGCAGACGAACCAGAAGTACTTCGCGCTCACCGACAAGCCGCTCGCCGAGGGTGGCCGTCTGACGAACCGCTTCCTGATCGTCTCCAATATCGAGACCGCGAAGCCCGAACAGATCGTGACGGGTAACGAGCGCGTGGTGCGCCCGCGTCTCGCGGATGCCAAGTTCTTCTTCGAGCAGGACAAGAAGAAGAAACTCGAAGCGCGCGTGCCGCTGCTCGCGAACGTTGTCTATCACAACAAACTGGGCTCGCAATTCGAGCGCACGAAGCGTTTGATGGGGATCGCCAAGGCGATCGAGGAAGTCCGCGCCGATGCCGCGACCCGCGAAGCCAGGGCCAACCTGGCCGTGCGCGCCGCCGAGTTGGCCAAGGCCGACTTGCTGACCGATATGGTCGGCGAGTTCCCTGAGCTGCAAGGCACGATGGGGACGTACTACGCGCGCCACGACGGCGAGCCGGAAGACGTCGCGCTGGCCTGCTCGGAACACTACCAGCCGCGTTTCGCTGGCGACGCCCTGCCGACCACCGACACCAGCATTGCCGTGGCCCTCGCCGACAAGCTCGAAACGCTCGTCGGCATCTGGGGTATCGGCCTGCAACCGACGGGCGAGAAGGATCCGTTCGCGCTGCGTCGTCATGCACTCGGTATCGTGCGCATGCTCATCGAGAAGCGTCTGCCGTTGATGCTGCCGGCACTGCTCACGGTGGCGTATCAGCAGTTCACGACCGGCGTGGCGGACGCCGCTTATCTGAACGACGTCTACCAGTTCGTGCTCGACCGCCTGCGCGGTTATCTGCGTGAGCGTGGCTACGCCGCCAACGAGATCGAAGCCGTGCTGGCCGACCAGCCGGAGTATCTGGGCGATCTGATCGAGCGTCTGGACGCCGTGCGCGCGTTCTCGGCACTGCCGCAAGCCGAAGCGCTCGCCGCCGCGAACAAGCGTATCGGCAACATTCTGAAGAAGACGGCGCCGCCGCGCGACGGCACGATTGCGCCCGCGCTGCTGATCGAACCGGCCGAGAAAGCGCTCGCCACCGCACTCGAAAAGGTCACGCCGGTCGTGCAGCAGAAGTTCGAGGCACGCGAGTATGCGCAGGCGCTCTCCGCGCTGGCCGAACTGCGCGAAGCGGTCGACGCGTTCTTCAACGACGTGATGGTGATGGCCGACGACGAGGCGCTGCGCAACAACCGCCTCACGTTGCTGAACAACCTGCACTTCCAGATGAACCGCGTGGCCGATCTCTCGAAGCTCGCCACCTGATGTTCCACCGAGTCAACTGAGCCCCTCATGGATTCGCGCAAAGATCGCACCCCCGGCCCCGCCGCCCGCAAACTCGTGATTCTGGATCGGGACGGCGTCATCAACGTCGACTCGGATCAATTCATCAAGTCGACGGACGAGTGGGTGCCGCTGCCCGGCAGTCTCGAGGCCATTGGCCGGCTGAATCAGGCCGGCTACCGGGTTGTCGTGGCGACGAACCAGTCGGGCGTGGGGCGCGGACTTTTCGACATGGCGACGCTCGGCGCCATGCACGCGAAGATGTCGAAGCTGGCGGCCGCCGCCGGCGGACGCATCGACGCGGTGTTCTTCTGCCCGCACACGGCGGTCGACGCCTGCGACTGCCGCAAGCCGAAGCCCGGCCTGTTCCAGGAAATCGCGCGACGCTATGAAGTCGACCTGACCGGTGCGCCGGCCGTGGGCGATTCGTTGCGCGATTTGCAGGCCGCCGCCGCCGTGGGTGCGCTGCCGCATCTGGTGCTCACCGGCAAGGGCAAGCAGACACTTGCCGCGGGCAACCTGCCCGAAGGCACGCGTGTTCACGACAGTCTCGCAGCTTTCGTCAACGACCTGCTCGCCGACGGCAAAGCGTAAGCGCACGCCCCACGCACCGGCAACCGAATTCAGGCCAGGACCCCATGCTGCAACTTCGCTCGATTCTCTTCTTCATCTTCCAGATTACCTGGACGATTCCCTACGCCATCGCGTGCATCCTCTCCTTCCCGTTCCTGTCGCGCGTACAGCGTTACTGGTTCGCCGCGGGTTGGTGCAAAGTCGTGATACGCGTGGGCGACAAACTGTGCGGCATGCGCTATCGCGTGATCGGCTGGGAGAATTTGCCGCAGACACCTGCCGTCATTCTCTCGAAGCACCAATCGGCGTGGGAGACGGTGGCCATGCCTGCGCTGATGCCGCGTCCGCTGTGCTACGTGTTCAAGCGCGAGTTGCTCTATGTGCCGTTCTTCGGCTGGGCGCTGGGTCTGCTGAGCATGATTCACATCGACCGCCGCAAGGGCACCGACGCCTTCGCGTCGGTCGTCAGGCAAGGCCGTGAGCGTCTGGCCGAAGGGTCGTGGATCATCATGTTCCCGGAAGGCACACGCACGAAAACCGGCTCGCGCAACAAGTACAAGTCGGGCGGCGCGCGGCTTGCGGCCACGACCGGCACGCCTGTCGTGCCCGTCGCGCACAACGCCGGACGCGTCTGGCCGCGCAACTCGTTCATGAAATATCCCGGGGAAGTGATCGTCTCGATCGGACCGGTCATCCAGACGGAAGGCCGCACGCCCGAGGCCGTCAATGCCGATGTTGCCGAATGGATCGAGCGCGAGATGATACGCATCGACCCCACCGCCTATACGTCGAAACCGAGGACGGGCGCGTCGGATACCACCGACGCCACGCCACGGACCTGACTGCGCCTCACGCGAGACCGTCTCATGCCGAAAGCCCAACCCGCCACTCGCGACAGCCGCGATTCACGCGAGCGTCACTCCCGGCATGAGACCCCAGCTCCCCAAATGGAACTCGACCTGTTCGGCGCCCCCGCTGCCGAAGCCAATGGCGTAGCGACCGACGCGCCGAACGCTTATGTCGCACCGGCCGCCTCGGCCGGCGCTGCCGCGCCACTGAACTCGGTCAGCCCGCTCAGCCCCTCCGCCACCGACACGCCCGCACCGGGGACCGTGCCGCGTCGCGCACCTGTCGCCGGTGAGCGCGTCATCATGCTCGACGGCCACGCGCTCTACTACCGTTTCAAACGCTCGTCACGCCGCACCATCGGATTCATGATCGACGAGTCCGGGTTGGCCGTAACGGCGCCTCGCTGGGTCACGATCGCAGACGTCGAAGCGGCCGTCATCGAGAAAAGGCGCTGGATCTTCACCAAGATCGCCGAGTTTCGCGAACGGGCGGCGCGACGCGTCATTCCACGCGTGACCTGGGTCGACGGCGCGACGTTGCCGTATCTCGGCCATACGCTGACCGTGCGCCTGGGCGGCCGTGGCGGGGCCGTGCAATACGACATCCATACGCATACGCTGTGGCTCGAACTGCCGCCGCAGGCGGCACCCGAGCAGATGCGCGACCGCGTGCAGGGCTGGCTGCAACAGGAAGCCCGGAAACTCTTCACCACGCGGCTGGAAGTGTATGGCGAGCGGCTTGGCGTGCGCCATACGGCCTTGGGACTGTCGTCGGCCACCACGCGTTGGGGCAGTTGCGGCGCCGACGGACGCATTCGCCTGAACTGGCGGCTGATCCACTTCCCGCTGAGCGTGATCGATTACGTGGTCGCGCACGAACTGGCGCACTTGAAGGAGATGAACCACGGGCCGCGTTTCTGGCAGGCCGTGGCGTCGATCTTCCCGGAGTTCGAAACGGCCCGCGACACGCTCAAATCCCACGCCTCCGAGTGGTTGCCGGAATTTTGAGCAAATGTCGCCTCTCGTGACGTCTCAATAACAGAATTGTTCAACGCTGCATGAACGATGTTCATTCTCGTGGTCGCGGGTACAATTGAGTTTTCGTTGTCCCCACACTCAAAAACACCATGCGAATGCTCCATACCATGCTGCGCGTCGGCGACCTGCAGCGCTCGATTGATTTCTACACGCGCGTGCTCGGCATGCAATTGCTGCGACAGAGCGAGAACCCCGAGTACAAGTACACGCTGGCGTTCGTCGGCTATGGGTCCGAGTCGGAGAACACCGTGCTCGAACTGACCTATAACTGGGGCGTGGAAAAGTACGAAATCGGCACCGCGTTCGGTCATCTGGCCGTCGAAGTCGAAGACGCCTACCTCGCCTGCGACACGATCCGCGCCGCCGGTGGCAAGGTCTCGCGCGAAGCCGGTCCGGTCAAGGGCGGCACCACGGTCATCGCCTTCGTGGAAGATCCGGACGGCTACAAGATCGAACTGATCCAGAAGCACTCGGCCAAGGGCGGTCTGTAAGACAGGCTGACGCGCTCGACCAGCGCAATGCGATGTGACGGCCACCGTTGCGCGGTGGCCGTGTCATTGCCGGCACTTGCCGCGCAACCTCGTGCCGGTTCGGCAATCTGCCGATCGGGCTCGCCCGGACCGGCGCGACGCGTCAGAACTCCACCATCGCAAAATCTTCTTTGCCCACGTCGCACAACGGGCAACGCCAGTCTTCCGGCACGTCTTCCCATCGGGTTCCCGGCGCAATGCCGTCTTCGGGATAGCCCGTCGCTTCGTCGTAAATCCATCCGCAGATCACGCAGACCCACTGACGCGATGCCGCTTCGGTCTCATTTCGGGCCTCACCCTCGGCCTCACTCGATGCCTCATCGGCAGACGCTGCGGCAACGTGCTCGCCCTGCGCTTTTTCCGAAGCCTGAGCCGCGCCCGGATCGAGCAGCGTGAAGACCCACGGGGATTCGATGCCGGCGATGTCCGAGGCCTCTTGCCCCTGCCGGCTCAGATGCGATTGCAGCGCGGCAAGCAATGCCTGCGCTTCGTCGCGCGTGAGATCGATCCAGTAAGGATCGCCAGCCCCGTCATTGAGTCGCGACGGAGAGAACTGCAATTCGACGGCCGAGCCTTTCTTGTACATACGCCTGGGTGCTGAATACGGAAAAAATCCCTCGCGGAGCATTGTAGCCACGTGCTTTGGCGGAATAAACCGCGCCACGGGGGAGACATTGTGCCGCACGACGCAACAATGGGTGCGCTCGCGAGCGCGTCGATTACCCGCGTTAGCTGCACCAGTATGATGCACGCCGTTTTGGGATCGGTCACAATGGCCGGTACTGCGCATCGCCCCCCCGATGCATCGCCATCCGAATCAACGCCATGACAACTACACCACGTCCGATCGATGCCACCGCACTCGCCATCATGCTGGGCTTGTGCATGGTCTGGGGAGGTCAGCAAGTCGCCGTCAAACTCGCCGTACCGGTTGTGCCCGCCGTCTTGCAGGCGGGCTTGCGCTCGGTCGTGGCCATGGTGCTCGTCGGTGCGTGGATGCTGTGGCGGCGCCAGCGCCTGATCACCGGCGACGGCACGCTGCCCGCCGGGATTCTCGCGGGCGTGCTGTTTTCGCTGGAATTCCTCTGTATCTTCGTCGGCCTCACGTACACGAGCGCCTCGCGCATGGCCGTCTTCCTGTACTCGGCACCCTGCTTTACCGCCATCGGCCTGCACTGGGCCGTGCCCAGCGAACGACTGCGCCCGATGCAATGGCTCGGCATGGCGCTGGCCTTCTGCGGCATCGTGGTGGCGTTCTCCGACGGCAGCGGCACGGATCTCGCGAAGACATGGCCCGGCGATCTGCTGGCCATCGCCGCGGGCATGTTCTGGGGAATGACGACGGTGGTCGTGCGTGCGTCGCGTCTGGCCACGGCGGCGCCGTCGAAGACGCTGCTCTACCAACTCGCGGTCTCGGCAGTCCTGCTGTGTGTGCTGGCGCTGGCTACGGGCAATGTGCACGTCGGACCGATGTCGGCCACAACATGGGTCAGCCTCGTCTACCAATCCGTCGGGGTGGCGTTCGCGAGTTATCTGATCTGGTTCGGGCTGCTCACGCGCTACCGCGCCGGCCCCCTCGCGTCGTTCTCGTTCCTGAGTCCGCTTTTCGGCGTGACGTTCGGCGTGCTGATTCTCGGGGAATCGGTCGGCTGGCGCTTCGGGGGCGCCGTCGTGCTCGTGTTTGCCGGAATCAGCCTTGTGAACCGGCGCCGCTGATCGCGCGCGACAGGCTCACGTATTCGTCGACCGGCACATCTTCGGCGCGACGCGTCAGGTCGAAACCGAGCGCGTCGAAATCGACCCGGTCACGATAGCTGTGCAGCGTGTTGCGCAGCATCTTGCGGCGCTGCGAGAAGGCCTGCGCCACCACCGCTTCGAACACGTCGAGATCGACCTGCGGCAGATCGGCCACTGCGCGCGGAATCATCCGCACCACGGCCGAGTCGACTTTCGGCGGCGGGTTGAAGGCGTCCGGCGGCACGTGGAGCACTTTGTCCATCCAGTAGCGGTACTGAAGCATGACCGACAACCGGCTGTAATTGCTCGACCCGGCCGGGGCAACCATGCGCTCGACCACTTCGTCCTGCAACATGAAATGCTGATCGCGCACGAACGCGGCGTAGCGCATCAGATGGAACAGCAGCGGACTGGAGATGTTGTACGGCAAGTTGCCCACGATGCGCAGCGGCGCTTCGTCGCGACGGTCTTCCGGCACGAGCGAGCCGAAGTCGAAGTCGAGGGCGTCGCCCGCGTGAACACTCACGCGGTCACCGAACTTGCGCGTGAGACGCGCGACCAGATCGCGGTCGAGTTCGACCACATGCAGATGCGCGAGCCATTCGGTGAGCGGTGTCGTCAAAGCGCCGAGACCCGGGCCGATTTCTACCATCAGGTCGTCGGTGCGCGGCGAAATGGCGCTCACGATCGCATCGATCACGCCCATGTCGACGAGAAAGTTCTGACCAAAACGTTTGCGCGCCACGTGGCCCTGTTGGACGCCCGTGCGCTTCGATGCGCTACTCATGTGAGATTCCTTATGAACGCTTATGCACGCCTATGGACGCGGCTGAGCGGCGTGCGGATCGCCGCTCGCTGCGGTCTGTTGTGCGTGCGTCGCAGCATTGGCCGCCATGGTCGCGGCGGTGCGCAACGCTTCGAGCAGACTGCCGCTTTCGGCCTGACCCGTGCCCGCGAGATCGAGCGCGGTGCCATGATCGACGGAGGTACGGATGATCGGCAAGCCGAGCGTGATATTCACGCCAGCGCCGAAGCTGGCGTACTTGAGCACCGGCAGCCCCTGATCGTGGTACATCGCGAGCACGGCGTCGGCGCCTTCAAGATGACGCGGCTGGAACAGGGTGTCTGCGGGATACGGGCCGCGCGCATCGATACCGGCGGCGCGCGCATCGTCCAGCGCGGGGGTGATGACGTCGATTTCCTCGCGACCGAGATACCCCGACTCCCCCGCATGCGGGTTGAGTCCCGTTACGAGAATGCGCGGACGCGTCAGGCCGAAGTGACGCATCAGATCCTGATTGAGGAGGATGAGCGTTTCCAGCAGATCGTCGCGACGAATCGCGCCCGGCACCTGCGCGAGCGGCAGATGCGTAGTGGCAAGCGCCACGCGCAACCCGCCGCCGGCGAGCATCATCACCACGCGCGGTGTGCCCGTGCGCTCGGCGAGATATTCAGTGTGCCCGGTGAAGGCCACGCCACAGTCGTTGATCGTGCTCTTCTGCAGGGGCGCCGTGACGATGGCGTCGTAGGTGCCCGCGACGGCGCCGTCGATGGCGTCGTCAAGCAAGGCCAGCACATAGCGACCGTTGGCGGCATCAAGCTGCCCCGGCTGTGCCGTCACCGCGAGCGGGTGATGCACGACACGCACTCGTCCCCCGGCCAGCAATGCCTGCCAGGCGTCTCCCAGTCCCACAGCTTGCGCGCGGGCAGCGAGCAGCGAGGCATCACCGAGCACGGCGAAGCGGCAGTTGGCTAGCGGGGAATTGGTGGTAGCGGCAGAAGCGCCAGAGGAAAAAACAGACGCGTCGACGGCCGCTCCCGGCGCGGCGAGACACTTCACCAGTGCCTGCACCGTCAACTCCGGCCCGACGCCCGCCGGTTCACCGGTGGTGATGGCGAGGACGAAGGACCGGTCGGGAGTCATGCCTGAAAGGAGAGGAGGATCGAGAAACGTCTCACGCAGCGCTTACTGCTGCGCGCTGCTCAGACGATAGTCGACATAAGCGCTGTCGCGCAATTGCTGCAACCAGTCGCGGTACTGCTGCTCGGCCTTGCGGCTGCGCAGTTCCTGCATGGCGAGGTTGCGCTCCTGATCGCCCGACACCTGCGACTCGCGATGGCCCAGCACCTGAATCAGGTGATAGCCATACTCCGAGCGCACGGGATCGCTGATCTGACCGTCCTTGAGCTCCGACATGGCGCGCTCGAAGGCCGGCACCGTCTCACCCGGCGAAATCCAGCCGAGATCGCCGCCCTGCGAGGCCGAGCCGTCCACCGAGAACTTGCGGGCGAAATCGGCGAAGTCGCCCTTGCCCGATTCGACCTGCGCCTTGATGTCGAGCAACTTCTGACGAGCCTGCGCTTCCGAGACACCGTCGCCCACCCGGATCAGGATGTGACGTGCGTGAATCTGCGGCACGGTCATGCCCTGATCGCCACCCTGCTTGCGGGTTTCGACCAGCTTGATGACGTGGAATCCGTTGTTGCTGCGAAGCACCTGCGGCACCACGGTGCCCGGTTGCAGCTTCTGGACCTGATTCAGGTAAAGATCGGGAATACGCTCGGGAATGCGGAAGCCCATGTCGCCACCGCTGGCCGCATCGGACGCATCCGAATACTGCTTCGCGAGTGCGGCGAAATCGCCACCGGCCTTCGCCTTGTCGAGTGCTTCGCTAGCCTTCTTCTGCGCGTCGCTGACCTGATCGGGCGTGGCGCCGTCCGGCAGCTTCACGAGAATTTCGCTCAGACGGTACTCCGTCTCCGCCGGGGTCGCCGAGGCGCCGCGCTGCGCGGCGAGATAGGTGTTGATTTCCGAGTCGCTCACCTGCACCTGGCTGTCGACTTCGCGATCGCGCAGGCGCGCCAGAATGATCTGCTCGCGCACTTCCTTGCGGAAAGCGTCCCAGGGCACACCGGCTTGCGACAGACGCGCCTTGTACTGATCGACGCTCAGACGATTGTCTGCGGCGATGCGCTGCAAGGCCTGTTCGACGTCGGCGTCTTTCACGACAATGCCGTCTTCCTTGGCGCGCTGGAGCTGCACCTGCGTGACGATCATCTGTTCGAGCACCTGACGCTGCAACAGGTCAGCGTCCGGAATCGGACGCTTGGCGAGCGTCAGTTGATGCTTGGCCTCATCGATACGCGTGTCGAGTTCCTTGCGGGTGATCACGCTGTCGTTGACCACGGCCACGATGGAATCGACCGCGCGCGCGGACGACGCGGGTGCACCGGCGACGTTGGCGCTGACCGGCGCCGGCTGGGCCACCGCCACCCCGGCGGCGAGACACAGGCTCGCCAGCAGCGAGGCACGCTTCACAAACATGTCATTCATAGTTGCTGAATCGAGAAGGAATCTGGTTCGTCGGCGGCGGCTGGTAACCCGGCACCCCGACCTTGAAGGCTTCTGTGGCGCTGTTGCCGGACTTGGTCAAGCCCTTCAACTCCAACTGCGCGAAGATGCGCGACGTTGTCGTGGTGGCATTGGTTGCATAGCGCTGGAGCCCCACCCGGAAGGCCCAGCAGTCGGCATCATACTCGAAACCCGCCAGGGCATCGATGAACGTCTTGTCGGTAATGCTGTAGTTCAGGCGGCCAACAATGCCGAACCGCGGTGTGATCGGCCACTGACCGGAAAGTTCGATTTGATTGATCGGCGTGACGGTCAGCGCGGTTTGCCCCACCACCGGCGGCGGATTGCGCAGGTAGCGGTAGTACAGGTTGAACACCCTGCGCTCGCCCGGACGCCACGTCACGCCGATATCCGAGCGATTGAACTGCGACGTGCTCGGGCTGTACTGCACAGCGGTGCTGAACGTGACGTTCTGATAAAGCAGCGCCGAGCCGCCGACCAGGAAATCGGATACGCCGGCGTCTTCCGGCACGCCGCCCGGCATCGTCACGAGCGACTGCGTAATGTTATAGCGCTGTGCGTACCACACCCGCGCGCGCTCCACCCCGGTATCCGCGTCGATCAGGCGCGAGGTCAGCGCCGCCGTGATACGGTTCGCATCCTGAATGCGGTCGACGCCGATAAATGAGTTTTCGCTGAAAATTTCCGCGAGGTTGAAGTCGGCCGTCGCGCTGTCGAAAATCGGAATCGAATTCTGATTGCGGTACGGCGTGTAGACGTAGAACAGGCGCGGTTCCAACGTCTGCTTCATGGCCGAGCCGAACAGGTTCAGCGAGCGCTCGAACGTCAGCCCGGTATCGAGACTGACCGTCGGCACCGTGCGCGTGATCGACGACTGCATCATCGATCCACTCGGATAGTCGACGTTGTACGACGCCGCATTGAAGATTACCTTCGGCACGACAAAGTAGCCGGGCGTCAGAATCGGATAGCTCAGCGTCGGTTGCGCGTAAATCCGCTCACCGTTGGGCTGCCCCGTCCATGACGCGATCTGGAACCGGTTGTACCGGATCGGCATCGTGAAGTCGAAGCCGTGGAAGTCCAGCTTGTTGTACGTCGCGGACAGTTCCGGCACCGATTCGTACTGCGGCGTGCTGGGTGCGAGCGTCTGATATTTCAGCACGCGTGCGAGGAACGACCAGTCGCCATAACTCCACGTCAGGCCGGCTTCTCGGTTATACACACGCTGAACGCCGGTCTGGAAGTTCGTGCCGGAGCCGAAATCGTCCGGATAGGTGTCATCCGACACCTTGGAGTAATTGACGTAGAAGTTCACGCCATAGCCCAGCGCCTGGCTGTGCTGGAAGGTGAACGTATAACGTGCGTCCCCCGTCACCCGGTCCTTCGGCAGGTATTCGAGATGGAACAACCCGGAATAGGTTGGCTCCAGATACCGGAAGTCGGCGTTGAGCATTACGCCGCGCTTGGTCATGAAGCGAGGCGTGAGGGTCAGGTCGCGGTTCGGCGCGATGTTGATGTAGTAAGGCGTGACCAGTTCGAAACCGGTGCGGCTCGACTGCGTAAACGTCGGCGCCAGGAACCCCGAATGGCGCTCGTTGGACGTCGGAAACGACAGATACGGGCTGGCGAAAATCGGCACGCCCTGGAAGAACAGAATGCCGTTGTACGCCGTGCCTTCCTGTTGCTCCTGATCGAACTCGAACTCGGACGCCTTGATGTACCACGCGGGCGTCTTGCCGTCTTCCGCGCATACAGCGCAGCCCGAATACGTGCCGTGCTGCAACGTCACGACATTGCTCGCCTCGATATCCGCACGCTCCGACTTGCCGCCACCGCCCGTCACGAGCCGGTAGGTCGGCGTGAGCATGTAGCCATCGCCCGCGCCGGTATACATATGAGCTTCGGGGCCGGTGAAGAGATTGCCGCCTTGCGAGAGCCGCGCATTGCCGCGCGCCACGATCTCGTCCGTATCCTGATCGTAGGTCAGGCGGTCGCCTTTGACGAACGAGCGGTATTTGCGCGCCTCGGCATTGTCGTCGACCGTTGTGTCCACGTTGGTTCGGCCCGTGAGGTGCATGCCGCGCAGATACGTCGGCACGTCCTCGCCGTCACCCAGCGGGTTATCGACGAGCGCGGGCACCGTGCGCAGCACGAGGCCGTCGCTCTTGGCAATATCGGGCGGGGGAGCTTCCTGCGCACCGGCGAGCGAACACCACACCCCCGGCAGGGAGAGCAGGAGTGCCAGCGGCTTGCGTCGCGTGCGCATCATGCGCCGCAGCGAAGAGACATCATTCGTATGGACTTGTTTATCCGGCATGTACGCAAACAGCGTGACAATCGTGGCGCCGCTTGCGGGCAGCCAATCCCGCTTGTCCACCGGGCGTTGCCGGGACATTCGGGACGGTCGATCGAGGTCGAGAAACAGGGCGTCTGGAAAACATGATCGGGTATTATATGGCAAGACGTTTACCGCCCCCATCATGACCTCACACCCCACCGCCCACGCGAGTGTTTCCGACGCTTCCAACGCCCTCGCCGACACGCACGATCCGCGCCTGCAAGCCCTTCGCGACTGGCTCTCCAGCGTGGCCGCCCCATTCTCGCTCGACATGGCGCAATGGGCCCCGGCATCGGCCGACGCGAGCTTCCGGCGCTACTTCCGCATCGGCAGCCACGATCCCGCGCATTCGAGCCTGATCGTGATGGACGCGCCGCCGCCGCAGGAGGATTGCCGCCCCTTCGTGCATATCGCCGGGTTGCTGCAAGACGCCGGGCTGCAAGCCCCGAAGGTGCTCGCCGAGGATCTCGCGCAGGGTTTCCTGCTGCTCACGGACCTGGGACGCAAGACGTATCTCGACGTGCTCGACGAAGACAACGCGCGTGGCCTGATGCGCGCCGCGCTCGATGCGCTGATCGTCTGGCAGAAGAGCTCCCGCCCGGATGTCCTACCCGCCTACGACACGGCGCTGCTCCAGCGCGAGCTCGATCTGTTCCCTGACTGGTACATCGGTAAGCATCTGAAAGTGGCGCTGAGCGAATCGCAGCGTGCAACGCTCGATCGCATCAATCAGTTGCTCATCGACAGTGCGCTCGCGCAGCCCAGGGTCTTCGTGCATCGCGATTACATGCCGCGCAATCTGATGCCGGGACTGCCTGGCACCAGCGGCCCCGGCATTCTCGACTTCCAGGATGCGGTCTACGGCCCGCTCACGTACGACGTGATCTCGCTCATGCGCGACGCGTTCCTCAGTTGGGACGAAGAACGTCAGCTCGACTGGCTGGCGTACTACTGGGAGCGCGCGCGCAAGGCCGGTCTGCCGGTCGACGCCGACTTCGGCGAGTTCTATCGTCAGGCCGAATGGATGGGGCTGCAGCGTCACCTCAAGGTGCTCGGCATTTTCGCGCGCATCAACTATCGCGACGGCAAACCGCGTTATCTGGCCGACACGCCCCGATTCATCGAATACGCCCGCAAGGTCGCCGATCGCTACGCGCCGCTGCGCCCGCTGGCCAAATTGCTCGACGAGCTGACCGGCCAGCAGGTCGACGTCGGCTACACGTTCTGAGGCGTCGCCGATGACTGCCATGAAGGCGATGATCTTCGCCGCCGGACGCGGCGAGCGCATGCGCCCGCTCACGGACGCCGCGCCGAAACCCCTGCTCGCCGTCGGCGGCAAGCCGCTCATCGTCTGGCAGATCGAGGCGCTTGCGCGCGCGGGGTTCACGGACATCGTCATCAATCACGCGTGGCTGGGCGCGCAGATCGAAGCCACGCTCGGCGACGGCAGCGCGTTCGGCGTGCGACTGGCCTACTCCGCCGAGTCCGAAGCGCTCGAAACGGCAGGTGGCATCGCGCAGGCGCGAGCGCTGCTCGAAGGGGCCGGGAATATCTTTCTGGCCATTGCGGGCGACGTGTTCACCTCGTTCGACTTCGCGACCTTGCGCCCGCACGCTGCGCACATGGCTACGCAGGCAGCGCCGCAGATGCATCTGGTGATGGTGCCGAATCCGTCGTTTCATCCGACGGGCGACTTCGCGCTCGATGCGGCAGGCCGTCTCCATCTGCGCGACGACGCGCCCGCGGCGGCCGAGTCGCTCACGTTCGGCAGCATCGCGCTGTACGACCTGCGGCTCTTCGACGGCATCGCCCCCGGCACGCGCATGGCGCTCACGCCGCTGTACCAGCGCTCGATTGCCGCCGGACAGGCGAGCGGCGAGCGTTTCGACGGCATTTGGGAAAATGTCGGCACACCGGCGCAGCTTGCCGCGCTAGACGCCGAAGTGCGCGCCCGGCACGACGTCGCCCCCGGCAGTAGAATCGCCTGAACACGCCTGAAAATCGAACAAAACCCCGAAATGGAGCCCGCGATGTCTGATTCCCCGTACCGTGCCCGCCGCGAGCGAGTCATCGAACAGATGCGCAAGGCCGGTGGCGGTGTCGCCATCCTGCCCACGGCGCCGGAAGTGCCGCGCAACCGCGACAGCGACTACCCGTATCGTCACGACAGCTATTTCTATTACCTGTCGGGCTTCACGGAACCCGAAGCGGTTGTCGTGCTCGACAGCCGCACGGGGCATTCGATCCTGTTCTGCCGCGCCAAGAACGAAGAGCGCGAGATCTGGGACGGTTACCGCTTCGGCCCCGATGCCGCGCGCGAGGCCTTCGGCTTCGACGCCGCCTATCCCATCGACGAGATCGACACGCGTCTGCCGCAACTGCTGGCCGACGCCCCGGCCCTGTTCTACGCGCTCGGCGCATCGGCGCAGCAGGATCGTCAGGTGCGCCACTGGCTGAGCGCCGTGCGTGCACAAAGCCGCACCGGCGTGTCGGCGCCGTCTGCCGCACGCGATATCCGCACGATTCTCGACGAGATGCGTCTGGTCAAGGACAGCACCGAACTCGACATCATGGCCCGCGCGGGCAAGATTTCCGCCGACGCCCACGTGCGTGCGATGAAGGCGTCGCGCGTCGGCCTGCGTGAATACCATCTGGAAGCCGAGCTGCTCTACGAATTCCGCCGCAACGGCTCGCAGTTTCCCGCGTACGGTTCGATCGTCGCCACCGGCGCAAATGCGACCGTGCTGCACTATCGCGCCGGCGACGCCGAGTTGCGCGACGGCGATCTGGTGCTGATCGATGCCGCCTGCGAGCTGGACGGTTACGCTTCGGACATCACCCGCACGTTCCCCGCCAACGGCAAGTTCACCCCGGCGCAGCGCGAGCTGTACGACATCGTGCTCGCCTCGCAGCAGGTGGCCATCGACGCGACCCGCGCAGGCGTGCGCTTCGACGCACCGCACGAAGCCGCCGTTCGCGTGCTCGCCCAGGGCATGCTCGACACGGGCCTGCTCAAGCGCGACGCCGTTGGCAGTCTCGACGATGTCATCGCCAACAAGTCTTACAGCCGCTTCTACATGCACCGCACCGGGCACTGGATCGGCATGGATGTGCACGACTGCGGCGAATACCGTGAAGACGGCCCGAACGGCGAGCGTCCGTGGCGCACGCTGGCAGCGAACATGGTGACGACCATCGAGCCGGGCATTTACGTGCGTCCGGCACCGGACATCGACGAGCGTTACTGGAACATCGGTATCCGTATCGAAGACGATGCCGTTGTGAACGCCGACGGCTGCACGCTGCTCACGCGCGACGTGCCGGTCGACGCCGACGAAATCGAAGCGCTCATGCGCGATCGATAAGCGTTCGATGACAACCGCTCAGGTTTGCGCTTCCGACATGCGCCCTGCGAACGAGCGTTGCGCCGGTCGTTTCGACGTCGCCATCGTCGGCGCCGGTCCGGTCGGCACGGCGCTCGCCCTGCTGCTGGCGCAACGCGCGCCGCAGTTGCGTATCGCTCTGGTGGACGCTCGCGGCCCGCAGTCCGGTTACGACGACCCGCGCACGCTGGCTCTCTCGCATGGCAGCCGCGAGATCCTGACGCGCGCCGGCGCCTGGCCGCACGATCGCGGCGCACTGAACGGCACGCCGATTCAGCATATCCACGTGTCGCAGGCGCAGCGCTTCGGCAGCACCGAAATCGACGCGCGCGATCACGCCGTGCCCGCTTTGGGTTACGTCGTGCGATACGGCGCGCTGATGCGGGCGCTGGACACCGCAACGGCGCAGTTGCCCGCACGCTTCGAGCACGCACCGCACGTGTCGTCGCCCGACACGCTGGACGTAGACACCGCGGGCCTGCATCACTTCCGTCCCTATCGCGCGATTGCGCTGCGTCAGGACTCGCAGCAAGTCACGATCACGCTCGGCACGTCGAGCGACGATCATGCCCACACGCTGCACGCCACGCTCGCCGTGAACGCCGAGGGAGGGCTTTTCGAGGGACAGACGTCCCGTGCGCGGGCTCGCGATTACGGGCAGACGGCGCTGGTCGGCTTCGTCACCTGCGAACGGCCGCGTCCGGGCTGGGCGTGGGAGCGTTTCACGTCCGACGGCCCACTTGCGCTGTTGCCGCAGGAAAACGGCTATGCGCTGGTGTGGTGCTGTTCGCATGACGAAGCGAAACGCCGTCGCGAAATGGACGACGCGCTGTTCCTTGGGGCGCTTCACAAAGCGTTCGGGGACCGCATGGGCCAGTTCACGTCGATTACGGGTCGCGCCGGCTTCCCGCTCGGCCTGAACGCCCTCGGGCATCCGGTCGACGGGCGCGTCGCCGCCATCGGCAATGCGGCGCAGACCCTCCATCCGGTGGCCGGACAGGGCCTGAACCTCGGCCTGCGCGACGCCTTCGACCTGGCCGACACCCTCATACACGACGCCCGCACCGCCACGACCCACCAGGGCGTGCCCGGTCCGGCCGCCCTCACCGCCTTCGCTCGCCGCCGTCGCGCCGACCGGGGTCTCACGATCCGCATCACCGATCTGCTGCCCCGCATCTTCGGCATCGACGCCACACCGGTCGCCCTCCTGCGCGGCATGGCGCTCGCCGGTCTGGACCTCGTCCCCCCGCTCAAGACGGCATTCGCCCGTCAGATGATGTTCGGCCAACGCGGCTGAACCGGCGGCCTTCCCGGCGGGACCGCCGGGAATATTGCACAATTTTTAGGCGACGAGGACGGGTTTTCGCAGTAAAATAGCGATCTTTTTCCCGGCTTTTCCCCTTCATCGTGCGTATCGGCCCCCACGAACTCCGCAATAACCTGTTCGTCGCCCCCATGGCGGGTGTGACGGATCGGCCATTCCGCCAGTTGTGCAAACGACTGGGGGCGGGCTATGCCGTCTCGGAAATGGTGGCCTCCAACGCGCAGTTGTGGAAGAGCGAGAAGACCATGCGCCGCGCCAATCACGCGGGCGAAGTCGCCCCGATCTCGGTGCAGATCGCAGGCGCCGACCCGGCCATGATGGCCGAAGCCGCGCGTCACAACGTCGAGCGCGGTGCGCAGATCATCGACATCAACATGGGATGTCCGGCCAAGAAGGTCTGTAATGTGGCCGCCGGCTCAGCGCTGTTGCAGAACGAGCCGCTGGTCGCCCGGATCGTGTCCGCCGTCGTGGGTGCCGTGGGCGATGTCGTGCCCGTTACGCTGAAGATTCGCACGGGCTGGGATCGCGAGCATAAGAACGCGCTCACCGTCGCGCGTATCGCCGAAGACTGCGGCATCAGCATGCTTACCGTGCACGGCCGTACGCGCGCCGATCTGTATCACGGCGACGCCGAATACGAGACCATCGCCGCCGTGAAGGCCGCCGCGCGCATTCCGGTTGTCGCCAACGGGGATATCGCGTCGGCGCAGAAGGCCAGGCATGTGCTCGAAGTCACGGGCGCCGACGCCATCATGATCGGCCGGGCGGCGCAGGGACGTCCCTGGTTGTTCCGTGACATCGAACTCTTTCTCACGACGGGCGAGATCGCGTTGCCGCCGCGCGTCGACGAGATCCAGCAGATCATGAACGAACACCTCGAAGACCATTACGAGTTTTACGGGGAGTACACCGGTGTGCGGACCGCGCGGAAACATATCGCGTGGTATTCGCGTGGCCTGCCGGGGGCAGCCGCGTTCCGCCAGCGTATGAATACGCTCGACACCACGCAGGAACAGTTGGCTGTGGTCAACGAGTTTTTCGAACAGCAGAAGGCGCACTCGGACCGCCTCTGCTATGAACAAGAATCTCCGAGGGAGCTATTAGCCGCATGAGCAGAACCATCATAGAACAATGTGTGCGCGACAGTCTGGATGCGTATTTCCAGGATCTGGACGGCGCCCAACCAACCGATGTCTACGATATGGTCGTCCTGGCCGTCGAAAAACCCCTGCTCGAGTTCGTGCTCAACAGGGCAGAGGGCAACCAGTCGCTCGCCGCGGATTATCTGGGGATCAACCGCAACACGCTGCGCAAGAAGTTGCAGCAACACGGCCTGCTATAAGGACGGCATTCGCCCTTCGCAGCCCTGACCGCCCCGGTCTCTTCGCGCCCACCCGTCCGTTTTTGCCGCTTCACTATCGTCCGTCATGATCAAGCAAGCTCTCATCTCCGTCTCCGACAAGACCGGCATCGTCGACTTCGCCAAGTCGCTCGCTGCTCAGGGCGTGTCGATTCTCTCCACTGGCGGCACCGCCAAACTGCTGGCTGACGCTGGTCTGAAAGTGACCGAAGTGGCCGACTACACCGGCTTCCCGGAAATGCTCGACGGGCGCGTGAAGACGCTGCATCCGAAAGTTCACGGCGGCATTCTGGCGCGTCGCGATCTGCCCGAGCACATGGCCGCGCTCGACACGCACGGCATTCCGACGATCGACCTGCTCGTCGTGAACCTGTATCCGTTCGTGCAGACGGTGGCCAAGGACGATTGCTCGCTCGAAGACGCCATCGAGAACATCGACATCGGCGGCCCGACCATGCTGCGCTCGGCAGCGAAGAACCACCGCGACGTCACCGTCATCGTCGACCCGGCCGACTACGCCGTGGTGCTCGACGAAATGAAGGCGAACGGCAACACCGTCGGTTACGCCACGAACTTCCGTCTGGCCACCAAGGTATTCGCCCACACCGCCCAGTACGACGGCGCGATCACGAACTACCTGACGAGCCTGGGCGAATCGCTGCGTCACAGCGAGCGCTCGGCCTACCCGGCCACCCTGAACCTTGCGTACACCAAGGTGCAGGACATGCGCTACGGCGAGAACCCGCATCAGAGCGCTGCGTTCTACCGCGACATCGCCACGCCCGACGGCGCGCTCGCGAACTATCGCCAGTTGCAGGGCAAGGAACTGTCGTACAACAACATCGCCGACGCCGATGCGGCGTGGGAATGCGTGAAAACGTTCGAAGCGCCGGCCTGCGTCATCATCAAGCACGCGAATCCGTGCGGCGTGGCCGTGGCGGCTTCGGCGGCCGACGCCTACGCGAAGGCGTTCCAGACCGATCCGACGTCGGCTTTCGGCGGCATCATCGCCTTTAACCGCGAAGTCGACGAAGCCGCCGCGCAAGCCGTGGCCAAGCAATTCGTGGAGGTGCTGCTCGCCCCGTCGTTCAGCGCAGCCGCGAAGCAGGTCTTCGCCGCGAAGCAGAACGTGCGCCTGCTGGAAGTGCCGCTGGGCAACGGCGTGAATCAGTACGACTTCAAGCGTGTTGGCGGTGGCCTGCTGGTCCAATCGCCGGATGCAAAGAACGTGGCGCCGCACGAATTGCGCGTGGTCACGAAGCGTCATCCGACGCCGAAGGAAATGGACGATCTGCTGTTCGCCTGGCGCGTGGCGAAGTACGTCAAGTCGAACGCCATCGTGTTCTGCGCGGGCGGCATGACGCTGGGCGTGGGTGCTGGTCAGATGAGCCGTGTGGATTCGGCCCGTATCGCCAGCATCAAGGCACAGAATGCCGGTCTGTCGCTGAAGGGCTCGGCCGTGGCGTCGGACGCGTTCTTCCCGTTCCGTGACGGCCTCGACGTGGTGGTCGCCGCCGGCGCTACCTGCGTGATTCACCCGGGCGGCTCGATGCGCGACGAAGAAGTCATCGCCGCAGCCGACGAGCACAACGTCGCCATGCTGATGACGGGCACGCGTCACTTCCGTCACTAAGCCTTCGCCGTGATGGCCCTCGCCGGGGTCATCCGTCGATAAAAAGGCCAACCTCGGGTGTAATGCCGTTCAGTTAAGCCACTGAACGGCCTTTTTTATGGGCATGGCGATTGTAAGCAGCGCGCAGCGATGTTAGCTTTCATCGCCATGCTGCTCGATGACCTACGCCCTCTTGTCGAATCGCAACCGCCGCTCGATTGGAGTCGGCTCGGGCAGCCTCTGCCCTACGAATGGATTGTGCATACGGCGCACGCCAGCGGCAGTGCCGGAGTTCTGGCAAACCCGAGTGGTATTGGCTGTCGATAGGCGTGGCCGACAGCGGGTACTGCGGACTTCGCTAAGTGATCGCAGACGGTTCAAGGCGGCAGTCACGCGCTCATACGGCAAACTTCCCGCACTGCTCACTCGCCTGCGCGAGCGGCTTAAACAACTTCCCAACGAAAAACGACCCGGGCGCAGTTGCGCTCGGGTCGTCAAGTCCAGGCCATTTCGCTATACCGTCCGGCACCTCAAAAAGACCTTAACTGAACGGCATTACACCCGAGGGTGTCCTTTTTGTTCTCCTGCGAGCCTGTGCGGTCGGTCGAGCCGCGCACAGGCTGCGCTAGCACTCAGCTACGCGCGAGACGCGAGAGCGTGGTCAGGAAGACGTCGGTGGGGCTCGCGTCGGCTTGCAGCTCACACACGGTGCCACCGTCGATGTCTTGCATGCCGTCTACGCGAAGCGCGTGGTGCGCAGGCACGCTCAGCGTCCGGCCATCGAGAAAAGTCACCCGCACTTGCCCGTGCGCGCAGTACAGGAACGCGATGGCATTGCTTCCTGCCGGCAGCGTCCACGTCAGCCCCTCACCTTCAAGGCGATGCTGCGCGAGCGTGTGCTGCCAGTCGGTGCGGCGCGTCATGACGTTGAAGTCGTCGATAGGCACACCGGCCGTCTCGAGCGACGGGGTACTGCTCACCGCCAGTTCGCCACCGAAGGCGTACGGCGGCGTGCGCGTTGTGAGCGTAACGTCCGGACGGCCTTCGACCTTGAGCGCGAGCGTTCCGCCGCGGACAATCGCCAGCGAACGGTCGATGCCCGCAAATACCGAGAACGGCCCCGGCGCCGCAACGGTCGCGGTGCTGATACGCCAATCGAAGCCGTCTTCGCCGGGACGTCGTGCGACGGCAAGTTCCGTCGTCACGCCCAAGCCGTTCTTCCACGGCATCTTCTGAAAATCGGCCGGGCCGAGTGCTTGCAGTTCCATGCGAGGCGCGCGCTTATTTGCGGACTTCGCCGTGCCCGAACACGACGTACTTCAGACTCGTCAGCCCTTCGAGACCCACCGGACCGCGGGCATGCAACTTGTCGTTCGAGATGCCGATCTCAGCGCCCAGCCCGAATTCGAAACCGTCCGCGAAACGCGTGCTCGCGTTGATCATCACGCTCGCCGAATCGACTTCACGCAGGAATTGCATGGCGTCGGTGTAGCTCTCGGTGACGATGGCATCGGTGTGATGCGAACCGTAGCGATTGATGTGGGCGATGGCCGGGGCCATGCCGTCGACGATCTTGATGGCCAGCACCGGCGCCAGATACTCGGTCGACCAGTCTTCCTCGGTCGCGGCAATCGCACCGCTCACGCCCGCCTCGGCGAGCACGGCGAGCGTGCGCTCGCAACCGCGCAGTTCGACTTGCTTGCCCTGGAACATGCGGGCAATGGCCGGCAACTGACCAATGGCTTGCTGATCGACGAGCAACGTCTCCATCGTGTTGCACGTGCCGTAGCGGTGCGTCTTCGCGTTCTCGCAGATGGCCAGCGCCTTGACCGGATCGGCGCGGCCGTCGACATACACGTGGCAGATGCCGTCGAGGTGCTTGATCATCGGTACGCGCGCATCCTGCATCAGGCGCGCGATCAGGCTCTTGCCGCCGCGCGGCACGATCACGTCGACATACTCGGTCATCGTGATGAGTTCGCCGACCGCAGCGCGATCGGGCGTGCTCACTACCTGCACGGCGTCGCCGGGCAAGCCGCTCGCGGCGAGCGCGCCGGCAATGAGCGCCGCCAGCGCCGTATTGCTTTCGATGGCCTCCGAGCCGCCGCGCAGAATGGTCGCGTTGCCCGACTTGAGGCAAAGCGCTGCGGCGTCGATGGTCACGTTCGGACGCGATTCGTAAATGATGCCGATGACACCCAGCGGCACGCGCATCTGGCCGACCTGGATGCCGCTCGGCTGCACGCGCACGTTGCTGATTTCACCGATGGGATCGGACAGACCGGCGATCTGACGCAGGCCTTCGATCATCGTGCGCAACGCTTTGTCGGAGAGCGTGAGACGGTCGATAAACGCGGCGTCCTGCCCATTGGCACGAGCGCGTTCGAGATCCCGCTGGTTCACTTCCTGCAATTTCGCACCGTCGCGCTCGATGGCGTCGGCAATCGCGAGCAACGCGCGATTCTTGGCTGCGGTGTCGGCACGCGCCATGGCGCGCGACGCCTCACGGGCACGCTGGCCCAGCGATTGCATGTAGGCTTTGATATCCATATCGTCGGAGGCTTGTCGGCTTGCTTATCGGCTTATGGTGGATGTTTCTGTCGCCGGTGATGCGCCAGATTGTCCGTCAATTGGGGACATCTTGCTGGCGCGGCTCCCGTGCCTCGAGAGGCACGGCTTCGGCAGAGAATTCGGGGCGCGGTCTACGCGTGCACCGGACGCGGTGCGCGAGCGGAACGCGCCATCGGCGGTCGCTCGCCGGCGAGCAGCAGGCCGAGTTGCAGCATGCCGTCCCACGGATCGCCGGGCAGGCCGTCGGCCCGCAGCCCTTTGACTTGCCGGTCCAGACGCGCGGCCAACTGCAAAGCCTGCGCCAGCATGGGGGCAGTGACGCGATTGACCGCCTGTTCCATCAGGCGTTCGCGCGGCCCCCAGACACGGTATTCGCGCAACAGCATGGCGAGCGGTTTGCCCGACGCCATACCACGCGTAATCTTGGCGAGCGTGCGAACCTCTTCGGTCAGCGCCCACAGCACGAGCGGAGCGGCCTCGCCTTCGCCGCGCAATCCGTCGAGCATGCGCACCAGACGCGCCACATCGCCCGCCAGCACCGCTTCGCTGAGTTTGAAGACGTCGTAACGCGCGACATTGAGCACGGCGTCCTGCACCTGTTCGAACGCGAGCGCGCCCGGAGGATACAGCAAGCCGAGCTTCTGAATTTCCTGATGCGCCGCGAGCAGATTGCCCTCGACGCGATCGGAGATGAACTGCAACACGCGTCGTCCCGGCTCGCCGGCCTCGACACGTTGTCCCTGCGCGCCGAGACGCTGCGCGATCCAGTCCGGCAGACGATGACGTTCGACCGGATCGATCTTGAGCGTCACACCCGCGCGATCGAGCGCCGTGAACCAATCGGATTTGCTGGCGGCGGCATCGAGCCTGGGCAGCGTGATGATGGTCAGGACGTCGCCGTTCACGGCGTCGGCATGCGCCTTGAGCGCCGCGCCACCCTCCTTGCCCGGCTTGCCGCCCGGCACGCGCAATTCGATGAGCTTGCGATCACCGAACAGCGACATCGACTGCCCGGCGTTGATGAGTGCGCCCCAATCGAAGCCGCGCTCGACGCTGAGCACGTCGCGCTCGGTGTAACCGCCGGCACGCGCCGCCGCGCGCACGCGATCCACCGCCTCCTGCACGAGCAGGCTCTCGTCGCCGTAGATCGTATAGATCGGCGAGAGGGTCTTGGCGAGGTGCGCGTCGAGCGCGTCGGGACGCAGTTGCATGGCAGTGAGCGCAGGCTTCCTGAGAGCGGTTCGGGGGTTACTCTTCCGGCTTCAGCGCCGGCATGGACTTCACCGCTTCCATGCGGCGGATGATCTGGTCGACGGCGTCCTTCTGCATGTCGCGATTGAGCAGCGCGGCTTCCGCATCGCGCGCGGTCGATTCGCTATCGCTATACGGCAGGTTACGCGTGAGACGGATCGTGTTCAACGCAATGATCGGCCTGCCATCCGGCGTCACGAGCTGGAAGGTATAGGAGCTGCGCATTTCGTACT
Organism: Pandoraea sp. NPDC087047; assembly: GCF_044745225.1. Taxonomy (NCBI): domain Bacteria; kingdom Pseudomonadati; phylum Pseudomonadota; class Betaproteobacteria; order Burkholderiales; family Burkholderiaceae; genus Pandoraea; species Pandoraea sp. NPDC087047. The sequence continues at coordinate 154,368 of NZ_JBIUZU010000009.1, forward strand.
CACGTGCCTGTCCGTTCGAATCGAGACTGACCGCCGTACGCGAAGCCGTGGTGTTGACGATCTCGAGACGCGCATCGGCGTCCTTGGGATTGGTCACCACGACCGTCCCCTTGCTGCCATAGCGGATATAACGCGAGATATCGGTGGCCATCTGGCCGCCGCCCGAAATGTACAGGCGATGGAACGCGTACTCGCTCGAGCCGCGCAGCTGGAAGCCGCAGGCGGAAAGCACCAGCGCGCAGCCCAGCAGCGCGATCCAGCCGAAAATCCTGCGCGTCGCACCGACGCCTCGTTGCCCGGATGTCATTTGCACGAAATGTGCCCTCTTGTCACCAAACGTCATCAAATCGTCGACGGCGGCAATCGCTACCGCCCCGGATCCTCAGCTCAGCCTACGGCTCAGACCACCACGTTCACGAGACGGCCCGGCACGACGATCACCTTCTTCACCGGCTTGCCTTCGCCGAACTTGGCGGTCATTTCGTGCGCGAGTGCGGCCTGCTCGATGGCTTCGCGCGAGGCGTCCTTCGCCACACGCACAGCACCACGGACCTTGCCCGCCACTTGCAACACGAGTTCGATTTCGTCCTGCACCAGCGCCGCTTCGTCGACTTCCGGCCACGATGCGTCGAGCAGATCGCCGGATTGTGCCGCGTAGCCGAGCGCCACCCACAGACCGTGGGTGACGTGCGGCACGACCGGGTACAGCACGCGCAGCAGAATGCCGTAGCACTCGCGCACCGCACCGGCACCCGCCGCGCCCTTGTCGCTTTCGATGGCGTTGAGCATCTTCATCGCCGCCGACACGACCGTGTTGTACTGCACACGCTGGTAGTCGTAATTGGCCTGCTTGAGCACACTGTGAATCTCGAGGCGCAGCGCCTGAGCCGCCGGATTGGCCGTGTCGATGGCGGCGTCCGCCTGACGCAGCAGCGCAGCCTGCGACTGCCCGAAGCCCCACAGACGACGCAGGAAACGACTCGCGCCCTCCACACCGGCGCCCGACCATTCGAGCTGTTGCTCGGGCGGTGCGGCGAACATCACGAACAAACGAGCCGTATCGGCACCGTACTGATCGATCAGCGATTGCGGATCCACACCGTTGTTCTTCGACTTCGACATCTTTTCGATGCCACCGAGCGTCACGTCGGCGCCGTCAGCCTTCGACGTGGCGCCCGCCGGGCGGCCCTTGTCGTCGAACTGCACTTGCACGTCGAGCGGGTTGAACCACGTCTTCTTGCCCGACACGTCTTCGCGATAGAACGTTTCGTTGAGCACCATGCCCTGCGTGAGCAGGTTTTGCGCCGGCTCCTTGAAGCTCACCAGCCCCAGATCGCGCATGACCTTGGTCCAGAAGCGCGAGTACAGCAAGTGCAGGATCGCGTGCTCGATGCCGCCGATGTACTGATCCATCGGCATCCAGTAATCGGTGCGCTCGTCGACCATGGTCTCGGCGTCCGGGCAGGCGTAGCGCGAGAAGTACCACGACGAGTCCACGAACGTGTCCATCGTGTCGGTCTCGCGACGTGCGGGCTTGCCGCACTTCGGACAATCGCACTTGAGGAACGCTTCGGACTTCGCCAGCGGGTTGCCGGTGCCGTCCGGCACGAGGTCTTCCGGCAGCACGACCGGCAGATCCTTCTCGGGGACGGGCACCGGGCCGCACGTCTCGCAATGGATGATCGGGATCGGCGTGCCCCAGTAACGCTGACGGGAGATACCCCAGTCGCGCAGACGGAACGTGACCTGCTTGTCGCCGGCGCCCTGCGCCTTGAGGTCGGCCGCGATGGCGTCGATGGCGGCCGCGAAGCCCAGACCGTCGTACTTGCCGCTATTGACGAGCTTGCCGCCTTCCTTGTCGCCGTACCAGGCTTGCCAGGCGTCGGTCGAGTACGTCTCGCCTTCCACGGCCACGACCTGCTTGATCGGCAGGCCGTACTTGCGCGCGAACGCGAAATCGCGCTCGTCGTGTGCCGGCACGCCCATTACGGCGCCTTCGCCGTAACCCATCAGCACATAGTTGCCGATCCACACTTCGACCTTGTCGCCCGTGAGCGGATGCGTGACGAAGAAGCCCGTCGGCATGCCCTTCTTTTCCATCGTGGCGATGTCGGCCTCGGCCACGCCGCCCTGCTTGCACTCGGCGATGAACGCCTGCAAGTCCGGGCGATCGGCGGCCAGACGCGTTGCCAGCGGATGCTCGGCGGCGATTGCGGCGAAAGTCACGCCCATGATCGTGTCGGCGCGCGTGGTGAACACGCGCAGCAGCTTTTGCTCGCCGTCGAGTTCATACGGGAAGCCGAAGTTCACGCCGAAGCTCTTGCCGATCCAGTTCTGTTGCATCACCTTCACGCGCTCGGGCCAGCCGAGGTCGTCCAGGTCGCCGAGCAGTTCGTCGGCGTACTCGGTGATGCGCATGTAGTACATCGGGATTTCACGCTTCTCGACCAGCGCGCCCGAGCGCCAGCCGCGGCCGTCGATCACCTGCTCGTTGGCGAGCACGGTCTGATCGATCGGATCCCAGTTCACCGTACCGGTCTTCAGATAGACGACGCCCTTCTCGAGCATCTTCAGGAACAGCCACTGGTTCCAGCGGTAGTACTCAGGCTTGCAGGTGGCGATTTCGCGCGACCAATCGATCGCCAGGCCCATGGCCTGCATCTGCTTCTTCATGTAATCGATATTGTCGTACGTCCACTTGGCCGGGGGAACGGCGTTGGCCATTGCCGCGTTTTCCGCCGGCATGCCGAACGCGTCCCAGCCCATCGGCATGAGCACGTTGAAGCCGCGCATGCGCATCTGACGGTACATCACGTCGTTGATGGTGTAGTTGCGCACGTGCCCCATATGCAGCTTGCCCGACGGATACGGCAGCATCGAGACGCAATAGAATTTCTGTTTGTCCGCGCGCTCGGTGGTCTTGTAGGCATCGATGGCCTGCCAGTGGGACTGGGCGGAGGCTTCGACGTCGGCGGGAACGTATTTTTCTTGCATGATGGGTCGGCGGATAGGATTCGGCTCGGCTCCGGCCCCATTGGCGCGCCGCATCGGGTGCGCAGCACGCAGGAATTACAGGGCAGATCCGGGGAAAACGATGATTATAACGCCGCCGGGAGTGGATTCGGCGTGACGTTGGCGAGGGGTAAAGCCTTTGGGTCGCTTTGGCTTCCGGCCCCGCAGGCGCGTTGTGCGACCTGCGGCGGAACATGCCGCGAGGGCGGCCTCGGATGCGTTCCGGCGCCACCCAGTGCCGCCCGGCGCAGCGCTCGGCGTCTCAATCGACACCCCACGCTCCACCGGCGACCCGGCGCCGGATCAGCGTAGACCCAGCACGTCCTGCATGTCGAACAGGCCCGTCTCGTGTTGGGCGAGGAAGCGGGCGGCACGCAGCGAACCCTGTGCATACGACAGACGGCTCGACGACTTGTGCGTGATCTCGATGCGCTCGCCGATGCCGGCAAACAGCACCGTGTGATCGCCAACAATATCGCCACCGCGCACGGTCGCGAAACCGATGGTCGACGGATCGCGCTCGCCGGTCACACCTTCACGGCCATAGACGGCGCATTCCTTCAGATCGCGACCCAGTGCCTCGGCCACGACTTCGCCCATGCGCAATGCCGTGCCCGACGGGGCATCGACCTTGTGACGATGGTGCGCCTCGATGATTTCGATGTCGTAGCCCGTGCTCAGGATCTTTGCCGCGACTTCGAGCAGCTTGAACGTGGCGTTCACGCCCACGCTCATATTCGGTGCGAACACCACGGCCACGCGCTCGGCGCCCTTCGCGAGACGCGCCTTGTCGTCTTCCGAGAAGCCGGTGGTGCCGACGATCATCTTCACGCCGTGCTTTTGCGCGGCAGCCAGATGCGCCAGTGTGCCTTCCGGACGCGTGAAGTCGATCAGGTATTCGGCATTGGCAAGCGCAGCGTCGAGATCGGCGGTGATCTTCACGCCGGTGTCGCGGCCCAGGAAAGCGCCGGCATCGATCCCGAGTGCCGGGCTGCCCTCACGGTCGAGGGCGCCGACCAGTTCGGCATCGTCAGCCGCCAGCACGGTTTCGATCAGCATCCTGCCCATACGGCCGGAGGCGCCAGCAATCGCAATCTTCATCATGGTGATTCTTTCGTCTTCTTTCTGACAGGCTTACTGAGGCATCGAGAACAGGCCGCCACCGGAGGTCACGCGCGGCGATGGGACAAGCCCGGTGCCCGTACCCGTGCCACCCGAGGTGCCGTTACCGGCGGCAGGCGCGGGGGACGGCGAGGGTTGTGCGGCGGGCTTGGCAGCGGCAGCCACGTTGGCGGCGGCGTCCGTCGACACGGTGGCAGCGTTGGTCTCAGCAGGCGTGGCCGTCGGCGCAGCGGCTGCGGCATCCGGCGACGGTGCAGCCGCCTCGGCGGCAGCCGCGCTGGCGGTCGACGGTGCCGGAGCTTCCGTCTTCACGGTCTTGCCCTTCTGGCCGTCGATTTCCTGCACCAGTTGGTACTCGGTCGGCAGATTCTCGCCGCCTTCCCAACGGGCCAGCTCATCGCCTTCGAAGTACACCTTCAGGTGGCGCTCTTGCACCACCGAAGCGTTGCCACGCTTGAAGTAGAAGACGTAATCCCAGCGGTTCGCATGGAAAATGTCCGTCAACAGCGGCGTACCGAGCAGTTGACGCACCTGATCGCGCGTCATGCCGGCCTTGAGCTGATCGTAGGCTTCCTTCGAGACGAAGTTGCCTTGCACGATGTTGATTCGATACGGCGTAACAACGCCGATCACTTTGTCGGTCATGCTGTCATACGTCGAGCAGCCGGCCAGAGCCAGGAAGGCTGCCGCTGCGCAGACAGAGAACGGAAGGGAGAGATAACGACGCAAATCTGACTCGCTTTCAAAAAAATCGAACTTGATCCGGCACGCCGGGCGCGCCGCCACATCGCCCCCGTTGACGGCACAACCGTCCCGTTTGCCCCGGTTTGCGCCCGGGCAAGGCAAAAAGGCATTATTATTGGGGCTGTATTGTACTCTAGGGACGTAGAGCGATGCCGAATCCCGCCGATTTGAAAAATATCGGACTGAAAGCCACGCTTCCGCGCCTCAAAATTCTGGAGATTTTCCAGAACAGCGAGGTGCGCCATTTGACCGCCGAAGACGTTTATCGTCATCTGCTCGGTGAAAATCTCGATATCGGCCTGGCCACGGTCTACCGTGTGCTGACGCAATTCGAGCAAGCCGGGCTATTGTCGCGCAGCAACTTTGAATCCGGCAAGGCCGTTTTCGAACTTAACGAAGGGCATCACCACGATCACCTGGTGTGTCTGGACTGCGGCCGTGTCGAAGAGTTCTTCGACGCCGAAATCGAACGCCGTCAGAAACTGATTGCCAAGGAACGCGGCTTCGCGCTCCAGGAGCACTCGCTGGCGATGTACGGTAGCTGCTCGAAGGATCCCTGCCCGCATCGTCAGAAAAGCTGAGCGGTTGCGCGACGCCCTGCAACGTAAGTTTTAGGAAGTCGCACAACGGCACAGCGAATGCTGGCCTCTGCCGAAATCGTTGCGTTCCGCATCTCGCGGATCGATGCACAAAAGAAAAACGCCCGATGGTCTCCATCGGGCGTTTTTCGTTGATCGCAGCGATCGGCTTACCGCAACTTACTTGGCAGCCATCAGCGCAACGGTCGTGTCGAGCATGCGGTTCGAGAAACCCCACTCGTTGTCGTACCACGAACCGACCTTCACCAGACGGCCCGACACCTTGGTCAGCGTGCCGTCGAAGTTCGACGAAGCCGGGTTGTGGTTGAAGTCGACCGACACCAGCGGTGCCGTGGTGTACGTAGCGATGGCCTTGAGCGGGCCTTCGGCCGCTTCCTTCAGGATCGCGTTCACTTCGTCCACCGTCGTGTCGCGCTTGGCAACGAACGACAGGTCGACGATCGACACGTTGATCGTCGGAACGCGGATGGCATAGCCGTCGAGCTTGCCATTGAGTTCCGGCAGCACCAGACCGACGGCCGAGGCAGCGCCCGTCTTCGTCGGGATCATGCTCATCGTGGCCGAGCGGGCGCGACGCAGGTCTTCGTGGTAGACGTCCGTCAGCACCTGGTCGTTGGTGTAAGCGTGAACGGTGGTCATCAGGCCCGTTTCCAGACCGATCGCGTCATGCAGCGGCTTGACCAGCGGTGCCAAGCAGTTCGTAGTGCACGAAGCGTTCGAGATGACCGTATCGGTCGACTTGAGCACGCCTTCGTTCACGCCGAACACGATCGTCGCGTCCACATCCTTGCCGCCCGGGGCCGAGATGATGACCTTCTTCGCGCCGCCCTTCAAGTGGGCACTGGCCTTTTCCTTCGTGGTGAAGAAGCCCGTGCACTCGAGCACGACGTCCACACCCAACTCGCCCCACGGCAGTTCGGCCGGGTTGCGGTTGGCCAACACGCGAATCTTGTCGCCGTTGACGACCATGTAATCGCCGTCGACCGTCACGGTGCCCGGGAACTTGCCGTGCGCCGTGTCGTATTGCGTCAGGTGAGCGTTCGTCTGTGCATTGCCGAGATCGTTGATAGCGACGATTTCGATATCGTGCTTCTTGCCACCTTCGTAGTGGGCACGCAGTACGTTGCGGCCGATACGGCCGTAGCCGTTGATAGCGACGCGAATGGTCATGGGGGTATCTCCGTAAGGTCTAACGAAATCAGCCAAGCACGGACTTGACCGTCGCGACCACGTGGTCGACGGTGAAGCCGAAGTGTTTGAACAGCACGCCGGCCGGGGCCGACTCGCCAAAGGTGTCGATGCCGACCACGCCGCCTTCCAGGCCGACGTACTTATGCCAGAACGCCGTCACACCGGCTTCGACAGCCACACGCGGCACACCGCGCGGCAGCACGCTCTCGCGGTAGGCCTTGTCCTGACGATCGAACACGTTGGTCGACGGCATGGACACGACGCGCACCGCAATCCCTTCGGCCGCCAGCGCTTCGGCACCCTTGAGCGCCAGATCCATTTCCGAGCCGGTCGCGATCAGCACGATCTGCGGATTGGCCACATCGCGCAGCACGTAGCCGCCACGACGGATATCGGCGATCTGCGCATCGCTGCGCGAGACGAACGGCAGATTCTGACGGCTGAGCACCAGGCTCGACGGGCCATCATGACGCTCCACGGCAGCCACCCACGCGGCAGCCGTTTCGGTCGTATCGCACGGACGCCACAGGTCCATCTGCGGAATCAGGCGCAGGCTCGAGACATGCTCGATCGACTGGTGCGTCGGGCCGTCTTCGCCCAGACCGATCGAATCGTGCGTGAACACGAAGATCGAGCGCAGCTTCATGAGCGCCGCCATACGCAGCGCATTGCGGCTGTAGTCGGAGAACGTCAGGAACGTGCCGCCGAACGGGATATAACCGCCGTGCAGCGCAATGCCGTTCATGATGGCGCTCATGCCGAACTCACGCACGCCGTAGTTGATGTGGTTGCCGAACTGCACGCCTTCTGCGTTTGCACGCACGGCCTTGCTGGCCTTCCAGTTCGTGAGGTTCGAGCCGGTCAGGTCGGCCGAGCCGCCCAGGAATTCCGGCAGCACGGCGGCGAGCCCTTCGATGGCGAGTTGCGACGCCTTGCGGGTCGCCACCGTCTCGGCTTTCTCGTTGGTCTTGGCGATCAGCGCGGCGGCAGCCGACTTGAAGTCGCCCGGCAGTTCGCCCTTCATACGACGCTCGAACTCTGCGGCTTCGACCGGGAACTGGCTGCGATACGCGGCAAAACGCTCGTTCCACGCGGCTTCGGCTTGCTGACCGGCGGCCTTGGCGTCCCACGCAGCGTAGACGTCGTCCGGCACTTCGAACGGCGGCAGTTTCCAGCCCAGCGCAGCGCGCGTTGCCGCGATTTCATCGGCACCCAGCGGCGCGCCGTGCACGTCGTGACCGCCTTCCTTGTTCGGTGCGCCCTTGCCGATCAGCGTCTTGCAGCAGATCAGCGTCGGACGATCGGACGTCTTGGCTTGTGCGATGGCGGCGTCCACGGCGTCGGCGTCATGGCCGTCGATGCCGCGAATCACGTTCCAGCCATACGCTTCGAAGCGCTTCGGCGTGTCGTCGGCAAACCAGTATTCGACGTCACCGTCGATCGAGATGCCGTTGTCGTCGTACAGTGCGATGAGTTTGTTCAGACGCAGCGTGCCGGCCAGCGAGCAGGCTTCGTGCGAGATGCCTTCCATCAGGCAACCGTCGCCGAGGAACGCGTACGTATAGTGATCGACGATGTCGTTGCCCGGACGGTTGAATTCCTTGGCGAGCAGCGCCTCGGCGAGCGCGAAGCCGACGGCATTGGTAATGCCTTGACCCAGCGGACCCGTGGTCGTCTCGACGCCCGGCGTGATACCCACTTCGGGGTGACCTGGCGTCTTGCTGTGCAGTTGACGGAAGTGCTTGAGCTCTTCGATCGGCAAGTCGTAACCCGTCAGATGCAGCAACGAGTAGATCAGCATCGAGCCGTGGCCGTTCGACAGCACGAAGCGGTCGCGATCGGCCCAATGCGGGTTCACGGGATTGTGCTTGAGATGGCGGCCCCAGAGAGCGACCGCGATATCAGCCATGCCCATCGGCGCGCCAGGGTGACCGGAGTTGGCCTGTTGGACCGCGTCCATGGAGAGGACGCGAATGGCAGAGGCCATCAGCGCAGCCGTAGCAGGAGAGGAGTTCGTCATGGTGACCAGCCGGAAGAGCGGGCGTGCCCCGATGCCGCGAGCTGCCGCGCGAAATTCAAATGCGGGAAAAGACCGGGATTTTACCAGAATCGACCCTCGCCCGGGTCGTTCACGGCGAACTTCCTCAACTGACGGGAACGTGGAATCATGCGAAGAAGTGACGCGATCGACCCAAATTAGAGAAAGTTGCCCTGCCAATGTCCGAAAAACGTATCCCCCCCGCAGGCAAATCCGACTTGCCGACACCCCCGTCCACCCGGCCTTACAGCGCCAACATCGGACAATGGGCCGGTTATACGTTCGCCGCGCACCCTGTATTTGCCACGACGTCGTCTCATCAACACATTGAAGTCGTGGACTTGCCGGCGTTCGGCGAACTGGGGCGGGCATACCGGCTCGACGGCCGCTTCATGGCCTCGCTGGCCGACGCACACATCTGCCACGAATGCATGGTGCATCCGTTATTGCTCGCGCACGGCAACGCCCGCCGGGTGCTGATACTCGGCGGCGGAGACGGCGGCTCGGCACGCGAGGCCCTGCGTCACGCGAGCGTTAGCGAAGTCGTCGTCGCAGAGCTCGACCCGCAGGTGCCCGCCACGATCCTGCAGCACATGCCGGCATTGGCAAACGGGGCGTTCGACGATCCGCGCACCACGCTTGTCATCGGCGACGCCCGCGATCTGGTCGACGCGGCGCTCGCGCGCGGCGAACGATTCGACGCCGTGATTTTCGATCTGACGGAAGCGGATGGCGACGCGGCGTCGCTGCACGATGCGCCGTTCTTCGCCAAAGTGCGCACCTTGCTGGGCCCACGCGGCGGCATCACCCTGCAACTCGGCGCGCCGTGGTTCGAAGGCCTTCAGGTACGCCGCATGCTCGATGCGCTACGCTCGGTATTCACGTTCGTCCGGCCAATGACCGCCTACGTGCCGCTGTATGGCGCGCAGTGGGCGCTCGCGCTGGCCAGCGACTCGCTCGACATGCGCGACATCGATGCCCTCACCGCCGGCACACTCCCAACTGGGCTGAACGGCTTGCGGCACTACGCGCCATCGCGGCATGCCGTACTTTTCGACATCTCCCCCGAATTGCGCGCCATCCTCGGAGAAAACATGCCTGCACGTCGATAGTCGACACCGTTCGATATCCTCTTGCACGGCGCAAGCGGCCAGCACGGATGAAGCGGACACGCGTTCCTTGTATATTGAGCACTTGTCACGACAGTCGGCGTGTTCCTTCGACCCTCCTCGCCGACGGACTCAACGGAGCACTGTCATGTCCGATCCCCGCCCGTCCCATGTGCCTTGGCTGACGCCCTATCTGACCGTGCGCGACGCTCGGGCGGCCGCGACGTTCTACGCGCAGGCATTCGGCTTCACCGTGCACGACATAGTGGACGACGACGGTGCCGTCATGCATGTGGAAATGTTCTATCAGGGACAGTTGATCCTGATGTTCGCCCCGGAAGGCGCATTCGGGAGCACAGCACGCACGCCGCGGACTTCGGGCGTCGAAGCGCCGCAGAGTTTCTATGTGTATACGGAGGACGTCGATGCGCTTTATGCCCGCGCCACGGCTGCTGGCGCCAAGGGACTGATGCCGCCTAGCGACCAGTTCTGGGGCGATCGTTTCTGTCAGTTGGAAGACCCTGATGGGTATCGCTGGGGCTTCGCCCGGCCGATCGCGCCGCGTAGCTAACTCAGTCCGTGCCGGATCTGCGTTGGGGTATGCTTCTGTCCCCGACGTCGTGACCGGCAGCCCTTCTTCCTCTATCGCCCGAATGCCTCGCTTTTTTATCGATGCGCCGCTGCATGCCGGCGCCCTCCTCGACCTTCCCGAGACCGTCGTTCGCCACGCTCAAGTATTGCGCCTCAAAACCGGCGATGCGCTTACGCTATTCAATGGCACCGGCGGCGAATATCCGGCAGTGCTGACTACGCTGGAAAAGCGTCATGCGACGGCGCAGCTCGGCGAGCACGACGCGCGTGAAGCCGAGACACCCTATCGCATCACCCTGGCACAGGGCATCGCGGGCGGCGACAAGATGGACTGGCTCATCGAGAAGGCCATCGAACTTGGGGTGACGGAGATTCAACCGCTCTCCACTGAGCGTTCGGTCATTCGTCTTGACGGAGAACGTGCCGCAAAGCGCGTTGCGCATTGGCAAGCGCTGGTGCAGGCCGCATGCGAACAATGCGGACGAAACCGGGTGCCTCGGGTGTTGCCGATTCGTCCGATCAACGCCTGGCTGGGTGATCGGGATGTCATCAAAAGCGACGCATGGCGTGTGCTATTGTCACCCAGAGCAGACTGCGGATTCGATTCACTCCCGCGGGAAGCGCCGTCTCAGCCTGGCGTGTTGCTCTTCGGCCCGGAAGGCGGGCTGGCACCGCAGGAAGAGGCGTTCGCGCAGCAGGCCGGATTCACGGCGATTCGTCTCGGAGAACGTATCCTCAGAACCGAAACGGCGGGCATTGCGGTACTCGCTGCATTGGCCGCCCGCTGGGGCGGTTGGTAAGCATCGATGATTCGAAAAATGGCCTCACAAGCCTAAAGGAGCAATCGTCATGGGTATCCTCGACAACATTCTCGGTGGTGGGTCCGGCAATCAAGCCGGTGGTGGCAGCGGCGGCTTCAGTACGAAGACGATGCTACTGATGGGCTTGCTGGCGATGATTGCCAGCCGCTCGAGCAATGCGCAGGGACAAGGCGGCGAGGGCGGCGGTTTGCTCGGCTCTCTCGGTGGCGCCCTTGGCGGCGTGCTGGGTGGTGGCGCGGGAGCGGGTGGTGCCGGTGGGCTCGGCGGTCTGCTGGGCGGATTGCTCGGCGGCGCGCAATCCCAGTCGGCCGGCGCCGGCACCCCGACGACTTCCCCCGGCGACCTGGTCGGCGCGCTCGGCGGCCTGGGCGGTCTGACGCAAATGCTGAATCAGGGTGGTTTGGGCGAGGCCGTGAAGTCCTGGGTCGGCACTGGGGACAATCAACCGGTCAGCCCCGATCAGGTGACGCAGGCCCTGGGGCCCGGCGGTCAATTGCAGCAACTGGCCAGCACCGCAGGTGTGTCCGAGGGCGAGGCCGCACAGGAGCTGTCATCACTTCTGCCGCAGGTCATCAATCACCTCACGCCGAACGGTGCGCTCCCCGAGGGACAACTCGATCTGGCTTCACTGGCCCAGCAATTTCTCGGCGGCCATAAGACCTGATCGATCTGATCGACGGGCACGCTTCGTCAGCCCATAAAAAAGGTCCGCAATGCGGACCTTTTTTCTTCGCGACAGCCGTTCCCGGCATCCCGCACCCCGTCACTTTCGCAAACGTTATACGAACGATCTGCCGAACTTAAGCGAACGAGTAGAAAACGCGGAAACTCACGCGCCGTTCGCTCCAGAACTCTGCCGCATCGCGGAAGACTTCGAGCAGCGTTTCGCGGCCATCCTTGTCGAATTTCGTGACAACCGGCAAGCCTTCGAGCACGACAACGAAACCCGGCTGCGGGCCGCAGTGACTCACCAAATCGGTCAGACAATCGTGCAACGCGTCGTAGTTCTTGCCGAAATGCTTCGGAAACAGGAACGATGTGGCGATCGTCTCCAGCACCTCGGCCTTGCTCTGCGCCTGCGAACAATTGGCGTACAGGAAGTGCTGCCCGAGTCGCTCGGCCTCTGCGGCCAGTTCCGGCACGCGGAATGCGCGGATCGACTGCACGATATTCGGCCTGACGGTCTTGAAAAGACTCATATCTCCCTCTTCCGATAAGGTACGGCGGTGGCCGGCCCGCGCTACAGCATGCAGGCCCAGCACCTGCTTGAACAAGTTGCCCTCGCCCGCACCGAATGGATCTGCCATAAGATCTTTCCCGCGTTCTTGTGCGAAAACCGGCTCACTCATGCTGCTGTCATTCCCTTATGCGTCTAAAGCTGTTGTAGTGGTCTTGGGTGAAGTAACACGGATCTACCGCACGTTGGTCACCGCCGCAGATGATGCGCCTGGCACCTCTATTGCGGGCACCGGGAGTCGGCACCGTGTATTCATGGTAATAGCCACGCGGCATTTTGGGCAGGCGCTTTTCGTAGTTCCCGAACGTGATGCCATCCTTGGCATAGGGAAACGGCCCGCCCTGGGCAATCAGCGACAGCGTGCGCTGCGCTTCGCGAGGCAACTCGGCAACGGATACTGTTGCTGTTTGATCCGTGACGTATGGCGCGATTTCACGCGCCACAGCATTGGCCCCCAGAAAGACACTACCCGCCGCAGTCAGTGCCACGATGCTCCGGTGAAGCCAACGTGCCATTGTCATAGCTAGCTGTCGCCCGGCGCCTATGTGCGCTGCGGGCCCGTTCTGGTGGGTGAAGCCGTAAGGTTATCGCTATTGCTCCCGAGAATCAATGTCGGCTTACATTTTGCAACCAAACCGTTCGACAAATTCATGAAAACAAAGGCTTTTTCCCGACAGTAAGCGCACACATGGCAATATACGATGCACAAAACGCAACGCCCGAAAGACAAAACGCCGCTCCGAAAGGTGCGGCGTTTTGTTCATTTTGTCGGCTAACGTGCGCGAAACGGCGGCGAACTGCCCGCGGCGCTTACCGGATCATCGACCTTCTTGTTGCGCCGCCGCATCGGCCACCACCAGCGCGGCCATGTTGATGATACGACGTACCGTCGCGGACTCGGTCAGGATATGCACCGGTTTGGCCGCCCCCAGCAGGATCGGCCCGATCGCCACGTTATTGCCCGCAGCCGTCTTGAGCAGGTTGTAGGCAATATTGGCAGCGTCGATGTTCGGCATGACCAGCAGATTGGCTGCACCGGTCAGCGTCGAATCCGGCATGATGCGTGCGCGCAACTCCGGGTCCAATGCGCAATCTCCGTGCATTTCGCCGTCAACTTCCAGCTCTGGCGCACGATCCTGCAGAATCGCCAGCGTTTCACGCATCTTGCGGGCGCAATTCGCTTCGCTCGTGCCGAAGTTCGAGTGCGAGAGCAGCGCCACCTTCGGCTGAATGCCGAAACGGCGAATCTCTTCGGCGGCCATCAGCGTGATTTCGGCCAATTCTTCGGCGCTCGGATCCTGGTTGATGTGCGTGTCGACCAGGAAGATCTGACGGTTCGGCAGAATCAGCGCGTTCATCGCGCCGTACACATTGCCACCTTCGCGCTTGCCGATCACGCGATCGATGAAGTGCAGGTGACGGCCCGGCGTGGACACCGTACCGCAGATCAAACCGTCCGCCTCGCCCTTGCTCACCAGCATGGCCGCGATCAGCGTAGTACGGCGGCGCATCTCGACACGCGCGTACGAAGCCGTCACGCCCTTACGGTTCGTTAGGCGATGGTAGGTCTCCCAGTAATCGCGATAACGCTCGTCGTGTTCCGGGTTGACGATGGTGAAGTCGACACCCGGCGTCAGACGCAGACCGTATTGCTCGATGCGATGCTCGATCACGGCGGGACGGCCCACCAGAATCGGCGTGGCTACGCGCTCGTCCACGAGCACCTGCACGGCGCGCAGGACGCGCTCCTCTTCACCTTCCGCGAAGGCAATGCGCTTCTTGTCAGCGGCCACGCTGCGCGCCACCGAGAACAGCGGCTTCATCAGACCGCCGCTGTGATACACGAACTGCTGGAGCGACTGCGAGTAGGCGTCGACATCCGCGAGCGGACGCGTTGCGACACCCGCAGCCATTGCCGCCTCGGCAACCGCCGTGGCGACCTTGACCAGCAAACGCGGATCGAAGGGCTTCGGAATCAGGTACTCCGGGCCGAACGACAGATTCTTGATGCCGTAAGCCGACGCGACGATATCGCTCTGCTCCTGACGCGCCAGTTCGGCCAGCGCGTTCACCGCGGCGATTTCCATCGAGCGTGTGATCGTGGTTGCGCCCACATCGATCGCACCGCGGAAGATGAACGGGAAGCACAGCACGTTGTTGACCTGGTTCGGATAGTCCGTGCGGCCCGTGGCCATCACGCAATCCGGACGCACTTCCTTCGCGAGTTCCGGCGTGATTTCCGGGTTCGGATTGGCCAGAGCGAAGATCAGCGGCTTGTCGGCCATCGTCTTGACCATTTCCGGCTTGAGCACACCGGCGGCCGACAGGCCGAGGAACACGTCGGCACCGCCGATCACGTCGGCCAGTCCGCGCGCGTCCGTCTTTTGCGAGAAACGAATCTTTTCCGGATCCATCAACTCGGTACGGCCCTCGTACACCACGCCCGCGAGGTCAGTCACCCAGATGTTCTCCAGGGGCAGCCCCATGTCGACGAGCAGGTCCAGACACGCGAGCGCAGCAGCGCCGGCGCCGGACGTCACCACCTTGACCGACGCCAGGTCCTTGCCCACGACCTTCAGACCGTTAATGAGCGCAGCTGCGACCACGATAGCCGTGCCGTGCTGATCGTCGTGAAAGACCGGAATCTTCATGCGCTCGCGCAGCTTGCGCTCCACGATGAAACACTCGGGCGCCTTGATGTCCTCAAGGTTGATCGCACCGAACGTCGGCTCCAGCGCGGCGATGATGTCGACCAGCTTCTCAGGGTCCTTTTCGTCGATTTCGATATCGAACACGTCGATATTGGCGAACTTCTTGAAGAGCACGCCCTTGCCTTCCATCACCGGCTTGGACGCCAGCGGACCGATATCGCCCAGTCCAAGCACGGCCGTGCCGTTCGTGATCACGCCGACCAGATTGCCACGTGCCGTATAGCGCGACGCATTGAGCGGGTCGACCACGATTTCCTCACACGCAGCAGCAACGCCCGGCGAGTACGCCAGCGCCAGATCGCGCTGGTTGAGCAACTGCTTGGTCGGCGCGATGGCGATTTTGCCGGGGGTGGGGAATTCGTGATATTCGAGCGCAGCTTCGCGCAGTTTCGGATCGATCGGCGTGGGCATGAGGGGAAGCTCTTGGCGAACAGAAGGGGTCAAAATTTCAGTGCGAATTGTAGCCCCATTTATTCACGTCATTTATGCAAAAAACGGATAAGGGCCGCACCTGCGCTGAAGCATTTCCTGATCGATAGTGGTGAAAATCCTGCGCAAATTCAACGCTGCATTGCACCATCGCCCGCATTTTCAGACAACGGATGAATCGCGCATCAGGTGTTGTCCTAGAAGGACATGAGAAGTGGTCTGAAATCGGAGCACAAACCCGTTTGCCTGCTTGGGAAAGCCGCAACCGCCTCTTAGAATAGGGTTTTGCGTTGCGCCACCCGCCGTTGCTCATGACCACCACATCCTCGTCCGCCTCGCCACTGTCCGAGTTCTCGCTGATCGACCGCTTCTTCGCCCATGCGACGCGTCAGGGGGAGCAGGTCGCGCTCGGCATCGGGGACGATTGCGCCCTGTTGCGTCCGCCCGCGGGTGAGCAGCTTGCCATTTCCACCGACATGCTCGTGGAAGGTCGGCATTTCTTTGCGGACGGCGACCCGCGCGCCCTCGGCCATAAGACCCTCGCCGTCAATCTCTCGGATTTGGCGGCTATGGGCGCTCGCCCGCTCGGATTCACGCTGGCACTGGCGTTGCCGGACAGCGATCCGGCATGGCTCGCACCGTTTGCCGAGGGGCTGGCCGAACTGGCCGACCGCCACGCCTGCCCGCTGATCGGCGGGGACACCACACGAGGCCCGCGCAATCTTTGTGTGACGGTCTTCGGCAGCGTGCCGGGGGCTCACGCCTTGCGTCGCGACGCCGCACAACCGGGCGACGACATCTGGGTCTCCGGCACACTGGGAGACGCCCGGCTGGCGCTCGGCGCGTTACGAAAGGAATGGACATTACCGGACGGCGCCCTCGCCCAGGCGCGTCGCGCAATGGACTGGCCGGAACCACAAGTGGCGCTCGGCCTGGCGCTGCGCGGCGTTGCCCGCGCCGCGCTCGACATCTCCGATGGCCTGCTGGGCGACCTCGGTCACATTCTGGAACGCTCGTCGATGAGCGCACAGATCAATGTCGACGCGTTACCGCGCTCACCGCTGCTCGCGACGCAATCGCCCGAGATTCAACGGCTGTGTACCCTCGGGGGGGGCGACGACTACCAATTATGTTTTTGCGCCGACCCCGTCCAACGCCCCCGGATCGAGGCGATTGGCGACGAACTCGGCATACGCGTCACGCGTATCGGTACAATAGCGCTTCCCGACGGACGCCAAACGATGCTGCATCTCCATGACAATACTGGCGCGTTCGTCGCTGCCGATTTCAAAAGTTTCGACCATTTCCAATGAGCACTGATCAAATGGCCGCCGCCAATCCGGGCAGCGGCCCGCGCCGGCCGAACTCGCGCTTCCTGCTGTCGCACCCCGCGCACCTGTTTTCGCTCGGCTTCGGCACGGGCCTGTCGTCGTTCGCGCCCGGCACCGTGGGAACGCTTTTCGGCTGGGCATCGTATCTGGTGCTCAACCTGTATCTGACGGTCACGGGCTGGGCGGTACTGATCGCCGCGTCCATCGTCGGCGGCATCTGGATTTGCGGCTACACGGCGCGAAAGCTCGGCATCCAGGATCCGAGCGCGATCGTCTGGGATGAAATCGTCGCCTTCTGGATCGTATTGCTGCTCATCACGCCCGCGAGCTTCATCGGCCAACTGGTGGCGTTCGTATTGTTTCGTTTCTTCGATGCCGTCAAACCGCCGCCGATCCGCTATTTCGACCGGACCGTCAAGGGCGGCCTCGGCATCATGCTGGACGATCTCGTGGCCGCGTTCTGTACGCTGCTCGTGATTGCGCTGTGGCGCTCCATCTGAGCGACACGGCTAACGGATTTGCTGTTTGCTGTTTGCTGTTTGCTGTTTGCTGTTTGCTGTTGCCTCACGACGGGTGGCCGCGCGCTAATCGCTGGATGTCGGACTGCCGGTGAATAGGCTGCCGAGTGTCCGTCGCCCCGCCGCAGCTCACCCGTTATGTATTCGTTGCATAGACTTCTTGAAGGCGTCGTCCCGTGGTCTCCGAACAAAATCTTCTTGCCCAACTGTCGGTAAAAGTCGGCAACCGTCTGCGTGACGAACGTTTGATGCTGACGACGGCCGAGTCGTGCACTGGCGGCCTCGTGGCCGCTGCGGTGACCGATATTTCCGGCAGCAGCAACTGGTTCGAGCGCGGCTTCGTGACTTACTCGAACCAAGCCAAGTCCGAGATGATCGGCGTGCCGCCCGAGTTGATCGAAAAGCATGGCGCCGTGAGCGAACCGGTGGCTCGCGCCATGGCCGAAGGCGCGCTTCTGAACAGCCGTGCGCAAATCTCGCTGTCGATCACCGGCGTGGCTGGCCCCGGTGGCGGTACACTCGACAAGCCCGTGGGCATGGTCTGCTTCGGTTGGAGCAATCGTGTGACGACCCTCGTCGAGACGAAGCACTTCAAGGGCGACCGCACACAGGTTCGCAGCCAAGCGGCGCAATATGCGTTGCGCGGTGTCATCGAATTGCTCGACAAAGCCGAAGCGTAAGTCCCGTAACGCGGGTAACGCCGTTATCGCTGGCAGCGTCGGTAGCGCTGCCGGACAGCGCCCCGCCCCCCCTCAGCCACTGACACCGCGCCAAAACGACGCGACGCGCGGCCCAAAAAAACAGCGCCTGCGAATTTCGCGAGGCGCTGTTTTGGTTCGCGGCATCCCGATAGCGGACGCGACGCGTGTCATACACGCGCCGGCCGGCGTATCGATCAGCGATAGGCGTTGATGCTGTCGCGCGTCTTCTGAGCGGCGACGGCAGCGGCTTCGGCGAAATGCTCGTCGCGACCTGCATAGATGATGGCACGCGAGGAGTTGATCATCATGCCCGTGCCATTGGCGGTGCGTCCGGCCCGGACCGTCGCCTCGACATCGCCGCCCTGAGCGCCAACGCCCGGAATCAGCAACGGCATATCGCCGACGATGCTGCGCACGGTGGCGATTTCCGCCGGGAACGTGGCACCGACCACCAGACCAATCTGACCACTCGTGTTCCACGGCCCGGCTGCGAGACGCGCCACCGTCTGATAAAGCGGTTTGCCGTCGACATCGAGGAATTGCAGATCGCTGCCGCCCGGATTTGACGTCCGGCACAGCACGATCACGCCCCGCTCCTTGTGCGCCAGATACGGCTCCAGCGAATCGAAGCCCATGTACGGGTTCACGGTCACGGCGTCGACACGATAGCGCTCGAACGCTTCACGCGCGTACTGTTCAGCGGTGCTGCCGATATCACCGCGCTTGGCATCCAGTATCACCGGCAACCCCGGATGATTGGCGTGGATGTGCGCGATGAGCTGTTCGAGCTGGTCTTCGGCGCGATGCGCGGCGAAGTAGGCGATCTGCGGTTTGAACGCGCTGGCGTAGGGCGCGGTCGCGTCGACGATCTGGCGGCAGAACTCGAAAATCGCGTCCGGCTTGCCCTGCAAATGCGTGGGAATGCGCGAGGGCTCGGGATCGAGGCCCACGCACAGCAGCGAGTTGTTGCGCGTCCAGGCGGCGTTGAGAACTTCGGTGAATGTCATGACGGTATTCCGGCGGGGTGCCGGCGGCGGTCAACCGCCAGCAGAGGATTCAAGGCTGATTCCATTGAGCAATGGCCGCCATTTTACCTGCTCGGCGCGCTCGCCCCGTGCAGTCTTTCCGATCACCGTCATTGCATGGCCTTTCACGCCACCGTGCTCATGCTCGCGTCTGCGGCCATGCGTCGAATCAGTCAAGCCAGCCGCGATGACGGAAATACAGGAACGGTGCTATCGCCGACAGGATCATCAGACCAATGGCGAACGGATAGCCCGCCTCCCATGCCAGTTCCGGCATCATCTGGAAATTCATGCCGTAAATACTGGCGATGAGCGTCGGCGGCAGAAACGCCACGGCCGCCACCGAGAAGATCTTGATGATCTTGTTCTGGTTGATGTTGATGAAGCCGATGGTGGCGTCCATCAGGAAGTTGATCTTGTCGAACAGATACGCTGTGTGATTATCGAGCGACTCGATATCGCGCATGATCTGCTTGCCTTCCTGATACTGCTCGTCCTTGAGCATACGGGCGCGCATGAGGAACGACACGGCACGACGCGTATCCATCACGTTACGGCGAATGCGCCCGTTCAAGTCTTCCTGCGCGGCAATGCTCTCGAGCGCTTTGGCTGCGTCCGCATCCGAGAGGTTCTTGCCAAGCACGCTCTTGCTCACTTCCTCGAGCGCGGCGTACACCCCTTCGAGCGAGTCGGCGGAGTATTCCGCGTCGGTCGAATAGAGGTCGAGCAATACATCCATCGCATCACGCACCGAACCGGGACGCGTGCGCGCACGCATGCGCACCAGCCGGAACACCGGCAAATTCTCATCGTGGATGGAAATCAGCAGATCCTTGATGACAAGAAACGCCACCGGCACGTTGCGCGACTGCTCTTCGTCTTCGAGAAGGAAATCGGTACGGATATGCAACACACCGTCATCGTCTTCGTAATAACGTGCCGATGCCTCGATGTCGGTCACTTCGTCGCGTGACGGCAGTTTGACCTTGTAGGTCTCTTCGACCCAGCGGCGCTCCTCCTCCGATCCGCTATGCAAATCGACCCAGACGGGGGCGGCACTCATGAGGTCACTGGGCTGCTCACAGCTGACCTGTTGCAGGCGGCCGTGATGGATGACGAAGGCATTGATCAAACGAAGGTCTCCCTGCTACAAAGCGACGCCAAGTGTAGCAGCCGCGCCACAGTCACGCCAATGGCGGCGCCCTGCGCGTTATGACACGCGCGTCGCACCGCGTCAGAGGACTCGCGAATTGTTCGTAGGACCCGTCTGAAAATCCACGATACTCAAGGATTTGGCTGCCAACGGTGGCAACCTTGGCGAACCAATCAACGCACTTTGCGTCAACTTCGGTATCGACGTTTTGTGTTGAAACGTCAACCGACAGGGAGATCCATCAATGACTGAAGTCACGACCCCGCTCGCGTCCGTCGACGCCGTGATGGGGTTTCTGGCCGCCAACGCGATCCGCTACGGCTTATCGTTCGTGCAGGCCGTGCTGATCCTCGTGATCGGCTTCTGGATCGCGCGACGACTCGCCCGATTCTTTCACGCCACGCTCAGCCGCTCGCCGAACTTCGACGCCACGCTCAAGCCGCTCATCGAGTCGGTCGTGCTGTGGTCGGTGCGCATCATCACGATCATCGCCGTACTCGCGCAGTTCGGCGTGCAGACAGCCAGCATCATCGCGGTACTGGGCGCGGCAGGTCTGGCCATCGGGCTGGCTTTGCAAGGTACGTTGCAGAACATCGCAGCCGGCACGATGCTGCTGGTACTCCGACCGTTTCGCAACGGCGACTATGTGATGGCCGGCGCATCGGTCGCGGGTACCGTGGAAGAGATCGGCCTGTTCACGACCACGCTCACGAATGCCGATGGCATTTATGTGTGCGTGCCGAACAATCAGATCTGGGGACAGCCGATCACCAACTACAGCCGCAATGCCACACGTCGCATGGAAATTACCGTGGGCATCGCACTCGACGACGATCTGGACGCCGCCATGAACGCGTTGCGTCAGCATGTCGCGGCCGACAAACGCGTGCTCGACAAACCCGCCCCCGAAATCATGGTCAAACAGGTCAGCGACAGCGCCGTGATCGTGAATGTGCGCGTCTGGTCACTGCTTGCCAACTACTGGAGCCTGTACTGGGATATGCAACGCAACGTGAAGGAGACGGTCGAGGGCGTGGGTTGCTCGTTGCCATACCCGACGCGCACCGTCATGCAGGTGCCGACACCAACGATTCCGGACGCCGCGCAACCGCGACACTGAGCACGCAGGCCGATTCGGCACACGCCATTGCATCGAACCCCGTAGCATAGAACGTGGGGTTGGCCCCACGGAAACAGCACCTCCAGCGGCACGATTTTCGTGCCGCTTTTTTTTCGTCGATCGATTTGGCAAAACGGCTTCCGCCCCGGCCTTTCTGGTCGCAATGGGAATTAACTCACGAAAAAGCAGGGTCGAATACCCAAACATGAACCCGTTTCGTGAAACGGACCCCATTCGATTCCTATAGTTCGCAGGTTCCGTCACCTCTGCAAGGATCTCGAATGAAACCCGTGGTCATTTTGCAATTGATGTCTCTGGCAATTTCGTCGGGTGCCGCCGTTGGCGCGACCAACACCGACGCCCCCCGCGAATATGCTCCCTTGAAAATGAAAGTCGGCGACGAGGAACTTTGCCTGACGCCAAGCGGGGACGAAGCGAAAGGCTGGCAATACGTCTACCCGCTCAAATGCGACGACAAGTCCAAGTTGCAGAACTGGAAGCTGACCTCCTCGGGAAGCAATCGATATTCCATCACCAACGAAGTCTTCGGGGATAAGCGGTATTTGCGAACCTACGGCGGAGCAACGTCGATCGCACTTGATCGCGACATGAGCGGCTACACGAGTATGCGTTCGTGGGAAATCTCAGTGGGGCGCAACAACGAAATTCGCCTATGGAACGTGTACAGCAGGGATCTCGGCCAATGGAAAACGGTGAGCGTCAATGCGCAGAGCAAGGCGGTCGGACTGACGGTACCCGACGGCAAGACACTGGACGTCTGGCACTACGGCATCGACATGCCGACGCCCCAGTTTCCGGTAACGGGCACGAAGAAGGTGTTGCTCATGGCCACGCACTTCAGCGACGAAACGGCGGCCGGATCGGCACAAGTCAAAAAGACCGTGATGGGCGAGGACTATGCCCCGTGGTATGAAGACAAGTCGTTCAAAAACTACCTGACGCAGACATCCGGAGGCAAGCTCGCCACACAGTGGAAGTTTCTCGAAGAGGTCAACATCGGCGCTCGCCCGGCGTCTTGCGATTCGAATACCCTGTTGAACGCCGCGCGCAAAGCCGCCACCGAGCGGCAAGTCGACCCGAAGGACTACGACTACCTGTTTGTCAGCATCAATCAATGGGGCGCATGCAGTTGGGCCGGGCTGGCGAGCGTGCCGGGTCGCTGGGTGCTGGCGAATGGCGGTGCCGCGCATAAGTTCTGGACATGGTCCCATGAGTTCGGCCACGCCATGGGCGCTTATCACGCCAAGATTCTTTACGGATGCACGCAGGAAAACGATGTTACCCGGCTCGATAACCAGTGCCAGTCATACGATTGGGGCAAGGTGCCGACCGACCCGATGGGCGGTGGCGGTGCGTCGCAGTTCCCCCTCCCTTACCTGCACTTTGTCGGCTGGCAGGACGATAAGGATGTGCCCTGGATCCACACCGCAGGCACCTACAAACTCGATCCGCTATGGAAGCGCGGGAACGCGGCGCAGGGCTATCGCCTGCGGCGCTCGGATGGTTCGGTGCTGTTCCTCGAATTCCGTAAGCCCAGTCAGCCGTTCGAAACCTGGTGGGAGGAAGATCCGTTCGTCAACGGACTCATCGTCTACATCGCCAAATACTCGAATAACACCATCACCAACACGCTGGTCAACATGACACCCAATAGCGGTACGTCGATGAGCGACGCGCCGCTGATGAAGTCTCGCGCATTTGACGACACGCTATCCGGCTTCAGAATCCGTTTGGTATCCGAAAACTACAACAGCGCAGAAATTCAGGTCGAGAAGTTGCCGGAGTGAAACGTTCCGAATCCGTCACCGGCGGCACGCTGATGCATGGCGGGCCGCCCGGCGACAGGCCGACGCGGATTACTGCGGCAATTCCGCCGCGCCCATGCGACGCGCAATCACTCCGGCGCGTTGCGAGAGATACGGTGAGTTGCGATGGGTATCGAAGTAGCGCGGCCTCGGCAGCATGACCGCCAGGCGCGCCGCCTGCCAGGGCGAGAGTTTCGACGCGGGGATACCGTAGTAGTAACGCGACGCCGCCTCAGCGCCGAACACGCCCTCACCCCATTCCACCGAGTTCAGATAGATCTCGAAGATACGCTGCTTGTCCATCCAGAATTCGAGCATCCATGTGATGGTGAATTCTTCGGCCTTGCGCAGGTAACTCTTCTCGCTCGAGAGGAACAGGTTTTTGGCAAGTTGCTGCGAGAGGGTCGAGCCGCCCGCGACGATGCGTCCCTTCTTCTGATTCTTCTCCCACGCGCCGAGCATGGCGTCGATTTCGTAGCCGTCGTGATTGACGAAGTTCGCATCTTCGCTGGCGATGATGGCGCGTTTCAGATTGCGCGAAATCTGGTCGTACGGCACCCATTCATGCTTGAGCGTCGCGCTGGGATCGGTGTCGCGCAGACGCGCCTCGGCTGCGCGCATGAACGCCGTCGACTGCGGGTTGAAGTGCACCCACCAGCCGATTTGCAGGAAGTAATAGAGCTGCGTAGCGAGTACACCCACGATCAGCAACGTGATCACATAGCCCGTCCACTGCCATGGACCCCAGGCACGTTTTCGGGAGGCACTCATGGTGCGTGAAGTGCGCGAGGTGCGTCGCTGCGCAGTCATTGGAATCGATCAACCTTTTGCCGTGAGCCGGGCACGCAGCGCGGCACGCACGACATCGGTCGACGGTCGCACGTCGCGCCACACGCAGAACGCTTCGGCCGCCTGCTCGACAAGCATGCCCAGGCCGTCTGATGCGCGCGCCGCGCCGGCCGACAACGCATGCGTCATGAAGACGGTCGGCTGCGCGCCGTACATCATGTCGTACGCCAGCGATCCCGCCGCAAAGGTAAGCGCAGGCAGCGGGGGCACGTCTCCCTGAAGACTGCCGGCCGTGGCATTGATCACGACATCGAAACTGGCAGGCACGGCGTCCCAGCCGCCACCGGCCAGCGCGACACCGTGACGCCTCGCTGCGTCGGTAAATCGAGCAACGAGTTCGTCGGCACGCGAGGCCGTGCGATTGGCGATGAAAAGCGCCGCCGGGTTCGCTTCGATCAACGGCAGCATCGCGCCGCGCGACGCACCGCCTGCCCCCAACAGCAGCACGCGATGGCCGGCAAGCGAGACACCGAGCGGGCCTTCAATGTCACGCACAAGCCCGACGCCATCGGTGTTGTCGCCGGTGATGCCCTGCGCGTCGAACACCAGCGTGTTGACGGCGCCCGCCGCTTGCGCGCGTTCGGTCAGGCGATCCGCCAGCGCGTGGGCTTCGAGCTTGAACGGCACGGTCACGTTGGCGCCGCGCGCGCCTTGCTCGACGAACGTGCGTACTGTGGCGGCAAAGGCATCGAGCGGTGCGAGCAGACGCTCATAAGTAAGATGCTGTCCCGTCGCGCGCGCAAACTCGGCGTGAATGAACGGCGACTGACTGTGTTCGACAGGATGACCGATCACGGCGTAGCGATCGGCCGGCGATTCCCCGGCAGGCGTTTGGTTTGTCATCGTTTTCAAAGACGCGGCGCCTGGCTTTCGCTCAGGCGCCGCTTTTTTCATGCAGAAAATACGGCCCGGGCCGCGGTTCAGCAGACGTCGATCACCAGAATATCCACAGTGCAATGCCGCCGAACAACGCCCATTTCACCGCATAGTACACGTAGCGGTTCCACGCCTTGAGGCGCTTGCCGACGATGCGGATCGCGTAAATATACTTGAACGCCTTGTTCAGGCCCCCGGTGCGGTCGCCCGACTCGTTCGGCGACGCCGCCGCACCCACCAGATGACGGCCGAACCAATGGTTGACGGCCTGCGTCCAGCGGTACTTCATCGGGCGTTCCACGTCGCAGAACAGGATGATGCGGTTGCGGCCGCTCTGATTCTCGGCGTAGTGGATGTACGTTTCGTCGAATACCACCCCCTCACCGTCGCGCCAACTGTAGCGCTGACCGTCAACGTCGATGTAACACCGATCGTCGTTCGGCGTCACTAGTCCGAGGTGATAGCGCAGCGATCCGGCAAACGGATCGCGATGTCGCACCAGACGGCTACCGTGCGGCAATTCGGCAAACATCGCGGCCTTGATCGTCGGGATCTGACGCACGAGACCGGTCGTCACCGGGCACAGTCCCTCGGCAGACGGATGCGCGTCGTCATACCACTTCAGGTAGAAGCGCTTCCATCCGGTTTTGAAGAATGAGTTGAAGCCGACGTCGTTGAATTGGTCGGAGGCCGTGATGCGGCTTGCGTCGAGCAGCGACACCGCTTCGGCACGAATCGCTTCCCAGTTCTGGCGCAACAGCTCGAGCTCGGGGAAGTTGTCTGTCTTCAGATAGGGCGTCGTCGGCACACGGGAGAACGCGTACATGAACACGTTCAGGGGCGACAGAAACGTCGAATGGTCAGACAGTTGGCGGAAGAATTTATGACGAACCTTACCGCGGCAATGCACGTATACAGCACAAGCAGCAATAATCGCCAGAACAATCCATTTCATGGTGGACTTTTCCAGTTCGGGAAACCCGGTAATTATAGAAATATTTGGAAAGTTTTACCGGGCACGTCCCTGACGGACGGCGATGTCCTGCGCTGTCGTTTGCGCTGTGTTTGACCTGCGATTTACCGGACTTGCCGCGCGTTATTGCGCCGCGCCGCTCGCCGGCATTGCGAGGGTCTGCGCTTGCACGCCCTGACGCGAGAACGTCATGCGAGTCACGATTTCGAGGATGTCGTAACGCTGCTTCATCTCTGACGAGAAGTCGCCGAACGGTGCGCTCGCCTGCACGATGGCGACCGCCCGACGGTCCAGATCGCGGTTGCCGGAACTGCGCGTCACTTCCACGCCGACAACGTCCCAGCCGTCCTTGTGATACCCAAGCCCGCCTCGTTGATTTACGTTTAGCGTGACGATGAGTTCGCCATAAAGACGATCGTTACCAATTTGGGGAAAGTGCTCGGTGCCGTAACGCTCGACACGATGGCGCAGCGTGTCGAAATACCGTGCATATGCCACTTCGCGCGTGTTCGCCGTGACCTGACCGCGTTTGGGGCGGGTCTGGTAAGCGCGCAATTGCTTGTCGATCTCGGCCTGCAGGCGCGAGATCTGCTGGTCGACGGTCTGATCGTCGAGCCCCTGCCCGCGCTGCGGCGTGTCGGCGCGTTTGCGCTGTGCTTCCGGCATTGCCGCGTACTGGCTGCGTACCTGCGAGAGCAGCTTCTCCTGCATGGCCTCCAGATCGCTCACGTTGCGCTGAATCTGCGCGACAGGCGCCCCGTCACGCTCGATCGCGCGCGAGGGCAATGGCGACGTAGCACGCTCGCCATCGTGCTCACCGCCACCGACGAGGTTGGCCTGGGCGAGCGCAGTCGCCTTGTCCGGCGCGTTCGCAGACTTCGCGTTGACGAGAACGACTTCGAGCGGCGTGTCCGCGCTGTGCAACCGGAAGCTATCGGGGACCACGAAATGGACCGCCAGCGCGAGCAAATGCACCAGCGCTGAAAAGACGAGGCCCGTGGCGAGCGGATGCTCGCGCATGAGCGACCAGCCGCGGCGACGCGCCGCGCTCAGATTGCCGGCGGCCATTGCAGGTTTCAGCACGCGGGGTTGGCCGACGCGTCCCGTGCCCCCGCCGCCATCAACGCAGCAGCGAGCGGCGATGCGTCGGAAGCGCCATTGCCGGAGGGGGCGGATTGCGGTGCTTGCGCGGTGTTGGCGCTGTCGTCGCTAGCCGCGCCACGGCTGCCGTCGTCGCGCTCAGGCTCGCTTTCAGCATCGGCGTCGCCCGCGGAACCCGCGGGATCGTCGACGCTATCGGCACCCTCGGCGCCATCAGCCGCGTCGTTACCTTCGCCGCCCTCGCCACCACCTTCACCCCCGTCGCCGGAACCGCCCTCGCCTTCGTCATCGTCGTCGCCAAGCACGGTCTGGCTGGCGTCGAGCACCTGCGAGATGCGTACCGAAATGCTCAGCGTAACGACGTCGAACGACAGCACGTCGAGCATGATCTGCGTACCGCGCGCGTGCAGACCGAGACCCGGCACGATCAGCGTGAGCGGAATGTCGTTCAGACGAACGGTATCGCCCTTGATCACGCTCGCCTGCACCTGCGACTTGTTTTCCTGAATCAGCCAGCGCAGGCACCAATACCGCTCCATGCGGGTCTGGTGCTCGGCGTAGGCCGCATAGGCCGCCTCAAAGCTCGACACGGTAACGTACAGGTCGGCGTCCTTCGGCTTGAAGGGCGCCGCCAGCTTGGCCGCAACACCGTGACGCACGCAGGCGATCAACTGCCACTGGTTCACCAGATCGACGTAACGACGCAGCGGCGACGTGCTCCACGCGTACTGTTCGACACCGAGGCCCTCGTGCGGTGCGGGCGACGTCTGCATGCGCGTGCGGTTCACGCCATACGCGCGCTGTGCACGATAGATGCCCGGCACGCCGCATTCGGCAAGCAATCGCCCCCAGCGGCTGTTCGCGAGAATCGCCATCTCGGCGACGATCAGATCGAGCGGCGCGCCACGCAGGCGTTGCTTGATCGTGACGTGTTCGCCATCGACATAGAAATTGAAGTCGGTCTTGTTCTGCACTTCCGGTCGCAGGCCGTAACCCACGCGCGCGGCCTGACGCTTGTCGTACAGCGACTGCGCAAACGGCCACAGCAAACGCAACTCTTCCTTGTGCGGATAGTCGCCGCTGCCGTCGGCCAGCGTTTCGGCCGTGATGGTCGAGTCGAGTTCGTTGTGACGCAGGTTCGCGGAGATTGGCACCCGCTCCGCACGCGTCTCGGTCGTCACGATCTCATACGTGTCGGCCTGGACGACCACGTAAAGCGACAGTGCCGGACGTGCACCGCCCTCGGCGAGCGTATAAGCCTCGACCACCGAATCGGGGAGCATCGTGATCTTCTCGCCCGGCGAGTAGACCGTCGACAGGCGCACACGGGCGATCTCGTCGATGGCGTCGCCACGGGTGATGCCCAGCGCCGGGGCTGCGATGTGGATGCCCACGCGCAGCAGACCGTCGGGCAGCACTTGCACCGAGAGGGCGTCGTCGATTTCCGTCGTCGTCGAATCGTCGATGGAGAACGCCTGAACGTCGGCCAGCGGCAAATCGTCGCCCGGCAACGGCGTCGGCCCCACATCGGGGAAACCGGTGCCACGCGGGAAGTATTCGTAAAGGAACGCCGCCTCGTGATACGCGCGCGGCGACGCAATACCGCCGCAAGCGAGCATGACTTCAGCGTGGGTCTTGCCCAGCGCGATGGCCGCGGCGTCGAGCGCTTTCCATTCGATGGCGTTCTTGTCGGCACGGAACAGCAGCGTCAGTTCCTTGCCCTTGAGCGCATCCGGCAGCGTGCCCGCGATCAGTTGATCGGCATACGACGCCTGCAACTCCGCCTGTTGCTGTTTGCGGGCCAGTCCGGCGAGCGCGGCTTGCAACTGCTCCTGCGCGGCGCGCTGATACTGACCACGCCCCTTGCGACGGAAGTAGATCGGCGAAGCCTGCAACGCCAGCGCCAGTCCGGCCTGTTGCGCAACGCTCGCGCCTTCACCGAAATACTCGGTGGCAAGTACGGGGAACGGAAACTCGTCGGCAGGCGCGCATTCCCACAGGAAACTCATGTCGATGTCCTGTGCCGCGGCCTGTGCCTGCGCGATCAACTCGGCGGGCGTGGGGGATTCGAAACGCAACAGGACGTCGCGCCCCTTGATCTTGCTGCGACGCCCGCCAGGCAACTCCACCTGATACGACTCGCCCTGCTGCGACAACACCGTGCCAGCCTTGAAGCCGCCGGATTCCTCAAAAAAAATGTTCATGAAACAGCCATCGATCGCAATAGGCGATATTGTAGCCCGCCAATGTGCGGCGGTTTAGGACAGAAGAGGCAAACGGGCCTGCGCGTTATTCGCCGGCGAACGCGCTTGCCGTGCCCGGCGAAGGGGGCACGTCGATGCCTGCAAAGCGCAGCACGTCGTCCATATAGTCGACAAAATCGGAAATCCCGTGGTCGCTCCCCTCGATCAGCGTGAGCTTGGCGCCGGGATACTTCGCCACCATGTCACGGTAATCCAGCGTCTGGTCGCCGGTCGCGGCCACGAGGTAATAGCGCTCGGGACGCGTGATCTGCGCCACATCGATCATGCGCAATTCGTCCAGATGACGGGGCTCGACGACGATGGACCCACCGCCGTGCCACATCGGCTGCTCACCGAGCCATTTGCCGAGATCGTCGTACGGACGGGTCGCCGGATTGAGCACCACCGCGCGGCAACCCAGCTTCTCTGCGAGGTAGGTGGCGTAGTACCCGCCCAGCGAGCTGCCCACGATGGTCAACTCGTCAGCACTGACGCCAGTGAGCAGGCGCTGCGCATCGACGACGGCAGCCAGCGGCGACGGCGGCAGTTGCGGGCATGCCCAGGCATGCCCGAGGCCCAGCCGGTGCATGCGCGCGGCCATCAATTGCGCCTTGAAGGAGCGCGGCGACGAACGGAAGCCGTGCAAATAGAGAATCATGTGAGCCCCCGATAAAACCAGGTCAGTTGTTTGCCAACGGCCAAAACAGCCGCGAAGCGCCGCATCAGGCGCGTGCAGCCAATGCGTCGAGCAGTTTCTGGTGAATGCCACCGAAGCCGCCATTACTCATCACCACGATCTGATCGCCCGGCTGGGCCGCAGCGCTCACGGCGCGCACCAGCCCGTCGATATCGCTGAACGCCTGCCCACGCGCACCCAGCGGGGCGAGCGCTTCGGCGAGATTCCAGCCGAGGGCGTCCTTGCCCGACGGTGCGCCGTAGCCGAACACCAGATCGGCATCGGCCAGACTCGCGGGCAATTGCGCCTTCATCACGCCCAGCTTCATCGTGTTGGAGCGCGGTTCGAGCACCGCCAGAATGCGCGCACTTCCCGCGCGGCGGCGAAGTCCGGCAAGCGTCGTCTGGATCGCGGTCGGGTGGTGGGCAAAGTCGTCGTAGACGGTCACGCCAGCGGCCTCGCCGCGCACTTCCATACGACGCTTCACATTCTGGAACTTGCCCAGCGACGCCGCGCCCTGCTCGGGCGGCACCCCCACATGACGGGCGGCCGCCAACGCGGCCAGTGCATTCATCCGGTTGTGTTCGCCCTGCAGCGACCACTTCACTTCCCCCGCGGCCTTCGGGCCGTGATGGGCCCAGAAAGATTCCTGGCCGGGAGCGAGTGCGTCGTTCGCCTGGGCCACATGCCAGCCGTCGGCCACCCCGAAACGCTCGACTTCGCTCCAGCAGCCGCGCTCAAGCACTCGCTCCAGTGCCGCTTCGCGACCGTTTACGATCAGACGACCCTGCCCGGGTACCGTGCGAACGAGATGATGGAATTGCGTCTCGATGGCCGTCAGATCCGGGAAGATATCGGCGTGATCGAACTCGAGATTGTTCAGAATCGCCGTGCGCGGGTGGTAATGGACGAATTTGGAACGCTTGTCGAAGAAAGCCGTGTCGTACTCGTCGGCCTCGATCACGAAAAAATCGCTATTCGTCAGCCGCGCCGAGATACCGAAGTTCATCGGCACGCCGCCGACGAGGAAACCGGGGTTGTAGCCCGCGTCTTCGAGAATCCACGTCAGCATCGACGTCGTGGTCGTCTTGCCATGCGTGCCCGCCACCGCCAATACCCACTTTTTCGACAGCACATGCTCGCCCAGCCATTGCGGGCCCGACGTGTAAGGCAGATTCCGGTTCAGAATCTCTTCCATCAGCGGGTTGCCACGCGAGACGACGTTACCGATAACGAACAGATCGGGTTCGAGCGAGACCTGGTCGGCGTCGAAGCCCTCGATCAGACGAATGCCTTGTGCCTCGAGCTGCGTGCTCATCGGCGGGTAGACGTTGGCGTCGCAACCCGTGACGGTGTGACCGGCCTGACGCGCGAGGACTGCCAGACCGCCCATAAACGTGCCGCAGATGCCAAGAATATGAATATGCATGGATGGGGAGCGTGGTGAGAACGGGCCGAACCCGTGCGGGAAATGGAGTGCCGAAAAGCCAAGGGCTCCATTGTACCTGCGGCGTGATCCGCAATGCCTTTCGGGTATCATCGTCCGCATGACACGCAAATCCTGGACCGACGCCCAACGCCTGCGCGAAGCAATCGCCCTGGCGGCCGCCCGCCTCATTGCCGAGGAGGGCGCCGACTACGCCACCGCGAAGCGCAAGGCGGCGAAGCAGGTCACGGGAGAGACGCGAATTGCCGGCGAATTACTGCCCGATAACGACCAGATCGAAGCGGAAGTCCGTGAGTACGTGCAGACATTCCTCTCCGACTCGCAGCCGACTGAGCTGGCCCACCTGCGAGAGGTCGCCCTGACGGTCATGACCGAGCTGGCATGCTATCGGCCGTATATCACCGGCGCGGTCTATAACGGCACCGCGACAGCGCTATCTGATATCTATTTGCAGGCTTTTTGCGATAACCCGAAGGAAGTCGCCATCGATCTGCTCAACCGGGGCATCGATTACGAAGTGTCCGAGGGCCGCCATTTCAACGGCCGGGGCATGGTCGAGACGCTGAGCTTCCTCTGGCGCGAGCGTCGTCAGCGCGGTGAGCCGGCGGGGGTCCACCTGTCTTTGTATTCCATGGATGACATGCGAGGGGCGCTCAAGGCATCCGACGGCAATGGCCGGCCGGTGCGTACCGACGCCGACGGCTTGCGCGCCCTGATCGCCGAAGCCCAGACCGCCAGCCAAGAACCCAGCCACTGACCTTCCGGCAGATCGCCGCACAATCGCTGCCGATTCACGTCAAAATCGCCACTGATTCTTCGCAATTACCGTTCCTCTTTCGTATACCGTCTATTCCCGGATCTTCCGCCCCCACCATCATGGCAAAACGCATTGTTATTCTGGCGATTCTGGCACTCGCGGGATTGGCGGCCGGCTTCTGGCTCGGCCACCGAAACCAGCCATCGACCGACGCATCGGATGCGGCCGTCGCCCAATTGCTCGCCACGCGCCTGCCCGACCTCAAAGGCAACGATCAGGCGCTATCGCAATGGCGCGGCAAAACACTGGTCGTAAACTTCTGGGCACCGTGGTGCGGGCCCTGCGTCGAGGAAATGCCCGATCTGCAGGCACTTTCTACCGAATTCAGCAGTAAAAACGTTCAATTTTTGGGAATTGGCATAGATACCGCTCAGAACATGATCGCATTCGAGCAAAAGGTGAAGGTCGATTACCCGCTGCTGGTGGCGGGCTACGCCGGCACCGACCTCGCCCGCGCGCTCGGCAACAAGGCCGGGGCGTTGCCCTTCACCGTGGTGGTCGACCCGCAGGGCCGTCTACACTATGAGAAGCTCGGCCGCATCACGTCGGACGAGGTCCGTGCAGCCCTCAAACCGCTCATCTGACCCCAGCGACGGAAACGGGCATGCCGGGAAGCCCCGCCAGACGTGACCGGCGCGGCCATTTTTTCGCCCCACTGGACAAAATCCACCAACTGGCGTTTAATTGCGCCCAATTTCGTGAAATTTGATTCGCCGATGCCTCACCGCATTCTCGTGCTCCACGGCCCTAACCTGAACCTGCTCGGTACTCGCGAGCCGGAGGTGTATGGCCGCACGACGCTGGCCGACATCGACTCCGCCCTTGCGGAGCAGGCCCGGACGGCGGGTGCCGAGGTGGCGACATTCCAGAGTAATCACGAAGGCGCACTGGTTGACCGGATTCAGGCGGCGCGCGGTGAGTCGATCGACTTCATCGTCATCAACCCTGCTGCCTATACTCACACCAGCGTGGCAATTCGCGACGCATTGGCCGGGGTAGGCATCCCGTTCGTCGAAGTTCACCTCTCGAACGTTCATGCGCGCGAAGCCTTCCGGCATCACTCGTACGTTTCCGATATTGCGCAAGGCGTGATCTGCGGCCTGGGCTGGCGCGGGTACACCTACGCACTCGATTTTGCCCTGCGGCGACTCGCCGGCGGGTAGTCCTCTCACATCCCCATTTCCTCTCGCGGGACGTTGCGCCCGCGTCGATACAGAATCAAGGAGCTTCCTTCATGGATTTGCGCAAACTCAAGACGTTGATCGACCTCGTGGCCGAATCGGGTATTTCCGAGCTCGAAGTCACGGAAGGCGAAGGCAAGGTCCGCATCGTCAAGGCGCCGCCGCAAGTGATCGCGGCCCCGATGCAGATGGCCATGCCGGCCGCCATGCCGCAGGTCGCTGCGCAAGTTCCCGCCGCTATTGGCACCGCACCGGCAACGCCGGCCGTGCCGCAAGGTCATATCGTGCCCTCGCCGATGGTCGGTACGTTCTACCGCGCGCCGTCGCCGGGTGCCGATCCGTTCGCGCAAGTCGGCGACTCGGTCAAGGAAGGCCAGACGCTGTGCATCATCGAAGCGATGAAGTTGCTCAACGAGATCGAGTCGGACAAGACCGGCGTGATCAAGGAAATCCTCGTCGAGAACGGTCAGGCCGTGGAATACGGTCAACCGCTGTTCGTGATCGGCTAATGCCGGTTGTCGGACGCCCCGCCCGCGCGGCTCTCACGCCGCGTGGCCGCATGCGGCGCCCGGCCCCGCTCCTCTCCCCTTACGGGCAGGACTGCACATAATGTTTGAAAAAATTCTCATCGCCAACCGCGGCGAAATCGCTCTGCGCGTTCAGCGCGCGTGCCGCGAGATGGGCATCAAGACCGTGGTCGTCTACTCCGAAGCCGACAAGGAAGCGAAGTACGTCAAGCTCGCCGACGAATCGGTCTGTATCGGCCCCGCCCCCTCGCCGCTCAGCTATCTGAACATGCCCGCGCTCATCAGCGCGGCGGAAGTCACCGACGCCCAGGCCATCCACCCGGGTTACGGCTTCCTCTCCGAGAACGCCGACTTCGCCGAGCGCGTCGAGCAATCGGGCTTCACGTTCATCGGCCCGCGCCCCGAAACCATTCGTCTGATGGGCGACAAGGTGTCGGCCAAGCAGACCATGATCAAGACCGGCGTGCCCTGCGTGCCGGGCTCGGAAGGCGCATTGCCCGACGATCCGAAGGAAATCGTGCGTATTGCACGTCAGGTCGGCTATCCGGTGATCATCAAGGCAGCAGGCGGCGGCGGCGGTCGCGGCATGCGCGTGGTGCACACGGAAGCGGCGCTCGTGAACGCGGTCAACATGACCCGCGAAGAAGCCGGCCGTGCCTTCGGCAACCCGGAAGTCTATATGGAGAAGTTCCTCGAGAACCCGCGCCATATCGAAATCCAGGTGCTCGCCGACAAGCACAAGCAGGCCATCTGGCTGGGTGAGCGCGACTGCTCGATGCAACGCCGTCACCAGAAGGTGATCGAAGAGGCGACCGCACCGCTGATTCCGCGCCGTCTGATCGAGCGCATCGGCGATCGTTGCGCCGACGCCTGCAAGAAGATGGGTTACCTCGGCGCCGGTACGTTCGAATTCCTGTACGAGAACGGCGAGTTCTACTTCATCGAAATGAACACGCGCGTGCAGGTCGAACACCCGGTCACGGAAATGATCACGGGTGTCGATATCGTGCAGGAGCAGATCCGCATTGCGGCCGGCGAGAAGCTCGCTTACCGTCAGCGCGACATTCAGTTCCAGGGTCACGCCATCGAGTGCCGTATCAACGCCGAAGATCCGTTCAAGTTCACGCCGTCGCCGGGCCGCATCACCGCCTGGCATATGCCTGGCGGCCCCGGCATTCGCGTCGACACGCACGCTTACAACGGCTATTTCGTGCCGCCTAACTACGATTCCATGATCGGCAAGCTGATCGCTTACGGCGCAACGCGCGAGCAGGCGATTCGCCGCATGCGCGTGGCACTGTCGGAAATCGTGGTCGAAGGTATCCAGACGAACATTCCGCTGCACCGGGAACTGATGCTCGACGCCAAGTTCGTCGAAGGCGGCACGAGCATCCATTATCTGGAACACAAGCTGGCGCAGAAGTCTGCCGTCGGCGGTAATTAAGCACGTCAATTGGAATCACTCGCCATGTATCGCGAACTCGTCGTAGAAGTTGCCCGCGCCCAAGCCGAGGCCCTGTCGGACGCCCTGCTCGACCTGGGCGTGCTGTCGGTCTCCGTGGAAGACGCAGACGCCGACACGCCCGACGAGCAACCGATGTTCGGCGAGCCGGGTCTCACCCCGCCGGACACCGCGTGGCAACGCTCGCGCGTGGTCGCACTGGTGGGGGAGGATCAGGACGCCGCCGTGCTGCTCGCGGCGGCTGTCAACGAGCTGGGGCTCGCCGAGTCGCCTGCTTTCACGTTGCGTGACGTGGAGGAACAGGACTGGGTGCGTCTGACGCAATCGCAGTTCGAGCCGATGCAGATCGGCCAACGGATCTGGGTCGTCCCCTCGTGGCACGACGCCCCAGACACCGACGCCCTCATTCTCGAACTCGATCCGGGTCTGGCCTTCGGCACCGGCAGCCATCCGACCACGCGCCTTTGCATGGAGTGGCTCGAACAGCACGTGCAACCGGGTCAGTCGCTGCTCGACTACGGCTGCGGCTCGGGCATTCTGGCGATTCTCGCGCGCAAGTGCGGCGCCGATCCCGTCATCGGTATCGACATCGACCCGCAAGCCGTGGAATCCGCCCGCTACAACAGCGAACGCAATCACGCGCCGGTCGAGTACGGATTGCCCGACGACCTGCGCGACGGTCAGTTCAACATCGTGGTCGCCAACATCCTGTCGAATCCGCTCAAGCTGCTCGCGTCGATGCTGACGTCGCGCGTGGCGCCCGGCGGCCGGCTCGCGCTGTCCGGCGTGCTGGAACGGCAGGCCGACGAGGTGATCGCGGCTTATGCGCCCTATATGAAGATGTCGGTCTGGCGCGCTCACGACGGCTGGGTCTGCCTGCACGGGCAGGCCGCCGGTTAAACTGCGCACAACGCGCCGAGTCCCCCGAGTCCCATGACCCAGTCCTCGCGCGTTCTCGCTACCCGCTGCCCTCACTGTCACACCGTCTTTCGCGTCGTCGCGGATCAGCTCAAGCTGCGCGACGGCCTCGTGCGCTGCGGCCATTGCCGTGAAGTGTTCGACGGACGCGCCCATCTTTGCGATCCCCCCGCAGAGGAAAAGGAAACGTCGACGAGCCCAGCGGCGAGCGCCAGGGGGGGCGTGGAGCCCGTCAGCGGCACCACGGTGGCCGATCGCACCGGCAACGATGTAACGCCCAGCCCGATATCGGCATCGTCCTCACCCTCGTCTGACGCGATACCGCACACGACACCGCTATCGTCCTCGCTTGGTGTCACGCCTGACGAGACATCGCCTTCGCCCAACGCAGCGCCGAACGCGACACCGTTGTCGTCCCCATCGCCCGCATTGGCGTCGGCCCAGGAGTCCGTGACACCCTTGTCACCCTCGGCAGGCGGAAAGCCTGTGCCGGAGATGCTCACGCCCACGGCCATCGCGGCGCTGCTCGGCTCACCCGACGAGAGCCGCGCCCGCATGCGGCACGGCCCGGGGCGCTATATGGACGACGATCCCACGGTGCTGCCCGCGCCCACAGCATCGCCCTCGGCGGACGCGTCGGCCGCTGCCGTCGCGAAGCAAAACAAAGACAAACGCCCCGGCGCAGCGCGCATCGTCTGGCGCGTGCTGATGGCGTTGGCCGTCCTCGGTCTGCTCGGTCAATGGGCGTGGCTCGAACGCGCCGCGCTCGTCGACCGCATTCCTGCTTTGCATGGCGTGTTTGCGGCGATCGGCCGTCCGGTGCACGTGACAATCGCGCTACCTCGTCAGCCGGACATGATTCGGATTTCGAGCGTGACGCTCGTCACCGACGAAGCCGGTGCGAGCCAGGACGCCGACACTGCCAGCGCCGCCACCGCCGCCACGCCCGGCGACACCGTGCCGATGACGCTCACGGTCTTCATCCGCAATCAGGCGGACTACGCGCTGGCATGGCCATCGCTTGAGCTGACGCTGTCGGACATTGACGGCAAGCCGGTGGTGCGTCGCGTTTTTTCAGCCAACGAATACGTCACTGAAGCAACGACGCGCAATGCGGGGCTTGCACCACGCAATGAGCGCACGATTCGGTTACGATTGTCGGCGCAGGCAGCGCTAGCCAGTAATTACCGGGTGCTCGCGTTCTATCCCTGATAGCGCTGTTGCACTCAACCTAGGAGAGATAGATGTCTCAAGTCACGCTCGGGGGCAACCCCATCGAAGTCGACGGCCAGTTCCCGCAGAAGGGTCAGACCGCACCGGCCCTGTCGCTGGTCAATGCCAAATTGCAGGACGTCACGCTCGACGACTTCGCTGGCAAGCGCAAAGTCCTCAATATTGTGCCGAGCCTCGACACGCCGACGTGCGCCACGTCGACCCGCAAGTTCAACGAAGCCGCGGGCAAGCTCGATAACACCGTCGTGCTCGTGATTTCGGCCGACCTGCCGTTCGCCATGAGCCGCTTCTGCGCCACCGAAGGCCTGAACAACGTCGTCACGCTCTCGACCATGCGCGGTCGCGAGTTCCTCAAGAACTATGGTGTCGCTATCACGACCGGCCCGCTCGCCGGCGTGTCGGCTCGCGCCGTGGTTGTGCTCGATGCGGATAACCGTGTCGTGCACGCCGAACTCGTGCCGGAGATCAAGAACGAACCGAATTACGACGCAGCGCTCGCCGCCCTGTCGTAATTCCTGACCCCGGAATGCCTGATGTCCTCATCGGGTAGCCGGTCATCGCTGCGATCTGTCCCGACCGAATGTGCCATCCGGTCCAGTGCGGGCCGGTCGCAGCGAATGCAGTGAGTGCCGTACTTGCCGTTCCCCGGCCGGAGCCACGACATGCCCCGGCCCGTTTTTGTCCAGCGGCAAAAGACCGCGCAACGGCACATCGCCGTCTGTCGTCGCCCGTTGGCTCTCCCCCGATTACTTTCTCAAGGATTTTCCCGTGACTACCGTGATCTGCGGCTCGCTGGCCTACGACAACATCATGACGTTCGAAGGGCGCTTCGGCGAGCACATCCTGCCTGATCAGGTGCACATCCTGAACGTCAGCTTCCTCGTGCCGACGATGCGCCGCAACTTCGGCGGCTGCGCCGGCAACATCGGCTACAGCCTGCATCTGCTGGGCGGCGCGCCGGTGGTCATGGCCACTGTTGGTGAAGACGGCGCCGCCTACATCGAGCGTTTCAAGTCGCTTGGCATGACGACGGAGTTCGTGCGTACGGTCGCGGACAGCATGACGGCCAACGCCATGATCACCACCGATCTGGACAACAACCAGATCACCGCCTTCCACCCGGGCGCAATGATGTTCTCGTCGCGCAACCGCGTGGCCGATGCAAAGGGCGCCAAGCTCGGCATCGTCGCCCCGGATGCCCCCGACGCCATGCTCGCCCACGCCGAAGGCTTCGCCGCAGCGGGCGTGCCGTTCGTGTTCGATCCGGGTCAGGGCCTGCCGTTGCTCTCGCCTGAGGCACTGCGTCGCATGGTGGAACTCGCCACGTATCTGGCGGTCAACGACTACGAAGCCAAGCTCCTCAGCACGAAGACCGGAATGTCGTTGGAAGACCTCCAGTCGCGTGTCGAGGCACTTGTCGTCACGCGCGGAGAGCACGGGGCCCAGATCTTCGCCGGCGGCAAGCAACACGACATTCCTGCCGTGACTGCCAAGCGTGTCGTCGACCCCACCGGGTGCGGCGACGCATTCCGTGGCGGTTTGCTGTATGGCATCGAAAAGGGCCTCGACTGGCCGACTACCGGCCGCCTGGCCAGCCTGATGGGTTCGCTCAAGATTGCCGAGCAAGGCCCGCAGACTTACGCACCGACGCGCTCCGATATCGAGACGCAATATGAAGAAGCGTTCGGCCACCGCTTCGAATGATTTAAGGAAAGACACCACGATGGCACGACTGACCACTCCGCTCATCATTCTCACCGCTGCGGCTTCGCTTACGCTGTCCGCCTGTACGGCATTCGGCCCGAGCAACTCCGCGAGCGTCTATAGCAGCCGCCAGGCACAACGCGAGCAGGTTGTGCGCATGGGCACGGTCGAATCGGTACGTCCTGTCACGATCGACAGCAGCAACGGCGACCCGGGCATTCTGGGTATCGCAGGCGGCGGTGCGCTGGGCGCGATCGGCGGCAGCGCCCTCGGCGGCGGTCGCGGCTCGATTGCGACGGGTATCGTCGGCGGTCTGATCGGCGCGGTAGCCGGCCAGGCCATCGAAAGCCGCGTGAGCAAGAAGGCTGGTCTGGAGATCACGGTACGTCTGGACAACGGCGAGTTGCGCGCGATCACGCAAGATGCCGACGATGCATTCCAGCCGGGCCAGCGCGTTCGTCTGCTCTCGAGCGGCGGCGTGACCCGCGTGACGCACTAAGTCAGCGGTGCGCCGAAGCCCCACACGCATCGCTGGCGAGCACGCCATCGCGTATTGCCGGGCTTCAGGCGCAAGCATCGCTCGGATGTCATCGGACATTCGGGCAAGCAGGGCAAGCGGGCGACTCAAGTCGCCCGTTTTCATTTCCGCCATGAAAAAACCCGCTGTGACGATCGCTCATCACAGCGGGTTTCGGATCGAGTAGCCCTACTCGATCAAAAGACACCTAAGTGCCTTGGTTCCTGCATCGGCACTCGAATTACGGACGGCTGCCGGTCGGGAACGGCCATGCCGCTGCCGGGTTCAGCGTCGTCTTCGCAGCTGCCGGCGTCGTGGCCGGAGCCGGCGTTGCCGGCTTGGCAGCGACCTTCTTCACTGCCGGCTTCTTGGCAGCAGCAGGCTTCTTGGCAGCGGGCTTCGCAGCGGCCTTCTTCGCTGCAGGCTTCGCTGCCGGCTTCTTGGCAACAGCCTTCTTCGCAGCAGGCTTGGCGGCGGCCTTCTTCGCTGCCGGCTTTTTGGCTGCCGGCTTCCTGGCGGCAGCCTTCTTCACTGCCGCCTTCTTGGCTGCCGGCTTCGCAACCTTCTTCACTGCGGCCTTCTTCGCTGCCGGCTTTGCAACCTTCTTCACTGCGGCCTTCTTCGCTGCCGGCTTCGCAACCTTCTTCACTGCGGCCTTCTTCGCTGCCGGCTTCGCAACCTTCTTCACTGCGGCCTTCTTCGCTGCCGGCTTTGCAACCTTCTTCACTGCGGCCTTCTTCGCTGCCGGCTTTGCAACCTTCTTGGCAGCAACCTTCTTTACTGCCGGCTTCTTGGCAGCAACGGCCTTCTTTGCAGCCGACTTCT
Source organism: Pandoraea sp. NPDC087047 (assembly GCF_044745225.1). Lineage (NCBI taxonomy): Bacteria > Pseudomonadati > Pseudomonadota > Betaproteobacteria > Burkholderiales > Burkholderiaceae > Pandoraea > Pandoraea sp. NPDC087047. Next base: position 194,995 of record NZ_JBIUZU010000009.1, read on the forward strand.
TGGCAACAGCCTTCTTGGCTGCGGGTTTTTTCTTAGCAGTAGTAGCCATCACTTTGCTCCTTAACGTGAGAGATCACTCAAACAAACCACCTGAGAAGGAAACCCGACCACCGTGCGGCGAACCGCCGGCGAGCGGGCTATTCATCGGCGTACGCATCGGACATCGACGGCTTACGCTAATGAATTCGGCGCTGCGTGCGTGATGCGAACCATGAGTGCTCACGCGCGCAAAAAAATTGCCGGCGACATTGCCGCCAGCAATTCGATTGTCTTGAGAAAGGAAATTCGCCAGATTCTTCGGGGGGTAGCTTGCCTGTCCCGTCATCGGGATGGAGGAGATTGCGATAGCGGATAAGCGATACTGCTTGCTATGCACCAAGGTTTTTACGCTCCGTAACTACCAGCTCTCTGTGCGGGAGGAAAGCAATGCGCTTTCGCGTGTTCATCGAGACTGCAATTTATTTGAGCGAATAATAATTCTTTTGTGATGCGATGTTAATACTTTGTGCATAAAAAAGCGCACATCAATCGTCGCGAAGAAGTCAATCTGTTGTTTTGATGCACATCGCACTCGCATGTCGATGCGTGCGATGCGTTTGCGAAGCGACAACTTCAACGCGCGAGTGAGGAGGATGGGTGTGAGCAGCGCGTCTTCTTCGACTTCTCTTGCTGCCACTCACGTGTGCCACGCCCACACACACCACCCTCTCGAAACCCGCATGGATGCTTGCTTTGCGCGGAGCATCCATTTTTCCCTCAATGCTTAGTCCCAGCTCAATGCACCACCCGTCTGGTACTCGATCACTCGCGTCTCGAAGAAGTTGCGCTCCTTCTTCAAGTCGATCATCTCGCTCATCCACGGGAACGGATTTTCTTCGTTCGGGTAGAGCGCCTCGAGACCGATTTGGGCACAACGACGGTTCGCGATGAAGCGCAGATAGCTCTTGAACATGGCAGCGTTCAGACCGAGCACGCCGCGCGGCATCGTGTCTTCAGCATAGCGATACTCAAGCTCGACGGCCTTCTTGAACAGCTCGCGAATCTCTTCGCGGAACTCCGGCGTCCACAGGTTCGGGTTTTCCAGCTTCACCTGGTTGATGAGGTCGATGCCGAAGTTGCAGTGCATCGACTCGTCGCGAAGGATGTACTGATATTGCTCCGCAGCACCCGTCATCTTGTTCTGACGGCCCAGCGCCAGAATCTGCGTGAAGCCGACGTAGAAGAACAGACCTTCCATGATGCAGGCGAACACGATCAGCGAGCGCAGCAGTTTCTGGTCGGCTTCCTGCGTGCCTGTCTTGAACGACGGGTCGGCAACCACTTCGATGAACGGCAGCAGGAACTCGTCCTTGTCGCGAATCGACGGCACTTCGTGATATGCGTTGAAGATCTCGCCTTCGTCCAAACCCAGGCTCTCGACGATGTACTGATAAGCGTGCGTGTGGATCGCCTCTTCAAACGCCTGACGCAGCAGGAACTGACGGCACTCCGGCGCGGTGATGTGGCGATAGGTGCCCAGCACGATGTTGTTCGCTGCGAGCGAGTCGGCCGTCACGAAGAAACCGAGGTTGCGCTTGATGATGCGGCGCTCGTCTTCGGTCAGACCATTCGGGTCTTTCCACAAGGCGATGTCGCGCGACATGTTGATTTCCTGCGGCATCCAGTGGTTTGCGCAACCGGCCAGATACTTTTCCCATGCCCACTTGTACTTGAACGGCACCAGTTGGTTCACGTCCGTCGTGCCGTTGATCACGCGCTTGTCCGATGCGCTCACGCGACGCGTCGACGCCGAAGCGATCGTGGCCGGCGTATCGTCTTGCGTGCCCAGAATGTTCGGCGCGGCGGCAGGGGCTGCCGGCTTGGCAGCGGAGGTGTCTTCTTCCCAGTTAAGCATAGGGTCTCAGTCCGTTCAGGTTGATGCGATACACGCGTGGGGCGCGCATCGCCGAAGCGACAGATCAGCCGTTCGCATGCGAAGGCCGACGAAAAAATTGCGATAGTGCAGCCGTCAGCGTATCGATGACGGCGGAAAATCCGCGAGTGGCAATGCTTGGTATTGGGGGTGCGGCAGATGCGCTTTCGCGCTGAGTTGAACGATCGCGTCGATTCCGAAGCTGCAATCTCTGACTTGCAACATCATGACCTCCCGACGTCGATCGAATGACTCCAATTTAGCACAATACCGTCACTCATTCCAGTCAATCGACACTATATATTGTGTCGAATTATGCGAGCACCACTATACCTAGTGTTTGCTAGCATTCCACCGCCGAATGACTTCCGGTCTGGCGGGACCGGCATCTTGCCATGAATCGACGCCGCACGACAGGGTTTGCAGTGCATCAAAACGACGCGCCCGCGCATTGGCGTATCCTGTGCGGCAAGCGTCACTGCGCGGCAGACCGGAGCGGAAGATTCCGGCGCGCGCCACCTCCCGACGCCAATAAAGGAGAACTGACGATGACATCCCCACTCGCCGACGGCGTACAGGCAGGGCACGCGGGCCCGACACCCCTGATCCTCACGCCCGGCAAACCGATCCGCCTCGCCAAGGGCCCCCTCGTCGCCGAGGTACAGCCCGGTTGCGGCGCCCGCCTCTCGCGACTCGCTCGCCGCGACACCCGCGGCGATCTGTTCGACTACCTCGTGCCGCTCGGCACCGAGCCGTTCTCGTCTGACGAATGGCCCAAAGCGGGTGCGTTTCCGATGCTGCCCTATACCAATATGCTGCGCGACGACACGCTGCACTGGCGCGAGCGCGCGATTGCCGTTCACGAGTCGCCGGCGGCGTCGAGTTCGCTGCACGGCTGGGGGCTGCGGCGTGTGTGGGACGTCGTCGACGAAAGCCCGCACTGCTGCGTGCTGCAACTCGACTGCCCCGCCCAGCCGGAATGGCCCTGGCACTATCAGGCGTATCTCGCGGTGACGCTCGACGAGCATGGCGTCGACATGCAACTGTCGCTCACCAATCTGTCAACGCAGGAGATGCCGGCCGGGCTCGGTTTGCACCCCTACTTCCGCTGGCCCGCGGGCGCTCGCCTGACGTTCGAGTCCGAGGCCGTCTGGCGCTCACCGTCGGAGGACATTCGCTGGCCGAGCGAGCAACGCGTGCATGTCGGGGCGATGGAAGTGGTGTCGGTCGGCGGCGGCCTCGATACCGGCGGACGCTCGACCTGGTTCGCCGAAGTGCCCGCCGAATCGGGACGCTTCGACGCACGTATCGACTATGCGGGCGGCCTGCGCAGCGCAACGGTACGCAGCGACGACGCCACCTGGCTCGTGCTGCACTCGCCCGCCGGGCGCCCCTATCTGTGCCTGGAGCCGTCGACGCACCGCGTGGGCGAGTTCGACGACGATCATGTCGTGCTCGCCCACGGCGAGACGCTCGATCTGTCGATGCGCATCGACCTGGCCTGATCTCGCCTGATCGGGTCTGACCGGGCCTGAGCGCCGCACAACCCAACGTCGCAAAAGAAAAACCCCGTCGCCCTTGCGGGCCGACGGGGTTTTCCCGATGGCGAGTGCCGCATGTCGCATGCGGCACCGCATCACACTCAGCTTACTGGCACGCTTCGCACTCTTCGAAGCCGGGGTCGCCCGGACGCATCGTGCAGACAGCGCCTTCGGCTTCCGGCATCGGCTGCGCCAGCGGCGAGGTCGGCTCGGCCGAGAAGCCACCCGACACACCGCCCGAGCTCGGCACCGCGTTCAGCGCGCCGTGGCTCACCGTCGACTTCTCGACGTGCGTCGCGGCCATCGTACGCAGGTAGTACGTGGTCTTGAGTGCACGCGTCCAGGCCAGCTTGTACGTCTCGTCGAGCTTCTTGCCCGATGCACCGGCCATATAGATGTTGAGCGACTGCGCCTGATCGATCCACTTTTGACGACGCGACGCCGCCTCGACCAGCCACTTCGGCTCGACTTCGAACGCCGTGGCATAGATCTCGCGCAGATCGGCCGGTACGCGGTCGATACGAGCGAGCGAGCCGTCGAAGTACTTCAGGTCGGCGACCATCACTTCGTCCCACAGACCCCGGGCCTTCAGGTCACGCACCAGATACTCGTTGACGACCGTGAACTCGCCCGACAGGTTCGACTTCACGTACAGGTTCTGGAACGTCGGCTCGATACAGGCCGAGACGCCGATGATGTTCGAGATCGTTGCGGTCGGCGCGATCGCCACGCAGTTCGAGTTGCGCATGCCGTGCGCTGCGATGTGCTTGCGCAGGCTGTCCCACTCGAGCGTGCTCGAGAGGTCAACGTCGACGTAACCACCGCGCTCTTCGGCCAGCAGCTTGAGCGAGTCTTGCGGCAGGATGCCACGATCCCACAGCGAGCCCTTGTACGACGAGTACTGACCGCGTTCCTTGGCCAGCTCGGTCGACGCCCAGTAAGCGTAGTAGCAAACGGCTTCCATCGAGCGGTCGGCGAACTCGACAGCAGCGTTCGACGCATACGGCGTGCGCAGCAGGTGCAGGCAGTCCTGGAAACCCATGATGCCCATGCCCACCGGACGGTGATGCAGGTTCGAATTGCGCGCCTTCGCCACCGCGTAGTAATTGATGTCGATGACGTTGTCGAGCATGCGCATCGCCACACGAATGGTGCGTTGCAGCTTGTCGTGATCCAGTTCGTAGCCGTTCGCCGTCTGCTTCAGGTGAGCCACGAGGTTCACCGAGCCGAGGTTACACACGGCGATTTCGGTCTCGCTCGTATTGAGCGTGATTTCCGTGCACAGGTTCGACGAGTGCACCACGCCCACGTGTTGCTGCGGCGAGCGGATGTTGCACGGATCCTTGAACGTGATCCACGGATGGCCGGTTTCGAACAGCATGCCCAGCATCTTGCGCCACAGGGCTTGTGCCGGCACCTTCTTGAACAGCTTGATCTCGCCGCGCGCAGCCTTCTCTTCGTAAGCCGTGTAAGCCTGTTCGAACGCCTTGCCGTACTTGTCGTGCAGATCCGGGCAGGTCGACGGCGAGAACAGCGTCCATTCCGCACCTTCCATCACACGCTTCATGAACAGATCGGGAATCCAGTTCGCCGTGTTCATGTCGTGCGTGCGGCGACGGTCGTCGCCCGTGTTCTTGCGCAGCTCCAGGAATTCTTCGATGTCCAGGTGCCACGTTTCCAGATAGGCGCAAACCGCGCCCTTGCGCTTGCCGCCCTGGTTCACGGCCACAGCCGTGTCATTGACCACTTTCAGGAACGGCACCACGCCCTGGCTCTTGCCGTTCGTGCCCTTGATGTGCGAGCCGAGCGCGCGAACCTGCGTCCAGTCGTTGCCCAGACCGCCGGCGAACTTCGAGAGCAGCGCGTTTTCCTTGAGGGCTTCGTAAATGCCTTCCAGATCGTCCGAGACGGTCGTCAGGTAGCACGACGAGAGCTGCGAGCGGCGCGTGCCCGAGTTGAACAGCGTCGGCGTCGAGCTCATGAAGTCGAAGCTCGACAGGATCTGATAGAACTCGATCGCACGCGCTTCGCGCTCGACTTCGTTCAGCGCCAGCCCCATCGCCACGCGCATGTAGAACGCCTGCGGCATTTCGATGCGATGGCTGTCGATGTGCAGGAAGTAGCGGTCGTACAGCGTTTGCAGGCCAAGGTAGTTGAACTGCAGGTCGCGCGACGCGTCGAGCGCAGCGGCCAGCTTGACCAGATCGAACGAGAGCAGTTGCTCGTCGAGCAGTTCGGCGTCAACGCCTTGCTTGATGAAGCGCGGGAAGTACTCGATGTATCGCGCAGCCATTTCGCCCTGCGGCACTTCTTCGCCGAGGATTTCGCGGCGGATGGTGTGCATCAGGATACGCGCGGTGACCTGGCTGTATGCCGGTTCCTTCTCGATGAGGGTACGCGAAGCGAGGATGGCGGAATCGTAGACCTGCGACAGCGGCACGCCGTCGTACAGGTTCTTGATGGTCTCGGTCAGGATCGGCTCGGCGTCGACTTCGCTACCGAGGTTCTCACAAGCGGCCTGCACCACGCCACGCAGCACGCCCATATCGAGCGCACGCGTCACGCCGTTGTCGGTGACATGCAACACCGGGGCGTCGGGCGTTGCCGCCTCTTGCGTGGTCTCGACGGCGTGAGCGCGCTCTTGCGAACGCTTCTCGCGGTACAGCACATAGGCGCGAGCCACGTTGTGCTCGCCTTCGCGCATGAGCGCGAGTTCGACCTGATCCTGAATGTCTTCGATGTGGAACGTACCGCCGTTCGGGCGGCTGCGCACCAATGCGCGCACGACGTTTTCCGTCAATTGCTCCACGAGCTCACGTACGCGCGCCGAAGCCGCACCCTGACCGCCGTTCACAGCCAGGAACGCCTTAGTCACGGCGATCGCGATCTTCGACGGCTCGAAACCCACCACCGTGCCGTTGCGTCGGATCACTTTGAAGTCGGCGTTGGTGGCCGGCTCGAATGCGCCCGTCGTCTGGGGCGCCGACGCACCCGTGCCACTGCCGACATTCGCGGCGGGCGTCGGGTTCGGGCGGGTGAGGTTTTCGTTAGTCTGCATGTAAAAACTCCCGTTCCAATGAGATGGTGCTGTTAGCGCGTTTCTACCAGCTACTACAGTCGGCAAAAATGCGCCCTGGGGGCGCCGATGGAGCGAAGTGCTGAACACCGCACGACCGACGGACGGCCAAGGGTTCGAGGTGTCCGCTGCACGGCTTTGCTGCTGTACCGCCCCACAAAACGCCGCGGGGCAAGCACGGTATTGATGGATATTGCTTCCGGTCGTCGACCACTACATATAGTGGTTGGTGGCCGGATTGGCACTAAGTATAGTGGAGATGACGCACTCCGCAAAATCAAAAATTTCTGTCGCCGGGAAGCCCCGTGCCATCGCCATGTCAAGCAAAACCTGTCCTCGGGTGAGGGTTAATCGGCTGCCTGAAATGGCAAATCGCCCGCTTCCAGCCCCGCCATCCGACGCAATCTCCGCCACTCGAAATGCGGTCCCGGGTCCGTCTTCCGACCAGGTGCTATATCGGCATGCCCGGCCACGGCTTGAATCGGATAATGCTCACGCAAAACACGCGTGAGCGCCGCCAGCGTGATGTACTGCGCCGTAGTAAACGGCAGGTCGTCCGTCCCTTCCAGTTCAACGCCGATTGAGAAATCGTTGCAGCGCGTACGCCCCTCGAACGACGAAGTCCCTGCGTGCCACGCCCGTGCATCGCACGACACGAACTGCTGCAACGCACCATCGCGACGCACCAGAAAGTGCGCCGAGACCTGCACGCCGCGGATCTCGTCGAAGAACGGATGCGCATCGTGGTCGAGCCGGTTCTGGAAGAACGCGGGGATTTCGTCGCCACCGAATTGCCCCGGCGGCAGCGAGATGTTGTGCACCACGAGCAGGCCAATCGGCATACCGTCCGGACGAACGTCGAAGTTCGGCGAAGGCGCACGCTCGGCTTCCCGTATCCAGCCGTCGGTGTCGAGCGTGAATGCTGGCAGTTGATCCGGCGCGTTCATGCGTCACCTCGCGACAGCAAGGCGCACTTGTCGGCCGGGCCGCACTGGCCAGGCAGGTCAAACGACCGGAGGGCAACGTTAGGGGACGCAGATGACTGGAGCATGACGGGCACCAACGAACTCCCGTAGAGCGAGGGGTGGCATTGTAGCCCACTTGGCGTGAAGTCGCCGGCAGCCGGTCTGGCGGGGGCTTGCACCGGGTTGACGGGTTGGCAGCGTCATATTGGGCGCCATCCAAAGAAGAAGCCCCTCGCCCGACTTAGCCGAGAGGCTTCCGTGGGCGTGACCACGCCCGGGGATGGCATCGCGCTCATGTCAATCAACACACGCACCATCCCGCGCCGCTCACAGGGGCGACGCCAATGGCCGTTGCCGGCCAGTGAAACTTGTCTCCCGCGTCCACCCCGTCGTCGATCTCATTCCCCTCCGATTTACGCCGCGATCACGGAAATGCCGGAATCGCCGCCTCGACGCCTTCCATATGCGCCTCGGGATGATGCTCCTTGAGCATCTCGCGAATCTCGTCGACCCGCCCTTCGCGCACATCCACCATCAGCAAAATCATGCCGCGCTCGAGCGGTTCACGAAACGCTTTGAGGCGCGAGTTCGGCACCGAAACTCCGATCATGCTCGACACCCACGCGCCGAACAGGGCGCCCAGCGGTGCGGTCACGATCATCAACTCCCACTGGGGACGCGTGCCCACGATGGGGAAAAACGCGGCGACTGCACCGACTGCCAGACCACAGAAGCCCCCGATCACGAGCCCGGCTTCTGCGCCGTGCACGATATCGGAAGTCTGTAGCAGGTTAGCCTCGTGCAGTCCCTCCAGTTCCATTTCGTCACGTGCCATAAAGTGGATGTGACGCTCCTCGACCCGGGCGAGCAACAGATCGCTCATCGTGCGCTGGGCACTGGCCAGATCCGGAAGAAGAAAATACATCCGTCTGCGCATTAGCATATTGCGCCTCCTGTGGTCGCGCCCCTTCGTTGGTGTTCTTGGGGACGGGGTCCGTTACTGTGTTTTAGTGCATGCGACAGCCATGCGCAAGCCGGGGCGCCCGATGAGCGCCGGCAGGCATGAGGGGAGCGGCCGGAAGAAGGCCCGAAGGAGGCTGGGAGAGGGCCACGAATGCCGAATCGCTGCGCGGTGTGGTCGCGCAGCGGGACTCAGGCGCGGCGTTCGCGCGCGAGATGGGCGTCGCGATGCGCGCCGCTGCAAAAATGCTTGCCGTCGACGCCCGCGATGGCTTCGCTCTCGGGAAGATAGGTATCGCACTCACTGCAACGCACCATGCGCTCGGCAGGCGGGAGCGACTGACTCGCCGTCGTACGCGCGCCGCTTCCGGGCGGCGTACGCATGCGCTCATTGCGCTCTGGACGTTCCGTATTGCGCTTGCGCTCGTTGTGACGCATCCACCACGTCCCGGCGATCAAGAGCAGAAGTAACAGCAGGATATTGCGCATCGCGCTTCAAGTCTCCGTCATGCGATGCAGCACCACCTCTAGCACGAAGCGAGAACCGACATACGCCAGCAAAAGCGCCACGAACGACGCCAGAACCCAACGCAGCGCGACCTTGCCGCGCCACCCGTAAAAATGCCGTCCGAGCAGCACCGCGCCGAACATCAGCCACGACACCACTGCGAACACGGTCTTGTGATCGATGCGCACCGCGCGCCCGAAGAGCGCCTCGGAGAACATCACGCCCGAGATCAGCGTCAGGGTCAGCAGCACGAACCCCGCGCCGATCAGCCTGAACAGCAGCTTTTCCATCGTGAGCAGCGGCGGCAGCGTCTCAAGCCAGCGAGACAGCCAACCGGTCGCCTCGTTGCTGCGCGACGGATGCAACTGCCGCTCGGCATAGATCATCAGCAACGCGTGCAGCGCCGCGAGCGCGAACAGACCGTAGGCCATGTTGGCGATGATGAAGTGCGCCTTGAAGATCGGATCCGCCGCAAAGCCGAGAATGCGCACATCCGGAAAAATCATCGGCAGCAGGCAGGCGACGGCGGCCACGGGTGTGACCATCAGTCGCAGGCTGTCGAGCGGGAAGAAAAAACTTTCGATCCAGTAGATGCCCACCGAGAGCCACAACATGGCCGAGAGCATGTACGCGAAACCGAAGTGCATACTGTCTGCGCGGAAGATCGTCTGATGCAGCAACACCCCGTGCAGCAAGAGCGCGGCGAACAGCGAAAGCTGCATCGTCCAGCGTGAGGGCGTGCCCGCGACAGGCGCAGGCGCGACCTGCCCGCCCGCGAGTGCGAGCGCGGCGTCGCGCCGGTACCCTTGCCACGAACAAACCGCCAACCCGGCGTAGAGGATGGCGGTCAGCGCATACAGTAAAATAGTCATGTTTGAAGTTTACACCAGCCCATGAGGGGCGCGCTGCCGTGCCTGCCACTGCCTTGCCAAGGCAGGGAGGGCAGGCCCACAAGGCCGCAGCAGGTCTTACAGGATACGTTTCATGCTCGACAATCTCACTACGCGCCTTGCCAAGGTCGTCAAGACGCTGCGCGGCGAAGCCCGACTGACCGAGGCCAACACGCAGGAAATGCTGCGCGAAGTGCGTCTCGCCCTGCTCGAGGCCGACGTCGCCCTGCCGGTGGTGCGCGATTTCATCGCCAAGGTGAAGGAAAAGGCCCTCGGCGAGGAAGTCATCTCCAGCCTCTCGCCCGGCCAGGCCCTCGTGGGCGTGGTGCAGCGCGAACTCACGGCACTCATGGGCGGCGATTACGAAGGCCGCGCCGCGGAACTCGATCTTGCCACCACCCCGCCTGCCATCATTCTGATGGCCGGTCTGCAAGGTGCCGGTAAGACGACCACCGTCGGTAAGCTCGCCAAGCTGCTGCGCGCCCAGAAGAAGAAAGTCCTCACGGTCTCCACCGACGTCTACCGTCCCGCCGCTATCGCGCAGCTGGAGACGGTGACGAAGCAGGTCGACGCCGACTTCTTCCCGTCGCAACCCGATCAGAAGCCGGTCGACATCGCCCGCGCGGCCGTCGACTGGGCGCGTCGCCATCACCACGAAGTGCTGCTCGTCGACACGGCCGGCCGTCTCGGTATCGACGAAGTGATGATGCAGGAAATCAGCGCCCTGCACGCCGAACTGAAACCGATCGAAACGCTTTTCGTCGTCGATGCCATGCTCGGTCAAGACGCCGTGAACACCGCCCGCGCCTTCAACGACGCGCTGCCGCTCACCGGCGTGGTGCTCACCAAGCTCGACGGCGACTCGCGCGGCGGCGCAGCGCTGTCGGTGCGGCACATCACTGGCAAGCCGATCAAGTTCGTTGGCGTCGGTGAAAAGCTCGACGGCCTCGAAGTCTTCCACCCGGACCGCATGGCGAACCGGATTCTCGGCATGGGCGACATTCTCGCGCTCGTCGAGGAGGCGCAACGCGGCGTTGACGTCCAAGCCGCACAGAAGCTCGCCGAGAAGGTCAAGAAAGGCGGCGCCTTCGACTTGAACGACTTCAAGGCGCAGATCGGGCAGATGAAGAAGATGGGCGGCCTGTCGTCGCTCATGGACAAGCTGCCTGCCCAGTTCCAGGCCGCCGCCAGCCAGACGAACATGGATCAGGCCGAGAAGCAGGTGCGCCGCATGGAAGGCATCATCAATTCGATGACGCCCGCCGAGCGCGCCAAGCCGGAACTGATCAAGGCGAGCCGCAAGCGCCGTATCGCCGCCGGCGCCGGCGTTCAGGTGCAGGAGGTCAACCGCATGCTCAATCAGTACGATCAGATGCGCACCATGATGAAGAAACTCAAAGGCGGTGGCATGATGAAGATGATGCGCAGCATGAAGGGCATGATGCCCGGCATGCGCTGATTTGGTCTCATCCGGTCGCGGTCCGGTCGAACGTGCGGGCTTTGCGCTACGTTTTCCAGATATACTCCGGGCCGCATAAGCGATATCCCCCCGCAACATCGTTTCACAGGGTCGCCCCATATGAACCGCGAAGAAGCGCTCGAAGTATTCCGTAATTCCGAAGAAATCGTCTCCGCCGACGAGGTCAACCGATCCGTCGACACGATGGCTACGGCCATCAAGCAAGCCATTGGCGACGAATTCCCGATGGTGCTGTCGGTCATGGGCGGCGCGGCCGTCTTTACCGGCATGCTGCTGCCGCGCCTCGACTTCCCGCTCGAGTTCGACTACATCCACCTCTCGCGCTACAACAACACCACCACCGGTGGTGCGATGCAGTGGCGCGTGGCGCCGCGCGACTCGGTGCGCGATCGCGTGGTGCTCGTGCTCGACGACATCCTCGACGAAGGCGCCACCATGGCCGCGATTCGCGACCGGATTCTGGAGATGGGTGCATCGAAGTTCTACAGCGCCGTGCTGTGCGAGAAGATCCTGGCGAAGGACAAGCCGTCGCATCCGGATTTCTGTGGCTTCACCGTGCCGGATCGTTATGTGTTCGGCTGCGGCATGGACGCCAAGGGTTACTGGCGTAACCTGCCCGCGATCCGCGCGCTGACGACGCCGCGTTAATCGCGACGTCAGGCGTAGCGCCGCCGCGGGGACGGCATCCCGCAAATAGAGAAAGGGGCCTGTGCAAGCACAAGGTCCCTCTTCTTTTGCATCGTCCGTCTGTCGGTCTGCCGATCAGAACTGGTGCACGAAGGCCCTCACGCCCTTGAGGATCATCTCCACCGAGATCGCCACCAGAATCAGCCCCATCAGACGCTCGAACGCCGTCACTACGCGCGAGCCCACCCATCGCTCGATACGATCGGCGAGCAGCAGCACGACTGCGCAGACGGCCATCGTCACACACAGCGCGGTGATCCATTCGAGCATACGTCCCGGTTGCTGCGACACGAGCAGCATGACGGTCGCGAGCGCCGACGGTCCAGCCAGCGCCGGAATCGCGAGCGGCACGATGAGCGGCTCGCCGGCGTCGGGCAACGAACCGCTGTCAGGTCGTGGAAAGATCATTCGCAATGCGATCAGGAACAGCACAATGCCGCCGGCCAATTGCAACGACAGGTCGGTGAGACTCATCATGCGCAGGAACCGCTCGCCCACCAGCATGAAGAGCAGCAGGATCGCGAACGCAATCAGCACCTCGCGCACGATCACGCGCGGGCGTCGATGGGCCGGCACATTTTTCAGTGCATTCACAAAAATGGGGATATTGCCGAACGGATCGGTGATGAGCAGCAACAGCACTGTCGCTGACGCGAACGTATATTCCATACAGACAACGCTTTCAGATATGACAACGGCAGCCGCCGGGGCGACTGCCGTCAGAGAATGCCGTTCGGGATGAGCGCCCTGCGACGCGTCGCCGGCAACTCACCGGCGGCACGTCACATGCGGCTTTGCTCAGACCGCCTTGGCGGTGCGCACCTTGCCGGTGACGACTTCTGCGACGCTGGCGGCGTCGAGCAGTTGGGCTTCGGTGTCGCGACGGCCCTGATACTCGATCTTGCCGTCCTTCAGGCCACGATCGCCGATCACCACACGATGCGGCACGCCGATCAGCTCCCAATCGGCGAACATCACGCCAGGGCGCTCGCCACGGTCATCCAGAATCACGTCGACGCCTGCGGCCAGCAGTTCCTCGTACAGCGTGTCGGCCGCCGCACGCACGGCGTCGCTACGGTCGTAACCCATCGGGCACAGCACCACTTCGAACGGCGCAATGGACTCAGGCCAGATGATGCCGCGATCGTCGAAGTTCTGCTCGATGGCCGCGCCGAGAATACGCGTAATCCCAATGCCGTAGCAGCCCATTTCCATCGGCGCCGGCTTGCCGGTCTCGTCGAGGAACGTGGCGTTCATGGCATCCGAGTACTTCGTCCCCAATTGGAACACGTGACCGACTTCGATACCGCGGCACAGCGCGATCTCGCCCTTGCCGTCCGGCGACGCGTCGCCCGGCACGATGTTGCGCAGATCGGCCACGACTTCCGGTGCCGGCAGATCGCGGCCCCAGTTCACGCCCGTGATGTGGAAATCGGCTTCGTTCGCGCCGACGACAAAGTCGCTCATCTGCGCGACGCTGCGATCGACCACGAGCTTCACCGGCTTCTTCGTGCCGATCGGGCCCAGGTAGCCCGGCGGCGTGCCGAACCATTCGACGATCTCCGCTTCGCTGGCGAAGCGCAGGCCGGCCAGACCCGGCACCTTGCTTGCCTTGATCTCGTTGAGTTCGTGATCGCCGCGCAGCAGCAACAGCCAGACGGTCGTGCCCGTGTCTTCGCTGTCGGTCGCGAGCACGATCGACTTGACGGTGCGCTCAAGCGGAATCGAGAGCAGCTCCGCGACGGCTTCGCACTTGGCCTTGCCCGGCGTGGCGGTCCTGGTCATCGCCTCGGCCGGTGCGGCTCGCTCGCCTTGCGGCGCCAGCGCCTCGGCCATCTCAACGTTGGCCGCGTAGTCCGACGTCGGGCAGTAGGCGATGGCGTCTTCACCGGTCTCGGCGATCACGTGGAACTCGTGCGAACCCGAGCCGCCGATGGAGCCGTTATCGGCCACCACGGCACGGAATTCCAGGCCCAGGCGAGTGAAGATGCGCACGTAGGCGTCGAACATCTTCTGGTAGGAAACCTGCAAGCCGGCACGATCCTTATCGAAGGAGTAGGCGTCCTTCATGATGAATTCGCGGCCACGCATTACGCCGAAACGCGGACGAATCTCGTCACGGAACTTCGTCTGCACCTGATAGAAGTTCACCGGCAGTTGGCGGTAGCTCTTGATTTCGCGACGGGCGATGTCCGTCACCACTTCTTCGTGGGTCGGGCCGACGACGAATTCGCGGTCGTTGCGATCTTTCAGACGCAGCAGTTCCGGGCCGTACTTCTCCCAGCGGCCCGATTCCTGCCACAGTTCGGCCGGCTGCACGGCCGGCATGAGCAGTTCGAGCGCACCGGCGCGGTTCATTTCTTCACGGACGATGGCTTCGACCTTGCGGATCGAGCGCAGGCCGATCGGCAGGTAATCGTAGATACCGCCGGCAACGCGGCGAATCATGCCGGCGCGCATCATCAGCTTGTGGCTGACGATTTCGGCGTCGGCGGGGGCTTCCTTGAGGGTGCCGATGAAGAAACGAGAGGCTTTCATGCAGATTTCCGGGAAAAATGAGGGTCAACGGCGCGCACGGCGGTTCGGTCTGTTGCCGGGCGCGGGGCCGGGGGAGCCTGATAACGTCACCGGACGTCGTCGCAGCCCCCGAGACACCCGCCGGCCATACGCGCCGCCCCGGTTGCCCGAGCCGCCGCCGGCCGCCGCGCCGGTGATTATCTGTTTATAATCGAAGCAATTTTAAAGGATTCAAGGGTGGTTGTATGCTGGACCGTGAAGGCTTTCGCCCGAACGTCGGCATCATCCTCTTAAACGCACGCAATGAAGTGTTCTGGGGCAAGCGGCTGGGCGAGCACTCCTGGCAGTTCCCGCAAGGCGGCATCAAGTACGGCGAAACGCCAGAACAGGCCATGTTCCGAGAATTGCACGAGGAAACCGGGCTAAAGCCAGAACACGTCAAAATCATCGGTCGCACACGCGACTGGCTGCGTTACGAGGTGCCGGACAAGTTCATCAAACGCGAAGTGCGCGGACATTACCGGGGCCAGAAGCAGATCTGGTTCCTGCTGCGCATGGTCGGTCGTGACTGCGATATCTGCCTGCGCGCCACCGATCATCCCGAGTTCGATGCGTGGCGCTGGAACGAGTACTGGGTGCCGCTCGACGCCGTGATCGAGTTCAAGCGCGAGGTCTATCAACTCGCTTTGAACGAACTCTCGCGGTATCTGCGACGCTCGGCAACGCGCACCCAGCAGGATCGGCGGCGGTTTCCGCGCGCCGGGGCTCGCCTCGGCGAGATGCCGCCGGGTGCCACGGATGCGTCGCACGAGCACGACGACGGCTACGGCAGCGGCGATGGTGATGACGACGCGACCGAACCGGCAGCCAATGCCGAGACGGGCGTCAGCGCCGACGTACAGCACCGCCGGGAGCACTGAACCGGCGCGGCTGCCGGCCTGTCCCAACACCGGACGCGGGCATCATGCCTGCGCCCGATTTTTTTGACCCAGTGTCCTTCGGGACACCGCGCGGATAGCCCGCTTTCGTTCATCTGCCGTCCAACCGACTTCTCGACCACATTCCATGCGTCCTTCCATTGCCCGCCGCGCCCCGCGCCTGGCCACGCTTGTCTCCCTGGCCGCTCTCGCGCTGATCGCGGCTTGCAGCAGCACGTCGCAACCCGTACAAGACTTTGACGAATACCTGGCTCAGCAAGAAGCCAGCAAGAGCAAGTGGAAGGAAGCAGATGTCACCCTGCCGACGACAGCTCCGCAGGACGCAGATCTGGTGAGCTTCCCCACGACGCCGAACGCCACGCTGGATTACGCCATCGACGTGAAGTCGATCCAGGTCACGAAGGAAGATGGCGTGGTTCGCTACATCGCTGTCATCCGCAGCAAGGAAGGGGCGCGCAACGTCTCGTACGAAGGCATGCATTGCTCGACGTTCGAGACGCGTCTGTACGCCACCGGCCGCCCGGACGGCACCTGGGCACCGGCGCGCAACAGCGAATGGCGTCCGATTCGCCCGTACGGTTCGACGGCCTATCAGGGCATTCTGTACCGCGACTATCTCTGCCAGGACAAGACCCCGTACGGCAGCGCCAAGGACATCGTGCAGAACCTGCGCTATCCGACAACCAATCCGAACTATCGCTGAGGCTGCGGTGGACACGCATCGTCCACACACAACGTCAATGCAATGAAAAACGCCGGTCACGATTGTCGTGCCGGCGTTTTTTGGCTTCTGACGGACCGTCGACGAACCGCTGACGGACGCAAAACGCTCGCCCCGCAGTTCAGCGCACGGCGGTTTACCGCAAAATCAGATTATCGCGATGGATCAGTTCGGGCTCGTTCGCGAAGCCCAGCACCTGCTCGATATCGCTGCTCGGATGGCGACGAATGAGGCGTGTCTCCGACGCGCTGTAGTTCGACAGTCCCCGTGCGATCTCGTGACCGGCTTCGTCCAGACAGGCGATGACCTCACCGCGCGCGAACGTGCCTTCGACGTCGATCACACCGATCGGCAGCAGACTCTTGCCCTCTTCCATCAGCTTCTTGCAAGCGCCCGCGTCGATCACCACGCGTCCGCGCACCTGCAAATGATCGGCCATCCACTGCTTGCGGGCGGTGAGCACGGCCGTGCGTGCCACCAACTGCGTGCCGATGGCTTCGCCGCCGGCCAGACGCACCAGCACGTCAGCCTCGCGCCCCGATGCGATAACGGTGTGCGCACCGCTCGTCGCCGCACGCTTGGCGGCCAGAATCTTGGTCAGCATGCCGCCGCGGCCGATGTTGGTGCCCGCGCCGCCGGCCATCGCCTCAAGACGTTCGTCGCCCGCCTCGGCCTCGTGCACGAACTCGGCATCGGGGTTCTTGCGCGGATCGGCCGTGTACAGGCCCGATTGGTCGGTCAGGATCACCAGCGCGTCGCCGTCGATCAGATTGGTGACGAGCGCCCCGAGGGTGTCGTTGTCACCGAACTTGATTTCGTCGGTCACGACCGTGTCGTTCTCGTTGATGATCGGCACCACGCCCAGACGCAGCAATGTCAGCAACGTCGTGCGCGCGTTCAGATAGCGTTCGCGGTCGGCCAGATCGGCATGCGTGAGAAGAATCTGTGCG
Organism: Pandoraea sp. NPDC087047; assembly: GCF_044745225.1. Classification (NCBI taxonomy): domain Bacteria; kingdom Pseudomonadati; phylum Pseudomonadota; class Betaproteobacteria; order Burkholderiales; family Burkholderiaceae; genus Pandoraea; species Pandoraea sp. NPDC087047. The sequence goes on from NZ_JBIUZU010000009.1 coordinate 212,140, forward strand.
GTCCGCACGCCATGCTCGGCGAAGCGAGTCTCGTAGACCTGCGCGAGGCCCATCTGGCCGACAGCGGCGGCGGCCTGTAATTCGTCGATGGCCTTCGGGCGGCGTGCCCAGCCCAGACGCTGCATCCCCTCCGCAATCGCGCCTGAACTCACGAGCACGACCTGCTTTGGCGAACGTCCGTCGCCCCCATGCCGCAACGCGGCGATCTGCTGCGCCCAACGCGCAATAGCGACATCATCCAGCCCGCGACCGTCGTTGGTCACGAGACTGGAGCCCACTTTCACCACGAGCCGCTTGGCATCGGCGATGACCGAACGCATGGACCTGGATTCTCCTGCGGATGTATTGGGAAGACGGACTGTTGCAATCGCCTGGACGATGCGAAGGAAACGGCATGGTCGCCATCCTTCGTCTCACGCCTGGCCTCAGCAGCCGGATCGCTGGCGTTGGCGCGTGTGTGCGAGACGTCAGCGCCAGCGTTTGAGTGATGTGGAGTTTACGCCTTTGGCGTGTCGTCCGTTGGGGTTTGTGGCGCAGCGGCGTCGACCGCAGGGGTGGCCGGGGTGGCACTACCCGCGCGGAAACGCGGATCCGCCGCGGCGTCTTCGATGGCTTCTTCGACGGCACCGCGTTGCTGGTACAGATATTCCTGGACTGCCAGGCACAGCTTCTCGCAGCCTTCGCCCGTCAATGCCGAGATCTGGAAGGTCGGGCCGTCCCAGCCGAAGCGCTTCTGAAAGTCGGCCACGCGCTCGGCACGCTCCGCTTCCGGCACCATGTCGACCTTGTTGAGCACCAGCCAACGGGGCTTCTGGAACAGCGCTTCGTCGTACTTTTGCAGTTCGAGCACGATGGCCTGGGCGTCAGCCACCGGATCGACGCCTTCGTCGAACGGGGCAATGTCCACGATATGCAGCAGCAAGCCGGTGCGCTGCAAGTGACGCAGGAACTGGTGACCCAGACCGGCACCTTCGGCAGCGCCTTCGATCAGCCCCGGAATGTCGGCGATGACGAAGCTCTTGCCCGGCGCGGTACGCACGACACCCAGATTGGGGTGCAACGTCGTGAACGGATAGTCGGCGATCTTCGGACGCGCGTTCGACACCGACGCGATAAACGTCGACTTGCCCGCATTGGGCATGCCGAGCAGGCCGATGTCCGCGAGCACTTTGAGCTCGAGCTGGAGCATGCGGCGCTCGCCAGGCTTGCCGTCCGTCTTCTGACGGGGCGCGCGGTTCGTGCTCGATTTGAAATGGAGGTTGCCCAGACCGCCCGCGCCACCTTGAGCGAGCACGACTTCCTGAGCGTGTTCGGTCAGGTCGGCGATGGTCTCGCCGGTCTCCATATCGCTGATGATGGTGCCGACCGGCATGCGCAGGAAGATGTCCTCGCCGCCCTTGCCGTAGCAATCCGAGCCGCGACCGGATTCCCCGTTCTTCGCCAGATGCTTCTTCGAATAACGGTAATCGATCAGGGTGTTGATGTTGCGATCCGCCACGGCAAACACGCTGCCGCCGCGACCGCCGTCGCCGCCGTCAGGTCCGCCGAACGGCACGAATTTCTCACGGCGCATCGATGCCGAGCCGTTGCCGCCGTTCCCGGCGATCACCTCGATTCGTGCTGCGTCAATGAATTTCATGTGGGTCCGTCCCGCTTGATGACCGTCCGCAGACGATCGGAATACTGTTCAATGTCCCGCTCCGGGCGCGGTTTTCCGCTGCGCGCAGGCGAGACAAACAAAAAAGGCTCCGCATGAGAGCGGAGCCTTTTGGTGGCAAAAGGCTTAGCTTACGCTGCCGGCACCACGCTAACCACTTGCTTCTTCGCTGCGCCCTTGATGGCGAATTGCACGTGGCCATCGGCCAGTGCAAACAGCGTATGGTCCTTACCGATACCGACGTTTTCGCCGGCATGCATACGAGTCCCACGTTGGCGAACGATGATGCCGCCAGCCAGGATTGCCTGACCGCCGTACACCTTCACGCCGAGGCGCTTCGACTCGGAATCGCGGCCGTTACGGGACGATCCGCCTGCTTTTTTGTGTGCCATGACTTAACTCCTTACCTAGCTCGATCGATTAGCCGTTGATGCTGTCGATACGCAGCTCGGTGTAGTTTTGGCGATGGCCTTGACGCTTTTGGTAGTGCTTGCGACGGCGCATCTTGAAAATCTTCACCTTGGGGTGACGACCCTGGGCGATAACGGTAGCCTTGACGGAAGCCCCACTGACCAACGGCGCACCGAACTTAATCGATTCGCCCTCGCCAACGGCGAGAACCTGGTCGATGGTGATTTCAGCGCCAATGTCAGCCGGTATCTGTTCTACTTTGAGCTTTTCGCCAGCAGCAACCTTATATTGCTTACCGCCGGTTTTTATGACCGCGTACATTGTTGAACCTCACTCATAAACAAGAGAATTTTTCATGCAGACCGAGGGCCCTGAAAGGACTCGACTTACCGGTCGATCGCACCGCCGCAGCCCGTCATACCGGAGTATTTTCGGACCAGGTGCAACGAATGCGCGCACGAAAACCGGGGATTATACAGACTTTCCCCTTTTGCGTCAAAGACTTCCGTGACACAAGGCATTCCACTGCCCTGGTGCCCGAAAGTGGCCGCACCCACTATATAATTTGGGGCGAATTTTTCCTCACCCGAGCCTTGTCTTGACTGCTTCGACTTCTCCCCAGAACGTACTGGCCACCATCGCCGACGACATGCGTGCCGTCGACGAGCGTATCCGCATACAGTTGGCCTCCAAGGTGGTCCTGATCAATCAGATCTCGGAGTACATCATCAATTCGGGCGGCAAACGGCTGCGCCCGGCACTCCTGCTGCTGGTATCCGGCGCGCTCGGCGTTACCTCGCCCGCCCGCTTCGAGCTCGCGGCGGTCATCGAATTCATCCACACCTCGACGCTGCTGCACGACGATGTCGTGGACGAATCCGACCTGCGCCGCGGCAAGCAGACGGCCAATGCGCTGTTCGGCAATGCGGCGTCGGTGCTGGTCGGCGACTTCCTTTACTCCCGCTCCTTCGAAATGATGGTGAGCGTGGACAACATGCGCGTGATGCAGATCCTTTCGCGCGCCACCAACATCATTGCCGAAGGCGAAGTGCTGCAACTGCTGAACATGCACGACCCGGACGTGGACGAAGCGCGTTACCTGCAGGTCATCAAATACAAGACCGCGACGCTGTTCGAGGCGGCAACGCAACTCGCTGCCGTGCTCGCCAACGCCGACAAGCAGACCGAAACGGCCGTATGTGAATACGGTAGACGCCTGGGCACGGCATTCCAGTTGATGGACGACTGGCTCGACTACGCGGGCGACACCGACGAGATGGGCAAGAACGCGGGCGACGATTTGCGTGAAGGCAAACCGACGCTGCCGCTGATCTACGTGCTGCAACATGGCACGAAGGCAGAGCGCGCGCTGGTACGCGAAGCCATCGAGAATGGCGGCACCGACAAGTTCGAACCGATCCTCGCCGCAATCACGCGCACGAAGGCACTCGACCACACGCTCAAACGCGCAAAAGAAGAGGCCGATGCGGCAGAACAAATTATTTCTGTACTCCCCTCTTCCCATTACAAAGATAGCCTGCTAGAATTATGTTCTTACTCGATAGCGCGACGCACTTAGCGAAGTAGCAGTATCGAAGCGGGGTGTAGCTTAGCCTGGTAGAGCGCTACGTTCGGGACGTAGAGGCCGGAGGTTCGAATCCTCTCACCCCGACCAGGATTTACTTTGCTCTCGAGCAAAGCAAAAAAACCGACGGACATGTCCGTCGGTTTTTTTATTTCTGCGGCATTTTCCGATCTGTTTGCATCACCTTCGCCCGAACGTCTGTAGTCCATCCCGTCCGGCAGACGCCAGCCCTGCGACGCGACTGACACCGTTATCCCCTCTGATATAGTGGCGACTCATTGCCACCCCCGTGCCTTTCGCACACCCAAAAAGCTTGGACGCCTTGCCCTTATGGGCGCAGATTTGCGCCGTCGCCCTCCTGATCATCTGCTCGGGATTCTTCTCCATTTCCGAAACGAGCATGATGGCGCTCAACCGCCATCGCCTGAAGCATCTGGTACGCATGAACGTACACGGTGCCAAAGCAACACAGGGGCTGCTCTCCCGCACCGAAGACCTGCTCTCGACGATTCTCGTCGGCAATAACGTCATCAATACCGTCGTTCCGGTCCTCACCACATCGATAGCAGTGCGCTACTTCGGCAACGACGCCGTCACGCTCTCGATCGCGACCGCGCTCATCGCGTTGCTCATCATCATCTTTGCGGAAATCGGCCCGAAGATTGTTGGTGCGACGTACCCGGAGCGCATCGCACTCTCGATCAGCACCCCGCTCAGACCCATCGTCACCGTAGCGACGCCGCTGGTCTGGGTGCTCAACAGTTTCGTGCGTGGCATGCTGCGCGTGCTGCGCATCGACACCCGCCGGGCGGCAAGCGAAGCGCGTCTTTCGACGGAAGAGCTGCGTACCATCGTGCTGGAGGCGAGCAACTACATGCCGACCAAGCCGCGCAGTGTGTTGCTGAATCTGCTTGATCTCGAAAACATCGCCGTCGACGACGTGATGGTGCCGCGCGCGCGCATCGAGGCGCTCGACATCTCGGCACCGCTCGACACGATCCTCTCGCAACTCGAGACCTGCTATCACAACAAGCTGCCCGTCTACGACCGCGACATCGATCGCATCGTCGGCATTCTGCCGGTGCGTCGTACGCTCTCTGCGCTGCGGCACCCGGACGATCTTTCGGTCGACACGCTGCGCGCGTTGCTCGTCGAGCCGTACTTCATTCCGAGCGACACCCCGGCATTGCGGCAGTTGCAATACTTCCAGGAGAACCAGCGCCGCGTCGGCCTTGTCGTCAACGAGTACGGCGAGGTCGAAGGATTGGTCACGACCGAAGACATCATTGAAGAACTCATTGGCGAGTTCACGACGAGCGTGCCCGGCACCGGGGGCAGTCGTTCAGGCTGGACGGCCGACGACGATTGTCTGGTCGGCGGCGGCCTGGGGCTCCGCGATCTGAATCGACGCCTGGGCCTGCACCTGCCCACCGACGGCCCCAAGACGCTCAACGGCCTGATTCTCGAAGTGCTGCGCGAAATTCCGGAGGCGAGCGTCAGTCTCGAAATCAGCGGCGTACGCATGGAAATCGTGCAGATCGACAATCAGGCGATCAAGACCGTGCGCCTGTTCAAACCGAAGCCGGGTTCCCCCTCGCACGACTGACGATTCGCGGTCGTCCACTGCACGTTACATCGCCCATTTTTCGGGCAATTCCGATTGAGTCGGCACAGAGATTTGGCGAGACTGATGCTTCACGCAGCTCTCGCCGAACGCTCTCATGCCCTCTGTCACGCAATCTCCCGCCGCCGAATCCGTCGACGCCAACGTGCCTGCCGACACCCGCACGTCGCCCTCATCCACGGGCGCTGCGCGCGCATCCCGGGAAGCCACCACACCGCTGCAATTCCTCGAGCAGATGCTGAGCGAGGCGATTCGGGCGGGCGCGTCCGACGTGCATTTCGAACCGATGGCGCAGCGCTTTCGCGTACGGCTGCGTATCGACGGCTATCTGCAAGAGTACAGCGACGTTCCCCTGCCATGGCGCGACATGCTCGTCTCGCGCCTGAAGGTGCTCGCCAATCTGGACATCGCGCAGAAGCGTCTGCCACAAGACGGGCGCATGGTGTGGCGCGACGCTGGCGAACCTGTCGAGTGCCGGGTGAGCGCGCTGCCCACGCTGCACGGCGAAAAACTCGTGGTGCGCTTGCTCGACGGCGCGAAGGTGCCGCTTTCGCTCGAAGGTCTCGGCTACACACCGAAGCAATATCTCGCACTCACGCAGGCGATTTCGCGCCCGCACGGCATGATCCTGCTGACCGGCCCCACAGGCAGCGGCAAGACCGTCTCACTCTACAGTTGTCTTCGACGGCTCAACGACGCGTCGCGCAATATCGTCACCATCGAAGATCCAGTGGAAATTCGCTTGCCCGGCGTGACGCAGGTCAATCTCAACGAGCGTGCCGGACTCGACTTCGCCACGGCCTTGCGCGCCTTTCTCCGGCAGGATCCCGATGTGCTCGTCGTTGGCGAAATTCGCGACGCACAAACGGCCGAGATCGCGGTGCAGGCAGCGCAGACCGGACACCTTGTGTTCGCGACGGTCCACGCGAACGACGCCCCCAGCACACTCGCGCGACTCTTCGATCTCGGCGTCGCACCGTTCAACCTGTCGTCGACATTGCTGCTCATCAGCGCACAGCGCTTGCTCAGGCGACGATGCCCCGCGGGATGCCAACCCGGCCATCCGACAAACGACGCTGCGCGCGGCGGACATCCCTGCATGCGCTGTCACGGCAGTGGTTTCGCGGGGCGAATCGGGGCATTTCAAGTCATGCCGATCAGCGCTACGCAGGCCATCAACATCGCCCAGGCACGCAGTCCGCACGAATTGGCGGCGCAAGCGAAAAGCGAGGGCGTCATGACACTGCGCGAAGCCGGAATGTGGCATGCCGAAGCCGGCACCATCAGCGCGGAGGATGTCGATGCGACAACGCCTGCCTGACGCTCCGACACCGCCCCGGCGCAACGACGCACCCGCCCTGTCGTATCACGTGTGGCGCGGCACTCACTCACGACCGGGACAACGGCTGCGGCGAGCCATATCGAAGGGGGAGGTCACATGTCTCGCGCAACACGCATGACGCCCATGACGCAGCCACGCCGCTGGCATTGGCAAGGCCGCGATGCCGACGGACAACGCAAACGCGGAGAAGTGATCGCGCACGGCGAGGCCGCCGCGCGCCTGATGTTGCGTCACCGGCATCGGCACTTGACCGTGACGCATCTGAGCCCGGGACGGCGGCACTTGCCCACGGGACGCACCCGATCCACCGACGCCACCGACCTCGTCCGGCGCCTCGCCACGCTGCTCGGTGCCGGCGTGCCGCTCACGGCGGCACTGAACGTCCTGGCGCGAGGCGCACATACGCGAGGACTCAAGCGGTTGGCGTCGGGTATTGCGCAGGACGTCGCGCTGGGACACCCATTGGCACAAGCCATGGCGCACGCCAGCCGCCACTTCAGCGGCGTCGATTGCCAGTTGGTCGCGGCCGGAGAACTGAGCGGCCAACTCGGCCCGACGCTGGCGCGTCTGAGTGCGCACTACGATCACACGCGAGGTGTACGCGACAAACTGCAACGCGCACTGGCCTATCCGGTGACCGTGCTGGTGGCAGCGCTCGCCGTCGTGGCAGTGCTGCTGCAATGGGTGATTCCGGAGTTCGAGCGGCTGTTCGCCAGCGCGGCCGGCGGCGGCGTTCCGCTGCCCCCACTCACCCGATGGCTTATCGATCTCTCGCGCGCGTCGCTCACGAGCGGCCCATGGATGCTCGCCTGCGTGGGTGCTGCGGGATTGGCCGTTACGGCCGCGCTACGACGCAGCACACGCATGCGACGGCAGCGGGATCGGCTGATATTGCACTTGCCGGGGGCCGGCAAGATCATCCTTATGATGAGCGCAGCCCGATGGGCCAGAACCCTCGGCACGCTGCTCGATGCCGGGGTCCCGTTGCCCGATGCGATGGACGCGGCAGCCAGTGCCTGCGGCAATCTCGTGATGCAGCAGGCAGCCCACGGCGTGCATCGGGCGGTCGCCCGCGGCGCACGTCTGGCAACGGCGCTCGAAGCCGGCGCACACTGGCCGCTGGTGGTGGCCCAACTGGCCGTGATCGGGGAGGAATCGGGTACACTCGGGCGCATGCTCAATCAGGCCGCCGGCCTGCTCGACGAGGAAGCCTCGCATGCGCTGGTCAGTACCTGCGCGACGCTGGAACCCATGATGATTACGTTTCTCGGCCTGCTGATCGGCGGCATGGTCCTCGCCATGTATCTGCCGATGTTCCAACTCGGTTACGGTGTCGCATGAACACCATTGACGGCTACGCGGAGCTGCTTCTGGTCGATGCGCTGGCGCAACTGGCACCTCACTGGCGTCTCGCGCTGTTCGCGGCGCTGGGCTTGCTCGCCGGGCTGATCATCGACGTTGTGGTGCGACGTGTGCCGGCCGCCATCGAACGGGCATGGCTCGAAGAACTGCACGCCGCCGACGCAGGAGACACCACCTCCGTCCATACGGCATCGCCACAGTCCGCGCACGCTTCCGCCACGCCCCTGATGTCCTCCACGCCCCTCACGTCCGCGACAGGAATGCCCGGCGGCGTGGGCGGTGTCGGCGGCGTCGAACTCCCCGCCACGTTGGCAGACGCCACGTCGTCGCGCCGCTGGCAACTGGCGCTGCTCTGCGGTGTGTTGAGTGTCGCGATCTCATGGCGCTTCGGACCGACGTGGCAAAGCATTGGCGCACTCGGGCTCGTCTGGACACTCATTGCGCTCGCCTATATCGACCACGACACGCAACTGCTGCCCGACATGCTCACGTTGCCGCTGCTCTGGGCGGGGCTGCTCGTGAACCTCGGTCACTGGTTCGCGGCGCTCCCTGCCGCCGTGATCGGCGCGGCCGCCGGGTATATGAGCCTGTGGGCGTTGTATTGGGTGTATTGGTGGGTACGCCGTCGCGAGGGAATGGGATTCGGCGACTTCAAGCTCTATGCCGCGCTGGGCGCCTGGTTCGGCTGGACCGCGTTGCCGCAAATCCTGCTGATCGCCTGCGTGCTCGCCATCGTCGTCGCTGGCAGCGCATGGCTGATGGGACGCCTGCGTGGCGATCAAATGTTTCCTTTCGGCGCGTTTCTCGCCGCCGCAGGTATCGTCACGCTCTTCGGTGGTGACGGCCTGATGCTCTGGATCGGAGGAACTCCATGACTTACGCCATCGGCCTGACTGGCGGCATTGGCAGCGGCAAGACGACCGTCGCCAATCTGTTCGCCACGCACGGCATCGCGATCATCGACACCGACGCCATCGCGCACAGCATCACCGCGCCGGGCGGCGCCGCCATGCCCGCGATTCGCCGCGAGTTCGGCGACGCCTTCGTTGCCCCGGACGGCTCGCTCGATCGCGCTCGCATGCGTGACGCCGTCTTTTCGGACGACGCCGCAAAGGCGCGTTTGGAGGCCATCACCCATCCGCTCATCCGCACGGAGTGCGAGCGTGCGGCGGCCGAAGCCGAAGGGCCGTATCTGATTTTCGTCGTACCGCTGCTGGTGGAATCCGGCACCTGGCGTGAGCGTGTGCAGCGTGTGCTCGTCGTCGACTGCACCGAGGAAACCCAGATCGCGCGTGTCATGTCACGTAATCGCTTCACGCGCGAGCAGGTGCAGGCGATCATGGCGCGTCAGGCCTCACGTGCCCAGCGGCTCGCCGCGGCCGATGACGTGATCGACAACGACGTGCAGCACGCGCCGCTGGCCCCGCAAGTCGGCCGTTTGCATGCGATGTACCTGCGGCTCATGACGCAAACGGGTGGCGAATAACCGCCGAAGGTTCGGCGTCGGAAGGCAGGTTGGATCGCATTTCCCGCACCGGAAATGCACGCCGCCCTCGATTGAGCGCCCACTCGCGTTGCACCTCGATAGATTCCCGCATTAGAATGTCGCCATTACGCTGAAAAGCGCCAACTTATGGGCCAACGCGCTTGATCCTGTACGAATATCCGCTCAACGAACGCATTCGCACGCTGCTTCGGCTAGAAGAGCTGTTCGGGCGCTTCGCCTTTTTCGTCGGACAGGACCAGCCGCTCGATCACCACGCGGCCCTGATCACGATGTTCGAGATTGCCGACATCGCCGGGCGCACCGATCTGAAGAACGAACTGGTCAAGGAACTCGACCGGCAGCGTCAGACGCTTCAGATCTATCGCGGCAATCCCGATATCGCCTCCGACGCGCTCGAACAATTCATCGGCGAAGTCGAGCTGGCCATCGCGAACCTCAATCAGATTCCCGGCAAACCCGGCCAGCATCTGAACGACAACGAGTGGCTGGCTAGCATTCGCAGCCGCTCGGTGATTCCTGGCGGCACGTGCCGCTTCGACCTGCCGTCGTATTACGCCTGGCGTCACAACGACGCCGAACAGCGCCGTCACGACATCGACAAGTGGATCGGACCGCTCTTCCCGATTCGCGACGCCATCGGCATCGTGCTGGGTCTGGCCCGCGAATCCGGCCATGCCAGCAAGGCGATGGCGCAGCAGGGCAGCTACCAGCAGATGCTCACCGGCCGCGTCTACCAACTCATGCAGGTGCGTGTCGCGGCCGATCTTCGCGTCATTCCGGAAGCCAGCGCCAACAAGTACATGCTGTGGGTGCGCTTCACCACGCAGGATGGCGATCTGAAGCCGCGGCCGGTCGACAGCGACGTGCCGTTCCTGCTCACCCTTTGCAATCTGTAAGACATGCCGAGCGTCGTCAATTGTCCGACCTGCGGCAAGAAGGTGGTTTGGGAGCCGCAGGCGAAATTCCGTCCGTTCTGCTCGGAACGCTGCAAACAGATCGACATGGGCGCGTGGGCCGCAGAAAAGTACACGATCCCGTCCGAATCACCTGAAGATCCCTCGCAGGACTCGCCGCTCGATCCGACCCAGCGTTGACGCGCAGCAACACCTCGTGAGCAGATGGCCAATTGGATGGTCAATTGCCAGCGCCAACGAAAAAGGCACCTCTCGGGTGCCTTTTGCATTTCAGCGAGCATTCCGGCAAACATCGCCCCGTGCAGCCAGACTACAGCACCGCGCGTCAGACGACGTCCATCACGACCGCTGCGCCATCTCCTCGGCAAGCCACGTCAACGGCGGCAGCGCAGCGGGCAGCAACGGCTCGACGCTCACCGGCGGATGCTCCCAGGCCAACGCCTGCCCTTCCTTGCCGTGCGGCTCGCCCTGCCATGCCGTCACCTTGCAGAAATGCAGACGCACATAGGCGTGCGGGTAATCGTGCTCCAGCACGCGCCACGGGGCGCATCGCTCGACCGTCACGCCGAGTTCCTCGTGCAACTCGCGCGCCAGCGCAGCCGCGACCGACTCGCCCGCTTCGAGCTTGCCACCCGGAAACTCCCAATAACCCGCATAAGGCTTGCCCGCGGGACGCTGGCCGAGCAGCACCGCGCCATCCGGGCGCACCATTACGCCAACGGCCACTTCGGTAACGGGACGCCCATCGGGCGCAATTCGATTCGAGTCTGTCATATCACTACGCAATGCCTGCGGAATTTCCTGATAAGGAGGACGGGCCACGGCCGCGTCCACCCGATCGTTATGATGCTTGTGAGGCAGCCCCACGCTGTTTGCCCGCCCAATCGCGTGCGAACTGGAACGCCACCCGGCCCGAGCGCGAACCGCGCTCCAACGCCCAGATCAGCGCCTCGTGACGCGCACTCTCCGTCTGGTCTGCCGGCACGCCGAAGTGCTGCAACCAGTGGCTGACGATCGTCAGGTAGTCGTCCTGCTTGAACGGATAGAAGCTCACCCACAACCCGAAACGCTCGGACAGCGAGATCTTCTCCTCGATCACTTCGCCGGGATGAATCTCACCGTCTTGGGTGTGGCGATAGCTCTCGTTGTCCTTCATATACTCCGGCAGCAGGTGACGGCGGTTGGACGTGGCGTAGATCAGCACGTTGTCCGACTGCGCGGCCACGGAGCCGTCCAGCGCCACCTTCAGCGCCTTGTAGCCCGACTCGCCGTCTTCGAACGACAGGTCGTCACAGAACACCACAAAACGCTCGGGACGCTGCGAAATCAGATCGACGATGTCACCCAGATCGATCAGATCGTCCTTGTCGACTTCGATCAGACGCAGCCCTTCCGAGGCGTACTGGTTCAGGCACGCCTTGATCAACGACGATTTACCCGTGCCGCGAGCCCCGGTGAGCAACACGTTGTTGGCCGGCTCGCCACACACGAACTGTCGCGTATTCTGCTCGATCAACGCTTTCTGACGCTCGATATTTTGCAGATCGTCCAGCGTAATGGCGGACACGTGCGCGACCGGTTGCAGGAAGCCGCGTCCCTGCTTCTTGCGCCAGCGAAACGCCGTGGCGACGTTCCAGTCGATCTCCGGGGTAGCCGGGGGCAACATCGCCTCCAGCCGGGCCAGCACGCCTTCCGCGCGCGTCAGGAACTGTTCAAGTTTGTCCATGCTTCGAAATCCCCGCGCCGCTCGTGGGCGCTTGTGTCGATGCTTCGTGGTGTTGTCGTTTCCCTTCGCTGTGCGCCACGGTGCTTTTGCCACCAGCCGGCGATATGCCCGATGTGTCTACGCCATCGGCCACTCACGTCCACCGGCGCATGGCCGACACCGGTCAGGCATCGACGCTCTGCGCCGACGGCCCTCGCCTCCGGTGGGAGGCGCACAGGCCGTCGCGTCAGGGGTTCAGGAGCGGTAATCCGCGTTGATGCTCACGTAGTCGTGCGACAGGTCGCACGTCCACAGCGTTGCCGCAGCGTCGCCACGGCCGAGCACCACGCGTACCGTGATCTCGCTTTGCTTCATCACGCGCTGGCCGTCTTCTTCACGGTACTCGGCATTGCGGCCGCCCGCGCGAGCGACCAGCACGTCGTCGAGATAGAGATCGATCTTGCTGACGTCGAGATCGTTCACGCCCGCATAGCCGATCGCCGCCAGAATGCGGCCCAGATTCGGATCGGACGCAAAAAACGCTGTCTTCACCAGCGGCGAATGGCCGATGGCGTACGCGATCTGGCGGCACTCGGCCACGTCACGGCCGCCTTCGACCGTCACGGTGATGAACTTGGTCGCCCCTTCGCCATCGCGCACGATGAGCTGCGCCAACTCTTGCGAGATCGACAGCAGGGCGTCGCGCAGGGCAGCAAACGCCGGCGTATCCGTGCTCGCGATTTCCGGCAGTTCCGTCTGGCCGGTGGCGGCGACGATGAACGAGTCGTTGGTAGACGTATCGCCGTCGATGGTGATGGCGTTGAACGAGCGGTCGGCCACGTACTTCACCAGCGCGTCGAGCACAGGCTGCGCCACTCGAGCGTTGGTGCCGACGAAGCCGAGCATGGTCGCCATGTTCGGCTTGATCATGCCGGCGCCCTTGCTGATCCCCGTGAGCACGATCGTCTGACCGCCGATCACGACCTGACGCGACGCGGCCTTCGGCAACGTATCGGTCGTCATGATCGATTGGGCGGCCTCGTACCAATGCGCGGGCGCCAGATTGGCGATGGCCTGCGGCAGACCGGCGACCAGACGGTCAACCGGCAGCGGTTCGAGGATCACGCCCGTCGAGAACGGCAGGATCTGGTTGGACGACACCGACAGCAGCTTGGCCAGCGCATCGCACGTTGCGCGTGTGGCGAGCATACCCGGCTCGCCCGTGCCCGCGTTGGCGTTACCCGTGTTGACGACGAGCGCACGAATGCCCGCATGCGCCGCCAGATGCTCCTTGCACACCGTCACCGGCGCGGCGCAGAAGCGGTTCGTCGTGAAAACGCCCGATACCGTGCTGCCGGCGGCCAATCGCATGACCAGCACGTCCTTGCGATTCGGTTTGCGGATATTGGCTTCGGCCCAGCCCAGTTCGACGCCAGGAACGGCGTGCAGTTGGGAGGCTTCGATCGAGGGGAAATTGACGGCCATGAGGGTTCGCCCGCGAGAGGTAAGGGTTGCATCTCCCGCCCAGACGATGTCGGCACGACACTCCGCCGGGGCGGCGGTTGATCGGTGCGGCCGGTCGAAAAAACCGGCGCTACAAACGACGCGGCGCCGATAAGGAGTCGGCGCCGCGTCGGTCGGTTCACATCTTAAGTCAGTTTGCCGTGGCAGTGCTTGAATTTCTTGCCACTGCCGCACGGGCACGGATCGTTGCGCCCGACCTTCGGCTGCAGATCGCCGCCCGCGGCGGCCGCCGCCGCCGCGTGGGCAAGTGCCGCCACCACCGGACGACCGGCGTCCTCATCGACCTCGCCCTCGCCGCCCACGGTTTCGAGCTCGTCATGCTTGAACTCGATGTTGATCAGACCGCCCACATTGTCATCGAGCGATTCCGTGGCCTGCTCAAGCTCTTCCTGCGACTGGATGCGCACGTTCATGATGACGCGCGTGACTTCGAGCTTGATGGTCTCGAGCAACTGGGCAAACAGTTCGAACGCTTCGCGCTTGTACTCCTGCTTCGGATTCTTCTGTGCATAGCCGCGCAGATGGATACCCTGACGCAGGTGATCCAGCGCCGCCAGGTGCTCGCGCCAGTTCGAATCCACGCTCTGGAGCATGACCGAGCGCTCGAAGCCGGAGAACGACTCGCGTCCTACCATCTCCACCTTGGCAGCGTACGACGCTTCAGCCGCGTCCATCACTTCCTTGAGGATGTCCTCGTCGTCGATCTCTTCCGAGCCTTCGATACGCGATTGCAGCGGCAGGTCGAGCTGCCACTCCTCGCGCAGCGTCGTCTCCAGCCCCTTCAGATCCCACTGTTCTTCGACGGTACCGGCCGGCACGTAGTTACGCACCAGATCCTCGAACACGCTCTGACGCATGCCCACGATGGTTTCCGAGACGTCTTGCGCTTCGAGCAGTTCGTTACGCTGCTGGTAGATCACCTTGCGCTGATCGTTGGCAACGTCGTCGTACTCCAGCAGTTGCTTACGCACGTCGAAGTTACGCGCTTCGACCTTACGTTGCGCCGATTCGATCGAGCGCGTGACGATGCCCGCTTCGATGGCTTCGCCTTCCGGCATCTTCAGCCGGTCCATGATCGCGCGCACGCGGTCGCCCGCGAAAATGCGCAGCAGCGGATCTTCCAGCGACAGGTAGAAACGCGACGACCCCGGATCGCCCTGACGGCCCGAACGCCCGCGCAACTGATTGTCGATACGGCGCGATTCGTGACGCTCGGTGCCGATGATGTGCAGACCGCCCGCCGTCTTCACCTGCTCGTGCAAACCTTGCCACTCGTCCTGCAATTGCGTGATGCGCGCTTGCTTGTCGGCGTCGGACAGGCTCTCATCGGCTTCGATGAAGGCCGATTGCTTCTCGACGTTACCGCCCAGCACGATGTCGGTACCACGACCGGCCATGTTGGTCGCGATGGTGATCACGCCCGGACGGCCGGCCTGCGCCACAATCTCGGCTTCACGCTGGTGCTGCTTGGCGTTGAGCACCTGGTGCGGCAGCTTCTCGCGCGTGAGCAGTTGCGAGAGGTATTCCGACGTCTCGATCGAGGTCGTGCCCACCAGCACCGGCTGGCCGCGCTCGACGCAATCGCGGATGTCGATAATGACGGCGTCGTACTTCTCTTTCGACGTCTTGTAGATCTGATCCTGACGGTCGATGCGCTTGGGCACCCGGTTCGTCGGAATCACCACCGTCTCGAGGCGATAGATTTCGTTGAATTCGAACGCTTCGGTATCCGCCGTACCCGTCATGCCCGAGAGCTTGGCGTACATGCGGAAGTAGTTCTGGAACGTGATCGAGGCGAGCGTCTGGTTCTCGTGCTGGATCTTGACGCCTTCCTTCGCTTCCACGGCCTGGTGCAGGCCTTCGGACCAGCGGCGGCCAGCCATCAGACGGCCGGTGAACTCGTCGACGATCACGATCTCGTCGTTCTGCACCACGTAGTGCTGATCCTTGTGGAACAGCGTGTGTGCGCGCAGCGCGGCGTACACATGGTGCATGAGCGTGATGTTCTGCGGCGCGTAGAGGCTGTCGCCCTCGGCGATCATGCCCCACTCGGCGAGCAGTTGCTCGGCCTTCTCGTGGCCGCGCTCGGTCAGGAACACCTGACGACCCTTCTCGTCGAGCGTATAGTCGCCCGGCACTTCGACGCCCGTACCGTCGGCCTTCTCTTCGCCGATCTGACGCTCGAGCATCGCCGGCAGGCGATCCATCTTCACATACAGTTCGGTGTGATCTTCGGCCTGACCGGAGATGATCAGCGGCGTGCGCGCCTCGTCGATCAGGATCGAGTCCACTTCGTCGACGATGGCGTAGTTGAGCGTACGCTGTACCCGCTGCTCGGTCTCGTAGACCATGTTGTCGCGCAGGTAGTCGAAGCCGAACTCGTTGTTCGTGCCGTACGTGATGTCTGCCGCGTAAGCCGTCTGCTTCTGGTCGTGCGGCATCTGCGACAGGTTAATACCCACCGACAGCCCGAGGAAGTTGTACAGACGCGCCATCCACTCGGCATCGCGCTGCGCCAGATAGTCGTTGACGGTCACGACGTGCACGCCCTTGCCCGAGAGCGCATTCAGATAGGCGGGCAGCGTGGCGACGAGCGTCTTGCCCTCACCCGTGCGCATTTCGGCAATCTTGCCGTAGTGCAGCACCATGCCACCGATCAACTGTACGTCGAAGTGACGCATCTTGAGGACGCGCTTGCCAGCCTCACGGCACACGGCAAAGGCTTCGACGAGCAGCGAATCCACGCTCGCCCCCTGGGCGATACGCTGCTTGAATTCCTCGGTCTTGCCGCGCAGTTGTTCATCGCTCAGTAGGGCGATGTCCTGCTCGAGGGCGTTAATCGCCGTGACGGTTTTCTGGTACTGCTTGATGAGCCGCTGGTTGCGGCTGCCAAATACTTTTTTAAGAAGACCGGGAATCATCGGATCACTGGTTAGGGCGGCAAATGTCGTGCGCAATCGTGCCGTCTGTCGACGAGCGGGAGGCCTCACTCCGGAGTCGTGCCCCATGAGTGACGGTCCGCCCGAGGCGACTGCACGCTGCGGGTCACCGGTGTTTGGCACTCTGGCCACACACCGGTTCGATACCTGTACTGAAAAATGGATTCTAGCATGCTGTCGCGACGCGTCCCGACGGTGCCTGACCTCACAATCCGGTGTTTTCAGGGGACGGGGGAAGGCGACGCCCGATGGCGGGGTAAAATATGCGGCGACATCTGTCTCATCATATGAAACGACCCAAAGCGCCCCGCGTTGCCCGCCCCTTGACCGACCTGCTGTCCGCATCCGACGGGGCCGGTTCGCTGCTGGTCGCCGCCGAACAACTCGGCCGGCTGGAGCGGGACGTCCACGCGCTGCTGCCTGCCGCGCTCAGCGGCAGTGTGAGGCTCGCGCCACCGCGCGAAGGGGCGCTGGTGTTCCTGGTCGCGAATAACGCCCTGGCTGCGCGTCTGCGCCAGCAAACGCCCTCGCTAATCGACGGGCTCGCCACGCGCGGCTGGCTCATCCGCACGATCCGCATTCGCGTGAGCATCGCCACGCCCGAGCCGCAAAAGCCGCCCAAAGAGGCCCGGCTGCCACGCCAGGGGCTCATCAGCCTGCGCGATCTGAGGGACTCGCTGGAGCCGTCGCCGCTGCGCGACGCCCTCGCCCGGCTCGTCGCCCGACATTCCTACGGTGGAACACGCAAGCCTTGAGTCCTAGCCCCGGTGCAAGCCGGCGAAATACTCCGCCGGATACCGACACCGACACATACGCCGAACACCAACGCCGATATTGCTCGCGCGTCAAATAAAAAAGCGCCGGAAATCCGGCGCTTTCGTTTTGTTACATCTCATCGCCGCATGCGGCGTTTGCGTGACTTACGCGAACTGCGTCTGCGGTTCGAACTGGAAACCGCGCGGAGCGTCTTCTGCGCGCTCGAACGTGACGATTTCATACGCTTCCTGCGCGAGAAGCTCGCGCAGCAGCTGGTTGTTCAGCCCGTGGCCCGACTTGTACGCGGTGTACGACGCCAACAACGGGTGACCGATCACGTACAGATCGCCGATCGCGTCGAGCATCTTGTGCTTCACGAACTCGTCGTCGTAACGCAGGCCGTCGTTGTTCAGAATGCGGTATTCGTCGAGCACGATGGCGTTGTCCATGCTGCCACCGCGCGCCAGTCCCAACTCGCGCAGCATCTCGACTTCGTGCGCAAAGCCGAACGTACGTGCGCGGGCAATCTCTTTCGCGTAGGACGTATCGGCAAAGTCGATCTCGAGCGCCTGGCCGGTGCGATCCACGGCCGGGTGACGGAAGTCGATGGTGAACTTGAGCCGGAAGCCATCGTACGGCTCGAGGCGGGCGAGCTTGTCGCCTTCACGAATCTCGACCGGCTTCGTCACACGAATGAATTTCTTGGCGGCAGCCTGCTCTTCAATGCCTGCCGACTGGATCAGGAAGACGAACGTCGCAGCGCTGCCGTCCATGATCGGAATCTCTTCGGCCGTCACATCGACATACAGATTGTCGATGCCCAGACCGGCACATGCCGACATCAGGTGTTCCACCGTGGACACCCGCGCACCATCCTTCTGCAACACCGACGCAAGACGCGTGTCGCCAATCGCCATGGCCGACGCCGGAATCTCCACCGGAGGATTCAGATCGGTGCGGCAGAAGACGATGCCCGTGTCGGGCGGCGCCGGACGCAGCGACAACTCGACCTTGCGACCGGAGTGCAAGCCGATGCCGACTGTCTTGGCGATGGATTTGAGAGTGCGCTGCTTGAGCATGCTATTTATTAAAACTATCAGACGCTATGGATCATAGGTCGAATTATATCAGATCGGTGCCTTCATCGCTGTGCCACAAACACAACGGTTCGTTACCAAACATTCCGCGTATTGCCCCATCGGCCTGTCTCCGCCCATCCCGTAATACGAAATAACGTATTCCCGGAAAAGGCTTTTCTATCTTAGACGTCAGACCAAGGGTCTGCGCGTCCATGCATTTTCGGGGCACCCCGGCCGCCGCGACGGAGGCATGCCGCAGCGGTCGGGGGGACAGATCCGCGAGACCGGGTCAGGGATCACGAACGCTTACCCGTAACGTCCGTCACCTATGATGCCGGAGATGAACAGCACCTCTTGCGACTCTGGTCGTCGCAACCACGAGGCATCTCCCGTCATCACAACCTTGCCGTATCGTCCTTCGGACCCCTACCGAGGCGCGCCTTCCCCACGCCACATGGCATGGTAGTTGGAGCGACGGCGAATCCTCACGACGACCTGCATAGGTCTCGCGATTCCCAAGGTGCGGCGGCGCCAGGCACTGGAACCCGGCCCGCGCGCAACCTTGTCAGTCGGCTTGCTTGCGCAGGAAGGCCGGAATGTCGTACGTGTCGACACCCTTTTCCTGCAGCGCGGCGACATGCGAAGCGGCGGTCTCGCGCGTGCTACGCCACACGGCCGGCGTATCGAGCGCGCCGTAATCCGTACCGGCTGCCTGACCGACGTTCGGCACGTGGCCGGTCGCGATCGGCATGTTGTCGGTACCGGTCTTGAGCAGCGTCATCGGTGCAGCAGCCTTCTTCGCAACAGCACGGCCCAGGCCGGTTGCCACAACGGTCACGCGCAGTGCATCGCCCATCTTGTCGTCGTAGACGGTACCGAAAATCACCGTCGCGTCTTCGGCGGCGTAGCTCTTGATGGTGTTCATCACTTCACGCGTTTCCGACAGACGCAGCGAACGCGATGCCGTGATGTTGACCAGCACGCCACGCGCGCCCGACAGGTCCACGCCTTCGAGCAGCGGGCTTGCCACGGCTTGCTCGGCCGCCAGACGCGCACGATCGACACCTGCCACCGTCGCCGTCCCCATCATGGCCTTGCCTTGCTCGCCCATCACCGTCTTCACGTCTTCAAAGTCGACGTTCACCAGACCGTCGACGTTGATGATTTCGGCAATGCCGGCCACGGCGTTGTGCAGCACGTCGTCGGCGCACTGGAAGCACTTGTCCATCTCGGCATCGTCGCCCATGACTTCGAACAGCTTGTCATTGAGCACGACGATCAGCGAGTCGACGTTGTCTTCCAGTTCCTGCGCGCCCGTCTCGGCCACACGCATACGCTTGCCGCCTTCGAACTCGAACGGCTTCGACACCACGCCGACGGTCAGAATGCCCATTTCCTTGGCGATCTGCGCCACGACCGGTGCCGCGCCCGTGCCCGTGCCGCCGCCCATACCGGCGGTGATGAACACCATGTGCGCACCACGCAGGGCGTCGGCCACGCGCTCGCGCGCTTCTTCCGCGGCGGCACGGCCCATTTCCGGCTTCGCACCAGCACCCAGACCGGTCTTGCCGAGCTGAATGTTGACGCTCGCCTGCGAGCGGCCGAGTGCCTGAGCGTCGGTGTTCATGGCGATGAATTCAACGCCTTGTACACCACGGTTGATCATGTGCTGGACAGCATTGCCGCCAGCGCCACCAACACCCACCACCTTGATGATGGTGCCGTTGGTTTCCGTTTCCAACATTTCAAAGTTCATAGCGCCTCCAGTGAATTAAAAGCAGATCCGGTATTGCGGGTCACGTGCCGCTCGGGTAAGCCGCGCGTGTTTTCAACACCGAATCCACACCCCTCAAAAAAACACCATTAAAAATTGCTGAAGAACCAGTCACGCATACGCGTCCAGACCTGATTCGCTTGCCCCGACTGCACCGCGACCTTGCGGCCACGCATGCGTTGGGAACGTCCTTCGAGCAGCAGACCCATCGCCGTCGCGTAACGCGGGCTGCGCACCACGTCGGCCAGACCGCCCGCATACTCCGGCACGCCAATGCGCACCGGCTTGAGGAAGATGTCCTCGCCCAGCTCGACCATGCCCGGCATCATTGCCGCGCCGCCGGTGAGAACGATGCCCGAGGACAGCAGTTCTTCGTAACCGGACTCGCGCACCACCTGCTGCACCAGCGAGAACAATTCTTCGACGCGCGGCTCGATCACCGCCGCCAGCGCCTGACGCGAGAGCGTGCGCGGACCGCGCTCGCCCAGCCCCGGCACTTCGATCATTTCGTCCGGATCGGCCAGCGACTGCTTGGCGATGCCGTGCTGAATCTTGATGTCTTCCGCATCCGGCGTCGGCGTGCGAACGGCCATCGCGATATCGCTCGTGATCTGGTCGCCGGCAATCGGAATCACCGCCGTGTGACGAATCGCGCCTTCGCTGAAGATCGCGATATCCGTCGTGCCGCCGCCGATATCGATCAGCACCACGCCCAGTTCCTTCTCGTCCTCCGTGAGCACCGAGATGCTCGACGCGAGCGGTTGCAGAATCAGATCGTTCACTTCGAGGCCGCAACGGCGCACGCACTTCACGATGTTCTGCGCCGCCGACACCGCGCCGGTCACGATATGCACCTTCACTTCCAGTCGGATGCCGCTCATACCGATCGGCTCGCGCACATCTTCCTGACCGTCGATGATGAATTCCTGCGTGAGGATATGCAGCACCTGCTGGTCGGTCGGGATGTTGATCGCCTTGGCCGTCTCGATGACACGCGCCACATCGGCCTGTGTCACCTCCTTGTCCTTGATCGCCACCATGCCGCTCGAATTGAAGCTGCGGATGTGGCTCCCGGCGATACCCGTGAACACATTGGTGATCTTGCAGTCGGCCATCAGCTCGGCCTCTTCGAGCGCACGCTGAATGGACTGCACCGTGGCCTCGATGTTCACCACGACGCCCTTTTTCAGGCCGCGCGATTCGCTCTGGCCCAGGCCGATCACTTCATAGCGGCCTTCAGGGCGCAGCTCGGCCACCACCGCCACGACTTTCGACGTGCCGATATCGAGGGCAACCAACAGATCCTTGTAATCTTTGCTCATAGCGTGTGTAAGTCCTGAAGTCTCACTGGCTTCGCTTTACCGGCGCGGCAGGTTTCGCTGCCGGCTTCTGCGAATCCCGCTTTTGCACGGGTGTCGCGGCAAGCTTCTTGGCCTGTTCTTCGCTCAAGAAACGCATGCCTGCGGCACGCACTGCAAAACCGTTCGGGTACCGCAGATCGGCGTACTCGATCTGATTTCCCCAGCGCGCCGCTACCTGCGGATACGCCTGTACGAAACGTCGGCTGCGCGTGGCGAGGGTTTCGGGGTTGCGCTCCCGTCCCAGCGCCAGTTGCACGCCCCCTGCAAGCCGTACGCCCCACGCGTAGCGATTCGACAGCGTGACCGCTTCGGGTTTCATGTTCAGCGGCGCGAACCACTTCACGAAGTCGTAGTACCGCGCCGTCACATCCTTCTCGCTGCCTGGCGGCCCGGCGAACTCCGGCAACTTGCCGTCGTCCTCGGCTTCGGCCAGGTTGGCGGCGAACAGTTCGCCATCCACACTCACCAGACGCCCGTCGTTCCACGTGGCCAGCGGCTTGTATTCCTCGATCGTCACGGCAAGCTGGTTCGGCCAGACGCGCCGCACGCTCGCATGACGCACCCAGGGCACTGCCTCGAACGCCGCTCGCGTGGCGTCCAGATCGATCGTGAAGAAGTTGCCCTTCAGACGGGACACCGCGTTCGCGCGCAAGGTCGGCCCGTTGATGTGAGACACGTCCCCATCGATCTGGATCGCCTTGAGCGTGAAAATCGGACGCTGGATCAGCCAATGGCCGCCCGCCGCGAGCGCCGCCAGCACGACGAGTGCGACGAGCGCACTCGCGATGGCGTTGAGCAGGCGTACGTTTTGCCACATGGCGATTCGCTTTCCGTATCAGAGCGTTCTTCAACGCGTTCAATGTCTTACTCGGGTTTCCACTGCGCGTTCGGATGCAGATCGAGCGTCGCAGTTGCCAGTATTTCGACCACCAGGTCTTCGTACGACAGGCCCGCCGCACGCGCCGAAATCGGCACCAGCGAGTGCCCCGTCATGCCCGGCGACGTATTGATCTCCAGCAGGTACGGCTTGTTGTCGCGCTTGCGCAGCATCACGTCCGCACGGGCCCAGCCACGGCAACCGAGCACGAGGTAGGCGCGCAATACGAGGCGCTGCACTTCCTCCTGCAAGGACACCGACAACGGCGGCGGGCATTCGTAGCGCGTGTCGTCCTTGAAATACTTGTTCTGGTAGTCGTAGTTCGCGTCCGGCGCGACGATACGAATCACCGGCAACGAACGCGCGGCGTTCGCGCCCTTGGTGCCCACGCCGAGCACCGGCACGGTCAGTTCGTCGCCGTCGATGAACTCTTCGGCGAGCACGTCCGGGTCGAGCGCGACCGCCTTTTCGAATGCGGCCTTCAGTTGCGACGCTTCGGTGACCTTCGTCAGACCGATGGTCGAGCCTTCGCGCGACGGCTTGACGATGAGCGGCAGTCCGAGGTCGCGCGCCACGGCGTCGAAATCGCTGTCGGCATGAAGCATCGTGAAGCGCGGCGTCGGCAGCCCTTCGTTGATCCACACGCGCTTGGTCATTTCCTTGTCCATCGCCAGCGCGGAGGCCAACACCCCGCTGCCGGTGTACGGAATGCCCAGATGTTCGAGCGCGCCTTGCAGCGTGCCGTCTTCGCCATAACGGCCATGCAGCGCAACGAACACGCGATCGAACTTCTGCGCGGCGAGCGCGGCCAGGTCGTGCATGCCGGTATCGAACCCATGCGCATCTACCCCACGCGAGCGCAGGGCTTCGAGCACACCATTGCCCGAAATCAGCGAGATCTGACGCTCGGCCGAACGTCCGCCCATCAGGACGCCTACCTTGCCGAAACGCTTCGGATCGAAAGCACTCACGTCAAACTCCTTGCTGAACTTGCAACTTGCCGGGCACCGCGCCGATGGAGCCGGCACCCATGGTGATAACGACGTCGCCCGCGCGGGCGACTTGCAGGATAGCGTCGGGCAATTGCGCCACGTCTTCCACGAAAACCGGTTCTACCTTGCCCGCCACGCGCAATGCGCGCGAGAGCGAACGACCGTCGGCTGCCACGATGGGCGCCTCGCCAGCCGAATAGACCTCGCCGAGCACCACGGCGTCCGCGTCCGAGAGCACTTTCACGAAGTCCTCGAAGCAATCGCGCGTGCGCGTGTAACGGTGCGGCTGGAAGGCCAGCACGATGCGGCGTCCCGGGAAGGCGCCGCGTGCGGCGGCGAGCGTCGCGGCCATCTCGACCGGGTGATGCCCATAGTCGTCGATCAGCGTGAACGTGCCTTCGCCATTGGCCTTCGGCAGCGCGATGTCGCCATACCGCTGAAAACGTCTGCCCACGCCATTGAATTCCGCCAGCGCCTGCTGAATGGCGGCGTCGGGCACTTCGAGCTCGGTCGCGATCGCAATCGCCGCGAGCGCGTTGCGCACGTTGTGCTCACCCGGCAGATTCAGCGTGATGTCGAGCGGCGGCGCCCCGTTGCCGAACTGGCGCAGCACGGTGAAACGCATCTGCCCGGCGTCGGCACGCACGTCGACGGCACGCACTTGTGCGTCTTCCGACAGGCCGTAACGCACGGTCGGTTTCGAGACGAATGGCAGGATCTCGCGCACGTTCGCATCGTCCACGCACGCCACCGCGATCCCGTAGAACGGCAGACGCTGCGTGAACGCCACGAACGACTGCTTCAGACGGGCGAAGTCGTGCCCGTACGTATCCATGTGATCGGCATCGATGTTCGTGATGACTTCGATGACCGGATTCAGATTCAGGAACGAGGCGTCCGATTCGTCGGCCTCGACCACAATGAAGTCGCCCGTGCCCAGCTTGGCATTCGCCCCGGCGCTGTTCAGACGGCCACCGATCACGAACGTCGGGTCCAGCCCGCCCTGCGCCAGAACGCTGGCGACGAGACTCGTCGTGGTCGTCTTGCCGTGCGTGCCCGCAATGGCCACACCCTGCTTCAGACGCATGAGTTCCGCGAGCATCAGCGCACGCGGCACGATCGGAATCTGGCGAGCGCGGCCCGCGAGCACTTCCGGGTTGTCTGCCGTAATGGCAGTGGACACGACGATGGCGTCCGCGCCGTCGATATTCTCGGCTGCGTGGCCGCGTGCAATGCGCGCGCCAAGACCGGCGAGACGCTGCGTTACCGCGTTCTCGCCGAGATCGGAGCCGCTCACCTGGTACCCCAGGTTGAGCAACACCTCGGCAATGCCGCTCATGCCCGAGCCGCCAATGCCGACGAAGTGAATGTGTTTGACGATGTGTTTCATTTCAATCCTTGGCCAGAGCCGCGCACACGCGCGCCACGTGTTCGGTGGCGTCCGGCTTGGCGAGCGCCCTGGCTTTCTCTCCCATCGCGAGCAGCGATTCGCGCGTTTGACGGCGCAGCCACTCAGCCAGGGTCTCGACCGACAGCTCGCGCTGGTCGATCAGCGTTGCCGCGCCCTTGTCGGCGAGAAAACGCGCATTCGTTGTCTGATGGTCGTCGACCGCATGCGGGAACGGCACGAACAGCGCCGCCACACCCGCCGCAGCCACTTCGGCCACCGTCATCGCGCCCGCCCGGCAGATCACCAGATCCGCCTCAGCGTAAGCCGCGACCATGTTGTCGATGAACGGCACTGCCTCGACCGTCACCCCCGCCGCCGCGTAATTCGCCTGCAGCGTCTGAATATGTTTGACGCCCGCCTGATGCGTGACTCGCGGACGATCCTCACGCGGCAGCTTCGCCAGCGCCTTGGGCACGATCTCGTTGAGCACCGTGGCGCCCAGGCTTCCGCCGACCACCAGAATGCGCAACGGGCCGGTACGCGCGTGATAGCGCTCGGCCGGCGGGGCCATCTCGTCGAAGTCCGCACGGATCGGATTGCCGACCCATTCGCCGCCCGCAATCGTGTCCGGGAACGCGAGCAGCACTTTGTCCGCCACGCGCGCGAGCACCTTGTTCGCCATGCCCGCCACCGAGTTTTGCTCGTGCAGCACCAGCGGACGCCCCAGCAGCGACGCCATCATCCCCGCCGGGAACGTGATGTAGCCGCCCATGCCGAGCACCGCATTCGGTTTGGCGCGACGAATCGCGCCGATGCTCTGCCAGAACGCGCGCAGCAGATTGAGCGGGAGCAGGAGCTTGGTCATCAGGCCCTTGCCACGCAAGCCGCCGAACTTCACGAACTCCATCGGAATGTCGTACTTCGGCACGAGCGTGGCTTCCATGCCCGCCGGATTGCCGATCCAGACCACGCGCCACCCCTGCACACGCAGGAAGTTGGCGACCGCGAGCCCCGGGAAGACGTGACCGCCCGTGCCGCCGGCCATGACCAGCAGCGTGCGCGTCTTCTTTTCCGGTGCCGACATCGCGGTAGCGCGCTCGGTCATACTTTGCCTCCCCGCATCAGCACGCGGTTCTCGTAATCCACCCGTAGCAGAATCGCCACGGCCACACAGTTGAGCAAGATGCCCGAGCCGCCGTAACTGACCAGCGGCAACGTCAGGCCCTTGGTCGGCAGCAGGCCGAGATTCACGCCCATGTTGATGAAGGTCTGCGCCCCCAGCCACACGCCCACGCCCTTCGCGAGCAGCCCCGCGAACGTGCGTTCGAGCGCAAGCGCCTGACGGCCGATCTCGAAGGCGCGGCGCACCAGCCAGTAAAACAGCAGGATGACGACCAGCACCCCGACGAAGCCGAACTCTTCACCGATCACTGCGAGAATGAAGTCGGTATGCGCTTCGGGCAAGTAATGCAGTTTTTCGATGCTGCCCCCCAGTCCGACACCGGTCCACTCGCCGCGTCCGAACGCGATGAGCGAGTGCGTCAACTGATACGCCTTGCCGAGCGCGTAGTCTTCGCGCCACGGATCGAGGTACGCAAAAATCCGCTCGCGACGCCACGGCGACAGCCAGATCAGCATCGCGAAAGTGCCCACGGCCGTGAGCGCCAGCCCGCCGAACAGGCGTCCGTTCACACCGCCGAGGAACAGAATGCCCATGGCGATGGCCGCGACCACCATGAACGCGCCCATGTCCGGTTCGAGCAGCAGCAGCATGCCCACGAACACCACGGCAATCCCCATCGGCAGGAAGCCCTTGCCGAAGCTCTGCATGAATTCCTGCTTGCGCACGGTGTAGTTCGCGGCGTACAGCGTGACCGCGAGCTTCATGATTTCCGACGGCTGGAGATTGAGCACGCCGAACGGAATCCAGCGCTTCGAGCCGTTCACGCCCTTGCCCACGTGCGGGATCAGCACGATCACGAGCAGCAGCAATGCCAGCAGGAAGAGCTTCGGCGCGAGCCGGTCCATCGTCTTGACCGGAATCCGGAAGGTGATGACCGCCGCGATCAGCCCGATCGTCAGCGAGACGATGTGACGGCCCAGGAAGTGATACGTCGAATACCCGCTGTACTTCGGCGAATCCGGCAACGCGACCGAGGCCGAATACACCATGATCAGTCCGAGCGACAGCAACGAGATCACTACCCACACGAGCGCGTGATCGTATTCGAGCATGCGCGAGCGGGTCGGTTTGATGCTGCCGAGCGTGCGGCTGGCGGCCTGCGTTGCGGCGCCCGGCGCAGTGGCCGTCCCGGCGCCGGCGAACCCGGCCTGACGCTTCTTGCTGAAGAACGACTTGATTCGGTTCATAGCATCACTCCCGCGTCGGCGGCCAGATCAACCACGGTGTCGCGAAACACTTGAGCGCGATGCTCGTAGTTGCGGAACATGTCGAAGCTCGCGCAGGCCGGCGAGAGCAGCACGGCGTCGCCGGGCTGCGCCAGTCTGGCGGCTTCTCGCGTAGCGTCTTCGAGCGTCGGGGCGTCGATCAGATCGACGCCGGTATCCGTCAGCGCTTCACGCAGCCGCGGTGCGTCGCGCCCGATGAGTAACACGGCGCGCGCATGATGGGCGACAGGATTGGCCAGCGGCGAGAAGTCCTGGCCCTTGCCGTCGCCACCGACGATCAGGAGCAGCGTCTTCTCCAGCCCCGTAATCGCCGCGACGGTCGCGCCGACGTTGGTGCCCTTGCTGTCGTCGTAAAACTCGACTTCGTTGATCGTCGCGACGAGCTGCACGCGATGCGGCTCGCCCGGGTACTCGCGCAATCCGTGCAGGAGCTTGGCCATCGGCAGATCGATGGCGCGCGCGAGCGCGAGCGCCGCCAGGGCGTTCGCTGCGTTGTGCTGACCGCGAATGCGCAGCGCATCGGCCGGCATCAGTCGCTTGCCGAGCACCTCGACCGGCGCGTCCACGGCACCGGCCTTGCGACGCTTGGGCGCGGGCGGCGCGTCGTCGCGCGTGAATCCCTCGACCAGCCACCACATGCCACCTTCCATCTCGAGACCGAAGTCGCCCACGGCGTCGGGCTTGTCCGTGCCGAAGGTCACGACATTGGCTTCGGGCGAGGCGAAGGCGATCACGCGGGCGTCGTCGCGATTGAGCACACGCACGGTCTGCTCACCGAAAATGCGCGCCTTGGCCGCAGCGTAGGCGTCCATGTCGCCGTGCCAGTCCAGGTGGTCTTGCGTGATGTTGAGGATCGCAGCCGCATCGGGCGCGAGGGAGTGCGTCGTCTCCAACTGGAAGCTGGAGAGTTCGAGCACCCAGACGTCGGGCAATGTTGCGTCGGCAATGCACTCGCTCAGACGGTCGAGCGCCGACGGGCTGATATTGCCCGCCACCGCCGTGCGCTTCCCGGCGCGTCGGCACAACAGTCCCGTCAGGCTCGTGGTCGTGGTCTTGCCATTGGTGCCGGTGATGGCAAGCACCTTCGGCGCGTAACCGCTCGTCGCTTGCATGTGACGCAGCGCCTGCGCGAAGAACTCGATCTCGCCCCACACCGGAATACCGCGCTCGGTGGCCACCGCGAGCAGCGCCGACACGTCGGCGGCAAGCGGCGACAGGCCCGGGCTGATGCCAATGAGTTCGATGTCGGCGAGCAACGCGTCGATCTGGCCCGCAAACGCGCCGCCGACGAACTCGGCCTGTGGCGCGTCGACGCGCAGGGTCACAACGTTCGGCGGTGTCTCCGACGACGCAAAGCGCGTATCGGCCGCACGCACGCGGCAGCCGTAACGCGCGCACCAACGCGCCATCGCCAGGCCGGACTCTCCCAGACCCAGGATCAGGACACGCGGTTGCCAGGATTCACCAAACTTCTCGCCGAACACGTCGCTCTTTCCTTTTTTTCGATTCAAACAACCTACGAATGCATCGCTTAATGCATCGCTTCAACGACACCAATCAAGTGCTATCGGCGCGAGCGGCCCTGCCTTTAATCCCACCTTGACCGACTTTGCGCGATGGCGACCTCGCATACCTGCGAAGCCGCCATCCCGTTCAATCTGTCTCGCCTGTCTTGCCGGCCGCGCCTTACTGCGTCAGCGCAATTTCAGCGTCGACAGACCGATCAGCACCAGCGTCAGCGTGATGATCCAGAAGCGGACCACCACCTGCGTTTCCTTCCATCCCGACAATTCGAAGTGGTGATGCAGCGGCGCCATCTTGAAAATGCGCCGCCCTTCGCCGAACCGGCGCTTGGTGTACTTGAACCAGGTCACCTGCAACATGACCGACAGCGTCTCCACCACGAACACACCGCCCATCACGAAGAGCACGACTTCCTGACGCACGATCACGGCCACCGTGCCGAGCGCGCCGCCCAGCGCCAACGCGCCCACATCGCCCATGAAGACCTGCGCCGGGTGCGTGTTGAACCATAGGAACGCCAACCCCGCGCCCGACATCGCCGAACAGAACACGAGCAGCTCGCCCGCGCCCGGTATGTGCGGGAACAGCAGGTATTTCGAGTAGACGACGTTGCCCATCACGTAAGCGAACACGCCCAGCGCCGCACCGACCAGCACGACCGGCATGATCACCAGCCCGTCGAGGCCGTCCGTGAGGTTAACGGCGTTGGACGAGCCGACGATGACAAAGTACGTCAGCGCAATGAAGCCGAACACGCCCAGCGGGTAGCTCATCGTCTTGAAGAACGGCACGATGAAGTCCGCTTTCGGCGGCAGATCGAGCGGGAAACCGTTGCGCACCCAACTGATGAACAGCTCGAAAACCTTCAGATTGCTGGTCTCCGACACCGAAAACGCCAGATAGATCGCGGCGAACAGGCCGATGAGCGACTGCCAGAAATACTTCTCGCGCGAGGACATGCCGCGCGGGTCCTTGTAGACGACCTTCCGGTAATCGTCGATCCAGCCGATGATGCCGAAGCCCAGCGTGACGAGCAGCACGATCCAGATGAAACGATTGCTCAGATCCGCCCAGAGCAGCGTGGCCACGGTAATGCCGATGAGAATCAGCACACCACCCATCGTGGGCGTACCCGACTTCACCAGGTGAGTCTGCGGGCCGTCGGTACGCACGGCCTGACCCACTTTCATTTCGGCGAGCTTGCGAATGACCATCGGCCCGAACGCGAGCCCGATCACCAGCGCCGTGAGGCTTGCCATCACGGCCCGAAACGTCAGGTAGTTGAACACGCGCAAATAGCTCGCATCCGCTTGCAGCCATTGCGCCAACGTCAGCAACATTCCATCAATCCTTTATCACTTGGCCGGGGCGTCGCCGCCCCCGCTTTCACTCGTCGCGCGCAACTGCTCGAGCACGCGCTCCATCCGCATGAAGCGGCTTCCCTTTACCAGCACCGTGGCCGGCGCGCTCAGCGTGGCATTCAACTTGGCCACGAGCGGCGCAACATCGGTCACGTCCGAAAAATGTTCCCCCCCGTCGCCGAAAGCGGCCACGCTGGCTTGCGTTTGCGCCCCCAACGCCAGCAGGCGATCGATACCGCGTTGGGCGGCGTATTCGCCAACTTCCCGGTGAAACGCCGGTCCGTTGTCGCCCACCTCGCCCATGTCGCCCAGCACCAGCACACGCGGTGCCGGGGTCTGCGCCAGGACGTCGATGGCGGCCAGGACCGAATCGGGGTTCGCATTATAGGTGTCGTCGATCAACGTGACACCGGCGAGCGGTCCCTTGGAGAGCGTTGACACCTGAAGACGGCCTTTGACGGCGGCAAACGCTTCGAGTGCCCGCACAATCGAACCAATGTCGACGTGAGCGCCCAACGCGCACGCAATCGCGGCCAACGCGTTGCGCGCGTTGTGCTCGCCGAGCAGCGGTAACGTGAGCGAAAAATCGCCGGCGGGCGACGCTACACGCAGCACGCGCGTGGCCACGTCGTAGCGCCCCGAGACGGCCGCACGCATATCCAGCGCGAAATCGAGCACGCGGCGCTTGCCCGCAACCTCACGCCACAGCGGCGCGAATTCACTCTGCGCCGGGAAGACGGCCACGCCGTCGCCAGCCAGCGCCGCCAGCACGGCCGAATGCTCTTCGGCCACGGCCGCCACGCTCACCATGAATTCCTGATGCTCTCGCTGTGCGTTGTTGATGACGGCCACCGTCGGCTGCGCGATCTTCGCGAGATACGCCGTTTCGCCGGGGTGATTCATGCCGAGTTCGAGCACGGCCAGCTTGTCGCCGTCCTTCAGACGGAACAGCGTGAGCGGCAGGCCGATGTCGTTGTTGAAGTTACCTGCGGTGGCCAGACGTGCGTCCGCGCCCGCGGCCTCGGCGAAGATCGCCGAGATCATTTCCTTGACGGTCGTCTTGCCGTTGCTACCGGTCACCGCCACCACGGGGATCGCGAAGCGGCGGCGCCATGCGGCGGCCAACTCGCCCAGCGCGATGCGCGTGTCGGGCACGATCAGCGCAGGCGTCTCGAAACCTTCCGGCACACGCGACGCGACCACAGCGGCAGCGCCCGCGCGCGCCACCTCAGCCAGGAAGTCGTGCGCGTCGAAACGCTCGCCCTTGATCGCCACGAAAAGATCACCCGGCTGCACCGAGCGGCTATCCGTCACGATGCGGGCAAACGCGGTCGACGGCGCGCCGATCACTTGCGAATCGGGCACCGCGGCGTGAGCGTCGCTCAGTTGCCACATCGTCGTTTGCGTCATTCGCCACCTCCGCGAACCGTGGTCGCACGCGCGGCAAGTGCCAGACGTGCGTGTTCCTGATCGGAGAACGGCCGCTTCTTACCCATGATTTCCTGTGTACTCTCGTGTCCCTTGCCCGCGATGAGCACGACGTCCGCTGCCTGCGCACCGCGCACGGCCTGCAGAATCGCACTCGCCCGGTCTTCGATGCGACGTGCCGCGTCGGGGTGCGCCAGACCGGCAGCGATCTGCGTCATGATCTCGGCCGGCACTTCCGTGCGGGGGTTGTCGCTCGTGAGCACCACGGCGTCTGCCAGACGCTCGGCCACCGCCCCCATCTGCGGACGCTTGCCCGCATCGCGATCCCCGCCGCAGCCGAACACGCAAACGAGATTGCCGCCGCGTGCCGCGGCGACCGGACGCAGCGCCGCGAGCGTCTTGTCGAGCGCATCGGGTGTGTGCGCGTAATCGATCACGACCAGCGGCTGCCCCGGCTGCCCGATCTGCTCCATACGGCCGGACACGGGGGTAAGCGTCGCCAGTCCGGCAATCGCCGCGTCCTGCGCTACACCGGCGGCCAGCGCCGCGCCCAGCACAGCGAGCGCGTTGCTCACGTTGAATTCACCGATCAGCGGCACCGTGACCTGCTGACTCTGGTCGTCGATGTGCAGCATGAAGCGCGTGCCCGCCGTCGTCGCGCGGATATCTTCTGCCCGCAATACGCGGTTGCCATGCGCCGATGCCGCCGCGCCGTGAATGCCGTACTCGAAGACCGGCGTCTTCCCGGCCAGGCGCGCCAGCAGGCGTTGCCCCATCGCGTCGTCGCGATTGATGACAGCCGCCTTCAGACCCGGCCAGTCGAACAGACGTGTCTTGGCCGCCTCGTACTCGGCCATCGTGCCGTGGTAGTCGAGATGGTCCTGCGTCAGATTGGTAAACATGGCGACGTCGAACGCCACCCCATTGACACGCCCTTGATACAGCCCGTGCGACGACACCTCCATTGCAACCGCCGCAGCGCCTTGTGCGCGCAGGTCGTCGAGGCTGCGCTGCAGTTGAACGGCGTCGGGCGTGGTGAAGCCCGTCACCGTCAGATGTCCCGGGAAGCCACTGCCCAGCGTGCCGATCACGGCACTGCGCACGTTCGTCTTCGACAGAAGTTGTGCCAGCCACTGGCTGCACGATGTTTTGCCGTTCGTGCCCGTCACGCCCAGCATCGTCATGCCGACGCTCGGCTCGCCGTACCACAGCGCCGCCAGCGGGCCCGCCAGCCAATCCAGACGCGGCACGCCGAATTGCGGCACGTTCGCGAGACTGGTCAGCGATGCCGGCCACGTGAAATCGTCGCTCTGCCAGAGCACGGCCGCCGCCCCTCGCTCGACGGCGTCGGCAATGAAGCCCCGGCTGTCGGCGCCTTTGACCGCATACGCCACGAACACATCGCCCGGCGTCACCCGACGGCTATCCGCCTGCAACGTGGCGCCAGCCGGCACCGTGCGGCGCAGCCAGTCCCACACCTGCGCGAGCGCGGCGCGATCGGTGGCGTCCGCGACCAGGGCGAACGTGGCGGGGTTTTGCGGTGTCGGGGTCACGGTGCCCATGGCTCGCTCTCCTCCACCTTGTCGCTCACGACGAGCTTCGTCACCGGCGAATCCGGCACCACATTCAATGCACGCAGCGTACCGCCGACAATGGCGGCAAACGCCGGACCGGCGGCCACACCGCCGTAATGCGAACCGCGTCCCGGCTCATCGAGCGTGACCGCCACGATGATGCGCGGCTCCGACATCGGCGCCATGCCGACGAACGATGCCCGGTACTTGCTCTTGTCGTATCCCTTGCCCGATTGCTTGTACGCCGTACCGGTCTTGCCGCCGACGCGATAGCCGATCACCTGGGCGCGCGTGGCAGTGCCGCCGGGCGACGTCACCATCTCAAGCATCTTGCGCACTTCGCGTGCCGTCGCGGGAGAAATCACCGGCGTGCCCTTTACGACACTGCCATCCGTCTTATAGATGGAGATCGGCAGCAACTCGCCGTCGTGCGCGAAAACGGTGTAGGCGCGAGCCAACTGAATCAGCGAGGCCGACAGGCCGTAGCCGTAACCCATCGTCGCCTGCTCGATGGGACGCCAGCTCTTGGCCGGACGCAGACGCCCCGCCACAGCGCCAGGGAAACCGAGCTTCGGGGCCTGCCCGAGGCCGACGCTGGTAAACATGTCCCACATTTCCTGCGGCTTCATCTGCAACGCGATCTTCGCCGTGCCGATGTTGCTCGACTTCTGGATGACGCCGGCCACGGTGAGCAGACCGTAATCGTGCGTGTCCGTGATGTTCGCGCCGAAGAAGTTGGCCCGGCCGGTGGTCATCACCGTCGAGGTCGGCTTCACGTAGCCGTTCTCGATCGCGGCGGCGACGGTGATCGGCTTCATGATCGAACCGGGCTCGAACGTGTCGGTAATGACACGGTTGCGCAACTGCGCGCCGGTCAGGTTGGTGCGATTGTTGGGGTTGTACGTGGGCAGATTGGCGAGCGCGAGCACTTCGCCCGTGCGCACGTCGAGCACCACGGCGCTGCCGGCTTTCGCGCCAGTGCGCTCGATGGCGTCCTTGAGTTCGCTGTAGGCGAGAAACTGGATCTTGCTGTCGATCGACAGCGTGATGTCGTGACCGTCGCGCGGCTGCGCCAGGATGTCGATATCCTCGACCACGCGCCCCAGGCGATCCTTGATCACGCGACGGCTACCGGGCGTGGCGGCCAGATCCTTCTGCATCGACAGCTCGACGCCTTCCTGTCCGATATCCTCGACGTTCGTGAAGCCGACCACGTGCGCCGCGATCTCGCCTTCGGGGTAGAAGCGCTTGTATTCCTTGCGCTGGTACACGCCCGGGATATCGAGCTCGGCGACTTGCCTGGCGACATCCGGCAGCACCTGGCGCTTCACATAGACGAAGCTCTTTTCCTGATTGAATTTGCGTCGCAGATCCGACTCGCTCATCTCGAGCAGACGCGAGAGCTGGCGAACCTGCTCTGCCGACACGTCGTCGGGTACATCTTCGGGAATGGCCCAGATGGCCTTGACGGGCAGACTGGTGGCAAGCACCTGTCCGTTACGGTCGAACACTTTGCCGCGCGTGGCGGACATCTCCAATGTGCGTTCGTAACGGCTCTCGCCCTGACGTTGATAGAAGCCGTTACCCGGCCCCTGAATCCAGAAGGCGCGCGCCACCAGCGACGCGAACGCGCCGAAGATCACGAAGACGAGCATCTTCGAGCGCCACATCGGCAGACGCACGGACAGGACCGGGCTGGCAGAGAACTGCACATCCTTGGTCTTGGCCTTGGCGTCCTTGCGGCGATTCATCGCTTGCCTCCGCTTGCAGGGGCGGATGCGGCGCTCGCGGTCGGCACGGGCACGTCCACCATCGCCCCCGAACCGCCGGCCGGTGCGGAAAGATACTGCGTGCGGCCCGGTGAGACAGCCTGCATCTTCAGGTCGCTGCGCGCCACGCTCTCGATGCGGGCGCTCTTGCTCTGTGCGCTCTGCTCGTACTGAAGACGATCCCAGTCCTGCAGCAACTGGTGCTCGAGCGCCTGCTCGCGATTCAACTCGACGAACGTGCCGCGGGCGCGGTACTGCGCGTTGATCAGCGAGAGTGCGCAGCCGATGAGCAGCGCGAGCAGAAGAATATTGAGCCGGCTCATGTCGACACCCGCTCCATGACCCGCATGATCGCCGAGCGCGAACGGGGGTTGACCTCCACCTCAACGGCGGACGGCTTGATCTTGCGGCTGGCCTTGAAAGGCGGCTCGGGGATCTCGTGGGCGCGCAGGGGCACGCGGCGATCCACCACCGGCGCGCTCGAGCGCGCTTGCATGAAGCGCTTCACGATACGGTCTTCCAGCGAATGAAAGCTGATCGCCACGAGTCTGCCTCCCGTTTCGAGGACATCGGCCGCTACGTCGAGTGCTATCTGCAAGTCCGCAAGCTCTTGATTGACGTGAATCCGTAGAGCCTGAAAGGTACGTGTTGCCGGGTCCTTGCCCTTCTCACGGGTCTTGACGGCGCCCGCCACGATCTGGGCAAGCTCACGAGTGCTGACGAGTGGCCCGAGGCTATCGGCGTTTGCCCGGCGAGCAACAAGCGCCTTTGCAATCTGAAAAGCAAACCGTTCTTCCCCATAGTCCTTGATGACCTCCGTCATTTCTTCCAGCGTTGCCCGGGCCAGCCAGTCGGCAGCCGACTCGCCGCGCGTGGGATCCATGCGCATGTCGAGCGGGCCGTCGAAACGAAAACTGAATCCGCGCGCCGGGTCGTCGAACTGCGGCGACGAAACGCCCAGGTCCAGCAAAACGCCCGACACCTTGTCGATACCGCGCCGGGCCAGCGCCTCGCGCAAAGTCGCGAAGCTGTCGTGCTCAATCGAAAATCGCGGATCGGCAATTTTTGCCGCCTCCGCGATCGCTTGGGGGTCCTTATCGAATGCGATCAGCCTCCCCTTGGCGCCCAGCCGCTCAAGTAGCCTGCGACTATGCCCGCCGCGGCCGAATGTGCCGTCGACGTATACGCCATCGTCGCGCCATAGCAAGGCATCCACGGCCTCCTCTAGCAGGACCGTGCGGTGCTGCATTACCGTTTCCACCGCGTGCGCCATGCTCGTCGGACCACCTGATCTGTCAAAAAGTGAAGTTTTTCAGTGCTTCCGGCATACCCTGCGCCATCGCCGCCTGTTCCTTGGCGGCATACGTCGCGGCATCCCAGAGTTCAAAATGACTGCCCATGCCCAGCAGCATGACTTCCTTGTCCATGCCCGCGGCAGCGCGCAACTCGGGCGCCACCAGAACACGCCCCGCCGAATCCAGCTCGACGTCGGCTGCGTTGCCCAGGAAGATGCGTCGCCACCAGTGCGCGTCCATCGGCAGTGCGGCGATCTTGCCGCGGAAGATCTCCCATTCGGGACGCGGGAACAGCAGCAGACAACCGTCAGGGTGCTTGGTGATCGTCACCTTGCCTTCAGCGCCGCCCTGAAGCACGTCACGATGCCGGGCCGGAATCGACATCCGTCCCTTTGCATCCAGTGAAAGTGCCGAGGCTCCCTGAAACACGCGCGCTCCCGTGAGGTTTCGTCCGCTTGCCCGTCATGCCGAAAGAGAAAGATTTAGTGCCTTACACCACACAAAAATACACTTTCTCACACTATTTCCCACTTTAGAGGAGAGTGTATGGGCGGTCAAGCCTTTCGCCCTTTTTTAGGGGGGAATTTGCCAGACAGAACAATGACTTAGCTCACTTTCCTAAAGCAGGAAAACGAAATTTTGTCAGGAAAATTAAAGACATAACCGCGATAGTGAAAGTGGAACCTCAAAATTTGGGCGTCACCTCGCGGGAGGCCCGTCATCACTATCGATACCGGGTAGTGCGCGCTCACGCCGTGCCAAAGCCTGGCAATTGCCTGTCGGCACACGCTGCGCGGAGGGAAATCGACTCGGGAGGTAGGGGTCTTTCGGGGGGACGTTGCAAACGCTCTATATATAGTAGGCGGTCGTCGTCATGACCTTGGCAGCCGCGCGCATCACACGCTGCACCGGCACCGGTAATTCGATCCCGCCGGCATCGCGCGCGGCCTGCCCGTGCTCGATTTCGTCGAGACGCATCTGATCGACGATGGCGCGCGAGCGCAGATCGTGCGGCGGCAGATCGTCCAGGTGGCTATCCAGATGGTGTTCGACCTGACGCTCCGTCTCCGCCATGAAGCCCAGACTCACGTTGTCGCCGCACTTTCCTGCCACGAAGCCGATGGCAAATGCGCCGGCGTACCACAGCGGATTGAGGAGACTCGGGCGCGAGCCGAGCTCCGAGAGGCGGTGCGCCGTCCACGCAAGGTGATCTTCCTCTTCCTTGCCCGCATGCTCGAACGCGGCCCGCAACTCGGAACGCTTCGTCGCCAGCTTCTGCGCCTGATACAGCGCTTGTGCGCAAACCTCGCCAACGTGATTCACCCGCATGAGTCCCGCCACGTGACGACGCTCTTGCGGCGTCAATACGTCGTCGCCAGCGGCAACATCACTATCCGGGGATGAGAGCACCGTGGGAGTCGGGCGAGACGCTTGCGTGACACCCGCAATCGCTCGCAGGCCACGGTCAAGTTCGGAGATCAGACTGTCGGAGAACATCGTACTTTCAACTCACTTAAATCTTTCACAATGTGGAACGCTGGACGATTCTTTCGGGTCCGCCGCCGATGATACGCCCCTTTATCCGGCGTGCCTTGCGCGGGCGCAAACGCGCGAAATCCCCGCCGGACGCCGGTTCCCGGGCTGTTGCGTAAACGAAACAAAACCCGTCGCAAACCCGCGTAAAACCGGCCTTTTCCTTTGCCGCCCAAAGTGAATTTGTTACAT
This sequence comes from Pandoraea sp. NPDC087047, assembly GCF_044745225.1. Taxonomy (NCBI): domain Bacteria; kingdom Pseudomonadati; phylum Pseudomonadota; class Betaproteobacteria; order Burkholderiales; family Burkholderiaceae; genus Pandoraea; species Pandoraea sp. NPDC087047. Next base: position 250,024 of record NZ_JBIUZU010000009.1, read on the forward strand.
TACGTCCAACTTCTCGCGAAGTTGATTAGCAAGGACGTTATCACTAGTGACCTTGTTAAACAAATCTCACAATCCTTTGGAGATCACTCAATGAAAAAGTCGCTTCTCGCTCTGGGTGTGCTCGGCGCATTCGCTGGCGCTGCTCACGCACAAAGCAGCGTGACCCTGTACGGTATCATCGATGCTGGCCTGACCTACACCAGCAACGAAGTTAACGCTGGCTACAACGCCAACACCACCAACGGCTCGAAGAACTTCAAGTTCAGCAACGGTAACCTGCAAGGTTCGCGCTGGGGCCTGAAGGGTGCTGAAGATCTGGGCGGCGGTCTGAAGGCGATCTTCGTCTTGGAAAACGGCTTCTCGCTGGGCAACGGCACGCTGGGTCAAGGTGGCCGCATGTTCGGTCGTCAAGCCTACGTTGGTCTGAGCAGCACGACGGCTGGTACGGTCACGATCGGTCGTCAGTACGACTCCGTGGTTGACTTCGTTGGTCCGCTGGCTGTTGGTAGCCAATGGGCAACGTTCTCGGGCGCTCACCCGTTCGACAACGACAACCTGAACAACTCGTTCCGTATCAACAACTCGGTCAAGTACACGAGCGCCAACTACTCGGGCTTCTCGTTCGGCGGCCTGTATGGCTTCTCGAACCAAGCTAACAACGGCGGCGGCAGCGGCTTCGCTAACAACCGCGCATGGTCGGCTGGCCTCGGCTACGCCAACGGCCCGCTGACGTTGGGTGCTGGTTACCTGTACATCGGCTCGCCGGGTAACGGCACGGCTGGTGCTATCAACGGTGACTACGCCAACCTGAACGAAGTTGGTGCATTCAACAACGGTACGGTTGGTACGGCTGCAACGACGAGCGTCGTGGACAAGCAACAAGTCTACGCAGCTGGCGGTTCGTTCGCATTCGGTCCGGCAACGTTCGGCCTGGTGTACAGCCACTCGAAGTTCGACTACACGCCGCTGGTTGGTGGTAGCTGGAAGTTCGACAACATCGAAGCCAACGCCAAGTACATGCTGACGCCGGCTCTGCAACTGGGCGCATCGTACACGTACACGTGGTCGAAGTTGAACGGTGGCGTTGCTACGACCCTGTACTCGAGCGCCGGTGGTGCTGAAGTGTCGCCGAAGTGGCACCAAGTCAACCTGGGCGTCGACTACTTCCTGTCGAAGCGCACGGACACGTACCTGGTCGGCAACTGGCAACACGCTTCGAACGGTTCGTGGGCTCAGCTGAACGGTCAACCGGCCAGCTCGAGCGCCAACCAGTTCGCAGTCACGGCTGGTATCCGTCACAAGTTCTAAGCTGACAGTTTCTGTCACTTAGGCTTTGACGAAAGGGCACCTTCGGGTGCCCTTTTTTTATTGAGGCAGCCGTGCTACTGCCGCTCTGCGCTGTCACTCCACGGCTATTGGGCCGAGACTGCGCTTCTGCCGGAGGCTCTCGTCCCGATTTGCCCCGAACATCGGAACGTCCCCAGCTTGACCAAGCATTTATTTCAAACCTAAAATTTCCATACTGTAAATTTTCTCCCCCCCCACCATGAGCCTCGCCGACTCCGACTCTCTCGATCTCGAAACGCGAGCCCACGATCGTGAGCACGATGCGCTGCGCCTTTGGCTGCGGCTACTGACGTGCGCCAACTTGATCGAGACGGATATCCGCTCGCGCTTGCGTCAGGAATTCGATTGCACGCTGCCGCGCTTCGACTTGCTCGCACAGCTCGATCGTCATCCCGAAGGGTTGAAGATGGGCGAGCTGAGCAAACGAATGATGGTCACCGGCGGGAATGTCACCGGCATCACCGATCAGTTGGAGAAGGAAGGCTGGGTGGCACGTGAGATCGTCGTCAACGACCGTCGCGCGTTTCTGATCAAACTCACTCCGCGCGGCCAAAAGGCGTTCTCCAACATGGCGCGTGCCCATGAGGAATGGATAGAACAGCGCCTTGGACAACTTCCGGAAGCGCAGCAACAACAGCTTTATGCACTGCTGGGTAATTTGAAGTCAGTGATCGCGTAACGACACTGAGATGACCGTTTCACCTGTGGGGTGGCCTCGAACTTGACGGGTTCGAATCGGCACGCACGTTATGACGCAGCTATCTGGCCGCAAAGAGCATGCCCCCGCGCCCATCAAGTACGGTTTCGCTTGTGATATTGATTTGGCCAGGTCAGATCGGCATGCACGCTACGACACGCCTATCTGACCGTAAGAGGGCGTGTCCGCCCCCATACCCATCTAATGCCGTTTCGCCGGCGGTATCGAACTTGACCGGTTCGAATCGGCACGCACGTCATGACGCAGCTATCCGAGCGCAAAAAGCGTGTCCCCATGCCAATCGAACACCGCTTCGCCTGTGGCATCGCACTTGGCCGGTTTGATTCGACACGCACGCGCTATGGCACAGCCTGCTCACCGAGACCAGCGCGTCCGTCATCACATCTATCGACCACCGTTGGAATGCGGTGGCGAGACGCTCACACGGACGAATTCGCCCCTCTCTCGGTGACCGCAACGCCGTGTCGATTCGTTGATTACCCCGCGTGTCCCACCATCTGGTGCACCGCTCGTAAATCGAGTCGCGTTAGGACCATTCTCCGAGCCACCTTTCGAATGGCTTACCGCACCGCCTGCATCGGCGTATCCATCAACGTGCGGGCCGCGGACGCGGCTGGAGTGCGATCCAGGGCGGCGAGTGACGCGTTTCGCTCGGTCTCAGGCCGTTTCGACATGGCTTTGACAGCTGCGTAGAATTTGGGCAAATCGTCGTTCTCTTGCGCCAGCAAGGCCATGAACGCCGGCACCCATTGGTTGTAGGTGGCGAAAGACCCGATCTTGGCGTTGTTCAAATCGGTGGCAAACCACAGATCGAAGCCTTTGTAACCGCCCCACGACGCTTTCAATGCCTCATAGTCAGCTCGCATGCTGATGAATAAGACATCCTTTTTCGCCGCTTTCTCCGCGTCCGGCTCCGAACTGCCGTAAAGCAATTCAAGACGCTGGCGATAACCGTCCACCAACTTTCGGAACTGACGCCGATGAGCGTCGTACCGCTCGTACTCTATCGCGGCGTCGGGATGCGCCGCTAGCCAGCGCCGCACGCCGACAGTCTCAACCGTCACCGCAAAGGACTCGTTGAACGCGGTATCCCCTCGCACAAACAGAATCTGGTGGGCGAGTTCATGGAAAATCATGCGCGCCACTTCTGCGCGAGGAAGATAGATGAAGGTGTTTAGCAGCGGATCGTCGAAGTACCCCAGCGTTGAGTAGGCGGGAATCCCGGCAACGAACGTCTCCCATCCATCGCGGTGCAACTCTGCCGCGTAGGCTTCCGCAGAATCACGGGAATAGTAGCCCCGGTACTCTACGCACCCCACGACCAGCAGGCATGACTCATGAAGCTTCAGCGAAAGCGTAGGGGCAGCGAAAACGTTATAGACGACAAAGGGGCGCTTGATATCGGCGTAACTCCGGTAGCTGCCATTATCCGGCTCCCCGAGCGCCGTCACCGCGTAGCTGCGAATTTGCTCCGCCTCGACAAGCCTCGCGCGCAGACGTGGGTCGATCGAGGAATCCGCGAGCAAATCGGCCACCGGCTGCGCTTCATGCAGCATCGTGAAATGTCCGTTGATCGACTGGGCGTAATAACCGACTTGCCCGCATCCGGGCAGGCCCATCAATAAGCCCAATCCGGAGACACTTGCAATCACACGAAGCGCCCACCGCAGGAGTTTCGCTGATGAGATCGGCATCGCGGGGCTCCTCGGCATTGGTGCTGAATGAGTGGACTCACACCGGGGCGACTTCGACCAGACAGTCGTAGAACGTCGGGGCTCGTCCAAGATCGGTGAGCTGCTGACTCGTCACCTCGTTGGCATTCTTCCCGTCCGGGGCAAGTTTCTTCCACCAGATCGATAGACCGACAACAACACCTTCGCGCGCTTTCTCGGTGACTCGCGCTTTGGCGTTCAACGTGCCACGGTCATTGAAAATACGTACGCCCACGCCGTCCACGATGCCTCGGGGTCCCGCATCCGCCGGGTGAATATCCAGCGTCGGCTCTCCCACGGCTGCCCTCAGGCTATCGACGTTCACGAAGCTCGAATTCAGGAAGTTACGTGCGGGTGGCGAAATCATCGCGAGCGGATAACGTGCAGCCAACTCGGGGTTGCTGGCGACCGACTCGTAAGGCGGCACCCAATCCGGCAACGGATCAAATCCTTCTTGCCGCATTCGCTCCGAGTAGAACTCGCACTTGCCGGACGGCGTGTAGAACTGTCCGTTTGCAAACGGCGCCTCGGGCAAGTCATAGCGAATCCAGCCATCGCGCTTGAGTGTTTCCCAGTCGCTGCCCGCCATCCGGGCGTCGTTCCAGCGAATCGATTGCGCCGCTAGTTGATCGTCCGTGTCGGAGAAACAAGGCTCATCCCACCCCATACGTCTGGCCAGCAGGCGGAAGATCTCGGAGTTCGGTTTGGCCTCACCGAGCGGCGCAATCGCGGGATTGTTCGCCAACAAATAGGTGTGACCGTAGGCCTTATGAATATCGAGATGCTCGAGTTGCGTCGTGGCCGGCAACACGAAGTCCGCATAATCAGCGGTATCCGTCTGGAAATGTTCCAGCACCACGGTGAAGAGATCCTCGCGGCCGAAGCCGGCCGCCACCTTGCTCGATTCGGGTGCCACAGCCACCGGGTTGCTGTTGTAGACCACCAGCGCCTCGATCTTCGGGCCGAAGGTTTCGTTGCCGGAGTGGCAAAGGGCATCCCCGATCGCACTCATGTTCACCACACGTGCCGGTTTGTCCTGTCGCGGCCGCAGATCCGGGCGAGCTTGCGCCAGGGTATTCACCGGCGCGTAGCCGGACGTCGACATCAGCATGCCGCCCGCCGGATCACGCCAGGCACCGATCAACGCCGGCAGACACGCCACCGCGCGCGTTGCCTGACCACCGCCCTTGGCGCGCTGCATGCCGTAATTCAACCGGATCGCCGCGGGCTTCGCGCTCGCATACTCGCGTGCAAGTGTCGTAATCGTCTCTTCGCTAATGCCGCAGATCTCGGCCACGCGAGCGGGTGTGTACCGCCGCACCCGCTCCTTGAGCTCGTTGTAGCCCACCGTGTGCCGCGCAATGTATTCGTGATCGACCCGATCTTCAGCGATCAGGATGTGCATCATGCCAAGTGCCAGGGCAGCGTCCGTGCCCGGTAGCAGCGCAATGTGCTGATGGCATTTTTCAGCAGTGAGCGACCGGTATGGGTCGATGGCAATCAACTTCGCCCCTCGACGCTTCGCCTCCTGCGCGATGGCCCAAAAATGGACGCTCGATGTAATCGGGTTGCTGCCCCAAATCAGGATCAGTTTGCTGTCGACGAAATGCTCGACGTGCATTCCGACGCCAGCCCCGTAGGTGTATCGCATCCCTGCGGCACCCGCACTGGCACAGATGGTGCGATCGAGATCGGACGCGCCCACTTTATTGAAAAACCGCGCGGCCATCGATTCGCCCTGAACGAAGCCCATCGTGCCCGCATAGCTGTACGGCAGAATCGCTTCGGGCTCGCGTGCCGCGATTGCCGCGAGCCGGGTAGCAATCTCGTCGAGCGCTTCGTCCCAACTGACCTGGACGAATTGGCCGCTGCCCTTCGGACCGACGCGCTTGAGCGGATGCAGCAGACGGTCCGGATGATAGGTTCGTTCCGTGTATCGAGAGACTTTCGTGCACAGGACACCCTTGGTCGTCGGATGGTCCGGATCCCCCTGGACCTTGATCGCGACGCCATTTTCCACCGTCACATGCAACGCACACGTGTCGGGACAGTCATGCGGACATGCGGCCCGAACGACGCGGGTATTGGTCGTCATCAAACTACTCCTCTCTACCGAATTGCTGCGTCCGGCAAAGGTGGGACGCTGGCGATATTGTATTACTTTCACCCTTGCCTCGCCCCGCCACACGGGGGCTTCCGACATTTTTCGGGTCCTTCTGATGCGCCTCTCGGACATTTCCGACCGAGGTGTCAGACCCGGCCATTAGGGGTAAGATGAGCCATTGCGCTCAGCAGGAAACCCCGTCATGAAGCTCATCCCAGAAATCGACGCCGCTCGCGGTGAAATCCAGACCATTCGACGCGACATTCACGCTCACCCCGAACTGTGCTTCGAAGAGAAGCGCACCTCCGATGTGGTCGCAGATACGTTGACCAAGTGGGGCATTCCCATTCATCGCGGACTTGGTACGACCGGTCTCGTCGGCGTCATCAAGAATGGCAGCAGCGACCGCGCGATCGGTCTGCGCGCCGACATGGACGCCTTGCCGATTCACGAGGCCAACACGTTCGAACACGCGTCGAAGCACGAAGGGAAAATGCACGCTTGTGGCCACGACGGTCACACGGCCATGCTACTTGCTGCAGCGCAATATCTTCAGAAGCATCGCAATTTCGATGGCACCGTCTACCTGATTTTCCAACCCGCAGAAGAGGGCGGCGGTGGCGCGCGCGAAATGATCAAGGATGGGTTGTTCGAGCGCTTCCCGATGCAGGCGGTGTTCGGCATGCACAACTGGCCGGGCGTGCCGACCGGCACGTTCGCTGTCACGCCAGGACCAATGATGGCCTCGAGCAACGAATTCAAGATCACGATTCGCGGCAAGGGCACTCACGCAGGTATCCCGAATGCGGGGATCGACCCCGTGATTGCGGCGGTGCAGGTCGCACAAGCTCTGCAAAGCATCATCACGCGTAATAAGCGGCCGATCGACGCCGCCGTCCTTTCCATCACGCAGATCCATGCGGGCGACGCGACGAACGTTGTCCCGGACCTGGCATGGTTGGGTGGCACGATTCGCACGTTCTCGATCGAGGTTCTGGATCTGATCGAGACTCGCCTTCGCGAAATTTCCGAATTCGTCGCCAAGGGGCTGGGTTGCTCGGCGGAAATCGAGTTCCACCGCAACTATCCGCCGACGATCAACGAACCGGGTATGGCCGCATTGTGTGCGGACGTAATGCGTCAGGTCGTCGGCGACGAAAACGTCAACGACAAGGTTGAGCCGACGATGGGTGCCGAGGACTTCTCGTTCATGCTGCTCGAAAAACCGGGCGCCTATGTCTTCATCGGGAATGGTGATGGTACGCACCGGGATACGGGGCACGGCCTCGGTCCGTGCAATCTGCATAACGCCAGTTACGATTTCAACGATGACCTGCTGCCGCTCGGTGGCACCTACTGGGTCAAACTGGTCGAAACGTATTTCGAGCGCAATCAGTAAGCAACTTTGTTCCTGAAAATCGGATCGAAATAGAAAAGCCGGCAATGGCAATTTGCCGGCTTTTTTGCCATGACGTCAATTGGACTATTTGGCGGCTGTTGTAGTTGGAATGCCGTCCGTATCCAGATGAATATCGCCGTACCAGGCTGTGAATTTGGATTGCGTGTTATCGCCATCGCTCATGATGGCAATGCCGACCAAACGTCCTGGAGGTTCACCAAACGCCTTCTCGTAGTCCTTCACAATGTCGCGAGAATACGTCTGCCATTTACCAAGTTGATCGTCTCCGCGCTCGACGACAATGGAACGAATACGTGCGGTATAGGGATTGCGGACGACTTCGTTTGCCGCGAATTTATCATCTCCCCACGTGTACATCAGCGTCGCAAACGGCAGTTCTCGACCGCTCACCATACGGGCCAATTCCCTGTGCATATGATCCTGAACGGTGAGTTTGCTCGGATCGCCATCAAAGGCGAGCGCTATGCGCACAGGGGCATCGTCGAATCGTTTTGTCCGAATGTCTGCGTTGGTGGGCATGGCATCCGCTCGCCAGCGCCACGATAACTTTGTCCCGGGGTACACCGGAATGTCTAGCTTCTGAGCGATCCCGGACGCCGATTCGTCGACAGTGGCTCGGATCACGGCGATCCCGTCACTATCGGTAGTCTGTTCGTAATGGGTGAGCCGCTTATTGCGCGTTACAAGATAGGCTTCCCATCGCGGCGGAAGGCCATCGGAATTCACTGCCGCTGAAAAGGGCGCGATTTCATCGCTGTATGCCGGTGCGGCGGAAGCCAAGGCCTGTGTCGACGACGCTCCCGGCGAAGCACACCCGCCAATCCCCCAGATAATTGCAGCCGCACTAATGCACACCATCCCAACACGCCACGTTGCATGGCGCTTACTTCGACTCTGATTCCCCATCCGTTTCACTCTCCGAACTACCACTAACCCCGTGGCCGAATGCTAAGCGAGAAATGCAACTCGATCCACCCGCAATTTCACTTCGTGCTGCGGATGCGACAGTGTGAATGCCCAAGTACCGAATCGGCAGCAGCATCAAGCTGCTTTGTGAAAGAAAAGAGGGGTGGGAACGACTTGAAGGAAAAGGACAAATCTCGACAGTTCAGACCCGCAATCTACTAGCGTAGCGAGCCGAACTTCGCCCCAGAGCGTGAAGAGCCAGCGGTGCAGATACACGATCCACAACCGTCCTAATCGAACACAGAGGTAACGGCCATCAAGCGCTAAACCTGCCGCGAATACGAACCGCGAATGGTTCTGATGCGAGATTCTGCGACGTGTAGAAACTGAATCCTGGCGGCCAAACCACTAAAACCGCTTGCGCAGAACAAGCTCGAGACACCCGTGCTGTATCGGTGTCGTACTGTTGCTGTTGCTGTTGCGGGTGCGGGTGCGGGTGCGGGTGCGGGTGCGGGTGCGGGTGCTGATACTAGTGCCAGGCCGTGATGCTATTGCCGGAGTGGGTGCTGATTCC